>NZ_JAASUI010000001.1:0-708599 GCF_014224155.1 Listeria cossartiae subsp. cossartiae | reverse complement strand
GCGATTCCTACGCTTTTTGTCCATGGCTATTCTGGAACCGCGAATTCATTTGGCGGAATGATTAACCGCCTTGCCGATGAGGGCGATGTGACAAAATCGCTCGTAATGACTGTAGCAGCAGACGGAACAGTAAGCACAGACGGTAACTACGATAAATTTAGCAATAACCCAACCATTCAAGTTATTTTTGAAGATAATAAGAGTTCGATGGATAATCAAGCACAGTGGATTCAAAATGTGATGAAAGAGTTAAAAAATAATTATCATATCGAGAAAGTTTACGCAGTTGGTCATTCCATGGGTGGCGTCAGTTTAACAAGTTACATTGAAAAAGTCGGTAGTGACAAAGCCTACCCTATTCTTGAAAAACTTGTTTTAATCGGATCACCGCTTAATGGATTAGTTATTGGAGACGATGGCGTTACGGCCTATGACCTTACAGATAAAGGGCCCAAGCAATCCTCCGACCGTTATAGCGAATTTATGAAAAACAAACAAAAAATCCCTACTCATTTACGTGTGCTGAATATTGCAGGAGATACTTTAGATGGAACGAAAAGTGACGGCAGTGTTTCTGTCGCGAGTGCATTATCCGGCAAGTTCATTTTCGAAGGTCAAGCAGAGAGTTATAAAGAAAAAACCTTCACTGGAAAGAACGCCGCTCATAGTAAACTCCACGAAAACACGGACGTCGATGAGGAAGTAGCCAGCTTTTTATGGGGTAAAGAAAAAGTAGATTAAGCTTATTGCCTAATCTACTTTTTTCTTGCGCCCAAATATGGTTCGTTTCTTTAAATCATCGGCATTTCTCACTTCCAAAATATCTAGTAAGAATACGAAGACTGGGATTCCGACAATCAGTCCCCACACGCCAAAGAACGTTTCTGAGAAAATCAAAATAATAAATGTATAAAATACTGGTAAGTTCGTTTTAGATGACATTAGTTTTGGATTTAAGATATACGTTTCAATCGCGTGGACGATCACAACTGTAATTAAAATATAAACAACATCTTGGAATCCGCCGACAGTATAAGCTATGAGTACTAGCGGAATACAGGAAATAATCACCCCAGCAACAGGAATTAATCCAAGTACAAACACCATAATCGATAAACTAAGCAACTGCGGGAAATCCATCAAATATAAAGCTATCGTTGTGATGACCGTATTTACTAATGCAATCATTAATTGAGCTTCTAAAACAACCCCGAAAGTCGCCACAAATTTCTTTCCAAAAAATGCTGCTTCTTTAAAAATAAAACCAACTTTACTCGTCATAAATTGTCCGGTAAAAGATGTCACCCGCTCTTTTTCCAAGGAGAAAAACAAGCTGAGGATTAACGCTAAAAAGAAGGATAATCCAACCGACCCGATGCCAGAAAGTGACGCAATAATAAAATCAACGCCAGCTTGTAAATATTTTTGAATGTTAGATTCTTTTAAAAACCCAACAATCCACTGCACAATCGTATTATCACTAGGATTATTATAGATTTTTACAAGTGAATCTACTAATTGGGAAATTTGATCAATTAAAATCGGTAAAAAATGGACAATCGCAATATATAAAAATATTGCTACTAACGAATACAAAACAATCACAATTAATTTTCGTGGTATTCGTATTCTTTTTAAAATAACATTCTCTAATCGTGTCACTAAAAATGCAAAAATGAAAGTTAGTAATATTAAATCAATCATGCTTCTGAGTAAATATAAAACGATGCCTAGCAGGATAAACACTAGCACCCGTCTGGCCGTGTCATTTTCTTTTAGCTTCTCTAACCAATTCATTTCGTCACCTGCCCTTTTCTTCCTTCATTTTATCACAAATTAGTAAAATAAGGTTTACAAAAAAACGATTCTTCTGTAAAATAGAACCAATCATCCTACCTTTAGAAATGGAGTGACAACATGGTAGAAAAAATTGAACGAAAATCACTGGCAGAACAAGTTTACGATCAAATAAAGGCTGAAATCACGAGTGGTACTTGGAAAATTGGGGAACGTATTCCGAAAGAAGCTGACTTGATGGCGGAGTTTGGCATCAGTCGCAACACGCTACGTGAAGCTATTCGGGCCTTGGCGCATATTGGTTTGCTGGAAACAAAGCAAGGTGACGGCACTTTTGTTCGAAATAATAGTGAGTTACATGCGATTATGCAAAAACGCGTTCGCGAATCGTCTGTTCAAGAAATCCTTGAAATTCGGCATGCGCTTGACCGGGAAGCTGTTATTCTAGCTTGTGAACGACGCACGAAAGCAGATTTAGAGACAATGGAAAAATATCGGCAGCTGTGTCATGTAGCGAATGAAAACAATGATGTGGCAGCTTTTGTGAAGGCAGATTCCGCGCTTCATTTAGCGATTGTGAAGGCGGCTCATAATGATTTGTTGTTGGATATGTATGGAAATATTTTAGAAGAAATACAATTTTCGATTACAAGTACGACGGAAATGGACCCAGCAGCCAATCAACATGGTGGGCATGCGACACTTGTATCAGCTATCGAAAAACGAAACAAAGAACAAGCGGCAAATGAAGTTACAGAGTATATTACTCTTTTCAAACGAATTGCTGCCAAGAATGGAGAAAATAAATGAATTCAGATTTAACCAATAAAAAAATCCTTACGCGTTCGAGTAAGGTGATGCTTATTATAGGAATTATTTTAATTGCGGCGAATTTGCGGACGCCTATCACTTCTGTTGGTCCGCTACTTGGAATGATTCAAAGCGATTTACATTTGACGAATACGATGGCTGGGTTGCTCACGACGATTCCACTCCTTGCTTTTGCGGGGCTTTCACCGTTCGTTTCGAAACTAAGTCGAGCGCTTGGTATGGAAGTATTAATTTTTGTGGCGCTTTTGACGCTGGTGATTGGTAGTTTGCTTCGACCGTTTGGTGGCGAACTTAATTTATTTGCTGGGACATTTCTAATTGGGCTTGCGATTGCGGTCGGGAATGTTATTTTGCCTAGTTTAATTAAGAAGGAATTTCCGTTTAAATTGGGATTGATGACTGGGATTTACTCGATTTCGATGAATTTATGTGCGGCACTTGCGGCTGGATTAACGGTTCCAATCGCGATGAATAATCGTTTTAGCTGGCATGGAAGTATGGTTTTTTGGGCAATGCTGGCAGTTTTAGCATTAGTTATTTGGCTGCCGCAGTTGAAATTTAATCAGCGTAGCACAGAGAAAGTCGCGACGCATTTGGTTACTACTTCGGTTTGGAAATCGCCACTAGCTTGGAAAATTTCGTTATTTATGGGTTCACAGTCGGCGATTTATTATATTTCGATTGCTTGGTTGCCGAATATTTTAGCGGATCAAGGATTATCTAGTACTTCTAGTGGTCTGATGCTTTCATTGATGCAGTTTGCTGTTATGCCGATTACGTTTATTATTCCAATTATTGCTGGACGAATGAAAAATCAGCAGCTACTTGTGGGTATTTCGGTTTCGTTATTTTTGATTGGGATTTTTGGAATCATGTTCGCTTCCGGTAGTGTGGCGATTTTGTCAACTGCGATTATTTTATATGGGATTGGTTCGGGGATGTCGTTTAGTCTTTCGATGATGTTCTTTAATTTGCGAACAACAAGCGCGACTGAATCAGCGGATTTATCTGGAATGGCGCAATCGATTGGTTACTTATTTGCTGCTTCCGGTCCGATATTATTTGGGACATTACACGATACGCTTGGTAGTTGGCAACCAACATTGTATGTTTTAATCGGTATTACGCTAATTATGTTGTATTGCGGCCTAGATGCTGGACGCAATAAATTCCTCTTCCCGCCGAAAAAGTGATTTTTACGCACAAAAAAACTAGTGCGGAAAAAGGGAGTAAACCGCACTAGCTAAAAGGGAGTTTGGGATTTTCATTCTAAAAAGGGAAAGAAATGAAAATGTTTTGCTTGTTGTTAGCTTATACATATAATAACTTTTCAAAAAAAGAATGTGCTGAAAGAAAGATGATAATTTCATGAGAGTTTAAAAAAGTTTTTCTCAGTTTCTTTCTCTTAGTTTCTCTAGCTTTTCCGCAATCCGTTTTTTCATTTCGTCTGTTTCTTGGGGCTGTTTTACTATTTCGTTTGTTTCTGAAATAGTAACAACATCCCCTTCTTTTATGGCTGAATCAAGCTTTTCTTGGTCTAAGAGCCATTCTTTGTGGTCAGGTTCTAGTAGAAAAACTGCTTTTCCATCTTCTATCCGATCTAAAATTGCTTTTTTCACCCTAATCACCTACTTTGTTACGGCAATGCCTTGTTCTTTAATTTGGCGCACAATGCCATCGCCAATGCCGTTAATTTTTTTTAAGTCATCTATGGATTGATATGGTCGTCCTGCAATAATTTTATCTGCAAGCGCGGGTCCAATAAGTGGTAATAGTTGTAAGTCTTCACTAGAAGCTGTATTTAAATTAATACTTTTCGGTAATTCTTTGGAGCTAGCATCTTCGGTTTTTTGAGTACTCCGCTCTTTACCGTAGCTGCTACCTGATTTTGGGGTACCTTCTTTTTCCGTTTGAACATGAATTTTTTCGCCATCAGTTTCGATAATAACTGTTCCGTTTACATCGGTTCCGTATGTTTTAATATCGCGCTCTTTCAGCCATTCTAGTACTTCCACATGAGGATGTCCATAACTATTTGCTTTCTCAGCGGAGTAAACTGCCACTTGCGGTTTTACTTTATCTAAGAAAAATGGCTGATTAGATGTCGATGAGCCGTGGTGCCCTAAGTCTAAAATATCTGCTTCTAAATTGGCGCCACTATCGACCATTTCTCTTTCACGACCTTTTTCGGCATCGCCTGTGAAAATTGCGGAAATGTCTTTATAAGTCATTTTTATTGCGATAGAATCGTTATTCGCTTCGTTTTCCAATTTATCAGGGCTGAGAACTTCTATATTAAATGGTCCAAAAGTGGCTTTTTCGCCGCGTCTTGGCTCTTTATATTTCGCATCTGAAGCTAGTGCTGCATCGATTACTTTTTCATAAATGCTACTGGAAAAAGTTAGTCCGTCCATCCAAATTTCCTTTGGTTTATATGTAGCAATTACTTTGTCAGCATTCCCAATATGGTCTGCGTGTGGGTGGGTTAGCAAGAGCAAATCGATTTTCTTGATATTTGCTTCTTTTAAATACGTCAAAATCCGGTCATCATCTTGCCGGCCGGTATCAATTAAAATCGTCGTGCCATCCTCTGCCTGGATTAATGTGCTATCCCCTTGGCCAACATCGAAAAAGGTAAAACTTGCACCATTTAGAGTTTTTTCGGTGATATTGGATGTTTTTGTTGGTGATTCTGAAAAACTACAACCGCTTAAAATAATCGCGATTAAACTTATACATACTACTAATTTTTTTGTCATCTTTCTCCTCCTGCTCTCTTAGTAGAATAGCAAAGGAAGGCGAAACAGTAAAGTTTTTAAAACAAAACCGCCTGGAATCAAATTGATTACACGCGGTCATTTATGTTGGATTCATTTCACTTTTTCTTTAAAGGAAAAGGATACTTCTTCCGTTTTTGGCTCATAGTCGATTTTCCAGTCGTGGTCTTTGAAATACCAATAATCATGATCTTCAATGAAGAAAATTAAGTCTTCTTTTTTCTCAGCGACTGCTGCTTCTTGCGGTTTTTCGGCAGTTAAACCGATAGAGAAACCAGGATGCAAGGAACTGTTTGAACCACCATACTTGGCAAAAAGTCGAATTCCATTACCATTAGCGACATCAAATTCATCATGAAACCATTTATTTGCTTGGTCCGTTACCTCGATATTCATACTTTTCACTCCTCGTTTCCATTTTTTGTGCCTAATGCTTATTATTCAAGAATAGCAGATTTAACAGTGAATTTCATTTTTTCTGCTTTTGTTATGAAGATAATATACCTCTTTCTATGATGCTTCAAACCACATTGTGTTAAAACAAACGAAAAATAAGAACATTGTACTATAACAGATGTAGCGCAAAAAAACTGTGTAAGCAAAATAGCCTACACAGTTTTGGATTTATTTTATTCTAATGGTGCTTTTCCTAGGAATGCTTTGAACATCCAGATATGTTTGTCGATGCTAGCTTTGAAAGCAATTAGCATATCGTTTGTTACATTGTCGCCTTCTTTGTCAGTTAGCTCAATGCCTTGTTGATATTCGTCTCTAAGTAATTCCAGCGTACCAACTAAGTCTTCCATTAATTGATCCATTGTTTTTGGTTTAGTATAAGGAGCTTCTTCCACGCTCGCATTTTCTAAAAACTCTTTTAAAGTGGATAGTGGGCTTCCACCGATTGCTAGTAAACGTTCTGCTACTTCATCCATTTGTTCGCCGAATTCGCTATATAAATCATCCATTTTTTCATGTAAAGTGAAGAAGTTGTGGCCTCTCATATACCAATGAATTTGATGAATTTTTACTGTGAATACGTTTAAATTCGCTACTTGGTGATTCAAAAATTCCTTTGTGTCTACTGAGTTGATTGTTTTCATAATTATCTTCCTCCTATTTTGTAATGATTATCTCTTAATAATAAGTATAATCTATTTCCATCACAATGTCTAGTGTGGAAACCATCACAAAGTATTTACCACGGATAAAATTTCTTAAACATCTATTACTGTTTCCTCATTATTTTTCTCTTCTTTTATGATAGAATAAAAAAGAGATTTACACAACTAGGAGGCCCGAGCTATGGAAAATTATTCTCACCGCTTTCAGGTGAACTTGGCTGGTATGATTGATATTCTTTCTAACCACCTTTATGACGAAAAAGATGTTTATATTCGCGAATTGTTGCAAAATGCAACCGACGCCATTCGCGCCCGAAAAAAAATAGATCCAACTTTAGAAGGTAAAATTCATGCTTCCTTAACTGGAGACATTAACGAAAAAACATTAATTTTAGAAGATAACGGTATCGGTTTAACAGAAGAAGAAGTTCACGCTTTTCTTGCTACTATCGCTAATTCTTCTAAAGGCGAAAAAAACTTTGATGGCGAGCGCTCTAATGACTTTATCGGTCGTTTCGGAATTGGCTTACTTTCTTGTTTTATCGTGAGTGATGAAATTGTCATGATTTCTACTTCCCAAAAAGACGGCGGTACAACTGAGTGGCGTGGAAAAGCGGATGGTACTTATTCCGTTCGAAAAATAGAAACCGATACTCGCGAACCTGGCACCCAAGTGTATTTACGATTACGCGCTGGTTTAGAAGACCATCCGGAATGCGAGGAAGTCGAATATTTAATTAATACATTGAAAAAATATGGTGCTTCTTTGGAAAGCAATATAATAGTAGAAATAAATGGTTTAGAGGAAGAAATAAATAACTGGACTAAACAGTTTTCCGATAAAGAAACCTTATCTAAACTTTCGAAAGAGCAAATTATTCAGTACGGCGAATATATCCTTGGGACGCATTTCCAAGACTATTTCTTAATTGAAAATGAGTCAGGAAGAACGTTTGGGATTGCTTATATGATTCCTCATGCTGTGCAAATGAATGCTATCCGAAAAAATACGGTATTTTTAAATAATATGTATGTCACTAGTGAAGCAAATAATATTTTACCAGATTGGTCGTTTTTTGCTAAATGCGTGATTTGGACGGATGAGCTTCAACCTGTCGCCTCTCGTGAAGCGTTTTATAAAAACGAGCGATTAACTAGTGTTGCTGATGAGCTTGGCGTTGCTTTGAAAAAAGGAATTGAAACTCTTCCAGAAGAAGCGCTAATGAAATTATTAGCTACACATTATCTTGGTTTTAAAGCACTTGCGAGCGAAGATGCGCCATTTTTAAAATTGATTTATCCTTATCTTCCTGTTCGAACTTTGAATGGCGAAGAAAAACTAGGTGATATTATCGCTAAAAATGACGTCATCTATTACACATACTCGGTCGATGATTTTAGACAAATTAAAGATATTGCGAGATCAAGCGGCATGACACTTATTAATGGTGGCTATTCCTACGACTCGCCAATTTTAGCGCAATTAAGTTACTTTGTGGAGGGCACAGAATTTGTTTTAATCCAGCCGGAAGAAATGACGGATAAATTACGTCCTATGACAGCGGATGAAGAACAAGCTTATCAACCTATTTTGACAGAAATGAATAGTATGATGGCTGAGTTTGACACCGATGTACTAATCAAACATTTTGAGCCGAAAGATTTACCGATTATTTTCATACATTCTACGGCAACACAAGAGTTACGCGAACTAGAACGCGCTGTGGAAGAAACAACTTCCGTATTTAGTGATATTTTAGAGAGCATCCAAAAAGAACAAGAACCAGCACCGCTTGCTCACTTATATTTAAATTTAGATAATGAATTAATTAAACGGCTTTTCAGTTCTGAAAAAACGGTGGATGAATTATCAGTCATTGTGAATGTTCTTTATATTCAAGCCCTACTCTTAGGTCATTACCCGCTGAAACGAAAAGAAATGAAATTAATGAACCAAAATATGCTTAAAATCTTAGAAATGCTATAGGAGGAAGAAAAATGGATTATTTGAATGATTTAGAATCAGTTTGGGGAATGGATGACACGGCTGAAAAAATAAAAGTATTAGAACGAATTATCGCTGGTGCAGATTTGTATAACAATATAGAAGATGGCATTGAAGCACGTGATATGTTGATTGACACATGTTTAACAGCTGGATTTCCGAAAAAGCAATTACAGGCTTTTAGCTGGTTAATCAAGAAATGGGAAGATGAAGATGGTGATGCTTACATTGACACAGAAGATCTTTTTTGGAAGTATAAATGGATTAGCGAACATGTCCCGACTTTTGATGAAGTATCGAAAGCGCAAATTGACGGACTTTTAAATGATATGAAAGTAAAATTCGAACAAGAAGGTTATTCACTACGACCTTACTATAAAGTGTGTACCCTTGCGGCAATGCGGATGGGTGATGCGGAAAAAGCCAAAGAGCTATTTGAAAAGTGGAGCAATACGAAAGAAGATTTTTTAAATGATTGCCCTGCTTGTGAGCGACAAGACCAAATACATTATTATTATTTCGTAAAAGATTATGAACAAGCAAAGAAAAAAGCGAAACCAATTATTAAAGGAAAACAGCGCTGCGCAGAGGTTCCTCATTTAACATACGGTATTATGTCCCTTACCTATTTAGCACTTGGCGACACGGAAATGGCACAAGAATGTTTTGATAAAGGTTATCCACTTGTAGAACAACAAAGTTCCTTAATTCCACCACTTGGCCAATTACTTAGGTATTTAGTAGCTACTAATCAAACCGAAAAAGCACGTGAAGTCATTGATACCAACCTAGAAATCGTTCTTCAAGCCGAGGGTGGATTAGACCGTCTTATTTTCTTACAAGCTGCCTATCCTATTTTCGACCGGGAAACAGAAGCAGATTTGGTGGAAATGACGGAAGCTTTAACAGCGAAGTTTGATGCGCGTAATGGCAATAGTTATTATCAAGATCTTTTGAAATAATTTTATGGAGCATAGTTAGGAAATCCGCCTAGCTATGTTCTTTTATTTGCGCTAACTTGCTTTTTTTAGGATAATACAGGGAGGAGTTGAAGACGATGACTATTTGGGTAGAAAATGGGCAAACAGGTGCGACCGAGCAAACTATTCAGGAAAAAGAAACCGAGCTTGGTTTGGTTTTGCCTTCTGAGTATAAACAATTACTGTTGAAGCAAAATGGCGGATTGATTCGCAAAAATCAATTTCCGACTACGGAGCCAACTTCTTATGGGCTTGATTTTGCTGAAATTTATTATTTGGCTAGCTTGGATGAATTAGTAACGGATATTCCGGAACAAAAAGATGTTGACCTTGCGGGAAAACAAGTCTACTTCCACCGGGATGAATCGCGCTATATTGGCTTTTCTTATCCAGATGATGCGACCTCGCCAAGTATCATTTACGTAGATTTTGAAACGTTACAAACACTTATAGTTGCCGAAAATATGACGGATTTTTTAGAAGCATTATATTTTAGCCCTTTTCCAATCGATTTGGCAGAACAATTTCCAATAAAAAAATTAGAACAAATTCTCGCTTCGAGTAATGTGCAAAAGACAAAGCAATTGCTAGAGTTATTAGAAGATTATCCCGATAAAAAATGGTATTTAGAGACCTTAATTGGCTTATTTAAAAAACAAGAAATCCCTTATAATTTAGTCGCATATAGCTTATTTGAGAATCAATTGCTTTATTTCCGGAGAAAGCTCTCCCCTGACCTTGTGGAGCAGATTTTCGCGATACTTCGAGCTAGCGATGGAATAAATCAAGAGGCTAGTGCTGCTTTATATAAAGAATGGAACTAAGGAGGAATTCAATTGGTTAAAGTTGTTTTTGTGTGTTTAGGAAATATTTGTCGTTCACCAATGGCGGAGGGACTTTTTCGTAAGGTAGTAGCAGAAGCCGGTTTAACGAATGAAATCGAAATCGATTCTGCTGCGACGGGTACGTGGAACTTAGGAAAACCGCCTCATCGCGGAACGCAAGCTGTTTTGAAAAAACATGGTGTTGATTATCAGGCGATGCGTGCTCGGAAAATTTCCGATGCAGATTTTAAGGAAGCCGATTTTATTATTGGGATGGATCAGCAAAATTTAGCGGATTTAAATGAACTTAACAGCAACCCCGATGTAGTGATTCGGTCGCTGATGTCTTTTGTTCCTGGGCAAGAAGATAAAGATATTCCGGATCCTTATTATACTGGCGATTTTGATGAAACAGAACGGATGGTAACGGAAGGTGTGAAGGCACTTTTAGCGTTTATTACACAAAAATAATAGTTAATATGTTTAAAGACTGGGCTTGCGGGAATATATAACAGTACAATCAAAAGTTCAGAAAGAGGTTTTTTACATGTTAGGAATTATTTGGGGAATAATCGTTGTTTTATTAGCGGTTTGGTTACTTGGAATTATTTTCCATATTGCGGGTGGATTAATTAATATCTTGCTAGTAATCGTTTTAATTCTCGTTATTTGGAATCTAATTCAAATGGCTAGGAATAAAAAGAAATAAATGAAAAGAGTGGTTCGACGCATTATTACAATGTGCCGAACCGCTCTTTTTATTTTTGATTTAAATGTTGCTTTTCTAAAAATGCTTTTAAGTCCAGTCGGCTTGTTCGTCCGAGTCCTCGTGCGATTTGTTCGGACCAGCCTTCGACGCGTTTGCCTGCTGTTCTTTCGTGATAATAGTTTTTTATTTGTTCATCGTATTCGGCTAAAATAGTTGGGTTCATTTTTTGATAGGTGTTTTCGTGATAAACCAACTCTTGCGGCAATCTTGGTTTGGCTTTTTCGCTGTCTGCAACTGGATGACCAATTGTTAAGCCGAATAGCGGCATGGTGTATGGTGGCAAATCCAAAATTTCAGTGATTTGTTCGACATTGTTGCGAATTCCACCGATGAAGCAAATGCCAAGTCCTAGTGATTCTGCAGCGATAGCCATATTTTGGGCGGCAAGCGCAGCATCGATTACGGATACAAGCCATTTTTCGGAGGTTTCAAGTGCTTCTGTATTTACTTGATGTTCTTCTAAAATCGCATGATGTCGCGCTAAATCGGCCACGAAAATAAATAATTGTCCCGTTTGTACGGTATAGGGTTGGTTGCCCGCAATTGCTGAAATTTGTTCGCGAAGTGTTTTATCTGTAATTCCAATGATGGAGTATGCCTGAACAAAGCTGGATGTAGATGCGGCTTGTGCGCTCTTGATAAGTAAGTTCAACTCTTCTTCCGTTAAGCCTTTATCTTCAAATTTCCGCACAGAGTAATGTCCTAGAATCGCATCGATCGCCTGATTCATCCTAACTCCCCCTTAGTCTTGAAATATTTTCCGATCATAATTTGGTTCTTGTAGAAGCGCGCCGAAACTTTGCTGACGTAATGCTTCATAAGCTAAAATTGCCGCTGTATTCGATAAATTCAACGAGCGAATATGGTCTGTCATCGGAATTCGTAAACAGTTTTCTTCATTGTCTTGTAAAAGTTCATCTGGCAAACCAGTCGTTTCTTTTCCGAAAACGAAGAAATAATTTTTGTTTGGATCGCTATAGTCAACGTCGCTATAAACATGGCGACCAAATTTGGTAATGTAGAAAAATTCTCCGCCGGCATTTTTCTCAAAAAATTCATCTAAAGAATCGTAATAGGAAAGTTTGACGTTATCCCAGTAATCGAGTCCCGCGCGTTTGAGCATTTTATCGTCGGTTGAAAAACCAAGTGGACGAATTAAATGTAAATAAGTATCTGTTCCAGCACATGTTCTGGAGATATTTCCGGTATTGGCAGGGATTTCTGGTTGGTATAGTACGATATGATTTGGCATTTCTTTTCACCTGGTTTCTTTTAATTTGGTATAGCAGTTAATTCTTGTAGCACTTGTTCGTCTTGTTCGGTTTGAAGCGCCATTTGGACAGCGGCTTCGGCTTCTTCTCCGCCGATTTTACGTAGCGCCCAGCCGGCTGTTCCGCGGATAACTGGCCTCGGATCATTTTGCAAGCAGTCGATTAAATCTGGTACGGCTGTTTTATCTTTGTAGCGCGCTAAAATAATAATAGCATTACGCTGGATTGGCTTCTTGCCACGCCACGATCCTGCCATATCACCAAACTGCTCTTTGAAAGCACGATTGGAAATATGTAAAAGTGGCTTTAATTCCGGGCGAACAAGTTCCGGATCAGGCTCCATTTCTTCGTGAAAATGAAAATCATGACCGCGATTATAAGGACAAACAACCTGACAAGTATCACAACCATACAAACGATTATGCAACACTTCGCGATATTTTTCATCTAGAAAGTCTTTTGTTTGGGTAAGATAGCTTAAACAAATTTTCGGATTCATTTTACCCTCACCTAGTAAGGAACCTGTAGGACAAGCTTTAACGCATTGGTTACAGCTGCCACACAGGTCGCTTGCTGGCGTATCTGGCTCAAATGGTATATTGGTTATCATTTCGCCTAAATAGACCCAAGAGCCGTATTCTGGCGTTATTAGCAAGGTGTTTTTCCCGCGCCAACCAATGCCAGCCCGTTCCGCCACAGCAACATCCGATAATTCTCCGGTATCTACCATCGATTTCATCCGCACATCCGGTAACCTTTCGCTTAAAAATTGTTCCAGTAGCGCTAATTTTTCTCGTAACACGGTATGATAATCGATGCCCCAAGAAGCTCGCGCGAAAACGCCACGTCTTGCTTCTTTTTTGCTTACCGGTGCTTCTTTTAATTTAGACGGATAGGCTAGGGCAATCGCGATAATCGACTGTGGTTCTTTGAAAATTAGCTCCGGATAAACCCGCTCATCGATAACCGGATGCTCAAACCCCGTAAAAAGATCTAATGCCTCGGCTTCCAGTAACCGTTCTTTTAAAAATAAAAAAGGGTCTGCTGTCGTGAAACCAATTTTTTGAATGCCAATTTCATGTGCATAGGCAATTAGCTCTTCTTTTAAACTTGCATAATCCGCTTCTGGCTTCACTTTCCTCATCCCCTCTCTCCTTATTTTCAGGCAATAAAATAAACGCAATGCTTCGCTTAAAAAGGTCGAAACACTGCGTTGATAACAGGATTTATAAAAAAATATAAAGCGGGTGATGGGAATCGAACCCACGACAACAGCTTGGAAGGCTGTAGTTTTACCACTAAACTACACCCGCACGGTAAGTAGTTCTTAGTGTTTTAACAACTTTTATATAATACCATTCTATGTAAGTTTTGACAAGACTTTTTCCGAAATTTCTTTCCAAAAAAAAAATATCTCGTTTATTTCCAAATTTATTCACGTTTTTTTCATATTTTGTCCCTAGAATAAAAGGTATTATCTAATGGAAAGAAGTGAGGAATATGAAGAAATGGCTAAAACATTGGGATTTTTATTTTGTCGGGATTATTGTTATTGCTATCTTTTTTAATTTTTATGGGATTTGGAATGATGACACGGTAAATCCTTATTATACAGCTGCCGTGACAAGTATGGTGCAAAATTTTCATAACTTTTTTTACGGAGCTTTTGATCCTGCTGGTTTTATTACGGTGGATAAGCCACCTGTCGCGCTTTGGTTGCAAGCGATTAGCGCGCTGATTTTTGGTGTGCATGGTTGGAGCGTTATTTTGCCGCAAGCTTTAGCAGGTGTTGGTTCGGTGATTTTGCTTTATGTGCTCGTGCAACCGAGATTTGGTGCTTGGGCTGCAAGAATTACAGCGCTCATCATGGCACTTACGCCGATTGCGGTAGCAGTGACGCGCACGAATAATATGGATGCGATTCTGGTATTTATTTTATTACTGGCAACCTATTTCCTTTTTAAAGCAGTTAATCGTGCGAAAATTGGCTGGTTGTTGCTGGCTTTTGGATTGATCGGCGTCGGGTTTAATGTGAAAATGCTTCAAGCTTTTATGGTTGTTCCAGCATTCTTACTATTTTACTTTATTGCAGTAAAATTAAGTTGGCGAAAAAAGCTTATTCAATTAGTCATAGCGCTTATTTTAATGCTTGGCGTATCTGTTTCATGGGCTGTCGTGGTAGATCAAACAGCGGCGTCAGAACGGCCTTATGTTGGTAGTAGTCAAACAAATTCGGTGCTTGAGCTTGCATTTGGCTATAACGGCATGGAGCGGCTGCTTGGGCAGGAAACTGGGACGGGTAATGGCGGTGGCAATATGGAAATGGCTGGTCCACCTAGCAACAACACAACTGACTCGAGTGATGCGACACCACCAACGCCTCCAAGTGGCAATATCCAAGACGGCGCGGATGGCGGTGGAACTCCCCCACAAGGTAACAATGGTACGCCACTAACTGGCGGTCCTAGTAAAACTGCAAATGGCGGGACAGGGTCGAAAATGACTGGTAGTACTGGCATGTTTGGTACAGGAAATGCTGGGCCGCTTCGTCTATTCCAAACCGCGCTTGGTGATCAAATCAGTTGGTTTTTACCGCTGGCTATCATCGGTATGTTAGCGATTTTCCTTGCTTACCGAAATGAAAACAAACGAATTTATCAATTGAACTCTAAACAAAAGGAAATGGTTTTCTGGGCAGCATGGCTTGTTCCGGTCGCTGGCTTCTTCAGTATTGCTGGATTTTTCCATCATTATTATTTAATCATGCTAGCTCCACCAATTGCCGTACTAAGTGGTGCTGGGCTAGTGGCACTCTTCCGTCTCTACATTGATAAAGAGAACTGGCAAAAATTTCTATTACCAACGACGATTACGCTCACTGGGGCCCTTCAAGCTTTCTTTGTAGCTAGTTACTTGCCGATTTTAGCGGCTATTATCGGGATCGCTGCACTCGCGGTTTCTATTTTGCTAATTGCAATTAGACAATCACATACAAAACTCGCTGCGAAAATAACGGCGCTTGCCTTAGCGATTTTACTTATCGCGCCAACTTATTGGTCCTTGACGCCGATTTTATACGGTGGGAATAGTTCTTTGCCGGAAGCTGGACCGCAATTAAAACAATCCAGTGGTGGCGGATTTGCTGATGCTTCTGTGGATAGTGGTTTGATTAGTTATTTGCAAAAAAATAATACTGGCGAAACGTATTTATTTGGCACAACGGACGCAACGACAGCTGGGCCCTATATTATCAAAACGAAAGAAGCAGTTATGGCGCTTGGTGGCTTCAACGGGACAGACCCAACACTTACCGTCAAACAACTAAAACAAATGATTCAATCCGGCGAAATAAAATATTTTTATCTTCCATCAAATAGTAAAGCTTCTGACTCAGATGTGGTAAAATGGATTCAAGAAAATGGTACCGAAATTGACCAATCAGAATGGAGCAGTTCCTCTTCCACGGACGACGATACGACTTCAAGTGCTTCTCAAAATACACGAGGAGGAGCTCCCGGAATGAATGGATCTGGGGAAGGAACGCTTTATCAATTAAAATAATTCCTTTGAAAATGAAGTTCATCGTCAAAAATGTTAAAATCCTGGTTTAAAACTAGGATTTTAACGATATTCAAGCTGTTTTATTAGCGCTTTATCATTTTTATGTGAGAAAATAAAGTATGTTGTTAAAGACTACAGGAGGCTTGCTTATGACATTTTGGCAGGATATGATGAATTTCTTTTCTTATGATAACTTAATGTATTGGCTAAGTGAATATCGGAATTTAGGTCCACTTTTAGCTTTTTTCTTACCATTTATTGAAGCGTTTTTACCATTTTTACCATTTATAGTATTCGTTGTAGTAAACGTCAATGCCTACGGACTACTCGGCGGTTTTTTAATATCAGTAACAGCAGCAATTGCAGGTAGTTTATGTGTATTCTTACTCGCCCGAAAATTTGGGCAGACCCGATTTTTACGATTTATTTCGGGTCATAAACAAATCAAACGTGTAATGGAATGGATTGATAGACACGGTTTTAGTCCGATTTTCATTTTACTTGTAATGCCTTTTACACCATCTTCGGCCGTAAATATCGTTGCAGGTCTTTCTAAAATAAAAGTATATCAATTTATATTAGCGCTTGTAGGTGGAAAGTTGATTAAAGTTTTTGCGATTAGCTATATCGGCTATGATTTCGTCGACTTAATTCACCAACCGCTCAAACTAGCCATCCTAGCTCTTTCCGTCGTCATTTTATGGTTTGTCGGAAAACGACTAGAACGTTGGATGTCAGGAAAAAATCTCAAATAAAAAAAAGGAAAGTACGCTCCATGCGTACTTTCCTTTTTTTAATAAAGTAAATCTAAAAATTCCTCTTTTGTAATATTGCCAAAGTATTCTTTGACTTCGATATCCGCCAAAGCCTCAGCCAAAGCTTCCCGTTTGTAAGTTGTATTAACTAATTTCTCTTCGATATCCGTTACATTTTTCACGCCAAAAAAGTCGCCGAAAATCTTGATATCGGTAATAATCCCTTTTTGCACATTTAAGCGAACATCTACTGCGCCAACGGGGAAACGTTTCGTGCGTGTTAAGTCAAATTTGGGCGATTTCCCGTAATTCCAATCCCAATTGCCATAACGTTTAGCAGAAATTTCGTGGATTTTTTCCCAATCTGCTGCTGTTAATTTGTATTCTTTCACGTCTTCTACTTTATCCACACCAAAAATGTAAAGTAATAGCAAATCGCGGAATTCTTCGGTCGTCATGTCTTGATCCATAAAATCAGAAATATTCGCTACACGACTTCGAACAGATTTAATACCTTTTGATTCGATTTTATCTTTACGTGGTTTTAATGAGGCAGCAACGTTATCTAAGTTTAAATCGTACATTAACGTCCCGTGTGAAAACATTTTGCCTTTCGTTGCGAATTGGGCATTTCCGGACACTTTGAAACCATCAATCAACAAATCATTGCGCCCTTTTAGTTCAGCATTTACGCCTAAACGTTTAAGAGCTTCCACAATCGGTTGCGTGAATTTCGCGAAATTATGAAAAGACTCGCCATCATCTTCTGTGATAAAACTGAAATTCAAGTTTCCTTCATCATGATACACCGCGCCACCACCGGAAAGTCTGCGCACAACAATAACGTCATTTTTCTCGACATATTCTGTATCAATTTCTTCCACAGTGTTTTGATTGCGGCCAATAATAATCGATGGCTTATTGATGTAAAACAACAGCACCGGCTCATCTAGCTTCAATTCCGTTAAAATAAATTCCTCCACTGCTAAGTTAATACGAGGATCTTTTTCATTATTATTATCTACAAAATACATACCCCTACCCCTTTTCTTCTATATTAAAATGTTTTCGTCAAGCCTTTTGATGCGAGCGCGATTTCTCCGGTGTAAATGGCTGCTGCTTCTTGTTTCAATACTTCTAAATCGCCAACTTCTGGTAAATGGCTTAGTAATAATGATTTCACATTGGCTTCTTTAGCAATTTTTGCGACCTCTGTGCTTGCCATGTGGACTTTCGTTTTCCCTGCTAATTCATGGAAAAAATTTGTGTCGGTTACTAATAAATCGGCACTTTTTGCAAAAGGAATAAAACTGTCTTGATAAGCGCTATCTGCGGTGTAGACAAAAACTTTTTCGCCGGCTTCAATCCGCATTGCATAACAAGGCACTGGATGAACAGTTTTTAAGAAAGTGACTTTAAACGGTCCAATTTCAAGTGTGTCATCCGCTTTATACTCGATTGCTTTTGTTACGTCTGTCATTTCTAAAAAAGAATAGCCACGTTTATCTTCTTTATGCCCATAAATTGGCAAGACTGGCGGTTTTTCCTTTTTTTGTGATAGTAGTCGAATGTGTTGCAAAATCCCTACGTCTGCTACATGATCTGGATGGTAATGAGAAATAATTGCCGCATCAATATCATCAGGATCAATATAATTTTGCATAATAGAAACAGCACTTGCTCCCACATCAATTAATAGCTTGAATCCAGCTTCCTCCAGCAAATAACTCGATGTTCCCTCATTCGCTACCGGATAGCCACCCCAATGTCCAAAAACGGTTAGTTTCATCACTGCACTTCCTTTCTCAAAGTAAACCTCTTTTATATGATACAACATTTACAATAAAAGGAGAAATTATCCAGAAAAAATGCTACACTTAGAAAGCACCTTTTTAAATTTACAGATGAGGATGATCAACTATTGAATTATTTTAAAAAGTCCGGCCTATGTTTACTCATTATCGCGCTGTTCGCTAGCTTACTGACTGGTTGTGGTAGTGATGAAAAAGAAAATTCCACAACAGGTAATGGT
Organism: Listeria cossartiae subsp. cossartiae; assembly: GCF_014224155.1. GTDB lineage: Bacteria > Bacillota > Bacilli > Lactobacillales > Listeriaceae > Listeria > Listeria cossartiae. Next base: position 689,876 of record NZ_JAASUI010000001.1, on the reverse strand, counting down.
CTATACGCCAAAGAAGAACTAGTAAAGTATAACGATTATGTAAAACTAAGTAACGCTATTAACTATGATTTTGTAAACGCACGAGCGAATTATTTCAAAAGTTATTCCGCTGACAATGGTGATTTTAAAACACCGAGCAATAACGATATCTTAACACCTATTAGAAATCCCGCTGAAACAACCAATGCCCTTATTGCGATGAAAGATTCCTTGAGTAAAACATCTTCACTTCCCATGGATAAAGATTTCAAAAAACTTTCCAGTGAGATAACAAATGAAATCCGTATACTAAATGAATTACAAACTTACTTCACTTCTAAAAGTTATTTGGATGATAATTATGCCAAAGCGGCTACACTCCACAAAGAATTAACCAATTCCATCCAAAATTCGAATAAAGAAATACAATCATTCAACGAAGAAATGCAAAAACTAAACACCGCACAACAAGCTTTCGCGGCAAAAGAAATGGAAAAATCTGGCAGTCTAACGTGCCTAGCTTTAAATAATTTTATTTCGGCTAGTGAAAACCTGATTGCTGAACTACGCAATCAACAAATAGCTGCAACGAACGTAACGGAGCTAGATATCGCCGCTTACGAAAAACAATATAGCCATTTAACAAAAACTTATGAGGCATTCATCCAAGCAAGTAAAGATGAAACGCAACTAGAAAAAGAAAAATTAACGAGTAATGACCTTGTTTTCTTAGTAAAAAAAGTGACTAGCACCAAAGCAGAAGCGACGTTACTACTTGACCGTGCAAAAAAGAAACAGGCTATTCCTGAAGATGAGTTAAAAAATCCCATTTTCATTGAAACAATAGAAGGAACGCCAGAAAAATTACTAAAGGAATACAATGATTTAATTAGTGATTATAACACCTCGCTTTCTTTCCATAAAAAATATCCCCGCAGAATAAATTCTGTGGGGATTATTTTTATTTACTAGGGAAATATTTATCCTCTAGTTCTTTTGTTAGTTTTTCGGTTTTCTCTAGTTCACCGACTGCGACAAATCGTTTCGTTGTTTCGGTCGGCTTATCACATGTAATCAGTGTCACTCTAGCGTCTTTCGTATTATCAATAACGCTTACTTCTGTTTCATCAATTGTTTTTGTTTCCGTAACTTTGTATTCATATAAGTTTTCAAGATCCGTTAGGTAAATCTTGTCGCCTTGTTTGACTTTCATGATGGGGCCAAATAGCATCGATTCATTGCGCATATGGTGTCCCGCGAGTGGATAATTACCTTTACCCATAACTTGATCAGAACGCATAGTTGTCGCACCGGCAAGCAAGTTAGCTGTATTTGTTCCTTTGAATACGAGTAGGCTCACGTCCACAGATGGAACGGAAATCGCACCGACAACGGCATCTTTATCATAATTTGCTGCTCCTTGAAGAACAGACGTCATAGATGGTAGTTGCACACTTTCAAAATCAAATGTAGCGTCTTTTTTATTATTTTTCTTTATATCTGATGCATTATATTGCTCGATTGTTTCATGTCCACTCATGTATTTCACGATACCATTTTTGATGAATGGGGAAAAAATTAATAGTAAACCGATGATTAAAATAATTATTGCTATTGTTTTCTTTAACATATAATTCCTCCTTGTAACTATTTTATTATATAGTAGCTCTCCCTTTGAAGCAAAGAAAATTAGCAACTTGATCGAAGTATTTTCTTCACCTGTGACAAAATTGTAAAGTTACTCCCAAATCCGAGGCAAAATACTACTTTTTCGCTGAGCAGAAATATATGGACTTCCTTTCGCTGTGAACCTAAGCGGATAATGGGTCGCAATTCCTTTATTAGGTACCCCAATTCGATTAGTTGCTTCTATTATATGCGGTGTTTTTGCTTCTTCTATCCAAATGTTACTATCAAAAAGAGTTTTCCCGTAATCTTGCATACTTAATCCTAATGCTTGCGTTAATTTTCCAGGGCCGTTTGTTAGCTCATAACCAGTTTTTCCGTGGCGTTGGTATTGCATTTGTGCGCGTGACGCTTCGTCGGGTTCTATCGCGCGAATGAGAATAGCTTCTGGGATCCCTTTTTGCATGGTGATGAAATTAAGCAAGACTTGGCGATGCATTTGGTACATATAGATGGTCCCGGGCGACTCGAACATCACTTCAGTTCTTTTCGTTCGAAGGTTTTGGAAACTATGTGCTGCCATGTCAGTTGCTCCGAGGTAAGCTTCTGTTTCTACAATCAAGCCAGACAGTATGCCACTATTTGTTTGATGCACAAGTCGCATGCCAATAATATCCCTCGCGAGTTCAATTGTCGTCTTCTTTTCGAAAAAATCTTTCGTAATAATCGTCTTCATTGTCTACCTCAATGTTTTCTTTTTATTTTAGCAGAATTCTATTCCAAATGGTTCTTTTTTGACTAGTTATATCCGCCTAGTTCCTAATAAATCCTACTTCAGACGGATAGGTTATAGCTTGCCTTTTATTAATCTTGTGTTAGAATTATGTTAAAGTGGGTGCTGTATGAAATTGTTTTTTTACATAGTACAGCTGCTTTTTTCATTTCAGGAAAACAACAAATAAAACGAGTAAATAGTGTGTAGGAGAGGTGTTTCATGAAGGATTGGAAAATAAAAATCCAAACGTTTTTAAGCAAGAATTATGGATTTTTTGTTCTAGCCGTCATTCTTTATTGGCTAAAAACGTATATTGCATATCAACTTGAATTTAAACTTGGCATAGAAAATCTTATGCAGCAAATTTTGCTGTTCATTAATCCATTAAGCGGGGCCATTTTCTTTATCGGTCTTGCCCTTTTTGCTAAAGGACGTCGTTCATTCATTTGGATTATCGTTATTGACTTTTTAATGAGTTTCATTCTTTACGCAAATATTGTTTATTATCGATTCTTTAGTGATTTTATTACGCTACCGAATCTAAACGCAAAACAAATGCAAAACATGGGCGACATGGGAAGTAGTATCACAGCGTTACTCAGCTGGCACGATATTATTTACTTCGCGGATATTATTATTTTAATTGCACTACTAGCTTTCCGCTTTGTAAAACCAGACAAAACAGCCCGCATTCGCGCGAGAAAAGTAGTTGGTGTTCTAACACTTGGTATCGCGATGTTCTTTGGTAACTTGGGACTTGCAGAAATTGATCGTCCGCAACTACTAACAAGAACATTTGATAGAAACTATATTGTTAAATATCTTGGTATGACTAACTACCAAATCTATGACGCAGTGAAAAGTACTGAATCATCTACCCAGCGTGCACTTGCTGATAGTAGTGATGTTACCGAAGTTTTAAACTATACTAAATCCAAATATGCCGCGCCAAACCCGGAATACTTCGGTAAAGCAAAAGGCAAAAACGTCATTTATATTCACTTAGAAAGCTTCCAACAATTCCTAGTGAATTACAAACTAAATGGAGAAGAAGTAACGCCGTTTATTAACTCTTTCTTTAAAGATCAAAATACGCTAAGCTTTACAAACTTCTTCCACCAAACTGGTCAAGGTAAAACAGCTGACTCTGAGATGCTCCTTGAGAACTCGCTTTACGGCTTGCCTCAAGGTTCCGCCTTTACTACTAAAGGTCAAAACACGTATGAATCAGCATCTGCTATTTTAGGCCAACAAGGTTATACTAGTGCGGTATTCCACGGTAACTATAAGAGCTTCTGGAATCGTGATGAAATTTATAAACAATTTGGTTACGATAAATTCTTTGATGCTAGTTACTACGATATGAACGAAGCAGATGTTTCTAACTACGGACTTAAAGATAAACCATTCTTTAAAGAATCCGAAGAATATCTATCGTCCTTACAACAGCCGTTCTATACGAAATTTATTACACTAACGAACCACTTCCCTTATCCAATTGATGAAAAAGATGCTACAATTGCTCCGGCAACGACTGGCGATTCATCTGTAGATACGTATTTCCAAACAGCTCGTTATTTAGACGAATCTGTGAAAAGCTTTGTTGATTACTTGAAGAAATCTGGCCTTTACGATAACTCTGTCATTATCATGTACGGTGACCATTATGGTATTTCCGATAACCATGAAGAAGCAATGACGAAAATTCTTGGCAAAGATTACAACACTTTTGAAAATGCCCAAGCGCAGCGTGTTCCTTTAATGATTCACGTTCCTGGTGTTCAAGGTGGCGTTCAAGAACAATATGGTGGCCAAGTTGACCTACTTCCTACATTACTTCACTTACTTGGTGTAGATAACAAAGAGTACTTGCAATTTGGTACTGATTTACTTTCTAAAGATCATAAACAACTGGTTCCATTCCGAAATGGCGATTATATAACCCCTAATTACTCGATGATTGGTGGTAACATGTATAATCAAAAAACAGGTGAACCAATTGCTACTGAAACGCAGGAAATGAAAGAAACGAAAGAAAAAGTAGCGAAAGAATTAGAGCTTTCCGATTCTGTATTACAAGGCGACTTGTTACGTTTCTACGCTCCTGATGGTTTCCAAAAAGTAGATCCAAGTAAATACAACTACAACAAGAAAAAATCAACTGATTCAACGAGTAAATAAAAAAAATGAGTCCAGAATATCTGGACTCATTTTTTATTTGCCTAACCCTCTCATAATATACGAAACGGTATCATCAATTTCTTTTGGATCATCCCAATTAGCATCTGGCATGACGACAAATCTAGTTAGCATAAAACCAACTATATTAGTGATTAGCGCCCGCATGATCGTGCTGTTTGGCATATCGACTATTTCGCCACGTTCTTTATAAAAATCAATCATTTGATCAAATTGCCCTTTTACATGTGTCATAAAAATTTCCGAAAATTGCACTCTCAGTTCATCATGATAAAACAACTCCATAAAGTAAATTTTGATGACCTTACCATTTTCTTTGGCAAATTCAAAACGGTTCACGATAATTTCACGAATAAACGACTGAAAATCCGGATATTCACTTTCAAAAACTTCTTTTACAAAGCTTTGGGCTAAAAATGGTATCACACCACCAATGAGCGTTGGCATCGTAATCGCCATTAATAAATCTTTTTTCGTTCTATAATGTCTAAAAATGGTTCCTTCTGCGACGCCTGCTTTTTTCGCAATTTCATTTGTAGACGTTCCAGCGTAGCCTTTTTCAGCAAATAGTTCGATGGAAGCTGCAACAATTCGGCGTTGCTTTTCGCTCATCTTGGTTTCTTTTTCCGTTAAATCAAGCATTTGACGGATGATATCTCCTTCTGCATCCACGTGGTATCTCTTCCTTTCCAGTTAAACTTTCCGGTATTTTTTTAAAGCAAAAATATTTAATACGACAAATACAAGTACAAATCCTAGTAAAATATAGAAATCATTCGCGAACGCAGCAAATCCTTCTCCTTTTACCATGATGGATGTTAGTGCGTTGGCGCCGTAGTATAGTGGCATAATGTGTGCAATCCAAACGAGCCAATCCGCCATACCATCGAGCGGGAAAATCCCACAAAATAGTACTTGCGGCACGATAACGATAGGAATAAACTGAACGATTTGGAATTCATTATTCGCAAAAGTAGAGAGTAAAATTCCTAGTGCCAGTGAAACCATTCCGAGTGTCAAGGTAATCAGTAAAACATAGAATAGTGAGCCGTTTTGCATCATGCCAAGTACTTGAATCGAAAATACGGCGACTAAAATGGACTGTAGTAAGGCGAAAATCCCAAAGCCGATTAAATATCCTAGTTCTAATTCAATCCGTTTAATTGGTGTCGCCATTAGTCGCTCGAGTGTTCCAGTTGTTCTTTCGCGCAAGAACGAAATTCCGGCGATTAAAAATACAAAGAAGAATACGAAAAAGCCAATGAAAATCGGGCTAATGGTGTCGAAAAAGCTTGTATCCTTGTCTCCGTAAACGTAATCGGTTGAAATCGTTAGTTTTTCAGGGCTTTGTGTGAGTGTTGGGATGGTGCTTGTGTCAATTCCAGCTTTGGCGAGCGCTTCGCCAGTTGCTTTTGCTTGGTTTTTCGCTTGTGTTTGTTGCTCGGCCATCAATGCTTTTTGCAGTTTTAAGCCGATTTCTTTGCTTAGACTTGGTTCACTATTTTCATATGTTACCTCGATTTTCTCACCGCTTTGCTGGAAAAATGCGTCCAAATCGGCAGCTTTAATTTTATCGGTGGCGTTAGTGTTTTCCGCGTAGGTTTTAATGGTGAGGTCATTTGCTTTTAGTTCTTGTACCATGGAATCAGTTAGTCCGCTTACACCAACGACGGGTTTGACTGTATCCCCTTCAAATAAGTAGGTTAGCAAAGTGATAAGTAGCAGTGGTGCGAGAAACATTAGAGCGAGTGTACGTTTATCACGGCGAAATTGGTTGACGATTCGTTTGACGATAGCAAGTATTCGCATTAGTTCTTCCCTCCAAACTCTAAAAAGGCATCTTCTAGTTTACCGGATGTGGTTTTACTTGAGAGCTCCTGTGGGGTCCCTACGGCGATTATTTTTCCATTTCTAATCATTGCAAGTCGATCGCATTTTTCGGCTTCATCCATCACGTGCGTCGTTACAAGGATACATTTGCCGTTTGCTTTCAAATCTGCTAGCTCTTCCCAAATGGTTTTTCTTAGTTCTGGATCAATTCCGACTGTTGGCTCATCTAAAATAAGGACGTCAGGATCTGCAAGTACAGAAATAGCGAGTGATAATCTGCGTTTCATCCCGCCCGAATAATTGGTCACCTTTTTAGTTAAATCTTGTTGTAAGTTAACGAGGTTGGCCGCATAATCCATTCGGTCTTTTTTGGCAGCACCTTTAATGGAATAAAGGGAAGCGAAAAAATCTAAGTTTTCTTTGGCGGTTAAATCGGTGTAGAGTGCGTCTGACTGGGCCATGTAGCCGATTTTGCTAATGACCGGTAAATTTGGCATTACTTTTCCTAAAACTTTGGTTTGGCCGCTCGTTGCCTTTTCCATACCGATGATTGTTTTAACAAGTGTCGTTTTGCCCGCGCCGGATGGGCCGATTAAGCCGAATATCTCGCCTTTTTGGATTTCGAGTGACATATCAGCTAAAATTTGTTTCTTGCCGATTTTTACGTCTAAATTCGATACATTAATTGCTATTTCTGACATTGTTTTCCCTCCTTTTTTAAATGAGTGATTACTCACTTTCCATTGTACTCCGATTTTCTCTAATGTAAAGAAAAAACCGAACGCATCAAGAAGTTTCCTTCTATCTGCATTCGGTTATTTGCGTAAATAAATGTCTGAAATGAGGTGATCTGTGCCTTTATGAAGCACTAGGTCCGCTCGGTATTTTGTTTTCTCGATGTTTTCTTTTAAGTTGACGCCGTTGATTGTATCCCAAACGCCGAGTGCAAATGTTTCGGCTTCTTGTTTGCTGATTTTAGTATATGGATGAAAATAGGAGCTTTCATCTTGGAAAGCTGTTTCGCGAAGCATGAAGAAACGTTCTAAGTACCATTTCTTAATATCTGCTTCATTGGCATCCATATAAACGGAGAAATCAAAGAAGTCGCTCGGAAAAAGACTCTCATGTTGGTCGGCTTGAAGGACGTTGATTCCTTCTATAATAACGATATCCGGATTGTGCATCATCCGTGTTTCCTCTAAAACATCATAAGTGAAATGCGAATAAAGTGGTACTTCGACATCTTCTTTATTTGCTTTTAAATCGGTTAAAAACTTGGCAAAACGGTCGCGGTCGTAGCTTTCAGGAAAGCCTTTTTTGTCCATGATGCCGCGCTCTTCTAAGACCTTATTAGGATAGAGAAAACCATCTGTAGTTACAAGCTCTACTTGTCTTGTTTTGGAGAACCAGCGATCAAGCATTAATTTGAAAACACGCGCAGTCGTACTTTTCCCAACAGCTACACTTCCAGCTAATGCGATGATAAACGGGGCACGCGATTCTTTTTTCTTTAAGTATTCCATTTTTTCGCCATGAATAAAAATCGCTTCATGGTATTGAATCGCAATTAATTTTATTAGTGGTAAATAGATTTCAGAGATATCTTGTAAAGAAATTCGGTCATTTAAACCACGTATTTCTTCCAGTTCCTCTGCAGTTAATATTTGGTCCTTACTCACTTCCAACTTGCGCCATTCTTCTCGTGGGAAATGAAAGTAGTGGTTGTAATCATTCATTCAATGTTCCATCCTTTTATTCATTCGTGAAAACGTAAACAGCTTTATTTAAGGATAACGCAAGCTGCATAAATCCGCAAGTAGCGATTTAATATTTACGATAGACATAAACTGATTTTGGTTTTGCTACTTCTTTATAGCTTTCTACTTGCACAGATGGGATATTCATTTTAAAAGGTGAATAATATTCTTGGGTGATGGTTCCTTTTACGGTAAGCCATGTATCGTTTTTCAAATTGGTCTTTTCGGGCATTTGAACGAGCATTCCGAACACACCTGAATCGGCGACGCAGTGAATAATTCCAAAGCGGAACAGGAATAAGTTATTATCTTTGGTGACTTCATCATTATAGACAAATCCGGTAAATTCGATTTGTTTGCCAGTAAATTCGCCTGGATAATTGTAGAGAATTTCCATCGTCATTAAATAATTACTATCATTGACTTTGATGGGATTTTGGTCGATGATTTCGGCTTTTTCTTTCGCCATCATTTTTTCATAGTCCGTTTCGCCAAAATAGCCACTCGTATCCGGTCGTAAAAATTGATTTTGAGCGTATGGGTCATCACCAGCAGCATTGTTTTTCGGAAAATGGAATCCTTTAGCGGAGACGATAGTTGAATCAAGCGTTGCGACTGGGAAAAGGAAACCGGCGATTAAGGCGTAAGAAAGTAAACCATATACCATAATTTTTTTCAAAATCGTATTTTCACCGTCATGGATATGCCCCATATGTTCTGTTTTGGCGCCAATATCTTCGTCGCGAAAAACCATAATTAGTTGAATAATCGCCAGTAAAAATGCGGCAATCATCGCGGAAAACGATAAATAAGCGTACTTCATATTAATATATTTACTGATATCACCAGAAATATGTAACTGCATCAAATAAAAACCAAATCCAAATAAAATGAATACGCGAAACATCTGCTCACCTACTTTCGGTTAAATTACTAGGGCGTATAAAAAGACAACAATCGTTACACTAGTAACAATTAATAAGACAAATTTTGCTTTAAATGCTCCTAACATCATCATTAAATTTTTAATATCGAGCATCGGACCAAACACTAAAAATGCAACGATCGATTGCGTGGAAAAAACACTACGGAAAGAGGCACCAATAAAGGCATCTGCTTCGGAGCATAGCGATAATACAAAGGCCAGAACCATCATAAGTAAGATGGATAAAATCGGACCATGACCAATTGACACGAGTGTGGATGTTTTAATGTATGTTTGCATCGCAGCGGCAATCAATGCTCCAAACACGAGATACTTACCGACGGAAAAAAATTCGTCGACCGCGTGCTGTACGGTATGCCAGATTTTCTGATTTAAAGTCATTTTTGCATGTGTGTGCTCTTCACCGTGATGATGGTGGTGCGCATGAGCGTTATGAGATGCGGCTTCGGTTGTTAGTGCTTGAAAGTTAGTTGTCGTACTTTCCGCAGGTCCGCCAGCAAGTGCTAGATTTCCAGCTGGAACGGCTACTTTTTCACTAGCAGCTTCATATTTTAAAAAGCGGTCTTTCAAGCCTGTTCCTTTATAAAAATAAGCGATAATATTTCCGACAACGAGCGCGACGACTAGGCTTCCAGCAACACGCAACAGCGGAACTTCCCAGGTGCTTCCAAAGGCAACATACGTCGAAAATAATACTACTGGATTAATAATCGGCGCTGTGAGCATGAAGGCAATTCCGGCATGAAGCGGTACACCTTTTGCTAGTAAATTACGAACGATTGGAACGATCCCGCATTCGCAGGAAGGGAAAAATATACCAATAAACGAGCCAACAATGACGGCGAGAAATTTGTTTTTCGGGATAACTCGGGCAATGAATTGTTCTGATATAAACATTTGAATAAAGCCAGCAATAAAAACACCAATTAACACAAACGGCAGTGCCTCAATCAAAATCGAAATAAAAATGGTATTCATTTGTAGGAATGAATCCGGTAGATGACTAAACATGGGATTCCTTCTTTCTGTCCTCTTTTTAATAACTATTTGATTCTAAGCCTATCTTTTGCAGAAATCAAGTAAAAGATAACTGACTATATTTTTTGTTTTGCTTGAATAAAAAGACAACAATTTAACTAAATTGTTGTCTTTTTGTGATAATTTCTTGGTAATCTTGTTCGAGCATTGCCTTTTCAGCCGGCTTTAAATTCGGTTGCATTAGCTTGGCGGCTATTTCGGACATGCGCATTTCTAAAATCAATTTATCTTCTTCTGTGATTCGGCTTGGCGCTTTGCTTTCTTCATATTCTGCAAATGTCATACGATGAAACGTCATTTCGTTATTTTCGATGACGAGCAATTCCTCTGCGACTTGCTTTACAAAGGTTCTGTCATGGGAAACGAATAAAACGGTTCCGCTAAACTGTTTGATTAATGTCTCTAAGGCTTCCATTGCATAGATATCCAAATAATTGGTTGGTTCATCGAGAATCAGGAAATTGGCATCACTGACAAGGAGCATGCTGAGAAGTAATTTCACTCGTTCCCCGCCAGAGAGCATGCTTACTTTTTTAGGCAAGTCACTTTCTTTAAAATGCATGCTTCCGAGTACTTCTCGGTTCACTTGTTTAGTTTGGACGCTCTTCTCTGTGATGTTTTCTAAAAGTGTTTTGGTTAGATCTAGACCTTTTAGTTCTTGGTCAAAATAGGCGATTTTAGCTTGAGCATTGCAAGTGAGTGCTGGGTTTTCTTGGATTATTTCTCTTAAAAAGGTCGTTTTCCCGCTTGCGTTTTCACCGATAAGTGCTACTTTATCACCCGCTTTGATTGAAAAGGCGTTTGTTTCAAAAAGTTGGCGCCCGGCGATTTTGTAGGTCGTTTCTTTCGCGCTTAGTATCGTGTTGCCTTTTTTGATGATGCGATTTTCTGGGGTGATGATTTTAATTGGCTTTGTCGTATGTGGTTTTTCGACATTTCCGAGCCGTTCGATTCGTTTTTCTAACGCTTTGATTGTACTATGTTGTTTCTTTTGTTGCGTGCCTTTACCGGCTTTAAAGGCGCTGGCTTCTTTGTTGTTCAAGCGTTTTCCCGGTTTAACAATCCGCCCTGCTTCGATTTCGTGATAGTTTTGGGATGCTTCTAGTTGTTTCTTTTTGTTTTTAAATTCTTTGTAGGCAAGTTCGGCTTGATTTTCTTGTTGCTCTTTTTGTTCTAAATAAGCTTGATAATTCCCTTTATAAACGTGGATATTTTGATTTTTAATTTCCCATATTTCTGTGCAAAGGGCGTTTAAAAAGGCGCGGTCATGCGAGATAATTAGTAGCGCACCGTGAAAATCGCTCCATTGGCGTTCTAAATGTTTTACGCTGTCAACGTCAAGGTTGCTCGTTGGTTCGTCTGCTAAGAGAACACTTGGATTTTGACGCATCGCATGTTGGATGGCTTTTCTTGTTTTTTCGCCGCCGCTTTTGGTGCTTTTTTCGTTAGGGAGTTGTTTAATATAAGCGAGTTTGCCGTGTGTTGTTATGCTGCCTGATGTGGCTTCTCTCTCGCCAGCGATTACTTCCATGAGCGTCGTTTTTCCAAGACCGTTTTGACCGATGATGCCAATTCTTGCTTTTTTGTGGACGAGTAAATGAGGGATTTCGACTAGCGTTCTGTCCCCTACTTCTATTTTTAATTGATTAATTTCGATTATAGACATAAAAAATAACCTCCTGAATATTTTCAGAGAGGAATTCGCGAAGCTACGCCAAAAAAGGCTTAGAGCTAGAGTTATCATGCGAAATGAACATACGAATCCCGTCCGAAAAAATAGTTTCTACCCAAAAATTGGATAGCTTTCTTCATTTTTTCATATAGTACAGGATTAGAATTTCATTGGCTTAAGATAACACTCCTTTTCGTTTGATGGTTTTATTATAACGCACTTTGCTCGTTACTTCAACCGAAATAAGCCGTGTACTATAAATACACGGCCAGGTTTATTCGCTTTCTTCAATCATCATTTTTAGTTTTCGGATGAACTCTTCGAAGCTTTCTGCCATGGATAATCGTTTGGCGTTGATTGGTTCGGAAACGATTTCTACAAACTTCTCGAAAAAATCATTGAACTCATTTGCGTCTTTTTTGCTGATGGCGACGAGCGCGATTATTTTTACTTTGACGTCATTCCAGTAAATCGGTTCTTGCAATGTCATTATGGAAACGCCACTGCGTAGGGCATCGTTTTTGATAGAGTGAGGGATAGCGATGCCTGACGGGAAACTGGTTGGCGCCATTTGTTCTCTTTTTTCTACTTTTTTCTTAAAATCGGTTGTGACGAAAGCTTGTTTTTCCATTTTAGAAATCATTTGTTCTCTGATTTTTGCGGGTGTTAGTTCTGAGGGGTCGATTTGGTTGGAATAGAGCGACTGGACGATGTAGTGGTCGATTTGTTGTCCGAGTATGTTATTTTCGAGTATTTTCTTTTTAGTGCGAATGCGGCTTGTGATTTTTTTGATGTCTTTTGTTGTTAGTAGCGGGTGAATGAAAATCGAACCTGCTTTTTCAAGGGCGACATCTCGATTGGTCGTTAAAATGATATCGAAATCTTCTTCGTACGCCTCGTTTTCCATTACTTTGATAGTTGCTTCGTTTTCGAATAATGATTGTAGTTTTTTCAGCATATTTGCTCTTAAATCGTGATAATCGTCGACTAAAATGCCAATTTCCAAACGAATATTATCACGGTTTTCGCTTTCTAAAAAAGAACCGATATGCAGCGCGATAAAGGAAATTTCGTCTTCGTTAAAATCAATTGCTAGTTTTTCTTGTAATAAGGAGGAAATGTAAACAGCGATATCAAATGTGACGGGATAGGACGTTTTAATATCAAGCAAACTTAAATTTCTTGTGTAGGCTTTATAGCGAGAACGATAGTATAAACTTTGAATATGGATAGCTAGTTTGATAAAAAGTTGCTCGTTTTGCAGATCAATCAGGTAGGTTTCTTCTACATTTGTGAGGACGATTTTAAGTGCCTCGATGATGTTTTTATCGACAAATTGATCTAATTCGGCTTGATTGGCGTTGGCGGATTGTTCATTTTGCAGACCGACATATAAAAGTCCTAGTTGCTTCGTTTCTGCTTCTGAAAAATGGATTTGGTATTCTTCGGAAAGAATGTCAGCAATTTTTTTCGAGATTTCGTATTCTTTGGAGTGCTTGTGGATGAGTGTTTTTTGCGTTTCGATGAGGGTGTTGCCTTGTTGAATCCGAACGATGCTAATGGCGTAATGCAGCACGATATTCATCATCGAGTATTGATTGGTTGTAATCGATTCGCTCGCTAGGACTTCTTTGACGATGTTTTGCAGTTTGTCGATCGAAACAAATTCAATCATTTCTTGGATGTGGCTTTTGATGCTCTCGCGATAGCCGCCTTCTTCATATAATAAGGAAATCATGTATTTTCTTTTGGCGCGTTCTTTGCCGATTAGTTTTACTTGGTTTTTATCAATGACGATTTGGACATCGGCTTCTTTTAGTTCGCTTTTTAATTGTTGGATGTCTTTTTTTAAGGTGACTTCTGAAATAAATAAAATATCCGCGAGGTCGAATAAATCAACGCCTTTTGTCGAATTTTTAATGAGTTCTAGTAAAAGTTTGGATTTTCGTTCCGCGGCATCACTTTCTGTTTGGACTTCCGGTTGGATGTTTGGGTTGATTTGATAGCCTTGTTTGGCGGAGTTAATTACACCTGGTGTTGCTTCGTTTATTTTGTAAATATTATTGCGAATGGTCCGTGTTGTACACCCGCAAAAATCTGCTAATTCATTGGAGGTAACCCACTTATTTTCTTGTTTATGCAAATAAGCTAATATTTCTTTTTGCGTATCCATTTCCTGTTCCCCCTATATACCGAAAGCCAGTTGTATTAGCTATCAACTACTACAACTGGCGCTCTATTACATTAAGCTTCTAAGTCTTCCCCATTAGACTCTATTACTTTTTTATACCATGAAAAGCTATCTTTTTTAATTCTTTTGCCTGTGCCGTTTCCTTCGTTGTCTAAATCAACGTAAATGAAACCATATCTTTTTTCCATTTGCGCGGAAGAACAACTAACGATATCAATTGGGCCCCAAGCGCAGTATGCAATGATTTCCACGCCGTCATACATTGCGCGTTTCATTTCTTTTAGATGGGCGGATAAATAATCAATCCGGTAATCATCGTGGATTTCGCCATTTTCCAATTTGTCATACATGCCGAAACCATTTTCAGCGATAATAATTGGTTTATGGTATCTGTCCCAGTACTGCGACAATGCGTTATATAGCCCTTTTGGATCGACTGCCCAGCCCCACGGATTGGCTTTTAGATGTGGATTTGGTGTAATCGACGCTGGGTCCAAATCGTTTTTCTTGGAATCTACCATTTGCGAATAATAATAGGAAAGTGCAAGATAGTCCATCGTATTTTTTTGCAAAATGGCTTTGTCTTCGTCTGTGATTTCAATATTAATATTATTTTCGGCAAAATAGTTCAATGCATATTGCGGATATTCGCCTTGGAATTGCACGTCTGCGAAGAAATATTCCATTCGATTGCGTTTCATTGCGAGCACGATATCATCTGGATCGCATGAGAATGGATAGGCCGTACAATCAGCGAGCATCGTACCAATCATTAAATCAGGATTCAGTGCTTTTCCGTATTCATAAATTTTCGCGCTAGCAACAAATTGATTGTGGACTGCTTGGTAAGTTGCAGATAAATAATCATCTACCGCATCATATGGAATGGCTGTCGAGTTGAATGGTTCAAATTGGATTAAATTAATTTGGTTAATGACAATCCAATATTTTACTTTTTTGTTGTAGCGTTCTAGTACAGTTTTGCCGTATTTTTCAAATAGATCGATGACTTTGCGATTATGCCAGCCACCGTGTTTTAAAACGATTTCAACTGGAGTTTCATAATGTAAAATCGTAATGATTGGTTCCATTCCAAGTTCGATAATTTTGTCGATGAGTTGGTCATAATATTTTAGCCCTGCTTCATTCGGTTCCTCTTCTTCGCCAGTTGGGAAAATTCGTGTCCAGTCCAGTGAAGTTCGGAATGTTTTAAAGCCCATTTCAGCAAGCAAAGCCAAATCTTCTGGATAAGTATGATAAAAATCGATACCGTGACGTTTCGGATAATAATTTACTTTGTCTTCTATGCTTGCTTTAATATCCGCTAAACTTACTCCTTTATGTTGTTCTTCGCTAATTTCATCATTTGTTTTCCCTTTATGATATTTGTGTAAATCTGCTAAACTAATTCCTTTTCCATCTACTTTAAATGCGCCTTCTGCTTGATTGGCGGCAATTGCTCCACCCCATAAGAAGTCTTTCGGGAATTGATAATTTTCGAACATGCTTGTACCTCCTATTTTTTAGTTAGTTCGGTCATTTTCTTGAATAAACGCAGCATATGCTCGCCGATTAATATTTCACTTTTGGCTGTCATGAGTGTATCTTGTGCATGGCAGAATAGTGTGGAATAACGGATTTGGTTGCCTGTTGCTTCTAGTTGTAACGTATCTGTTTGTAGACTATGCGCAATAACAATTTCTTTTTTCGCAGCGGCAATGGATTCCTCGGCCTCATTAAATTCTAGTTCCTCTAAATGATTCAGTCCTTTTACTAAATCATTTCTAGCGTTTCCTGCATGGATTAAAATATTCATCGATAGTTCATTTAAACTATCTGTTTCTTCAACATAGTCTTGCTCTGACATGTTAGTTCCTCCAATCAATTGGTTACCATTTCTTTATCTGCTTCCACTGCATCTAGTTTTTCTTGTTTGAGTAGGGAGTTATCGTATGCTTTGAAGAATGGCAGGTATACGAGCCATGTGATGACGATAATCGCTAAACAAGCAATGATAGCGCGGAAGTCTTGTGTTGCTAAGTAGGATGTCACTGGGTAAGGCATGTACCATAGCAAGAATGATTGCGAGGGAATGCTTACTAAGTTCATCGACATCACAAAATAGGCGATGCTTGGTACTAGGAAAGCGTTGATCCACGTTGGAATCATTAAGTATGGGTTAAAGGCAATTGGTGCCCCGAAGAATAGTGGTTCGTTGATGTTAAAAATCGATGGGACGATGACGGCTTTTCCGATTGCTTTAAGTTGTAATGATTTACTTAAAATCAACATCATAATGGATAGCGACAAGGTTGTTCCTACTCCACCGATGGAAATTAATGCGTATACTGTTTCTTGTGTTGCGATATTGGATGCACTTGCTCCATTTGCAACGGCTTGTGAATTTTCCGCGAGTCCAGCCATGTACACTGGATAAATCGCTGGCATCATCACCCACCCAGAAATCCCAAATGTATAAAGGAAAGCGGGAATGAATACCGAAAGCACAAAACCTGGATATGACTGTACAATTGAAGCGAGTGGGCTAAATACTGCAACAATCACTTCAAAGAAATCAATGTTAAATTGAACGGTAATTAACCAACCGACAATGAGAATAAACGTAATTGGTAATAAACTATTAAACCAGCCGACAACGAAATCAGGAATCGGTGTATCTTCACTGAAAAACGAACGCTTCGCAGCAAAGTTCATTACACAGCCAACGAATAATCCAGTTGTAATTGATAAAAACATCCCAGTGGCTCCAAATCTAGATAAAATGAAAACCGCATCACCATCTGCTGAAATGGTTGGAAATAGTAACATTAAAAATAATACAAGTCCAGTGGCTCCGGAAATTAACTTTTGACTGCTATTGCCTTTTTTCTCCATAACATAGTATGGGATTAAAAATGCTACGACTAGACCGAACATCCCAAATGAAAAATTGCTTATCATCGAAAAATCAGGCATGCCGGGGAATAAATTTTTAAGTAATGAAACGATGGTGACTAAAGAACCGACAAAAACGAGCGGAAGCGCAGACATAATTGCATCTTGAATTGCTGATACCCAAGGATTTTTAACAACTTTATTTACTTTTGGAGCAAATTTGTTTGTCATAAAATCCATCACTTTGTTGTTCATCGTTTTATCCCTCCATATTTAAAATGAGATCAAGTGCTTTTTCGCCGTTAAGCGTGCCGTATGTTGCTTGCGGAATAATTGATACTAAAACATCTTTATCGGCAACTTTTTGTTTTAAATCATCTAACATATAAGCCAAATGTGGCCCGATTAATAAGTAATCAATTTCATTTATTCTTTCATCAATTTGCGACTCACTCGCTGCTTTTACGGTTACTTGTTCCCCGCGTTTTTTTGCTGCTTTTCTAATTGCTGCTGCCATAAAACCACTTGAAGCCCCTGATCCACAAATAAGTAAAATGTTTTTCATTTTGTATCCTCCCTTTCCTTAACTTACTCTTATTATATAAACGACTGAATCCGCTTACAAATATGTTTTTTTCCTACTGGTAGGAAAGCGCGTAAAAAAGAACCCCTCCGCATGCCGCGAAGGAGTTCCTTACTAACAAGTGTTAATCACGATATTTTAAATTGATGAATTTCACTTGGATGTATTCTTCCATTCCGTAATGGCCATTTTCGCGACCAAAGCCAGAATGTTTGACGCCGCCGAATGGGGTTTCTGGGTTGGAAATCGCAATCTCGTTTGCGCCGACCATTCCGTATTCTAGTGCTGCGCCAACTTTTTCGACGCGCGCTAAATCTTTTGTATAGAAGTAAGATGCGAGACCAAATTCGCTGTCATTCGCCATTTCAATTGCTTCATCTTCTGTTTCAAAAGTGATGAGCGGAATGACTGGCCCGAATGTTTCTTCATAGAAAATGTCCATTTTACGAGTGACGTTATCTAAGACGGTTGGTTTGTAGAAGTTACCTTTGTCATAGTCTGAGCCGGTTAAGCGACCGCCACCGGTAAGGACTTGCGCGCCTTTGTCAGTGGCGTCTTTCAGTTGTTTGTCGATTTTATCAATCGCATCTTCGCGGATAAGTGGACCGACATTCACATCGTCTAAACCGTTGCCGACTTTTAATTGCTCTACTTTTGCAACTAATGCTTTCGTGAATTTTTCTTTGATTTCTTTGGCGACGAAAATTCGGTTTGGAGATACGCAAACTTGACCGTTGTTGCGGAATTTAGCTGCGACTAAATCATTAACGGCTGCATCAAGGTTGGCATCGTCAAATACGATAAACGGCGCATGTCCACCAAGTTCAAGCGAAATTTTCTTCAATGTGTCGGCGGATTGTTTAAATAGTGTTTGACCGACTTTGGTAGAACCTGTGAAAGTTAATTTGCGGACATCATCGCTATCTGTCAACGTTTCACCGATTTCTTTCGAGCTACCCATAACGATATTTGCAACACCTTTTGGCAAGCCTGCTTCTTCAAAAATTTCAAAGATGGCGAGCGCCGAAAGTGGTGTATCGCCGGATGGTTTTAGCACGATAGTATTACCTGTTGCCAGTGCCGGAGCGAGTTTCCGTGTCACCATACCTCCCGGGAAATTCCATGGGGTAATCGCAGCGACTACGCCAATTGGTTGTTTTTTGACGATAAAGGCATGATTATTTGGAGCCGGAATCGTTTCACCATATAATCGTCTTGCTTCTTCTGCGGCAAATCGGAAGTTTTCTGCACCAACTAGGACTTCTCCTTTAGATTCTTTTAGTGGTTTACCTTGTTCAAGCGTCATAATTTTTGCCAGCGTATCTGCTTTTTCTTCCATTAAGTCCGCAATTTTGTGTAATAATTTGACGCGGTCTGCAAGTTCCATTTTTGCCCAATCTGGAAAGGCATCTTTGGCGGCTTTAATCGCTTGTTTTGTTTCAGCTGGTCCTGCTTGAGCGATTTTTGCGATAACGTCGCCGGTTGCTGGGTTGACGATATCTTTCGTTTCCTTATTATCTCCATCTATCCATTTTCCATTTATAAATAATTTTGTTTGAACTTTTGGTAATGCTGTTTCTTTAATACTCAAAAATACCACTCCTCCATCAATTTTTCTGCCGATGCTTCGTGCTGCTTATATTAGTGTTTTCCACAAATCAAAAAAACTAATCAGGATTTTGGGCAAATGGCTTCTGGAAAAAGTGATTCTATCCTGGCATGATAGGACTGAGAAAGTATTTAATTTTTTATAAAAAAAGCTAGTTACACGGAATGCAACTAGCTTTTTGGCTTAATTTTCTTCAATTGGTTGATGAATTTCTTCTTTTACTTTTTTCGGTGCGTTTTTCTTATAGGCAAGGAAGTAGAATAGGCTGACGAATACTGCTCCACCAACGACATTTCCTAAATAAACGGGGATGACGTTCCAAATGAAATCTGCCCATGAATAGTAACCAGCGAAAATCGCGGCTGGAATAATAAACATGTTGGCGACAACGTGCTGGAATCCGATAGCGACAAATGCCATGACCGGGAACCAAATACCGAGAATTTTCCCAGCGAAGTCTTTGGCCGCGTAACAAAGCCAAACAGCAATACCTACAAACCAGTTACAACCAATACCGGAAACAAAAGCAACCCAGAAAGGATCGTTAATTTTTGCACCAGCTGTGGCAAGGGTTTTCGGTAAGAAATCGCCTTCTGTTAAGCCGACGAAATGTCCAAAGAAATAAGCGACGAAAAAGGCGCCGACTAAGTTCATCACGGATACAATCGCCCAGTTTCTAAGTAGTTGTTGGAAGGAAATTTTTTTGTCATACCAAGCAATCGCTACGGCCATCATGTTGCCAGTGATTAATTCGCCTCCACCTAGCAAAATACAAACAAGTCCAACTGGAAAAAGACTCGCGCCAATCAGCGTTGCAAAACTTCCCCATTCGTGAGGCATAGTTCCTACTGCACGTATGTATAATAAGTAACCAAGCGATATAAAAGCCCCACCCAAAAATCCTAGTAAAACGAGCGTTAATGTACTGGAATTTGCTTTTTGGGTCCCTTTCTCAATCGTAATCTCTGTTACTTCCTGCGGGCTGTAATATCCCACATAAATCCCTTCCTTCTTGTTAAAATAATCACAAAATAGCGTACTTATTATAGCACACTCAAAAACAGCTTGCTAGTATAAAAAAGCCCAGAACAAAAGTCCCAGGCTCGCATTTTACATATGAAGTTCTTTCACGACAGGAATTCTAATTTCGATATTTGCCTTCGCGTCCTCATTTTTCGTATATAGTTCCAATTTAAATGGTAATGGGTCAAATACAGGATTATTCGCTGTAATGTATGGTTTGTAGTTTTTTTCTTGAATCGCTCTGGCAATTTCTTCATAGCTTTCGATTATGTCTGTGTCAGGGATATGCTCAGCAACAAAATAAGTATGCGCTGGCACTTCAATCCATTCGAGCGGTTCTTTTAAATTTGGATACTTTTGTTCTACCGGAATAACCGAATAATGCGTTATCCCATCTTCTATATTATGAACAGAAATCCCATAAAATGTTTCTTGCTTGGAAAAATCATCCACGTCTTGCGCAAGTTGGAGCATTTCTTGGAAGGTTTTTCTAATTTCTGTATGGAGTGCTTCTGTTTTAAGACCTTCTCGGACGAGCGCAATACCAGTGAATCCTTCCCATTCCTCTAGCCGCTTCAATCTAATCGCCATGATTATCTACTCCTTTAACAAAGCATACCACGCCAGAACTGTTCGTCTGCATAACATATGGTAAATACCCCACTCAGAACAAATTAAAACAAGACACTAATTAAAATAATGACCGCAATAATAATGACAAAAGATAACCAAGCAACCGGACGAGCTGTATTAATCGTCCAACCAATCCCAAAACGTTTTTCTACAAACAAAGCTGGGTCGTTTCGGTTAAAATAAATGACCCCCGCTTTCCAAAACGCATCATCGTCGCGAATTGGTTTATTTACACCATCAGGTTGATCCGCAAATTTTAGTCTACTACCGCCCTGCCCTACTTTAACAGCAAGTAACACAGTACCAAACAGAATTAAAACGACCGTAATAATCGTCGCAGTAATCATCCATTCAGCTGGAAGTGATAGTAACATGACGACTTGCATTACTAGAAAGTCAATCACCATAATCGTGCACATGATTAACATTGCTTTACTAGAAATCTGTCTAAATAACATATTCCTTTTTAACGAATCTGTCGGGTTTTCGTTTTCCACGGTTTGTTTACTTCTGGCAATGACGAAATTGATAAAGATAAATAAAGCAATCATTCCGAGCTGCATCATTGGTAAAAGTAATGCCACTCGTGGTGATTTGGTAACCGTATCCGTCACCGCGCCGTTCATATCAAAATGAATCGGAAAAGCTGCTGGTGCTACAGGATAAAAAACAGCTGTAATCGCCAGGGTAATAATAAATATTAATAACGGAACAACAAACCAGGTATAGGAGATAACCATTTTTCTACGATGAAAACTCGTATCTACCATAATAATAGCGTTTGTCGAAATTTCTCCCGCCTCAATTTTCTCTTTTTTCCACTGCAAAGTTGTTTGGTGGAAGCGATAATAAATGATAAAAGATACGATTAATTGACCAAACATCGAGACGATAAAGATGCCCGCTTGGATGTTTTCACTAGAATGAAAGCCTTGAATAAGCGCGATACCAATAATTGCCACGAACACTGTCCATAGAACGACTTGACCAACGTATTGTTTTTTTAGACGCGTCAATTCTGCATTTCGATTCGCACGTTCACCAACATTGACGCCAAAACATTCTGATTTCCTTATTACAAAAGGGGTGATTGCTTGCAGTGAAATGATTGCAATACTAACAAAAATATAAATGATGATTTCCATCTCTACTCCACTCTCCGTCCATGCATTTCGTCAAAAATTGCCTTGCTTACTTCGAGCCACTTCTCTTCGGTCACGCCGCGTACGACGGATTCAGCGATGAGGGGTCTTAATTTCGTTTGTAATTTCATAAAATAGTGTTCGTCCGCCTTTGCTATCCCGTCCGGATGAATAACGACACCTTTTTGACGGTGGATTTGAATCAATCCTTCTTGCTTTAAAATCTGATACGCTTTATTTACTGTATGAAAATTAATGCCGATATCTGCGCCGAGACTTCGAACAGAAGGTAATTTATCCCCTGGTAAAAGTTCCCGTTTTGCCATACCTTCAATGATTTGATTACATATTTGTGTATAAATTGGCTCGTCTGATTGCAGATCAATCGCGAGTAGCATAGAAACACCTCTTTTCTAACTGTTATATATATTGTATAACACATATACTTCCACGTCAATACTACTAATTCAGTGGCTATTTAAAGCAGTTAATGGTACTATAAAAATTATCAATAATGTTTTAGAAAGAAGGGAAAAATTTGAAGTTTTCACGTTTTCGAGATAGTAAATTATTTTTTTGGACGATCGAAATATTAGCTGTTGTAGCGATTTTGTTCGTATTATTGCAAATGAAGTACATATTTTCACCAGTAGGCATTATCGTTTCGACACTGTTTATGCCGATTTTAGTAGCAGGATTTTTATTCTATTTATTTAATCCGCTCGTGTTATTTTTGGAAAAAAGAAAAGTACCTCGGCTTTTAAGTGTTATTTTAATTTTCATCGCCTTTATCGTGCTGATCGTATTAGCGGTGATGCAACTTGGACCAACACTTGCAGATCAAGTTACAGAATTAGCCAAAGCTATTCCGGGCTATTGGCAAGATTTCGAGAAATGGTTACAAAGCTTCTCTAGCAACCCAGCGTTCCAAGGGGTGGACATAAAAGAAGAGCTTTCCAAACTAAATATCTCGTTACCAAAAATTATGTCCGTTGTCGTGGATGGTGTTGCTTCTAGTTTTGGAGCGATTATCTCGTTTGTCTCTGGCTTTGTCATGATCCTTGTAACCGTACCTTTTATCGTCTTTTATATGTTTAAAGATGGTCATAAATTTGTGGAATCCTCTGGTAAATTTTTCCCAGCTGGTATTCGTTCTGAAGCAAAACAAATTATTAAAGAAATGAATAAAACAATTTCTACTTACATCAGTTCACAAGCAATTGATTGTATGTTTGTTGGTTTATTTACTTTCATTGGCTATTTAATTATTGGTCAACCGTATGCCCTTCTTTTCGGGTTCATTGCTGGTGCGACGAATATTATCCCTTACCTCGGACCTTTCCTTGGAGCAGCTCCCGCGGTTATCGTGGCGCTATTCACTTCTCCTGTCCAAGCATTACTAGTTATTGTTGTTGTAACGATTGTTCAACAAATCGACTCTAACTTACTTTCTCCATATATTATGGGTAAATCATTATCGATTCACCCACTAACTATTATCATTATCTTAATTGTTGCTGGAAACTTAGCAGGAATTTTCGGAATGATTCTAGGTGTTCCACTTTATGCAGTTGTGAAAACAATTATCGTTAACGTTAATCGTTTAATTAAATTGCGGCGAGGTCAGCTGGCGATTGATAATAATCTTCCTGACCCGGATATACCGAAAGAATAAAAAAACGAGCTTTGGGAAACTAGTTCCTAAAGCTCGTTTTTTCTATGCTTTTTTAAAATGAGAAGTATCATTTAAACGTTCTAATTTGAATAAGCCGTTTTCGTAAGCTAATACGGTAACACTCGCGTTGTCGAGGATAACCGCTTCGTCCATGGATGGTTCTAGTTCGTGGACAATGTTACGAATGGTATTTCCGTGAGCGACGATAAGGACGTTTCCACCAGTTTCTCTATGACGATTGATAACGTGTAAGAAACCTTGTTCTACGCGCGTCCAAAATGTCATGAAATCTTCCGCATCTCCAGTTGGATCAGCAGCTTTCGTACCATTCATTGTTTCGCGCACATCGGCTTTTTGGAATAGTTCTTCTTGGTTCGCATATCCCATATGATGTGCAATTTCGTTCCATGCAACATCGCCTTTTTCGCCTTCGTAGGAACCGAAGAAAGTTTCCCGAAATTCGCTTAGTGGTTCTAGCGTTAAACCAAATGCGTGTTTATTTTCTTTAAGTAAGTGCCCCGCTGTTGCGATTGTACGGTGTAAGTCGCTTGAGTAGGCTGCTACGAATTCCGTTTCCGCCAGTCCGCGACCACTTTCTTTGACTACTTCAATGCCTTCTGGTGTGAGCGGCGTATCAGCCCAACCTTGCATACGTAAATTTTTGTTTAAGTAAGTTTGACCATGTCTTACAAAATAAAGTGATAATTTTTTTCCCATTGCGTACTTCCTCCTCCATCGTTGTTTTCTATTTCATTGTAACAAATTCTTCGGATCCTGTTGGGTGGATAGCGACTGTATTGTCGAAATCGGCTTTTGTCGCGCCCATATTAATCGCAACGGCGAATCCTTGAATCATTTCATCCACGCCGTAACCAATCCCATGCAAACCGATGACGTGCTCTGTCTTCCCTTCACAGATTAGCTTCATCCGACAAGGTTCGCGGTGGTCTGTGATGGCTGTATACATCGAGGTAAAGCTAGAAGTGTATACTTTGATATTTTCTTTGCCATATTTTTCGATTGCTTCCGGTTCTGTTAATCCGACCGTTCCGATAGCTGGATGGCTAAATACAACGGTTGGAATGTTTTCATAGTTTAAATGAGCATCTTTTTTGTTATTGAAAAGGCGTTCTGATAAGCGACGGCCAGCAGCGATTGCGACCGGAGTTAATTCATAGTGACCCGTTACATCACCAACTGCATATATCCCATCCACATTGGTGTTTTGGAATTTGTCTACAGCGATATGTCCGCTTTCTAAGAGTTCTACGCCCGCTTTTTCGATTTGTAGGCCTTTGATGACTGGTTTACGTCCAATCGCCCAAATAAGTGTATCAACCGTTTCTGTGCGGCCATCTTCTAAGCTTAATGTTAAACTACCATCTGAGTTTTTTTCGACTTTTTGCGGAACGGCGTGTTTATGCAACGTCATATCCGATTGCTCGATAATTTCGGTTAATGTATCGGTTAAAAGTGGATCAAAATTTCGGAGCGGTGCATGTTTACGTACGAAAAGATGTGTTTCTGAGCCAAGTTGTTGTAGTACGCCAGCAAGCTCAACTGCGATGTAGCCCGCGCCAACAACCGCCACTTTTTTAGGAAGTTCTTTTAATGCAAAAAAGCCATCTGATGTGATACCGAATTCTGCGCCCGGAATGGAAGGAAGCGCTGGTTCGCCGCCAGTTGCAATTAAAATATGATCTGCTGTCACTAATTCGCCGTTTACGCGCAATGTTTTCTCATCAACAAATTCGGCATAACCTTTTATCCAGTCTACGTGATTATTATCAAGCCCATTTTTGTAGGAACCGCGAATGCGTTCAATGTATGCTTCTCGGTTTTCGACTAATTTTTGGAAGTCAAAACTTGCGTCCACTTGGTAACCATAGGCATCTGCGTATAAATCCATTGCTTCTTTGATTTGCGCGCCGTACCACATGACTTTTTTAGGAACACAACCAACATTCACACAAGTTCCACCTAAAAATTTTGGCTCAATTAATGCGCATTTTGCTCCGTGCATGGCTGCGCGGTTAATCGAAGCAATCCCGCCACTACCGCCACCAATCGCAATATAATCATAATGCTTCTCCATACAAAATCTCTCCTAACATTTCTTCGTTTTCGTTTTATAAATACGCTTCGCCCCGCATAATCGCGAGAACCCGCGGATTTGGTAAATAACGTTTTATCACTTGAAGTTTATTATACGTGTCCGTGTCCCCTAGATGTTCCGCAATTCCCATAGCAACCGCGCTACTTCGGCTGACTCCAGCGTGACAATGGACAACAATCTGCGTAAAATCTGGGTGCTTATCCACAAAATCATAAATCAAATCGCGATGCACCTCATTAAATAGTTTCATCTCTGCTTGCTCTTTGTCACTTAATCCCCAGTAGTCATCTTCTTCGTTAATATCATTAAAATGAACGGGCAAAATAGCTTCAAAAAGTGATTCGTGTTTGAGTGGCTGATAGGTTGCGCCGACATCCGCAATACGAATAAGTAAAGTATGCTCTGAGTGCGGCTTAAACTGCACCGCTACTACTTCTGGTACGGCAATTATCCGTAAATCAAATGGATCAAAATCAATTTGGCGCCTTTCTTTGTTAATATAATTCGCCATCCTGCATGTCCCCTTTTCCAGTGCAACAAGATTTTCCTTCGTCTTATTCCCCTTCTATTCTATCATGCCTAAAGACTTTTACATAAAGAAGCAGTTTCAAACGCAAAAATAACCAAATAAAATTATCTGGTTACTTTTTCCCTTGTCGGTAAAGATCTTTTGTTTTATAACCTTGGCTCAAAATATCGACCATTTCTACGCGTCTTTTTTCTTGTGTGGCTGGTTGTTTGGCAGAGTAAATATAGCGCGCCCAAACTCGCTGGTAGCCTGTTGCTAAATTATTGTAAAAAGCTTGTAAATCGCCTTTGTCTGCTAAAAATTCTGCGACTAGGGGAACGTGGTCGGCGTATTCATCTGCGGAAGGATTATTCTTTTTGACACCCTTTGCTTTTAGCTTCGTTGCTTCTTTTAGGCCAACAACCGTGTACGTTTCATCAAGTGCAACCATTCGCGTGAATTTGAGGGTGCTACCATCGACGTAACCTTCTTCATCAGTTTTAAGCGCTGGCATGAGTTCATCGCGGTGCACGTATGTATCGAACTTTTTATTGCCTTTTTTGGGGTAGGCGAAAAATAAATAACCATCCACAGCAAGTTTATTTTCAGCAATAACTTTTTGCACGAAAGCAATCAATTCTTCTAGCGTCTCAACAAAATCGAAAATTAAATCGTATTGTTTATCAGCCATTTTTTCCTCGTAACTCGCTAAACGGTGAAAATAATCCGCTCCATCTGGTTGATTTAGGATGACCGCTTCTTTGTATTTAGTCAGTTGTAATTTTTCTACAATAGTTCTTTCTTCCATGTCCCAGCACCTCGTTTGTATTGTTTGGTTCCAGTATATAGCCTTCCCTCTAAGTAATCAAGCCAAACTAAAGGCAAAAAAATAGACCGAACAACAAGGCTCGGTCTACTCATCATTTTATTTAAAAACAACAATCTCATTAATTTCAATCGATGGGTCTAAACTTTTCGCAACTGGGCAGGCATCTTTCACTAAATGCACCGCTTTTTCGGCTTTCGCTTGGTTACTTTTATCTACTAAATCCACCGTAAAAGTAACATTAATTTTCGTTAAAACATGCACAGCACTTTCTTGATCTTGCTCATAATCGGTGTGAATACTTAAATCATTTATCTCAATTCGTTTTTTCTCAAGTAATGTTTGATACACATATCCGCTACAAGCCGCAACAGCAGCCACAGTTATTTGAACTGGAGAAAAACCTTCTTCTTTAATTAATGTCCAGTTTCCATTTGGATGTACAAGTTCTAGTACTTTCCCATTTTTCACTAAATCCATGATTCATTCCTCCAATTTAATTCTTACAATTCTTATATGAATAATAAGATTATAACTCAAATAAAAAGGCATGTCTAATTTCCCGTACGAAAAAAAGAATCCAAGTTTAACTTGAATTCTTTTTGAGCGGTCCCGACGGGATTTGAACCCGCGATCTCCTGCGTGACAGGCAGGCATGTTAACCCCTACACCACGGAACCAGATGTATAGAAAATGTATAAAAAAGTGACCCGTACGGGATTCGAACCCGTGTTACCGCCGTGAAAGGGCGGTGTCTTAACCGCTTGACCAACGGGCCAGATAAAAAACGAAAAATGAATATATATTCAATTGAATTCATTTCTCTTACACCAGCTTTTTTATTATAACATAATCTGAGTGACTGTCAACGGCTTTTTCTAATTTTATTTACAAAATTTTTATCGAACACTTTTTATGCATTTTTACTAGGATAAAACAAAGTCAGCGATGCTTTTTGGGCATGCTGACTTTATTTCATTTTTCCCGGTGGTCAACCATAATAAAACTTCTCGTATCATAGCGATGTCTTGAGCGAGAATACTCGACTGGTCTGCCATCTTTTAAGTACACCACTTGCTCTACTTCAAGCACTGGGTCGTGTTCCCCGCATGCTAAATATTCTTGGTCATATTCAGATGGCTTATCGGCATTAATTTTCCGAAATGCACCGCTTAGCACAAGCCCTAGTGACTCTTGTAAATAAGCATAAATCGAATGATGTAAAATCTCTTTTGTTAGACCGGGAACTAAATCTGCTGGCATTGTTGTATGCTCCAGCACGTATGGCTCACCGTCTAACAAGCGTAGCCGAATCAATTTATACACTGGTTGATCTGCTTTTATTAATAGTTGTTCTTGTGTTTTTTCATCTGGGAATGCGATATCAAATGCAATAATTTTACTCGAGATTCGATTATCTCCCATCATTTTTGTTAAACCGTCATAATCCCGCAAACTCGCATCTTGCTTATTAGCTAAGGCATTTTTCATGACAAAGGTTCCCGCACCACGTTGCCTATAAACAAGTCCTTCAAGCGCCAATACATCAAAAGCTTTTTTTATGGTCATTCTGCTACAATCATAGGTTTTGCATAAGCTCACTTGATCAGGAAGAATGGATTCTGGTGGATAAGTACCGTTGTTTATTTTTTCACGGATATCTGCTGCAATCAGTTCATACTTAACCAATTCGATCGCTCCTTTGCTTGAATTAAAAATGTCTAGCCATTTCCAATCAAATTATAGCATATCGAAAAGGAAAAGATAACTTATTTAACAGCCGCTTCCGATTCTCGGGCAATATTCGTGCGATCCACGAGTTTTAAGAACGGATACCAGATAATGAGGACGATGAAGAAATCGACTACTTGAAGCGCCCCGCCTAGCCATGAGTTAGTTGCCAAGATTCCATTTATGATAATTGGCACTGTCCACGGCACCGAAACTCCAGTTGGTGCTGGTACAATTCCGGCAGCCATCACAAAGTAATTAAGCGTCGTTACAATGAGTGGTGCCAATATCCACGGAATTAAAATCGTCGCATTTAGCACAATTGGCATCCCAAATAGTACCGGTTCATTAACGTTAAAAATACCAGGACCAAGCGCTAAACGACCGATTTCTTTGCTTTGTTTACTCTTCATTAGAAAAGCGAGCGCGATTACTACTGCGAGTGTCATTCCAGATCCGCCCATACCAACAGTAAAGACTTCCATAAATGGTTTCGTAATAATATGCGGCAATGGGAGTCCAGCTTTATAAGCATCTAAATTTTCAAGCATTAACGTATTCCAAATCGGGTCCATTACCGAGTTGACAATGATTTGACCATGCAGGCCGAAAAACCATAATACTTGGACAAAAAATAAAGCGATTAGTGTTGGAACAATTCCTGAACCAAGCCCCACTAAAGGCTTTTGAATAACAGTATAAACAACATCATGTAAGTTTGTATGGAAGAAGAATTGTACCATAACATTAATTGCTAAAAAAATACTTAATGTTAAGATAGCAGGAATAAGTGCTGCAAATGATTTAGCTACAGCAGGTGGAACTCCTGCAGGCATTTTGATTGTCCAATCCCGTTGAACAAAAAATCGATATAATTCTGCAGCAATAAAACCAGTAATCATTCCGATAAACATTCCTTTTGCCCCAAGTCGATCTAACGAAAGCGCTCCGGTAATAAGCTCTCCATCAGGACTATTAAAGAAAAATGGCGTTAAAATCAAGAAGCTAGCAAGGGCAACTGCCCCTCCATAAATTGCTTCAACTTTATAATATTTAGATAGTGAATATCCAATTCCAAAAACAACAAAGACAGTCATAATACTCATCGTGGCGCTTTGGGCATTTCCAAGATACAACTGTAAAACTGCCTTCGTTTCATCACTCCAAAACGGTAGATTCATTAAAACCACCGCAATCGAACCAAACATTGTTAGCGGAAATGCCAACATGAATGCATCTCTTAAAGTGGTTAAGTACCTATTCTCTCCTAGTTTTGCAGCAAGAGGCATTAACTTTTCCCCAAGTAACTCCATAAACTTATTCACTTTACTTCCCCCAAACATGATATTTTTCTAAAAAGAAAACGTTTTCTATTTATTATTATACTCATTTAATATTAAATGTCTAGTCTTTTTAAAATAAAAGACCAAACAAAAAAAGACTTTCATCATCACAATGAAAGTCTCCTTCTTATTTTTTCTTCTTTGCTAGCTTTTCTGCTGCTTTTTGTTTATTTTCTGCTAGTCGGAAAAGCGTCATTTCTTTAATTAACTCGTAAGGAACTTCTTCTTTGATTGGAAACTGTACAGCACCTTTAGAATGCTTGTAATTTCCGAGCTTAGATTCAAACGCCGCAATGCCACTAGAAGCCGGATAAAACCCGTAGTGATTTTTCGCAACAGCAAAGTGCACCAGGTTCCCTTCCAAATAAAAAGTCGGCATTTGATAACTTATCTTTTCCGTTGCTTCCGGTGCAGCAGCTTGAATCGTTTCTCTTATTTTTTGCAACACTTCTTTTGTTTCTGGTGGTGCTTGGGTAATATATTCATCAATCGTTGTAAATTCCAGTTTATTATCCATGGTCCATTCCTTTCTGAAATGTTTTTCTTATTATAGCAATTCTCTTATAAAAAAACTATTTTTGCGAGAACAACAAGTTTACTAGTACGCATTAGTTCTCAAGTTCATCTCTCACTGCCATCAAAGCAAAACCGAGTAAATTCAGACCTTTCCAATATAACGGATTTTCCACGTTCTTATTATCCGCAGCCATTCCAATACCCCAAATTTTATCTACTGGGCTTGCTTCAACCAAAATCCGGTTTTTCGTTTGCATTAAAAACTTTTTCAACTCTTCATTTTGAGAAAATTTTGCCTGATTCGCACGCATAACTATATTAAACCGATTCTTAAGCCAAATATCTTCTTGAAAACCACTTATTAATCTACCGAAATCTTTCGCTTGTTTCGGATGCTTAGCCGCTAAAATTTTCTCTCTCATTTCCATATCATTAAATAGCTTTGCTTTCTCTGCCATCATAAATTGCTCAGCACAATTATATTCCACTCCGTCCACTTTAAAACTACAAATCCACCACTGACTAAAACAACTTTTACTTATCTTCCCATCTTCAGCAGGCTGATGTCCCCAAAAGAAAATGTATTTTAATTTTTCACCTTTTCGGTATTTATGCTGTATTTTTTCTAATGTATAATCCATACCTATCATCTCCAACTTTTAAATTTTTTTATTATAATATTATTTTGCCAATTTCGATTTTCAGTATAAAATCCGCGAACGACTCTGCTACAATCGAACTTTCTTCAAACTCTGGTTCCGAGCCATGAACAATATTTCCGTTAGTTAAATGGATAGCATAATATTCATAACAACCGCCAACACTCATCATAATTGGTAAATGCGCATTCCAAAATAGTCTTACTTTATTTTCTAAATTTTTATCGCCTTCTGCTGCTTCTAAACTCATTTGTTCAAAAGAATTCCACGAAAAGGCGTCATCCTCATTCTCTAAAAAATCTTCTTCCGATAAAAACCAACAAGTGTCCCCCGCATTGCTACAGAGGTGAAGTTGTCTATAAAAGGCCTTATATGCATCTGGCAAATTTCCATATCTCTTTAAAATCTGCTCTGGCAAGTTTTTCTCTACAGCAGACAAATCTACTTGCCAATTATTATTTTTAGCCCATTCAAAAAAATGATTTATTGGTTCCATTTAAGCTATCTCCCACTATTTAGAGTTCCATTCGTCTCTGACTTTCATCAAAATCTTGCCTAGACGATTTTTTCCAGAGCCATCTCCGCCGTCGCCCCAATAATGATCATTTTCCGTATGTTCCACTAAAATAGCATTCTCTGTGGATAAAAGCATTTCTTTCACTTCCGAATGTTGCTCTACTTTTGCTCTGATTGCTTTTAACATCACTTCGTCTTTCATACTTTCCCAGCCTTTGCGCAGTGGGAAGTCTCTATTTCTACCCAATTTTGCTGCATCTATTGGTTTCTTTGCATTAATTACTTTTTTAATAATCTTTTTATCGATAAATTTTTGCGCTTGGAAATAGTGTTCTGTGGTTAGGTATGTCACGCCATCGATGACAACTGGATGTAAAGAGAAATTAGAAAAACAGCCATAGTCGGCATTTTCACTATAAAAATGGATAACCTTCATTTTGCACCTCCGAGTATTTACGTTACGTTTTTTGCAACTTGAGCTTATCTTTCAAAATAACTTTAGCATAGATATAGGCACAAATCCATCGCTATTTTGCACAAAAAAAAGACACTGCTTAGTTTCCTAAACAATGTCTTTACAAGTTATTACGGAGAAGGAGGGATTTGAACCCTCGCGCCGCGCGAGCGACCTATACCCTTAGCAGGGGCACCTCTTCAGCCACTTGAGTACTTCCCCAAACTCCACAGGCAGGACTCGAACCTGCGACCGATCGGTTAACAGCCGATTGCTCTACCAACTGAGCTACTGTGGAATTATCTGACTTCCACTAGTATACGCAGAATCCGGCGAAAATGCAAGACTTTTCACGGGTTTTCTGTATAAATTTTCTTGGAGCCTGTTTGCTTTAGTTTTCCACCGCAACTACCACAGCGATAACGATTCACATTGAATCTACGCTGCCTTAAAAACGATTTCCCACAGCTTTGGCATGTATATTCATGCATTGTAATTTCACGTGGAATTGCTGCACAAAATCGTGGCGCGTCTACTTTTTTTAATAACTCCCGGAAATCTTTATCGCGATGTTGGTAGCCTTTTTTCTCTAAATGAAGGTGATAATGGCAAAGTTCGTGCTTCATAATGCCAATAAAGTACTCTAAGCCAAAGTTTTCCAAGTATTTAGGGTTCATTTCGATATCGTGACTTTTGAGCAAATAACGCCCGCCAGTTGTCCGTAAACGTGCGTTAAAAACAGCTTGATGCCGAAATTCTTTTTGGAAAAATTGCAGCGACACTTCTTCCATGTGTCGCTGCAACTCTGCTTGATTCATTATTTAACACTTCCATTAGGATTAAGCATCGTTAAGGCAATACGATTTTTCTTCGTATCTACTTCATCCACCCAAACGGTCACAACATCTCCTACTGAAACGACATCCATCGGGTTTTTAACAAAAGAATTACTTAGTTTCGAAATATGCACAAGGCCGTCTTGTTTCACGCCAATATCAACAAAAGCGCCAAAGTCAACTACATTACGAACCGTTCCTTGTAGTTCCATACCTTGTTTTAAATCTTCCATCGAAATAACATCTTGTTTTAAAAGTGGTGCTGGAAGTTCGTCACGAAGGTCGCGACCAGGAGCAATTAAATTATCAATGATATCGCGCATTGTTTCTTTACCAATATTTAATTTCTCTGCTTCCTCAGGGATACTTAGTGCTTGTAAGGCTACTTTTAAATCCTCACTACCGATATCTTTCAAGCCGAAACCAGCTGCTTTTACAATTTGCTCGGCTGCTTTATAACTTTCAGGGTGAATTGCTGTTTTATCAAGTGGATTTTCGCCTTCTAAAATACGTAAGAAACCGATACTTTGTTCATATGATTTCGCGCCTAGACGAGGAACTTTTTTCAATTCTTTACGAGAAGCGAACGAACCATTTTCCTCGCGATATTTACGAATATTATTTGCGACTGTTTTGTTTAAGCCAGCCACATATTGTAAAAGTGAAGCGGAGGCCGTATTAACGTTGACACCTACTTGGTTAACGGCTGTTTCAACGACAAAAGTTAGCGTTTCGTTTAGTCGTTTTTGCGCGACATCATGTTGGTATTGGCCTACGCCGACAGATTTTGGATCAATTTTTACAAGTTCAGCTAGTGGATCTTGCAAACGGCGTCCAATTGAAACTGCGCTACGTTCTTCTACTTGATAATCTGGGAACTCTTCGCGGGCTGTTTCACTCGCAGAATACACACTCGCGCCAGCTTCATTCACGATACAATAATAAGCATTGGAGTTCGATTCGCGAATCACTTCCACGATAAATTGCTCCGTTTCACGTGATGCCGTTCCATTACCAATCGCGATAACCTCCACTTTGTATGTGGATAAAATCTCCGCAATTTTTTGTTTTGCTTCAGGGCGGCGCGCTTTAGCCGTATGTGGGTAAACAACGCCAATTTCTAGCACTTTCCCCGTTTGATCTAACACAGAGAATTTACAACCTGTTCTAAAAGCTGGATCGACCCCAAGGATAATTTTCCCTTTTAAAGGTGGTTGTAATAGCAGTTTGCGCAAGTTCTCGGAGAAAATATGGATTGCTTGTTCTTCGCCTTTTTCTGTAAGTTCGCCGCGGATTTCACGTTCAATTGCTGGACCGATAAATCGTTTATAAGCATCTAAAATGGCTTCTTCTACGTAAGGACGCGTTGCAGAATTACGATTTTGGATGACTTTCTCAAATAAGTATTGGAAAATTTTCGTCGTGTCGACTTGGATTTGGACACGTAAAATGTCTTCTTTCTCACCGCGGTTAAATGCAAGAATGCGGTGGCTCGCTACTTTGCCAATCATTTCGTTAAATTCGTAATACATTTCATAAACGCCTTTTTCGTCTGCTTCGGCGTTTTTCACTCTGGATTCAACCATCCCGAATTTGCGCGTAAAGTTACGAATCCACTCACGGAAACTAGGTTCATCACTAATTTGTTCAGCGATAATTTCATGCGCGCCGAGTAATGCCGCTTCTGCTGATTCCACTTCTTTTTCCTCAGAAATGTAGTTCGCAGCTTCTTTTAATGGATCGGCATTGCTCGGAAAACTCATTAGCCAGTCTGCCAGTGGTTCTAAGCCTTTTTCTTTGGCAATCGTTGCTTTCGTGCGTTTCTTTTGTTTGTACGGGCGATATAAGTCTTCCAGCGCTTGGTGTTTTTCCGCTTTGACGATTGCGGCTCTTAGTTCGTCTGTTAATTTTCCTTGTTCATCTATTAAGCGAATAATTTCTTCTTTACGATTTTCTAATTTCGTTACATATTCAAATGTTTCTTCAATATCGCGAATTTCAACTTCGTCTAGGCTACCAGTCATTTCTTTACGGTAACGCGCGATAAATGGGACCGTGTTGCCTTCTTCCATCAATTTGATAACGGCATTAATTTGCGCTGGTTTATACGTTAGCGATTTTTGGACTAATTTCATTATTTTTTCTTGCATTTGCTCCATACTTGATAGCCTCCATTTATTTCATTATCTACTAAGTGTAACATAATTACGTTTCAACTGACAAAAGCTACCAGTCTCATTTATTCAAAGCATTTTCCGCAAAATGAATCGCATCCTCGGTATGAGAAAAGAAGTGCTCTTCGCCTATCCGGTCGTAAAGTCCGCTACCTTTCAGACTTTCTTTCGCTTTATCCGTTAGCCCGGTAATCAAAATTTGGCCACCTTGCTTCGAAAATTCTTTTTCAATTTGGTGGAAATATCCTTCTGCGGTCGCATCAATAATCGGTACTTTCCCCATCCTCAAAATCAGAAATTCCGGTTTTACATGAATTGCTTTAATAATATTTTGTTGAAAAATCTGGGCTGCACCAAAGAAAAGCGGGCCGCGAATTGTAAAAATACTAATTTTCTCGTGTAAATGAGGCGCAATTTCGGCGCCTTCTGGTTCAATTTCTTCGATTTGCATGGAACTTCCCATTTGTTTCGCAAAAAGAACAACCGCCAGAAGCAAGCCAACTTCCACTGCCACAGTTAAACTCGCGAAAACAGTTAGTAAGAAAGTAATGACAAGTACTAATGTATCCCCTGATTTTAGTTTGATAATATGTTGGAATGTTTTTCGTTCACTCATATTCCAAGCAACTAACATTAAAATCGGGGCCATTGCTGCAATCGGAATGTTGACAGCTACTGGAGCAAGCACGAGTAAAGTGAGTAATACGAAAATCCCGTGGATAACGCCCGAAACACGGCTAGTTGCGCCGTTATTAATATTGGTCGCCGTTCTTGCAATCGCCCCAGTTGCCGGGATTCCACCAAACATCGGCGTAACAATATTAGCAATCCCTTGTCCGATTAGCTCGCGATTACTATTATGTTTTGTATTCGTCATGCCATCTGCAACAACCGCCGAAAGCAGCGACTCAATCCCACCAAGCATCGCGATAACAAATGCCGGCCCAACCAGTTTACTCATATTCGCAAATGTCATATCAGGAAATTCAAACGGTGGAAAAGTACTCGGAATATCACCATATGCCGAGCCAATCGTTGGTAATGCATCCGGGAAAAATAACATCGCAATCGCCGTCGTAATCACAAGTCCAATCAGCGGCGCAGGAATTCTCGGTAAAATTTTTGGAAAAATAAATAAGACGAGCATACAAATACATGAAATTAACACACTATAGAAGTTCCATGAATCCAGATGCAGCCATATCTCTTGCATATTCGCCACAAATGATTCATGTTTTTCCATCCCTGTTAATCCGAGGAAGTTCCCCACTTGCCCCATAAAAATCGTGACAGCAATCCCAGCTGTAAAACCAATCGTCACCGGTCGCGGAATAAATTTAATCAGCGTTCCAATTTTGAAAATACCCATTAAACATAGTAAAACCCCAGCCATCATTCCCGCTACAAGTAAATCTTGATAACCGTAAGTTAAAACGATGCCAAGTAATACTGGAATAAAGGCGCCAGTTGGTCCCGCAATTTGAAATTTCGAGCCACCAAAAATTGAAACAATAATTCCCGCTACAAAACTAGAATAAATTCCATACTCCGGGCTTACTCCTGATGCAATCGCAAACGACATCGCCAGTGGTAACGCAATAATGCCCACGATAATACCCGCAAGCAAGTCTTTCCTAAATCTCGTCCACGTATAACCTTTTACACTATTCAATAAAACTTTCTTCAATTTGCTCCTTCTCTCTTATTTGTATTTTAATCCGCGCGAAAAAAACGCAAAGCAATTTGGCTTCACGCTTACTAAGTGACATTTATCACATAATGAAGTATAAAAAACTAGCGCTCTATTCTAATATACCATAAATAGACCCTGTTCTCACACCGAATATGAAAAAACACCTTTTAAACCATCACTAGTTTAAAAGGTGTTTTTATTATTCTGGAAATTTGCCAACCATGAACGTTACATCATCGGTTGGAATATCTAATATATTGCGCTCAATTAAATGCCCGATTTTCACTACACAAAGTGGTGATTCGAGGCTTTTTCGAACGCGGGATAAAACAAGACCATCTGAATGCATCAAAAACTTACTGCCTGGTTTATATTTAAAAGATTGCAACCGATACTTCTGTTTTCGACCGGACAAAAATCCAGAGCCAGAAAGTGGGAAAATAAGTTTGTCTTCTATACCAATCATATAAAAACGAATATTACCCATACCGGTATAATGAAGTGTTTTTGTTAAGTAGTCTCCTTTAATAATGGCAATTGCCGCCCCACGAAGCCCTGAAACAGCCTGATTCGCTTTTTCAAGCATTTCTGTAATATCTGCATGGATATCTTCTTTAATGGCGTCAACGGTCGCTTTAGCCGCTCTATTAGCTTCGAGCCCGCTTCCAAGTCCATCAGAAAGAACATACAGAAAACCATTTTCGTCCTCATGGGTATAATAAACATCCCCGCAGTATTGTTGTAATGCTTTAGAACGTTGAAATACAAATAAATTATTTGATTCAACTGCCTTGTTCATTTACTCCACTTCCTCATTCTGCAACGCCTCTCGAAGTTTTTTAATAGCTTGACGTTGGATTCTAGACACATGCATTTGTGATATATCGAGTAGTTCCCCGGTTTCTTTTTGACTGCGATTTTCAATGAAGGTATATTGCAAAATCTTCTGTTCTCGCTCATCTAAAACAGGGAGAACTTTCTCTAAGAGCATACGTTGATTCACACGTTCAAATCCATCATCCGTACCACCAACGACATCAAGTAATGTAATGGTACTCCCATCCGAATCAGCTTCAATCGAATGATCTACAGAAAGTGCTTGGTAGCTTTTCCCCATTTCCATTGCTTCTAAAACTTCTTCTTCCGTGACACCGATGAAATCCGCAATGTCGCTAATTTGCGGCGAGCTTTGAAGTTCTCTTGTCAGCTCTTCTACGGCATTTTTAATTTTTGGACCTAGTTCTTTGATTCGGCGTGGCACATGAACACTCCACGTTTTATCACGTAAAAATCGTTTAATTTCACCAACAATGGTTGGCACAGCAAATGCTTCAAAACTTTTTCCAAACGTTGCATCATATCTTCTAATAGCTCCAAGTAAACCAATATTCCCAACTTGAACTAAATCTTCATGAAAAGATTTACCTTGGGAATATTTGCGAGCAATAGATTCTACCAAATTTTTGTAATGAACAACTAAATTATACTGGGCATCTTGGTCGCCATTTTCTTGATAAGCGGCAATCCAAATATAGACTTTTTCTTTGGCTTCTTTATCAGGTTGAGATACTTTTGGCATTCTCCTCCACCTGCTTTTCATTAATATATTTGGTCATTACGACAGAAACCCCTTCATCGTAATAAAGTTTCACGTCATCCATTAATGTTTCAATTAAAAATAAACCTAGCCCTCCGATACGCATCATCTCCGCATCTTCACCCACATCATATGGGCCAATTTCTTGTTTACGAGTTTCTAGGTCGAAGCTTGTGCCGTTATCGGAAACACGAACTTCTAGCTTATCTTCATAAATAAGATATTCAACTGTGATTTCACCATCTTCTTCGCCTTTAAATGCATGTTTTACAGAATTAGTGATGGCTTCACTGACAGCTATTTTCAAATCTTCAATTGCTTCATAAGAAAATCCTGCGCGACTTGCAATTCCTGATAATGAAAGTCTACCTAAACTTACATATTCAGGCTTGGCAGGAAGTTGTAATGTAATTTTGTCATGCATTGTTGCCATTCATTTCACCCTCTACATTTTTGATTTCGATGATATCTGACAATCCTGTGATTTCAAACAATCGGAAAAGTCGATCGCTTAAACCAAACAAGACAAGTTCACTTTGGCGTTGACGTAAGCTTTTAAAAGCCCCTACAAATACGCCTAAACCGGTACTATCCATATAACTCACTTCTGTTAAATCGATTCGAAGTACAATACCCTCTTTTACTTGATATACTTCTAGTGCTTCTTTTACCTTTGGCGCTGTATAAGCATCGATCTCCCCAGCAACAAATATGTCTATGTGGTCAGTATCACGTTCTTTTATTTCTATACTAATATTCATCACTTCACCCCATCTAATTTTAAGTATACTGTCGATTTTACCCTAACAAATAAAATTAAAACATTCAAAAATAAAAACGCTCCACCCTTTAAATACGTTTACTCACCAGTAAATGTTCTCCAAAGAATGAGGTACGTCTTCACTTCTTCTTATTTAGTTCGTTTGATACAAATAAGCGTAAAGTCATCATGCAGCTCAAAGTTTTGCATTTTGACTAATTGATCATAAATCGCATGTACCATTTTTTCAGCTGATAATGAAATATGCGCTGCTATAATTTCTGTTAACTCTTCTCGTTCAATAAAGCCATTAGCCGTTCTTGTTTCTGTTACACCATCCGACATAATAAATACGGCATCGCCCACTTCAATTTTCTTATCAAATTGACGATAGACGGCGTTTTTATCCACACCAAGCGGTAAACCTTTGGCATATAAATCAGAAAAAGTGTTTTCTTTATGTTGGTAATACAAGCCCAGCTCATGTCCGGCTGAACCGTATTCAAACAAATGTGTATCTTCGTGATAAAGCCCGTAAAACATCGTAATAAACATATTGTCGTTAATGTTTTCTTCTGCTACTTGGTTCAGCGATTCGAGTACAATAGATGGTTTTCTATCGTCTCCAGTCATCCCAGCTAATGCATATTTGATCATCGAAATACTAAATGCAGCTGGAATTCCTTTCCC
Source organism: Listeria cossartiae subsp. cossartiae (assembly GCF_014224155.1). Lineage (GTDB taxonomy): Bacteria > Bacillota > Bacilli > Lactobacillales > Listeriaceae > Listeria > Listeria cossartiae. Next base: position 649,884 of record NZ_JAASUI010000001.1, on the reverse strand, counting down.
AATAACATCCGCCAGAGCGATACCGATTTGTTTGTCACCTTCTTCTGTAAAGCTATAGTAGTCACCGCTCATTTGTCTAGCTGCGACACTGATAACGCCAAAATCCAGTTCATCGTGTTCTGGTACTTCTGTTTTCATTAACGTTTTTTGCATATCTTCCGCTTGAGCGATTTCACTACGTAATTCTTTTTGCTCGGTTCTTAGACTAAGATGTTCCATATAAGCTAAGCCGTAGCCTACCATCATTTCAAGTAGTACATCAAATGATAATCGTACAAAGTCCGGCAACTGTTTTCCGTAAAGTTCAAGAACCGAGCGATGCAAATGGACAATTTCTTCTGGTGATACTCGCTCTTCCATAGCTTCTCTGGATAATTTTTCGCAAGTATAAAGAATTTCTTCATCTTGATGTTCTAAATATTGAATAAGAATATCACGGTATTTTCCCTCAAAAGCTTTTTCCATTTTTTTCTAGCTCTCCTTACCGAACCCATTTCGTTGTTGTAATTACCGTTCCTTTAGAATCGCCTTCAATACTGGATTCAATATCAAAACTGTCCATTAAACGTTTGACTCCTGGGAGACCTGCTCCAAGACCGCCTGATGTTGTGTAGCCGTCTTGCATTACTTTTCTAATGTCTACAATTCCTGGGCCTTTATCTTTGGCTACAATAATCATACCTTGTTTGCCTGATTCGCTTACTTTCTCGATGCAGATTTCTCCTCGTCCAGCATAAAGGAAAATATTTCTTGCTAATTCACTGATGGCTGTTGTAATTCTTGCTTGGTCAACTGTTCCAAAGCCAATTTCTTTGGAGATTTTTCTACCTAGTTGCCTTGCAGCTACAATGTCCCATTCATTAATTATCTTTACACAGGATTGGAATGTCATGTTCATTCCCCCAATTCCTGTTTAAGTTTTTCCAGACCACTTTCAAGGTCCATCGCCGAAAGCACTCCACTAAACGTAATTCCGAGTTCAATTAGTGTAATCGCAACTGCTGGCTGTATCCCAGTTACAACCACTTTTGCACCCATCAGTTTAGACATACTTACTACGTCTCCAAGAATTTTTGCAATAAAGGAATCAATAAAATCGATGGAAGTTATATCAATGACTACTCCTCTGGCCGACGTTTCATGGATTTTTGCAAGTAAATCCTCCTGGAATTCTACCGCAGTATGATCATCTAATTCACTCTGGATAGAAATTAACAAACATTCACCTAACTTTAAGATTGGTATCCCCACAGTATTCACCCCTCTTTTTCTACTATCTCTCTGTTCGTCAAGGCTAGCGCACGCTCCATGCCTTTTTTCATTGTGTTGGTCGTGATAATTTGATCTAATTCAATTCCCAAGTTCACGATGGTTTGCGCGATTTCTGGTCTAATACCTACAAGCATTGCCTGACAGCCGACAAGTCTAACTGCTTCGGACGCTTGAATGATATGGTGCGCAACCATTGTATCAACAACAGGAACTCCCGTAATATCAATCAAAACCACTTCTGACCGATTTTTTACAACACCTATTAACAAGTTTTCTATGATTAACTTCGCTCTTTCTGTGTCAATCGTTCCAATTAGAGGCATTACAGAAATTTTTTCAAATATTGGCAAAAGTGGTGCGGATAATTCCTGTAGTGCGCTTTTTTGGATAGAAACTGTCTTTTCCCACGTATCCGCGTAGGCAGTGACCACTTTGTTATACATGGAGGAAAGCCATGTTTCAAAGCGATAATAGGCATCGTCTTCTGGTTTTTCTTCTCTTTTTAAGAATAAATCTTCATCTCTCATTGCTGTATATACTAAAAGCCCAAACACGCGTAGGCCTGTGGTGACAAAATGGATTGGCCAACCTAAGTGGACCACTTTTTCTGCAAAATCATCTAGTTTTTCATTGAATTTAGAGCCGTTTTCAGTAACATTCGAAACAATTAAATCAACAAATTCTTTGCTGGTTTCTTCATACATTGCTTCTTTGGCGATGTCATTGATTAATCGATCTGATTGTTTCTCCATTTCATTCATCCAGTTGTTCAGTAAGTCTGCTTTATTTGTACGGATGAAGTTTGCAAAATCTTTATACATCAGTTATTTTCCAACCTTTCTCCACTATTAACCAAATTTTCTCTTTTATTCTGCTTTTGATTAACTACCTTTCGAAAAAAAGACATTAGAAACAAATTTAGCGAGTAAGTTGATACGCGTTGTTTGTAGGTTTCTGATGTCCTTACTGTTTCGTCAGAGCAGTTAATTATGTCATTATGTATTGAGTTATTTTTACGTCAGACCCTTTTGCCCTGCATTCATCATTGTATGTTATTTTTTTAGGATGGCTTAAAATTCTACTACTCCTAGACTGACCTCAAGTGCCTTGTTTACCTTGGCCATTAACTCTTCGTCCAAATGTGTAATTTTATCTGTCAGGCGCTGTTTGTCAATCGTTCTAATTTGTTCCAAAAGAATGACAGAGTCTCTTTCAAAGCCATCTTTACGAGTAGCTTCCACGTGTGTTGGCAACTTCGCTTTTTGAATTTTTGCAGTTATTGCTGCCACGATCACAGTTGGACTGAATCTATTACCAATATCATTTTGAATGATGAGAACAGGCCGTATTCCCCCTTGCTCGCTTCCGACCACGGGGGAAAGGTCCGCGTAGTATACGTCACCACGCTTCACCATCAGCCATTAACCTCCTAAAATACTAATATTCCTGTCTTCTGCCTCTGCTTCGACATGGGTACACTCGCATGCGATAGCGAAATTAATTGTCGCCATTTCTGCATAACCGCGTTCCATCTCGTCTCTTAATTCGCGAGCCCTTTTCTCCTGTAAAAATTGTTGCGTTGCTTCCATTATAACTTCACTCCGCCCCATTTTTTCTTTTTCTACAACTACGTCGAGTTCTTGTACCATTTCCTGTGTCAGTTCTACGGATATTATCATCCGCTTTTCTTTCTCTAACACGTGTCACACCCCCAAAGCCTCGTACCTGTAAGTAACAACTATATCGTACCATTATCACGCCATGAAGAAAAGAGTTATTTCGCTTTTTATTGTTAAGAATGTTACAGTCCTGATTGACGTTACTCCCTTAAGTCCTATATATAGCTATAAAGTTTCATATGTTAGATTATAAACGCTTCTCCGCAAAAAAGCACGAATATTACCTTCTAATGGATGTATTTCCTTGGTATTCTTTCGGTTAACAAACAAGTAACTTCATAATTAATGGTATCTAAGTATTCTGCTGCATCATCTGCTGTTATCGTGTTTCCATGATCCACACCAATTATCGTTACTTTTGAACCAGTTTGAAATTCGTGCGGTAGTTTGATGATTGTTTGGTCCATGCAAACTCTTCCGATGATGGGCGCTAGTTGTCCGTCTACTAAAACGTGAAAGCCACTATAATGGCGGATAAGTCCGTCTGCATAGCCAATTGGTAAAGTAGCAACCCATTCTCTTTCTGTCGCCGTATAGGTTGCGCCGTAGCTGACACTATCGCCTGGCGCGAGTTCTTTCACGTGCACCATTTCAGTATAAAGTGCTAATGCTGGTTTTAACTCGAATGGCAAACTAGTTTTAATTTCCGGTGAAGGTGTTAAACCATACATCGAAATCCCAAAGCGAATCGCATCAAACCCAATTTGTGGCTGTAGTAATGAAGCGGCTGAATTGGCAGTATGAACGATGGCTGGACGTGTTGCTAAACTTGTTAAAATTGCCGTAAAGTTTGCCAATTGTTGTTCGAAATAACTTGTTTCTAATTGGTCTGCTGTCGCAAAATGCGTGTAGATGCCTTCTAGTTCAAGCTCTTTATTTCTCGCTATCTTCGTTTCGATGCGTTGCGCTTCTTCCGTACTGCGAATCCCAAGGCGCCCCATGCCACTGTCTACTTTCAAATGAATCCTAAGTGGCGCTTCTAATACGAGGTCATCCAGCCAGTCTTCGCGGAAAACAGTGAGTGCAATTTGATTTTTCGCTGCGAGGTTTGCATCTTCTTTTTTTGTTGCACCGAGTACGAGAATAAAATCGTCTTGAAAGCCAGCTTCTCTCAGGGCAAGCGCCTCATCTAAAATTGCAACACAAAACCCCTTAGCGCCTGCTTCTTTCGCGGTTTTGGCTACTTCAATAATACCGTGACCATAAGCATTAGCTTTCACGACGGCCCATAAAGCGACATTTTCCGGTAGTTGCTTTTGTTCATTTTTTATATTTTCGCGAATTGCCGCGCGGTCTATTTCAATCCATGTCGGACGATGCCAGCCTGTCACCATGATCGTTCACGTTCCTTTCTATATTTCAATTATCACTTGCGCTGCGGCTGATCTAGCTGTGTGGGTAATGCTTACAAAAACATTTTCACCCGGTTTTGCTGGCAAAGTAACGTGCGGTCGCCCATCTTCTACTTGCAAAATCTCCACATCCGTAAAACTTAAATGTTTCCCGAAACCAGTTCCGTTTGCTTTGGCATACGCTTCTTTGGCAGCAAAACGACCAGCTAAAAATTCGATTTTGCGCCCACCTTCGTATTTTTCAAATTGCTTAATTTCTTTTTCGGTTAAAACGCGCTCGATAAAACGTGGATTCTTCTCCACCACTTGTTTTACGCGATCTAAATCAATCATATCTAGTCCGATTCCTTTAATCATGTTACACCTCTTCCAAGTAGTCTGCTAATGCAGTAACAGCCGTTTGTGCTCCCGCGATACAGTCTGGGATTCCAACGCCTTCGTAGCTCATTCCGGCAAAATAAACGCCCGGATAATCTGCTTTTATGTTCTTTTTCAATTGTTTTAAACGGTCTTGATGGTTGACTAAGTATTGCGGCATCGCTGATTTCATTCGGCTCACTTCATAAAAAAGTGGCGCGGCATGGAGGTCCATTATTTCCGCATAATCCGACAGAACAGCCGTGACGATGGCTTCATCGCTTGCTTGTTCTAACCATGTTTCACCAGCTTTACCTACAAAACCGCGTAATAACATTTTATCTTTCGGCACCATGTGCGGCCATTTTTTCTGAACCCATGTACAGGCTGTTGTTTTATATGGCGCGGTTCTAGCAACTAAGTAGCCCGTTCCATCTGGCAAAATCGGCACATCGTTTTCGTTGTATGCGAGCGAAACAGTTGCAAGTGTCGTTAAAGGTTGTCCCGCAAATGGTTCGGTTGTTGTTTTGGCTAATAAATGAATTAACGCATCATGGGTAGCGGCAATAATCACGCCATCTGCGGTCATCTTAGCTCCATCAGCGAAGGAAATTTCATAGGAGCGATTCTTTTTCGTGATGGCCGTTGCTTGTTTCGCTGTGTGCAAGTTTTCTGGTGGCAGCGCGTCCGCAATCGCTTTTGGCAATGCGGAAAGTCCACCTTCTAACGTTCGAAAAGCGCCAACCGTTGCCTTTGTGCCCGTCGTCTGCATACCGCTCGCTTTCAAGCCGTCCATGAGATTGCCATACTTTTTAACCGTCTGTTCAAATTGTGGAAAAGTGGCGCGTAAACTCATTTTATAAATATCGCCGGCGTAAATTCCGGATAACAGCGGTTCGATGATTGTTTTCACTAATTCTTTGCCGAAACGTGCTTCAAAAAAATCACCTAGTGCTTGGTCATTTGGTTGATTGTTTGGTTCGATCGTTGGTTCTTGCAGTGCCCGCGCTTTGCCAATTTCCGATACGAGTGTGCTTGCGAGCAAGGCTTGTTTGTCGGTTGGGATTCCCATTACTGAGCCCTCTGGAATTGGATGGAGCGCTTTTTGATGATAAATGTACGACCTGCCCGTCGCGTTAGCAATTAGTTTATCTTCGAGTCCTAAATCCTTCACTAAGCCCACCCCAGCTGGCTTTCTAGCTAAAAAGGAATCCGGCCCTTTTTCAATTAAAAATCCGTCGCGCTTTACTGTTTCAAATTTCCCGCCTAATTTTTCGTCTTTTTCGACTAATTCCCAAGTATAATTCGGATGTGTTTTTTGTAGTTCATACGCTGCTGCAAGCCCCGATAGGCCGCCTCCGATAATGACTATATGTTTCACTACTTAACCAATCCTCTCTAACAATTGCTTCGTTTATTCTATCTATTTTACCAGATTTCCGGGTAATTGAACAAAAAATAAAAGAGCAGCCACCCGCGAAAAATCGTGTGCTTATTTCAGCAGATTTTTCGGAGGTGGCGTGCTCTCTTTTTAATTAGTTGTTTTGGATGGGCTGTACCAGTTGTAGATGGCGATGGCTTGGTCTTGGTGTAGATAGCGAACATAGGCCTCCGCGCTCGTACTTCCTGATTTAAGCCAAACGTTTAAGTGCCTGGATTCAGCTTTTTCCATCCAAATGCTCTGTCTTAATCGCAAGCCTTGGATTCGCTCTTTGCGGATGATGTGCGTTAATTTGGAAAAAATCGGTCGCGACTGGACGAGAAGTGTTTGCTTATCCGTGAAAACACCTGTCGCGCGGTAGCTGGCTACTGCTTTTACTCCCGCTAAAACTGGCAAAATGATGCTGATTAAGCCGAGTGGGAAAAATAATATACTGGCAAGAGCGGCCGGGATGATTGTCCAGATTAAGTAAATTCGCAAAAATCTGCGCAAACTGGTTTTTGGTGCGCGCTCCATTGTTTCCATTTCAAATAAATAATCTGGTAGCATTTCATTTAAGGTTTGTAGGGCTAACTCTTTTTTCATAATTGGTAAGAGTAAAATGTCGCCGGATTGTTTTTCATCGCCTGAGTTTCCAGCAGTTATAACTTTGACCGCAACTAAACCGAGCATTTGTCGTAATGGGGATTCGATGATCGTAATCCCTTGAATACGCGCTAATGAAATTGTTGTGTGATTGCGTTCTAACAGCCCTTTTTCCACTACAAGTGAATGGGGATATTTCATCAATTTGAACTGGAAATATTTGAACAAGGTCGTCACAATCGAAATGCCCCACAATACTAAAAGAATGAGGACGATTAAAACGATGAGCACGATGATGCCCATTTTCCAGAGTTGTTCGGCTTGCGCTTCCATCCAGTCGGTCGGGATGACTTCACGGAATTGTTGCATGAACGCAAGGACGATTATAAGTGTCCCGAAAACGCCGCCAGATGTGACTGCCATTAAAATCAGTTGTTTTGTTTGAAGCATGACTGTTTTTTCTGGCGCTTCGACTGCTTCTACAGCTGGTTCCTCGGTTTTTGGTGTGACTTCTTGAATGGCCGCTTTTTTACCGTCGCGTAAGTCTTTTAGTTCATCGACTACGCCTACAGGAACAGCAACTAGGTCGGCTTCTGCTTTTCCTTTTCCGCCTGCTGTTTCAATTAAAACTTGGCAGACATTAAACGGAATGAAGAAAAACCATTGCTTTTTTTGGACGGTTTGAATGCGTTCGTATGGTATGTAAGTGTTTTTCCGGAAAATCAAACCGTATTTAATGCGAATCCCTTGGTCTTCTAGCATGTATTTATATGTAATGTATTTTAAGATGGCTGGGGTTAAAATGAGCAAAATAACGATTACAATAATCAAGTAAACAGCCCAGTTTGGTAAGTAGCCATTGCTATTAATTGCTCGGAAAACCGAAAATAATCCGACAACGATTGGGACGATATTGCGTCTTACGTTCGTAATTATTTCTTTAATGAGGGCAATTGGATGGAGGCGTCTTTCTTCAAACATCTTCTTTCGCCACCTTCACAAGTTCAAGAATATGATGTCTAAGTTCATCCGACTCCGACTCGTTTACCGCTTCAATTTTATGCGTTCTTGCGGCAGTTGTAATTGATAAGGAAACTAATTTTTGTCTTCTAAGTAGTGGGCCTTGCTCTGTTTCCACGTGTTGAATGCGAATCATCGGAATTAAGACACGACTTCTAAAAATGATACCGTGTTGAATTTCCATTTCGTCTGGTTTAATCTGATAGCTCCAACGTGCAAAACGAAACGGAATAATGAATAAGTAGATAAATACAGCATAGATAGCGGTCAAACCAAAGCCAATCGCGCTCCACCAAACCGAAACTTCTGCATAATACAAAATAATCGCTGCTGCAACCGAACAAATCAGAAAAACAAGGACCGCAATTCCCTCTGTTTGCCGCCAAACTGTTTTAATTTTCTCCGGTAATTTCTTTTCTAAATTTTCAAGTTCCATTGCTCTACTCCTTTTTTCTTTTTATCTTACGTTAATAATTACTAAAATGGAAGCGATCTTTTTTAAAAGTATCATGTTTTATTCATAGTTTGTTCATATTTGTTTTTTATAATATAACAAGAAGGGGTGAGAATAATGAAGAAAAAAGGTTATATTTTAGTAATAATTGCGCTTTTGTCGCTCACATTAAACTGGCTTCCAGAAATAGCCCACGCGCAAAAAGAAGCTACTGAAACCACTTATACAACGGCAACAACGAGCGAATTAATGGAAATGTTTCTTCCTTATTCTATCCAAGACCCTTATATCGAAACGACGAAAAATAGCGCGGAATTAATGTTCGTAACCGAAGCCGCAGCAACGATTACAGTCGAAACCAATAACGAAACGCAAACAATTGCTGGTAGCACCGAAAACCACCAATTTACTTTAGCTAATTTGCAACCTGGCAATAATTTAGTTACGCTTACAGCAACAATGGCAGATGGAACGACCGAGAGCAAAACCATCACGATTAACCTTCCAGAAAAGCCAAAGAAAGGCTCTAAATCGTTTCATAATCCTTCTAAAAATCAAATGATGACGCAGCGAAAAAAAGGTCATCTTTTATAAAAAAACAGGAAGCGCTAGTTTTACTCAAGCGCTTCCTGTTTTTCTAATTTCTACGTCCAAATGTAAAACCAAGTGCAATCAAGCCTAACCCCGTCACAAACGGAATGAACGGGTTGGTGTCCCCTGTATGCGGCAACGTACCTGTCGCACCATCGTTCACTACCCCATCTACTCTCGTTGTGCTTGTCACTTTTTGCACTGGTGGGACAGTGATTTTTGATAGCAATGTTTTTTCAATCGTTAATTGCAGTTTTTGCCCTGTTTGTAATGTGTCAGATGTAAGATTATTCCAGTCTTTTATTTCTGAAACGGTGACATCGAATTTTTTCGCTACGCCGGGTAATGTATCGCCACTTTTCACTTTGTAAATAACTTTGATTTTGCCATTTTGTTCGGAATCTTTGACAACTTCCAGTGGGCCAAAGTCTGTTTCGACTGTTTTTTCAATCGGTTGCTTTTCGGCTGGAATGAATGGCGGTTCTTCTTTGACTGGCGGTGCAGTTCCTGATCCTTGTCCGCCGCTGCTGTAATCATTAACCGTTGCATTTCTCGAAACGGGATCTAAATTGTCACCAGAAAGAGTTGCTTTATTCGTATAGCTCTTTTGTTTTGTCGTAATTTTCGTATCGTAAGTAATGACGATAGATTGATTGTTTAATGTTCCTATTGATAGTTCAAAATTGCGGTCAGGGTCCAGTGTAATCGGTTGGATATTTGTCTTGATGACTTTTTTATTGGCATCGCGGTATTTGATTGTTGCACTACCAATCAGATTTTGACCTGAACCGAGTGTATCCGTATAAATCGCATTATCAATCGGCGTTAAAGCATTATTTAAAGTAACAGTCCAATGCAAAATACTGTTGTCTTTGTCATCCATTCGCCCTTGTTTAAAAACGATTGTCGGCGAACCTGTTCCGCCACCAGTATTCACTTTGCCAATAAAAGCATTTATCGTTTCGGTCGTATTTTTCACAGGAAAAAGAATCGGATTCACTTGATCTGTTTGAATATTTTTGCTGTTAAACGTTGCGTTGTAAAAAAGGCTGCCACTTAAATCTGTATGTGTATTAACGTAATCGGTAAAAGTCAAGGTGATGGTTCCCGTTGTTGGATCAATCGTTGCGTTGGCGATAGTATTTCCCGCAGCATCATCTACAGGAAATCCACCAAAATTAATCAATTTCAGCTGGTTGGGGATGGTTAATGTCATGGTTTCTCCGCTTGTAACTGGCTGTGTAATCACAAAATCATATGCCACTCGCACCCTACTATTTTCTTTAAAATTGGTTGCTGGTACCCCGTTTTGATTTTGTAAAGCTACATTTGTAAAGAAACTGCTCCCATAATCTGTTGCAGCTTCTGCTTTTGGACTTAAAAATCCACTTGCAATTAAAAATAGAATTGCAAAAATCAGCCATCTTTTTTTCATTTGTTTCATTCCCCCTTAAAACATCTACCTTTATAGTTCCCACAACATGCTTGTTAAAAACGGTACAAAGATTTTGCGCACAAAAAAACGCCAGAATAAGTCTGACGTTTCTTTTTTTATAGATGTAATAAGTAGTGATAGCTAGCTTCTAGTGTTTCGAACATATCGCGTTTGGATCTATCTTGCTCGATGCAGTAGTATTCGACGCCGTTTGTTTCGCCCCATTTCATAATAGCGCGGAAATCCACTTCGCCTTCCCCGATTTCGACAAGGTTATTGTCCATATCTTCTAGTTCGAAACCACTCACAAAATCTTTCATATGAACAATCGGCGCGCGACCACTGTAACGCTTGATAAATTCAACTTCATCATGTCCAGCCGCTCTTATCCAATAAGTATCTGGTTCGGCATAAATACAAATGCCATTAACTGGATCCGTAATAAAATCCATTACTCTACGCCCTTCAATACATTCGTTAAAATCATATTCCGGATTGTGCAAGCCGATGCGAAAACCAAGCGCGTGTAGCTTTTCTGCCGCATTAATTAACGCAGCTTTTGTTGCCTTGTATCCCGCTGTTGTTTGGTCCTCTTCTTCGATATATTTATCAAAAACAGTTTTACAATCAAAGTAATACGCTTCTGCAATAATTCCGTCTAAATCATTCATAAAACGATCATGCTTCATGTGCATACCAATCACTTTTAACTCATATTTTTGCAGTAAACGGCGTACCTCCGCAGGGTCATTGCCGCGCATGCCGTCGAGTTGCACATAATGAAAGCCGATTTCGTGAATTTTCCGGAGCGTTCCTTCTAAATCGCGCTCCATTTCTTTTCGTACAGAATAAAGTTGAACCGCTATTTTTTCTTTCATATCCATTTTTTCTCCGCCTTTCCTTATGCCTTCAAATCCAGCCAATCAACCTCAGACTCTGTTAACTTAATTCCGGCTGCTGAAACAGAAGATTGAAGTTCCGAAGCATTTTCTGGACCGATAACTGCGGCTGTCGGGAAAGATTGCGTTAGAACATAAGCAAGCGAAATTTGAATCGGTGAGCAGCCTTTTTTCTTAGCAAGTTGCTTCGCGCGGCTGTATCGTTCCCAGTTCGCCTCACTATAATACACTTCCACCATTTCCGTATCGCTCGTATCTTCCTTGGAAAATCTACCTGAGAAAAAACCGCCAGCTTGGGATGACCAAGAAAATAATGGCAAACCAGTCGCCTCATGCCAGCGAATCATCTCTTCATTTGCCGAAACACAATTTTCCCAGCGTGGTCGATTCACTTTTGCCAAACTAAAATTAGGACTGTTAAAGCTGAGTGGCGTCAAACCGTGACTAACCGCATATTCATTCGCTTCGATAATACGCGGTAGCTCCCAGTTTGAAAGTCCAATCGCATAAACACGGCCATCCTCAACTTCTTTGTGCATCGCTTCCATGATAGCTCCCACTTCTACTTCTGGATTATCACGATGTAAGGCAAACAGCTCCACATGATCGGTTTTCAACGTATCTAAACTAACAGAAATATCTTCATGGATAGCTTCTGGAGTGACACGCGGCACATCGCTTGCTTCCCGTACCGGATGTCCACCTTTCGTTTGGATAATCACGCTATCACGGTTGCCGCGCGCGTCCATCCAAGTACCAATCGCTTTTTCGCTATGACGATAATGGCGCGCCGTATCAAAAATATTCCCGCCCATTTCGAAATATTGATCCAACACTGGACCAGCAAAATCCATGTTATCTGCCCGTAAGAAATCTCCGGCGCCCATCACTAAATTGGAGCAAGCTATTTCGATTTTCTGACCATTTTTACGACCTTGTACGATAATCTTTTCCATTATGCTTCCACCCCACTTGCCGCTATTTTGTCGACCACAAGCGTTGTATTTGCTTCTTTTACGAGTGTTGCCGGAATCGCTACAGTTGGTTCTTTTTCCACAACTTGTTTCACGATATCGATTTTTTTCTCGCCTGTTGCTACTAAATAAATCTCTTTTGCTGCTAAAATTTGTTGCATCCCAAGTGATATTCCGTGTGTTAACGGCAAATCTGTATCGAAATATTTACTCATGACGCGTTTCGTAACATCATCCAGTTCCACAACATGGCAATTCACATCCACCGGCACAAACGGCTCATTAAAGCCAATATGACCGTTAAGACCAATCCCCAGCAAGATAAAATCCATCCCGCCACGCTCGTCGATAAATGCGTCTACCCGAGCACATTCATCCGTTAAACTCGTTGCCTTCCCATCGAAAAAGCAAATTTGTTCGCTGGATACATTTTTTAAACGGTCAAAAAATGCATCATATAGCGTTTGAATACAGCTACCTTTTGTTTCGCGACCTAAGCCAATCCATTCATCCAAACCAACAAATTGCGTTTGGCTGAAATCTACTTCACCGGCTTGATTCGCTTTAATGAGCGCCTCTATCGTCAGTAAAGGTGTATCCCCACCAGCGATACAAATTAAGCTCGCAGGTTTTTCCTTTACTAATTCAATGATTCTTTGGCTCACCGTTTCCGCCACGACTTGCTCATTTTCATTAATAACTAGTTTCATTTTTAAATCAACCTTTCTCTATTAGAAATCCAAGTCCAGTGCATCATGTGCTGCTTGGCGTTCTGATACAACTGTTTCCTCTTTGATCAAGCTCTTTTCATACATTTTAAAGAATGGATAGTACATACAAACGGCTGCCGCGAGAACGACGATAATTAAAATAATTGCTCGCCAGTCCATTGTCGCCAAATACTGCGCGAGTGGAATCGGTGTGCCACCAACATTCGCAATCGGCGGGCGAACCCAACCAAAGTGGAACACAAACCATTGCCCTACCGCTAAAATTGGCGTTCCTAGTACGAACGGAATAAATAAATACGGGTTAAAACAGATTGGTAAACCGAACACAACTGGCTCAGAAATCGTGAAGATCGCTGGAACGACGGATACTTTCCCGACTGCTTTTAGTTCTCTTGATTTACTAAATAGCGCGAGGATAACTAAGGCACCTGTAATACCTGAACCAGAGAATCCCATGAAGTAATCCCAGAAGTTTGGTGCAAATACGTGAGGAATTGGTTCTCCCGCCGCATATGCAGCCGCGTTTGCTCCTAAATATTGTGTCATAAATGGAAGTACAAAGCCAATCAAAATTGCATAACCATTTAGACCGATAAACCAGAATAGCATTTCAAGGAAACAAATAAGGAAAACTGCATAAGGCGTATCAATACTATTAATCGCTGGCGCTAGCATCGTCGTAAAGGCTTCCGGAATAATTTGCCCACTAGTCACACTTTGCATTAAAATACTTAAACCTACTGCACTGAACAGTAATACTACGAGCGGAATAATTGCTTCAAACGTTGTCGCGATTCCTGCTGGTAGACCTTTAATACGAATCGTAATATTTTTTCTAATAAATAAGCCGATAAGTTCTACAGAAATAAGTGCTGCGAAAATGGCGATAAATAGCCCTCTTGAATCGAGGAATGCCGTATTAAGAACGCCGTCAACCATTTTTGTATTGAGGATTAGCGTTACCATAACAGCAGCCATCACACTATGTAACACAGGGACTTTCATTTGTTTCGCGTGGCTGTAAGAAATCGTTATTGCTGCATAAATCGATAGTAGTCCAAACGTAAATTGAAACGGTAAATTAAGTGCTTCTGCATTTTGAACAAAGAATTCTTTGACAACAGAACCCGCCGGAAACATATTCCCAATTGCCGAAATAATCAGCGAGAATGACCCAATAATTAATACCGAGATCAAAGCAATCATCCCATTTTTTATTGAGGAAATATGGCGTTGCTTTTCAATTCTAGCTGCGACAGGCTCAAAATACTTCTCCATAAAAGCGATAAAACGGTTCATAAAAGATTGTTTGTTTTTACTCGACATGTTGTTTCCCTCCACTTTTTTTATTTGTTCATTTTAAGGATAATCGCGTCTTTTAAAATGTTTGCGCCGTTGACTGTGCCGTAATCTTTCGTATCGATGACTTGAATTGGCTTATTATATTCCGCCGCGATTTCACTTAAATGTTTGAGTTGATGTTTAATTTGAGGACCGACTAAAATAACGTCAAAGTCTTCAATATGCTCGCGTAATTCTCCTGCTGGATGCGCTTCGATTTTTACATCCGTATTCGTCAATTTTTCACTATTTTGCGCAATTTCTTTCATTTTTGTGACCATTACCCCTGTAGACGCGCCTAAGTTACATACTAAAAGCACATGTAATTGATTGATTTCCATTTACTTTTCCTCCTCTTTTCTTAATGTTTTAATCTCTTGATGCATTTCGATCATTTCACGAATTAAAGTTGATGCTAAGATGGTGTTCATTAATGTATCTTGCGCGTGTACGAGTAAAACGGAAAAATTAGCTTGTTCCCCTCTTGTTTCTTGAATCAGCATTTCCGTCTGTACTTTGTGCGCTTCAATCATAAGGTCATCTGCTTCTTTCAAAAGTTGCTCTACTAATTCTGAATCTGATACTTTTGCGGCTTGTAATGCTTCAATTAATTTAGAAAATGAATCCCCCGCCAGTGAAATTAATGAAAACGATATTTTTTCTATGTCCATTATGAATCCCTCTCTCATTCAAAGATAGCCGACTTAACGTAATGATAAATATCACGTTTTGAGCTAGCCATTTTAATTTTTTGCATTTTTTCTTCGTCCAGCGCTAATTTCATTAATTGTTCCACGATTAAATGCGCTTCTTTCGTTTTTAAAGCTAGTGTGAAAATGACATGAACCGGCTCCTCGTACCTGTCAAAAAACATAATACCGTCCTCAATGATTGTCACTCCAATGCCATCCATCAAAACACCATCACTTGCCCCCGCATGCGCAATCACTATGCCCGGCGCAACGACCATATACGGCCCATACACTTTTAAATTATGAATGATTTTTTCATGATAACTCGGCTCAATTACGTCTAACTGCTCCATACATTTCGTTCCAAGTTTAATCGCTTGTCGCCAAGTAGGACACGTTTCTTCCATAACAATGGCTTCCTCTGTAAATTGAAACGGTGGGATAACTCTCTTTGGGGTCTCTCCTTCATCCGATATAAGCGCTTCCAATAAATCGAATTCTAACTTACTTAAATTATTAATTTGCGTATTTTCACCAATAATCGCTAAAATTTTACTAAACTTATTAATAATCTGCTTATCACTTTTGACGAGTTTCATCCGTAAATGCTTTTGCAATAATTCCATATCTTCTTTTTGCAAGTAGCTATGAATTCGGAGCACCTTGGAGTCTTGCATATCCGGCAAATCCACTGTGCTAATAACAAAATCAAAATCGCTCATCATCGCCCGCTTAAACTTCCGAAGACCAATCGTCTGAATCGACTCAAACTCAAACATCCGCTTCAACTGAATGGCAATCATTTTCGAAACTGCGACACCTTCTGGACAAATAATCAACAAGTTCGGTTTCGTTTCGACCGTTTGCTTATTGCGCTGTACCTCGGACGCAAAATATATCGCTAAAAATGAAATTTCCTGAGAGCTAACTGAAATTGGGAGTAGCGGCTTTAACGCTTCCAAGCTTTCCTTCACGCGCATATAAATTTCGCGATTATCACGCATAAATTCATTAAAAATCGGATTTTCAATAATGACTCCAGCGCGAACACGTCGAATCATCAACTTAATATGCGCCTTGATTTGCGTATAAAAATCCGTATCTCCGTGCACAAAATCTACTTGATAAATTTCGCCCATTTTTTCGCAAATACCAGTCACAAACGCTTCAATAACCGCTTCATCCTCGCGACCATATTGATACTGTTTTAGCGACCCAATAATCGTTTCCAGCGCCTTATCAAGCTCATCGACCACCTCAAAATCCGCCGTAAACTGAAAATCCACTTTCGCCTCATGCTGCTTCAGTAAAATCGCAATTAACGTTAAATAAAGCTGCTCATCCATCGCACGTGTCATATTCTCCTCCACCGAATGCGCCTCACGATTCACCTCCTGCAAAATCTCCAGTTCAAAAAGATTATAAAAAAATAACTCGCCTTTTTTAGATAAGCTATTTTCCGAATCTAAAAACTGATAAAATTCGCGGATATTAATAAAACGCAAGAAACTTCTAGCAAAAAGCGATGTTTTCGTAATTAAATTTCCAGTCACTAGAAAACCGTGCCGCGGCTGATGCGATAAATCCAAATTATTTAAAAAAAGTTCTCCTTCAATGGCACGTAAATGATTTAACACAGAGGATCTTGAAATAAAAAGAACTTCTTCAAAATAAGTAACCGGAAGCACTTCTTCACTTAGAAGCAGTTTTAGCAGTAAAAATTGCTGCACTTCTTCTTGACTGTAACGATATTTTTTCGGTGTGATTTGTTGTTTGAACTTACTCACAACCGGGTTTACGATGTTCTTTTCCGGAAGTAGCACCCCTTTCCTCGTATGTCTGATAAGAGCTGGTAATGTTTGCTCATGGAGAAAAATATCGATTTTTTCCAAACTATAACGAACACTGCGCTCAGAACAACCAAGCGAGTTAGAAATATAACCAATATTTTTAAAATCTTCCTGCTCCATAAGAAAATCTAAAATTTGAATACACTGCTGATTTAGTTTCATCAGGTATCACTCCTCTTTCTAAATTCAATTTATCATTTTCATGATAGGGCTTACAATAAGCTATATAGCTATTTTTGTCAGACACGTAGGGACAAAAAAACTACCCATTTTACTATAACTGGAAAAAAACCTTGCCGGAATAGGTCGGAGCTACTGAAAGCACAAAAAAAGCCTTCTACATTCACTGTAAAAGGCCTATTATTTGAACTATTTATCTTTTTTCATATAGAAAGTTAAAATAATTGCAATGAAAACCATCAAAAATCCGACAATCGGCGTATAACTCAATCCAATATATTCCGTCACTAATCCGCCAATAAATGCGCCCAGTGCAATCCCAACATTGAAAGCCGAAATATTAAGCGCCGAAGCCATGCTCACCGTTTCCGGCAAATACCGCTCTGCCAACTGCACAACATAAAGCTGCAAACCCGACACATTCATAAAAGCGAAAAATCCCATCAACATAATCGTAATTAATCCAAAAATCGCATTTCCAGATGTAAATTGAAGCAATAATAGCGTAATTCCTTGCAAACTAAACATCACGAAAAGTGCCTTAGCCGGACGCTCATTCGCAAAATGCCCACCAATCGTATTCCCAATCGCAACCATCACGCCATAAACAATCAGCAAAATAACAATCATACTCGTAGAATATCCCATTTTGCTAAACAGCGGCGATAAATACGTATAAACCACAAAAGTACCACCATAACCAAACGCCGTCATGAGTAAAACCATCACGATTTTTTTATTAACTAACAATTGCCCAATCGATTTAAACGAAATGCTCTTACCATTCGATAAATTTTTCGGCACAAGGAAAAAGTTAGCAATAATCGCAATCACACCGATCGCAACAATAAACAGAAACGACATCCGCCAGCCAAACAGTTGACCGATAAACGTCCCAAGCGGCACCCCCGTCACAGTCGCCACCGTAAGTCCCGTAAACATCACCGCAATCGCACTAGCCCGTTTGCTCGGATGAACCACATCTGCCGCGATAACAGAAGCAATCGACATAAATACCCCATGCGCAAATGCCGCAACTACACGCCCAGTAAGGAGCATCCCAAAACTCACCGCAAATGCTGAGACAAGATTCCCAATCAGAAACACGAGCATTACTAATAATAACAAATTTTTACGATTCATCTTCGCCGTCATCGTCGTTAAAACCGGCGCCCCAACCATCACACCAAGCGCATAAATCGATACAGTCAAACCAGCCGTACTAATCGACACACCCATACTAGAAGAAATCAGCGGAAGCAGCCCCACACTAATAAATTCTGTTGATCCAATCCCAAACGCACTAATCGCCAACGCCAAAAGCGTCAAATTAGGATTCACTTTTTTCATATCCACGTTATTTCCCCCTAAAAAATTGCAAATTGTTTCGTTCTGTTATACAGTATCTTATATACCGTACAGAATAACAAGAAGGTACTTAAAAGTCATATAGATACTAAAAAGTGCCTATAGGAGGATTACGATGACTAAAGTATACAATATCGGCGTAGAAGCTACACTAGAAGTTATCGGCGGCAAATGGAAACCAGTCATCCTTTGCCATTTACGCGAAGGCAAAAAACGAACTGGCGAATTAAAACGACTCATACCCAACATCACACAAAAAATGCTCACACAACAATTGCGCGAGCTGGAAAAATCCGGGGTTATTGTCCGCAAAGTATATGAACAAATCCCACCAAAAGTCGAGTATTCTTTGAGCGAATACGGCGAATCGCTGTCGGAGATTTTGAATAAACTTTGCTTATGGGGCGAGAATCATGTGGATTTATTGCTGACGAAGAATGAGGATATTGTTTTGTTGAAACGAGATTAGGCAAAAAATCACTAGCAACCTTAGAATTAGAACTCTAAAGTTACTAGTGATTTTGAGGATAGTCAGTCACAAACACAATTTAATCTTAAGACTAAAATATAATAGAATCATTCTTCAAGCCTATCTACATATAGTTGTTCACTTTTATCTTCAGCAATATTATATTTAACAACTCCTGATGGCACATTCATTATAATTTCCTTATCATCCATACGATAGATATAGTTAATATGATTATCTCCATCATTAATAATATCTTCTGCATTGTAGTCATTCACTCTTATTATTTTTCCTTCATTTAATTTGAAAATAGATATTTTATCAGAACTTTGCATTACATTTCTTGAAAAATCTAGTTCAGGATATGCAGAATCATCCTCCTCAAAAGCATTATCAAATATGGCTACATTATTAGTAATATTTATTAGGATATTTTTATTAATTTCTTTAAAGTCATCTTTTCCATTCCATATTCGATCTACTGAGATAGAAATATATGATTTTTGACCTTCTTTATACAGAGTCATTTTTGGATTAATTTCTGATCCTTCCTCAAAATCAATGCCCTGTTGTTTTAATTCTTCTACCAAATCATAAACTTTAACTAACTTCTTTTCATTTGAATTATATTTCATTAATTGGTAAGTCTTTTCACCATATCTTCCTAAATAGTAAATTTCATTAACACCATAGGCTTGCAAGATAAACATCTGGTCTTTAGTAGTAATATTGCTATCTTTAAGTACTGGAAATTCTTCATTCACTGCATATTTTTCATTTAATGTTACATATCCTTCATCTGTTTGTGCTATATATAATCTTTTATTTTCATCATAATAAAGTATATTATAGTTGACTGTGTCTACAGTCAACTGCCCGTCGTCAGATATTTTATAAACATAACTTTTCCCTCCGCCAGATTGACAGCCAATAACAAGACGATCTTTATAATATTGATATGCTGAAGAGTAAATATCGTATCCATGCATTTGGAAAAGATTCGGAACTTCATCAAATAAAATATCTGTATTAATACGCTCTCCAGTTTGGGCATTAAGAATATAGGACTTTACTTTAATTTTTTGATCCTTGACTATTTCTTTGCTGATTGGAATAATGTCTTTTATATTTTCTACTTTTATATTACTGATTGATTGATTACTCGTATTTTCCTTTACTGGAGTTGTTGTACAGCCAGATAACAATACTAAAACAATCAAATACATACAATAATATTTTTTCATATTTTCCCTCCAAACTAGTTTATGGAATCCAATAGATTTACAATTTTTAATTTAAACGTTCCCATTAATGGGAACGTAGCTCCTATTAAAGAAATTGCTAATATAATAATCCAATTTATTCCCCAAACAACAAGTACTGTTTCTAAACCATTAATCCCCACTATGTTATTAGTTAACATACTTTTAACAACAAACCATTCAAAAATAATCGTTGGAAGAATGATAATCATTACTATAATACTTTGAAAAACGAATTCTATTAGAGTACTCCAAATCAAGCTCCTTTTACTAATTCCTAGCGCTTGTTGTAATCCTATTTCATGTTTTCGATGATATAATATTTGAGAGCAATTATTAATAAAAGTTATACTAATTATAATTGACACTAGTATTATAAAATAATTACTTACTAACTTTACATTGGATAATATTTCGGATAGATTTTGAAACGACTCTAATGCATATTTAAGAGAATAACCTCTTGCTTTGTATTCATTAGCAATTTTATCTACATCTTCGAATTTCTTTACTATGATGTAAAACCCATCTGTTAATTTAGCATTCGAAATAAATTCGTCTTCACTTATAGAATTAACCTTACTGTGTTGATTGACTAATAATTGAATAGGAAGTAAAGAATAATTTTCATATTGAGGCAAAGTTGTAATTTCTCGAATTTTAACTGTTACCTCAATTTTATTTTCATTTATTTTAGCTATATAATCTTCTAATTCAGTATCACTTAAATCAAATTCATTATTGAATGCTGTTTTATCAAACGGAACAGACAATTTCTGTCCATCTAACAGCCCATTACTTTTTGCATCAATTGGGGAAACTAAAATTACTTTCCCCTCATCCCACTGTATTTTATCAATATCTTTTATGTTTATGCCAAAAAATTCAAGAGATTCATAAGGAACAAAAATACTATTAACATCCATAGACATTTTAATATTTCCTTTTTCATCATAATTTTCGAACGTTACACCACTCATAAAGGGTTCATACTTTGGTAATAGTGTAATTGTATTATCTCTATTTCTTGATATTTGTCTTAATGGAATCGAAGGCCCATCACTCTGAACCTCTATCCATTTTAGAGAATTATTTTCAGTAAAATTTACATTAATATATGTATTTCCAATAAAAACAATTAAAATAGTCACGTTTATTAGTAAAAGCCCGCAAAAAGTAACAACTCCCGTTGACAACCATTGCTTACTAGTTTTTTTATAATTTTTCCAAAAATTCCAAAAAACGAATTTGTTATTATTCATAGCTCGATATCCTACCTTTATTTAACTCGTAGGATGCATCCACAATATCAGCATAACTATCATTATGAGAAACTATTATTAACGCTCCCTTTTCTCGATATTGACTAAAAATATCCATTATGATTGCTTCTGTTTCCTTGTCAACATTTGCTGTCGGTTCATCGGCTAGCAAGAGTTCTGGCTCTTGCATTAAAACTCGAGCTATTGCCACACGTTGTTGTTGTCCACCAGATAGTTGATTGATTTTTCGTTCCTCTAAACCTTCTAAATGTAATAACTTTATCACTTGCTTTGCTTTACTTATAATACAATCTTTTTTAGAAAAATCTGCATATAGTCTGGATATCATGATATTCTCAATCACATTTAACGGTGATAATAGATTGTATTTCTGAAAAATCATTCCTATGTCATTTAAAAGTATTTGGTTTTTTGCTTTTGTATTCATAGAACTAATATCAAAATTATTGAACTTCATTATTCCAGAAGAGTGTGCATCTATAAGACTCAGTATATTAAGTAATGTTGTTTTTCCACTTCCGGATGGTCCTTTTATAAAATATAAATTATTTTTTTTAATTGTTAAATTAATATTAACTAATGTAGGCTGTAAATTCCCTGAATAAGTTTTAGATACATTTTCACAACTCATTAATACAGACATTGAAGTTCCTCCTATATCTGGGGTGCTTGTTAAAGTTAATGTATTACATCCATCTAGTGGCTACTCGAGTTTCACCACCACCATAATAATATCCATATGCACGAGCATAATTATTTCCATTTGGACCAACTGTATTAGATCCACCATCATATTTCACATAATCATTACTTGTTTCTTCCCAATATGTCCTTACTACACCATCTTTTCTTTGAATTCGAGTTTGGATAGCTATTCTAGGAAGATTATACGGCTTGGTTCCGGTATACCTAGCTGCTGAAGACCATGATCCATAATTTAAGCTTAACTCCGCCTTTAGCAATCCGTTATACATTCCTGTCGCATTGTATGTTGAAGCGGCTTCTACACTTTGATCTGTAGCACCACTTGCTCCTAGTACACCGAAGATTATAGCAATCGCAATTACAAATTTTTTCATCATTTAATTTCCTCCTAAATTTTAAAAGTATAAACCAAACAAGCACCCCACTTGTTTATATAATCTTCAACAATATATACTTTAGCGCCATATTGCATAAAGTTCATATACTTCTTTCTAATACTAATTTATATTGTAATCACCACCTTACATGAATTCTTTATTTTCAGATTAATCAAAATATTAATTCCGCATCAAAGCGAACTAAATATTTCTATCTTCTGGCTAAATTAGTTTCCTTTCTTAGTATTATTTAAATTGACTAAAACTATCTTAAATAATTTGATGAACCAAAAAACCAATTAATCATTTGCATCATAATTTGATACTCCTTTCACAAATTCTATTATTTGTATATTCACTATGTTACAATAAAAATACATAATTTCAGTTTTATGTTCACTATATTCACCCCCAAAAAACATTATAATTATTTTACTACATTGGAGGAGAGCTATTATAAAAACATATGGAGCTGCTATTCGTCAAATCAGAAAAAATAAATCACTTTCTCAATCGTATATATCTAATAACATTCTTGCTCGCACTACTATCTCGAAAATCGAAAATAACAATATTATACCAACCATCACTACAATAGAGAATATCGTCATTAAATTAGATGTAACCATGGATGAACTTCGGTATATTAAAAATGATTATAAATTAAACACTCGAGAAGATATTATTGCAGACTTTTTCAAACTCGTTTCTAATACACAAACAGAACTAATATTGAAAATTATAAATAGATGCGATAATTATTTAGATAATCATTTTAAAGACAATTTATTAGAAGATATTAGAATCGTGTTAAAGGCATCCCTTCTTTTAACAAACAATGAAGTTGAAAAAGCACAAGAGCTTGTTAAGCCAATCTGGAAGCGATTAGAAAAAATTGATAATTTCTCACTGATTGAGATACGCCTCGTGTGTAATATTCTATTTTATTTCCCGCTGGATGTAATCGAAAAATTTGTCCCCCGATTATTAACAATGATTGATAAATATAATGCTTTAGATAAATCCTTAAATCCGCTTAAATTAGCTCTGCTTATCAATACTGCCACTATTTTTATGCAACATAATTCTACCATTACAACAAATAGTTTAAACGCTGCTATTATTATTGCTAAAGAAATTAACCGCTTTGATTTATTAGCTAGCGCATATTATTTACAAGGTGTTAACACTAATGATTATAGCTTAATAACTAAGGCGAAAAATATTCTCCTTACTATCGATAAAGAAGCTATTCTATTACAATTTGAAAAAGAATATTTCCCAGATTTGCGTTGAGGAAGTCCTAGATTAATTTGATTTTATTGTTTAATAATCACTATAGTATTGTGGTAACACTAGTGTTTCTCTGCGAAAATATATTTGCTATTAATAGTAGTCATTACTTAAACTAAAAAAAGTTAGAAAGTACATTAATGCCTGTACCTTCTAACTTTTTATACTTATTTCTTATTCTTCAATTGATGCAAACATACCTTCTCCAAATGAATTTTTTCTTTAAAAATGCATTATTTAACAAGCTCCTTCACTTAACACCCCTGAATCAATTTCTTCTCCATCTAAAAACCAATACCCATGATAATCCCCACTGAGCGCTGTAAATGGAACTGGTGTCTTCCCTACTTCCGCTACCTTTCTAAGTAAGTAATTCCGCAAAATCCAACCATCATTTAAAGAACGCTGCTTTAAATTCAAAATCCGTTCTATTTTTACTTCACTTGTATTTAGTTCTTTCGCTACTTCGGCAATTGTTAAATTCGCAAGCGCCAAATTCTCCGCAAACTCACTTTTCGTTGCTTTCATTTGTTCTTTTGATAAAGTCATTTTGAATTCCACCTTTTATAAATGTAATAATTTTTCAGCATTTTCGTGAGCGATTTTTGCTTTTACTTCATCCGTTAAATCAAGTGTATCTAGGAAAGTTCCAGCATTTTCTGGTTTTACAAAAGGATAATCTAGCGCATAAATAAGATGATTTTCATCTAATTCATTTAATAAAAACTTCCATTCATTTTGGTATAATAAGCCGCTTGGTGTCACATACACATTCGTCCGGTAGTAGTCAGAAATTTTCCGTTCTAGCGTTGTCCAGTGGCCGAGTGTATTGTCCATTCTGTTTAAAAACATTGGCACCATTTCCCCTAAATGCCCTGTGATGATTTTTAAATTCGGTAATTTATCAAATATACCTGAAAGAATCATCCGCACGACTTGAATACCAACGTCCATATGCCACCCAAAACCAGCAGATGAAAATACCCCTATCACCACATCAGACCAAGCATCACTGGAAAAATATTGTTCTGTAATAGCTTCTGGGATAAACGATGGATGGAACGAAATCGGTACATCTAGTTTTTCTGCCATTTCGAAAATCGGATAATAAAAGCGATTATCAAAATATTTGTTTTCAAACTGCCCTTTTACAAGTGCACCTTTGAAACCAAGTTCTTCTACGGCTCTTTTTAATTCAATAGCAGCATCTTCTGGTGAGCCTACTGGTAAGACAGCAAAACCGGCAAATCGCGTAGGATTTTGTTGAATCACCTTCGCTAGTTCATCATTTGCTCGCTTACACAGAGCTACCGAAATTTTTGGATCTAAGTTTTGCGGAGAACTATTCCCATAAGAGAGTATTTGCATATCAATACCATGTTGATCCATAAATGCTAAACGCTTTTCTGTATCTTGCATTTCCGCTGCTGAAGGAAGTTCCTTTTGCATATATTGAAACATTTCCGGACTTACCTGTCCTCTTACTAAATTTCCAGTGACTTTGTTGATTTCATTCGTAATGACTTCGGATTCAAAATGTTCTTCTATTGTTATAATTTTCATGTTCATTCCTCCTTAAGTAAACAATACCCCTTTTTACGTTGCTAAAATAGCCACATTTCGATACACTAATAACAATTATGTATCATAAAAAGGAGAGTTTTATGAATAACTACGTAAAAGTGCATCAACCGTTGAATGTTGATTTGCGTACACAAAAAACACAAACCAAACTATATACTATTTTGGAGAGGTTTTATGTGGAAGGTAGAACATTTGAATCAATATCTATAAAAGATTTATGCGAACAAGCTCGAGTATCACGAGCCACTTTTTATCGTCATCATGAGGAGATTATTCAAGTGATTGAAGTCCAGATTTTGCGAACCATGCAGTACTTCTCTTTGGAATTCGACCAAATTATTTTAACAAAAGAAAATATCCAACGCTTAATCCTCCGAACTATTCAAAAAAACCCGCTTTTATTTCAAGTGATTTTTTGGAGCCGGGCAGAAAATATTTTTATTGATGTAGTGTCTGGAGAAATACTTCGAATTAGTTTGTTAAAAGAAGTTTCCTTTTCAGATAGTCACTTTATTCCTAATTGTTTTGCTAGGATGATTTTAAGTTTAGCGGTAGAAATTCAGCAATCGAATAAAGACTATACGAATGGTCAATTAGTTGAATTGATACAGGAGGCAGCTCGCTTTTTACAAAAATAAAAAGAGCCTAAGTTCCCTTAGACCCTCTCATTTAATCAATCATTTTACGGAAATTCAACCGTTTATTCAATAAATACATCAACGGAATCCCGACACCCATCACGATGAATTCACTTGCAGCTGTTGTTGCCCAAGTAATCAAGAATGGTAAGTCAAAAACAATTACTAACTCCCAAGCGATAATCGCCATCGTTACGGAGAATAGAATCGTATTAATAATCATCCGCGGAATAATTCCTTTCACGTATTTAGAAATGCCAATCATTAGTAAAAGGGAAATAGCCGATTGTGCTACGCCAAAAACTAAATCAATCCAACCTAATCCAGAAAAGAATAGATTCGTAATAAAAACACCTACGATAATACCCCAAAAGTATTTTTTATTAAAAACGATTAGGTGGTTAAAGATTTCTGGTATTCTAAATTGTAATGCCATAAACCCAATTGGTGCGACAATCATTCCGAGCACTACATACAGTGCGGCGATAATTGCATTCACCGTCAAAATTTTCATTTTCATTATTTTTCCTCCTAGTTTTTTTACGTGGGATGGTATGAATGAACCACGTGTGGCAATTTTGCCAACATGCTATTTTCTCATATTTGGAAGTTAATGTAAATGGCTTATTATGCATAAAAAAACGGCTACCTTTACGGGTAGCCGTTTGCTTGTAATCTTATTTAGATTTTTGCGAGTAGTTGCCTTTGTTGCCGCCGCTGCGTTGTTCTCCGCCACCACGACGATCACGATTGCCGCCACCGCCAGAACCGCTTCCGCCGCCACTACGACGACCTTTGCCGCTGTTGTTGCGATCACGGTAGCTTCCGCCTTTGCCGCTTCCGCCGCGATAGCCGCCACCTTTGCCGCCTTTACCATTTTTACCTTTGTAGCCACCGCCACCACGGGATGGTAATGGGCGCTCTTCAGTAATATGGACAGGAGTTTTGTCTGGCTCTTTCGCTAACATTTTAAGCATTGCTGCTGCGATGTCAGTTGCGTCGTATTTTTCAAGAAGTTCGTTAGCAAACGTTTTGTAGTCAGCTAAGTTTTCTTCTGTGATTGCTGCTTGAATTTTTTCAGTTGCTACGCGTAATTGGCCTGCAAATGCTTCGTCCCATGTAGGAGCTTGAAGTGGTTGCATACGTTTTTTCGTAGTTTCTTCAACGATACGTAGGTAACCCATTTCACGAGGTTGTACGAATGTAATCGCCATACCTTCTTTACCAGCACGACCAGTACGACCAATACGGTGAACATAGCTTTCTGGATCTTGTGGAATATCATAGTTATATACGTGTGTTACGCCGGAAATATCAAGTCCACGTGCTGCTACGTCTGTTGCAACAAGAACATCAATTTTTCCTTCTTTAAATTTGCGTAGTACGCTCATACGTTTTGCTTGCGTTAAGTCACCGTGGATACCTTCAGCCACGTAACCACGCATGTCAAGCGCGCGAGATAGTTCGTCTACACGACGTTTTGTACGACCGAAAACGATTGCTAGTTCTGGTGATTGAACGTCTAATAAACGAGATAATACGTCAAATTTTTCTTTTTCGTGCACTTTTACGAAGAATTGTTCGATTAATAGTGCAGTCATTTCTTTTGCTTTAATGCGAATAAGTTCTGGGCTGTGCATGAAACGTTCACCAATACGGCGAATTGGATCAGGCATCGTTGCAGAAAATAGTAATGTTTGACGTTCTGCTGGTACTTCTTTTAGAATTGTTTCGATATCATCAATGAAGCCCATGTTTAGCATTTCGTCTGCTTCATCTAGTACAAGTGTTTCCACGTTGTCTAGTTTCAGTGTGCGACGGTTAATATGATCCAAAATACGTCCTGGCGTACCAACTACGATTTGTGGGTTTTTCTTAAGTGAACGGATTTGACGGCTGATATCACTACCACCGTAAACCGCTAGCACGCGTACATGTTTGTCATAGCTAAGTTTATAAAGCTCTTCGGAAACTTGGATTGCAAGTTCACGCGTTGGAGCAATAATTAAAGCTTGTACGTTGTTACTCTTTTGGTCAATTTTGTGGATCATTGGAAGACCAAAAGCGGCTGTTTTACCAGTACCTGTTTGTGCTTGCCCGATTAAGTCTTTACCTGCTAGTCCTAGTGGAATTGTCTTTTCTTGGATTGGTGTTGCTTCTTCAAACCCCATCCGATTTACTGATTTTACAATTTTTTCGTCCAGTCCGAACTCCGAAAATTTTGTCAATGTCATTTCTCCTTTACCTGTTTAAAGTTTGGTAGGAGAGCTACTTTTATAATTCATCACAATACGCTTATTACGATTGTTTGTCTGTTCATTTGCAGTTGTTTTTATGAAAACTGCTATCTTTCATTTTCATTTTTCTGCAATAGAAAAGCCTGGGCGCACCAAGCAAAATGATTCACGGCATCAGAAATATTCTCTGCCATTATAGCAGTTCTAACGCATCAAATAAAAAAGCCCTCATTAATCACTAGGCTAAATATAAACCTAATAAACTTCCATCTATCATCATAACACACTAACTATTTCTTTTCAACGGCAAAACCTTATCTTTCCGCGCTATTATCGAATAAAAAAAGTTATTTCATTTTAAATGTACGTTTATCAGCGCGCTTTAGCCGTTTTTGTTGTGAAATCTTTTAAAAAAAGCTGAAAATTGTCCGAAAACAATTTCCAGCTTTTTTATTAATTGGCATGTAATACAGCAACATCTTTTTGCAAAAATGTTAAAACGGCTGCAAATAATTTATCTGCTTGCTCATCCTGACAAATCACGTGTTTCGAACCTTCTAAAATGAATAATTCTTTCGGTCCAGGAATGCTTTCCATTAAGAAATTGACACTTTTTTCAGCAGGAACTATTTGGTCGGCACTGCCTTGTGCAATAAATGTCGGAATTTCGATATGTTCAAAAACTGGTTTTGCTAAAGCGACCATTTTTTTGAATTGTAGCGTGGAAGTCCAAGGTGTTTCTGTTACTTTCTTTTGGTAACGTTTGAACATCGGGCTATTTTTGAGTGTTACTTCTTTTGCTTCGGTTATTACTTGCTTGGAATTTTCGACAAGTTGCGGCCACTCCATTGCATTTACAGCTGTGCTTAGAAGTACCAGTTTTTTCACTTCTGGATAATGTCTCGCAAGCCATCCCGCGAGTAAGCCACCCATGGAAAAACCAATAATATATACTTCATCGTCCTCTTTCAGCATTTGACTTAAAATGCTGTCTACGAAAACGATCCAATCTTTATACGTCACATTTTTTAAGTGGCGCAGGTGATCATGGCCAGGTAATGTGGGTGCTAAAACATCCCAATCTGTATGCTCTCGCAAATAGTCAGCGAGCGGCTTCACCTCGGACGGCGAACCAGTAAAACCATGAATACACAAACAAGCAACCATTATGCCTTTCCTCCTGTCCAAAATTATTACCTATTTAACGGTAATATTATATGTCCAATTTTATTCGTCACTTAATAATAAGATTTTCTACTACATCTTTCAAGCCCATTCCATAAGAACCTTTGACCAGTATCCATTCATTTCCAGTCATTTCGGAAAGAAGCGCCATCTCAAGCGATTCCTTTGTGTCAAAATGTTGAACTTTTCCCTGACCAATTTTTGCTTCGGCTACTGTTCCGAATGCTTTCATTGCATCACCATATAAGAAAATCTTCGCAATCGTGTCATTTTCTAGCACTTCGGCAGATTCTTGGTGAAGTTTTGTCGATAAATCTCCTAATTCAAGCATATCCGCAAGTACCAAATATTTCGGCTTGCCATTCGAATCCATATGCATAAATGTTTTTAAAACGGTTTTTAGCGCCGTCGGACTGGAGTTATACGCATCATTCAAAATTCGCGCGCCGCTTTTCGTTGTGATCCACTCTAAACGACTTTTGGAACGTTCCATATTTTTCAACGCCGACTGGATTTTTTCGCCTTCAATACCAATTTCGCGCGCCGCAAGCATTGCCGCCATCGTATTGAAAACGTTGTGTTCGCCGATAATTGGTACAAAAATTTCGCGTTCTGGCTCCCAATTTGTCACAAAAGAAGTACCTTCTGCTTCTGCACGGATTTCTAATGGATAAATTTCCGCCGCCTCTGATTTGCCAAAGGTGAGCTGTCTAAAGTCGCCATCAATATTACCTAACAACAAGTTTTCTTCGTGCGGATAGATTAAAATCCCGCTCGGATTCAAGCCAGCTGTGATTTCTAGTTTTGCTTTGGCAATTTCTTCGCGTGAACCGAGATATTCAATATGCGCCTCGCCGATATTCGTAATAATCGCGATATCCGGTTTAGCAATTTTAGAAAGCACTTCGATTTCGTGGCGATGATTCATCCCCATTTCAAGCACGGCCACTTCGGTATCTTCTGGCATGGTTAAAATCGTATATGGTAAGCCGATATGATTATTAAAATTCCCACCAGTATAATGCACTTTATACGTTGTTTCGACAATCGCCGCCATAATATCTTTTGTTGTCGTTTTACCATTGCTTCCAGTAATCGCAATGACTTTCGGTTTTACTTGTTGGATGTATTTCGCTGCTAGTTCTTGTAATGCTAGCAAAGTATCTTCTACCAAAATAACCGGGAAATCCGTCGGTGGATTCGGTACATCTTTTTGCCAAAAGGTTGCAACTGCGCCCATTTCGCGTGCTTGACTTACGAATTCATGTCCATCGCGCAAATTTCCTACAAACGGAACAAATAAATCACCTGACTTTATTTGCCTTGTATCAAAACAAATGCCAGTAATGACGACATCGCGAAATGTATCTACATGGATGGAACTATCTAACATTGCTACTACTTCGCCTACTGTTTTTTTCAAATTAAATCTCTCTCTTCCATAAAAAAGCAGCTTCCGCATATGAAAACTGCTTTCTTGTTTATTTTAGTCTTCTAATTTATATTTAAGTGCATTTTTGGCTGCGTGGCGTTCTTTCGCTAAATCGACTAATCGTTCAATTAACGCTCCGTACGGTAAGCCCGTTTCCTGCCATAAAAGTGGGTACATGCTATACGGCGTGAAACCTGGCATTGTATTCACTTCATTTAAGAATAACTGGTTGTCGGCCGTTAAGAAAAAGTCCGCTCGTACTAGTCCGCTTGCATCAAGACCTAAGAACGCTTGGACCGCATATTCTTTCATTTGCTCCAAGATTTCCGGATCTACTTCAGTCGGAATAATCAACGCTGTATTATTGTCTTGATATTTCGCTTTGTAATCATAAAAAGTAGCAACCGCACCTTCTGGCAAAATTTCACCAGGAACGGAGCAAACTGGCGTATCGTTTCCAAGTACGCCCATTTCGACTTCACGCGCGACCACGCCTTGTTCTACTACGACACGACGGTCATATAAAAAGGCTTCTGTCATCGCCTCAGCTAATTCTTTTTTATTCGTAGCTTTACTAATTCCAACACTCGAACCAAGATTGGCTGGTTTTACGAAGACTGGATATGTAAGTACTGCTTCCATTTCGGCAACCATTTCTTCTTGATAGTTTTTCCAATCGATTAAACGTACTGCAACAGCTGGAACTTGTGGAATACCAGCATCTGCAAAAATTTTCTTCATCACGATTTTGTCCATCGCAGCTGATGATGCTAAGACGCCGTTGCCAACGTAAGGAATGTTTAATACTTCAAACAAACCTTGAACTGTGCCATCTTCCCCGTTTGGTCCATGTAAAAGTGGGAATATGACTGTCTCTTGTCCGTCTGCTTCTAAAACAGCTGGGCTAATCGCTTCCCCTTCTGATTTTTCTGATTCAGTAGTAGCAAGCTTCACTGTATCTGCTGCCGTAAAACGTAATTGTTCGACAAAATCTAATTTTCCAGCAAGTAGTGGTCCTTGAATCCACTCGCCTTCATTTGTAATATATATTGGCGCAGCTTCGAATTTTTCTAAATCCAAAGCGTTAATAACTGAAAATGCTGTTTGTAAGGAAACTTCGTGTTCAGCAGATTTTCCACCGTATAATAAGATTAACTTGGTTTTCATAATACCCCTCCGTCATCATTCGCTTTATCTATTTTACCATGTTTTGACAGGATGAAAAGGTATAACTAAAAAATAGGCTGAAAAAATCTTCTTTTTTAAATAAGAAACGTGCAAACTTATTATAAAAAGGACTTTTTCAGCCTAACTTATTAAACGCCAGATGTTAATTTCAAGCCAACCACGCCGGCAATAATCATCGTAATAAACAGCAATTTACCAACACTTTTACGTTCTTTAAATACAATCATTCCAAGCGTCACACTACCAACGGCTCCAATTCCGGTCCAAATCGCGTAACCAGTACCAATCGGAATCGTTTTAAGCGCAAGCGATAGTAAAAAGAAACTCGCGGACATAAAGATAATCGTGAGTATCGCATATCCTAGCCGTTTAAAACCATCTGAAAGTTTCAGCATCACAACAAAGACCATTTCACATAAACCTGCTACAAGTAAAAATATCCAATCCATCGTTATTTAGCCTCCTTTTCAGACTCATTGCCATCCACTAATTTCAACCCAATAATCCCTACTAGTAACACGACTAGAGAAACAATCTTCCAAAACGAAACACCTTCCGAAAGAAAAATCATCCCAATAATCGCCGTCCCAGCAGCCCCAATCCCAGTAAAGACCGCATAAGCAGTACCAATTGGAATCGATTTCATCGAAACGGAAAACAAACCAAAACTAACAATTAAAAATGCTATCGTTAAAAGGCTCCACCCGAGCATCGTAAAACCATGTGATTCTTTCAGCCCAAAAGCCCAAACAATTTCTGATAATCCTGCCATAATTAAATATAACCAAGCCATTTGCCTTACCTCCCATTCAATCTAATAAACTTGCAAGAACTTCCCAAGCAGATGCTCTACGCAACTCAAATTCCGTTTCATCATAAATTCCGTGCTCGACGCTAAGCCCATCAAGCATGGCATAAAATACATGCATCCATCTAACAAGGACTTTCTCCGACACGATTTCCCCTAACGTTTCGCGCAATATACCATCTGTCAATTGTTCATACGTCTTTGTTTCTTCCTTTAATTCTTGAAAAAGTGACTTAGGGGGATAAAAGACAGCGCGTTGGAAAAATTTCTTCTCATTAGGATTACTGGAAAAATCAGTCGCTACAAAGAAAATTGCTTGTAGTTTCTCTTTACCCAATAAATCATCTCGTTCCGCTACACGTCCTAATTCTGTTAATTCCATTTGGATGCTATCTCGATAAACTTCTAAAAAAAGCGCTTCTTTTGATGGGAAATGGGCATATAAAGATGGTGTCTTAATTCCAACAGCTTTGGCAATTTCAGAAAGTGCCGTTCCATCATAGCCTTTTTCCGCAAAAAGTGTTAATGCGGCTTCTTTTACTAGTTTCTTTGTCATAAAGCAACCCCCTAACTAACGTTCATTAGTTAAATTCTAGCAAATAAAAAACCAAACGTAAAGGAAAAAGTTTGATTTTTTATTTTTCGATATATTTCCACTCATTTTGTTTTAAATCATAAACTAGTTTTGCAACTTCTTCTTCATAATATATTTTGGAAGAAATTTCTAGTTCGGTCATCTCTTCTGTTAAGCCATGGCCGATTGGTACTTCGATTTGCGTACGTGATTTGACCACATCATCCAGCGCAATGCAAGCCCCGTCTTTAAAATGATCTGCCATTTTTTTCAAAAGTTCCACTGGTGGTTCGGCAACATATTTTTTCTTACTAAAAGAAAAAATGCCTTTCTCATTCACAAGTTCTGCCGTTTTTCGTGCAATGACGTAACTAAGTAACATATAAAAATGATTGAGGTTGCGGTAATATACTTTATTATATCGACCGTCTTCCCTCGTTAAGTAAACAAAATTGTTTTGTAATTTATAGTAAAATGGCGAACGCAAATGGCGTCCAGTATGTGCAAGATACAGCATTTCTGCTACTTCTTGTGGTGTCAATTGGTTTAAAAGCTCCACGTCTTCAAAATCAATCCAACAAAGTGGGTTAAAATTCCCTTTGGATATATTCGCTAAATCGCCTGGCTCTAAGTAGTGAAAAGCTGTGTGTGCATTGTAGGATGCGTCTTCAATATTATGCTTAATGAGCAAAATATTTTCCGGTGGCTGTCCTACGCCATTTAAGAAATCACAAAAAGAAATGCCGCTTGTTGCCACATTATTAATAACATGATCAATATGCACATAAATAGATTGTTGGTTAACCGCTTCTTTTTTCATGTATATGCCTCACTCTATTTCTATTTTCTTCTATGACAAAAGCCTTCCACTCCATCATACAACATTTTTACGTAAAAAGGATAACAGAAACATCAAAACTTAATGACTAATTTATGACAAAGAAAAAAAGTGAAGTGATTTTATACGCTAATTACGCCATCTAAAGTAATTTTAATTACAAAAGACTCAATAAACTCGCCTATAAAAACCTCCACTTTTCGATTTACTGCAATCGAAGTGTCATATTTGGTATCGCCTTACTGCTCACCGATTTCCAAATATCTTTTCGTGATTTTGTTTTTTCAACAACAATTCCTTTTTCTTTGAGCTGACGGATTACTTGATTCAAGTCTTTCTGATTATTATCCAATCTCATCACTCCATCTTCAAAATTTGTTTTCATTCTTTTTGTTTTTCTCTCTTTCCTTACTTTACCATATACTCTTTACTAAGAATACCCTATTAAACAAAATTTTAACCAAAATCTTTGCTTTTTTTCAAGAAAGCGTTTGAAAACCGAATTTTCCTAGCAGTTTTCTTTTTAATATAAAGAAAAACATCAGTAATTTTTGTTTTACCTATACTATTTCCAACAATTTTATGTAATTAGCCTATATATTAGTATAAAATAAAAAGCTAGCGAATGGGGCATTAATTAGTAATTTTTCTTCTAAATGTGTCTTTTTTATGAACCTTCGTATTCTTAAATACAATATTCATTCTTAAAGCATTGATACAACAAGCTTCCCTCTGTTTCAGACATGCCGATTTGGCTGTGAAATGGCTATTATATGTGGCTTTTCACTTTTAGAACAAATAATTTTGGTGATGTTTTGTTGTTTTCACAGAATCGTCACTGGATTCTTATCTGCGTTATTATATAATTATATTCATATAAAACATCGGAGGAATGGCATGAAAAGACGCATTATCATAACAAGTATTGCAGTTTGCACGGCGCTGAGTATTGGCGGTGGTTATCTTTTATTTACTAACCAACAATCCACTACGCCGGAAGAAAAGCCTGCAATCATAAAAGATAGTATATATGACCAAAAAGAACCTACAAAACCAGCAACCGACTCAAAAATCGGTTCCAATAAAAAGAATTTCCATTTAGAAAAGAACTTCGGCGGCAAGCAATTACAAGTCGAGCGAATAACGGGCCGTGTTTCCCAAAAATCTCTCAAAAAGAGAACGGTTATTAAAATGAAACCAAATGACGCTGCAACGGAAGAAAAGACGGCAACTGATTCAAAAAAGCCAAACAGTAAACCTTCCAAAACAACGCCAACTGAATCGGATCCACAAGAAGATACACCTGCTAAAATTAGCCCTTTTTACGATAAAGAGCGTGTAATGACGCCGATTAATAATCAATTAGCTTCGTTAGATATTGCTACACTTGAAGCAAAAGAACCGCTTGTTGTCGGTACAGATATAACAAAGCTGCAACAACTTATTACGACTAACCAACTTAGCTATAAAGAATTAGCCGGTATTTATTTAAACCGTATTAAAAAGTATGATCAAAATGGCTTAAGTTTAAATGCCGTTACAGAAATTAATCCAACTATTATTGCCGAAGCAGAACAACTGGACAAGGAAGCGGCCACAAATAAATCCGCTTTATATGGCATGCCTGTTCTTTTAAAAGATAATATCGGGACTAAAGAACTTCCAACTAGTGCCGGAACCGTCGCGCTAAAAGATTGGGTCATTGGAAAAGATGCTGCCATTGTCGAAAAACTAAAAGCTAACGGCGCGCTAATCCTCGGAAAAACCAATATGTCCGAATGGGCGGCTGGAATGGATGACGAAGTACCAAACGGCTACTCAGGTAAAAAAGGCCAAGGGAAAAATCCTTATTCATTAGATTTGGACCCTTCTGGCTCAAGTTCTGGCTCAGCTACTGCGGCTACAAGTGATTTTGCAGCGATTGCGATTGGTACTGAAACGAATGGTTCGATTATTACACCAGCATCCGCGCAATCAGCTGTTGGGTATAAGCCATCGCAAGGTTTAGTAAACAATGAAGGTATTATCCCGCTTTCTAGCAGATTTGATACGCCGGGTCCACTAACAAGAACTGTTACAGATGCTTACCTAACAACGAATATTTTAACCAATACAACAAACCAGCCAGCACTTTCAAAAGACGCCCTTAAAGGGAAACGAATCGGGCTTTTAGCAGACGGTGAGAGTAATGAAGAAACGGCTGTTATCAAAAAAATAAAACAAGATTTGCAAAATGCTGGCGCAACTATCGTGAATGGTATTGCACTTGGCGAATTCGAACAAGTGGATACTGATTTTTCACAGTTGCTGAATGCTGACTTTAAATACGATTTAAATCAATTTTTGCAAGTGAATCATTCGCCTATGACTACGTTAGAATCTATTATCCAATTTAATCAAACGAACCCAGCAAGAAATATGAAATACGGGCAAGCAGAACTTGTCAAAGCAGCGCAAAGTACAACTACGAAGCAACAAGCGGACCATTTAGCTGGTAATTTGATTGGCACGGCACAAAACGAACTAGATTCTGTGCTTCAAAAAGATCAACTTGATGCGGTGGTTACCATTGGTATGGGTGGCTCTGTCATGTTTCTTGCTCCAATTGCTGGAAATCCAGAGTTAACTATTCCAGCTGGTTATGACGCTGAAACAAACCAACCGATTAGCCTGACTTTTATAAGTGCACGAAATAGCGATACAGCGTTACTAAATATGGGCTATGCCTACGAACAACAATCGAAAAACAGAAAAAGTCCTAACTTAAAATAAAAAAAGCCCTCTGTTCTTGGGAATTCCAAGGACAGAGGGCTTTTTGTTTATAAAACTTTATCTAAGAAACTGATGGTTCTTTCGTGAGTTGGGTTATCGAAAATTTCAGCAGGCTTGCCTTCTTCGACAATGTAGCCACCATCCATAAAGATTACGCGGTCGCCAACTTCGCGAGCGAATCCCATTTCGTGGGTAACAATAATCATCGTCATGCCGTCTTTTGCCAATTTTTTCATAACGCCTAAAACTTCGCCGACCATTTCCGGATCGAGTGCGGAGGTAGGCTCATCGAACAACATAATATCCGGATCCATCGCAAGTGCTCTTGCAATCGCCACCCGTTGTTTTTGTCCACCAGACAGTTGGTTAGGATATTCTTCTGCTTTTTCTTGCAAGCCTACTTGTTCTAACAAACGCAAGGCATTACTTTTCGCAGCTTCTTTATCCATTTTTTTCAGTTCAACTGGTGCAAGTGTAATATTTTCTAAAACCGACAAATGCGGAAAAAGGTTAAAATGTTGGAAAACCATACCGATATTTTCGCGAACTTGGTTAATATCGACTTTTTTATCAGTGATGTTAAAATCATCGACAATAACGTCTCCCGCAGTAATATCTTCTAAGTTATTCATGCAACGAAGGAAAGTACTTTTACCAGAGCCAGAAGGTCCGATTACACAAACTACTTCGCCTTCTTTTACTTCGATATCGATGCCTTTCAGTACTTCGTTAGCACCAAAACTTTTTTTAAGGCCTGTTACTTTAAGTTTAGTCATTTCGTAATCTCCTTTCTAAACGATCGGATACTTTCGTTAAAATAGTAATAACGATAAGGTACATAATTCCGATGATTAGCCATGTCCATGTACTTTCGAATGTACGCGCCATAATGATTTTACCTGATTGAGTTAATTCGACGAGTCCAATTGCTGACATGATCGATGTATCTTTCAAAGTGATAACGAATTGGTTAATAAAGGACGGAATCATCATTCGAATTGCTTGTGGTAGAACGACTTTCATCATCGCTTTTTTATATGGTAAGCCTAGACTTCTTGCTGCTTCCATTTGTCCTTTGTCGACAGATTGAATACCGCCGCGGACGATTTCGACCATGTAGGCACCGGCATTTAAGCTTAGCGCGATAACCCCGGCCAAGAATACTGGCATCCTAAAGTCAAGTGCTGCTGGAATACCAAAGTAGAAGAAGAATGCTTGAACAATTAATGGAGTTCCTCGGAAAATATCTACATAAACTGTGGCAATTCCGCGTAAAATTTTGTTATTGCTGACTTTCATAAAGCCGAATGTAATACCAATAATGAATGCGATAATAAGGGAAACAACTGCTAATCTAATAGTTAGCCACATTCCAGCTAAAAGTGCTGGCCAGGAAGATTTAATAATCCCCATAAAGCCTTTTTCAGTTGTGTTTTCTTTAATAGCATCTTTACCTAAATAAGTTTCAAGAATTTCATCATATTCGCCGCTTGCTTTAATGTTCACAAGACCAGCGTTAAATTTAGCTAAAAGTTCTTGGTTTTTGCCTTTATTAACAGCAAAACCGTATGAGTTTCCTTTTTCTTTGTCTGTTACAATTTTTAAACCGTTGCCTGTTTGAACTCCGTATGCTAGTACCGGATAATCATCGAAACATGCGACAGAATTTCTTGTTTTAACGTCATCGTACATTTGTGCGGAATCATCGAAAACAACGATATCAAAGCCGTATTTAGCTTTGATTTTTTCTGCAAATGCGTAACCTTCTGTACCTGTTTTAACGGCTACTTTTTTACCTTTTAAGTCTTCATATGTTTTGATTTCGTCATTATCTTTCAAAATCCCCATAACGACACCTGAATCAAAATAAGGATCAGAGAAGTCGAACTTTTGTTTACGTTCGTCTGTAATACTCATTCCCGCGATAACACCGTCGACTTGGTTAGCTTCTAGTGCTTGTACTGCTGCATTGAATCCCATTGCTTTAATTTCATATTTAAAATTTTGATCTTTGGCAATAGCTTTTAGGATGTCCATGTCGATACCAACATGTTCTCCGCCTTTCTCAAATTCAAAAGGTGCAAATGTAGTATCTGTACCAATCAAGTATGTTTCTTCAGCAGCTTTTGCGTTTAATCCGTTTCCTGTGAAAATGAACGTGGCAACACAAGCAATTGCCATCATTAGTAAAAATCGTGAAAATTTCTTCATATTGTGTCCTCCCTCTATATGTGTTTTGCTTTAATTAATTATTTTATGTAGCCTAATTTTTTTCCGTACTCGTAAGATTTTACCATAAGGATAGATTATTGACCATAGTTATTTGTGATAAGATTTTCAACACCGAAAAAGAAAGAAGCTAATCCTTGTAAATTAGCTTCTAACGGTTGTTTAATTCTTTTTCAAAATCATACTCTTTCATCTTAGCGTAAGCGATGTACGCGCTTTTCGCATTTTCGATTGCGAGGTCGATTTGTTTCTTTTTACCGCCTTTTTGTGGGAATAAACAAGCTTTCCGAAGTGGCTCTTGTAGCGATTTTTTATCGATTTTTTCAGCGATTAGCAATTCTTTTGGTTGAATATTATTGGGATCTTCATAAAAATGGTTAATAAAATTGGCTAAATCTTCTTGGAGCGATGTTTCGATTTCGAAAACGTGCCACTTGCTTCCATTAATTGCGCCGTTTCGAACAAAGAAAACGAACACGCTTAGATAGTTGTCTTGTTGATAACAACCGATGATGTCGCGATTCTTTAAGCCCGGGAAAATAATGTGCTGTTTTTCAATTGTTTCATTAATAGCGTGCATTTTATCACGCAGTTCGGCGGCTCTTTCAAATTCGAGTTTTTCTGTTGCTTCTTGCATCTCGGTGGTTAGCTTATCTTTTACATCTTTAATGTCGCCTTCCAGGAAACGGCTAATTTTTCGGATTTGCTTTTCATAAACTGCTGGCTCAATTTCTTCGTAGCATGGCCCTAAGCAAAGCCCTAAATGATAGTATAAACAAGGACGGCCCGGCTTTCCGTCGCATCTGCACAGCGGAAATAGTTTTTCGATTAGTTCTACGGTTTGTCTGGCGGAGTAGCGGCCGGGATATGGGCCAAAATAGTGCGCGCCATCCTGTTTTACTTCCAGCACGACTTCGATATGCGGATTTTTTTCGTTCGTAATTTTAATATATGGGTAACTTGGGCCTTCTTTTAACTGGATATTAAAAGGTGGCTGATATTTTTGAATTAAAATCATTTCGAGTAGTAGGGCTTCTTTTTCGGAAGTAGTGATGATTAGTTCTAAATCGCGAATTTGCCGTACAAGTCTTGCGGTTTTACCGATTTGTTTGCTATGAAAATACGATTTTACGCGGTTTTTTAAGCATTTTGATTTGCCGATATATAGAATTTCGTTATTTTCATCTCTATAAATATAACAACCTGGTGATTCAGGTAATAAGGTTAATTTAGTTTGTAATTTGTCGTCCAAAGGGGCACCCCTCCTTCTTGAACATCTATTCTAGTCCTACTCGCTCTATTTGTAAAGACGAAAAAAGAACTAGCTCGTCTCACTCAAGCTAGTTCTTTTAATTAATTATTTACCCCAGACGTCTTCCGCAATTTGGACAACGTAGCGTAATTTATTCCATTGTTCTTCTTCGGTCAGGATATTGCCTTCTTCTGTGGAGGCAAATCCACATTGGGGACTTAGGCGTAATTGGCTTAATGAGACGATTTCGCTCGCTTCAGCAATCCGCGTTTTAATCGCCGCTTCGTCTTCTAATTCACCTGTTTTCGATGTAATTAAGCCGAGCACAATTTTCAAATCTGGGCGCGTCACATATTTTAATGGCGCAAAATCTCCAGAACGTTCGTTATCATATTCTAAAAAGAAACCATCGATATTTAATTGACCGAATAAGGTTTCCGCAACCGGTCCATAGCCACCTTCCGCTATCCATGTGGAACGGAAATTCCCACGGCAAATGTGCATCGTAATAACCATATCAGCTGGTTTATGTTTGATAGATTCATTGATAAGATTTTTATACGTTTCTTGTAATGTGTCCGGGTCAAATCCTCTTTGGCGCACGACTTCGCGTTGTTCATCCGAGCATAAATAGCTCCACGATGTATCGTCTAATTGCAGATAACGGCAGCCAGCATCATAAAATGCTTGAATCGCTTTTTGATACGCAGTCGCTAAATCAGTGGCAAATTTGTCGGCATCGTCTAAATATGGCTGATACTCAATATCGCCGCGATAATGAAGCATTGCTGGACTCGGAATCGTTTGTTTCGCAACATGATTTTCCCCAACAGCTTCTTTTAGGAAAATAAAATCTTCTATAAATGGATGCGTGGTGAAATCGATCGGAGCCGTGATTTTTACTGAATGCGATTTTGTTTGGACTTTGCTGAATTGAATGCCGCCAGCCGCATCGTATCCTTCTACCCCGTCCAAATTCTCCAAGAAGTCAAAATGCCACCAAGCACGGCGAAACTCGCCATCTGTGATTGATTTTAAGCCTACTTCTTTTTGCTTTTCGACGATATACTTAATTTCTGTATTTTCAACTTCACGCAACTCTTGGGCTGTTATTTCGCCAGCTTGGAACTTCTCCCGCGCTTCTTTAATGGCCTTTGTCCGTAAAATACTTCCAACATGATCTGCATAAAATGGTGCTACTTGATTCATTTCCTTCGCCTCAATTCGTTTTATTTTTATGTACAAAAAAACTTCCCCTCAAAAGACAGCTTTTAAGGGAAAGTGAATTTACCTGATTCGCGTGCCTTATCTGTCAGTGTTACCTGCTGGATTTGGCACCGTGAAAAATCCGGTTGCCAAGGCTTCGCTGGGCCAGAACCCTCCACCTTTCTTGATAAGTTGCTATGTAATTGGTTCTTATTATATCGTTTGTTTCTCGTTGTTGTCAAATTTATTTCTGAATATTTATGCTTCTGCGATAACTTCGATTTCAATTTCAGCATCAAGCGGCAATTTCGCTACTTGGAAAGCACTTCTCGCTGGGAAATCACTGGAAAAGAATGTGGCATAAACCTCATTTACAGCTGTGAATTCATTTAAATCTTTGAAGAAAACAGTCGCTTTGATGATTTTATCCAGTCCAGAACCAGCTTCTTCTAGCACTGCTGCTAAATTTTTAAAAGCTTGCTCGGCTTGTTTTGTCGCGCCTTCTGCTAATTCTCCAGTTGCTGGGTTAATACCAAGTTGACCTGACGTAAAAATAAGTCCGTTCACTTTTACAGCTTGTGAGTATGGTCCAAGTGCTTTTGGGGCTGACGATGTTTGAATAATTTTTTTTGCCATTTTATCCCTGCTTTCTTTTATGGTATGCTTTTATTCTAATCAATAATGTTTGTTTTAGCAATGAAGGGGGATTTCTGGATGATTTTAACAATATATTTAATCGCGATAACGCTTATTTCTTTTCTATTATTCGCTATTGATAAACGGAAAGCAATTAAACACGCTTACCGGATACCTGAATCTGTACTACTTTTCACCGCATTTCTCGGCGGGGCATTTGGTAGTTGGATGTCGATGCAGTTGTTTCATCATAAAACGCAAAAGCCGAAGTTTCGGATCTTAGTGCCGCTTGCGATGGTTTGGACTGTTGGGGTTTTGGTTTGGTGGTTGTATTGATTTCTATTAGATTTTAAGCTTTGTAATTTTCATATTCCCAAAAGAAATAATTTTGCAGAGCTTCACAAGAATCATCCCAGCTCTCTTTTGTACATATTTCCAAAATGGATTCTATTTTATCCAAAAGTAAATCATAACAATAATATTCCAATACGATTGCTTTTCGTTTCCCTTTTGGAAGTTTATATAAAGTTGCTGGCGTTACCACTGGAACATGAAAATAATTTCCTCTTTTCGTGCCATCATTTGTTCCAATAAACAAATCAACAACAAAGTAAAGTTCTTTTCCGGGGGCATATTCCCAATCTTTAAGTGGGATTTCTAGTTTTGTTGAATGAATTTCTTGTAATAAAACAAGCTTTGAATTATGTTGCTTTTTCATTTAGCTCCTCCGTGTTAATTTAAGAATCTATATTCAGTATATAATAGATATAGCACTCAATGTATTATTAAAAAACAGAAATCCCTCATTTTAAAAAGGGATTTCTGTTTTTTTACGCTTCTTTAAAAAATTTATTCTGAATTACTTTAATAATCTCCATCATCACAACTGCCGCGAGTGCTAACCCTGCTGCAATCGACCATTCATGTAAGCCGAATGTTGCTGGGATCGAGAAGATTTCGCGAGCTCCTGGTAGTACGGTGATTCCGTATAAGACGAAACAAAGTAATACGGCGCCGATAACGTATTTGTTGCTGAAGAATCCTGCGCCAAATGCGGTTTGGACGTTCGAGCGAGCTGCAAATGTTTGTAATGTACGAGCTAGGATAAGTGTAGTGAATGCCATTGCGACACTCATCTCAGGTGAAATTTGCATACCGATATATTGTGAGATGATAACGGCGATACCGATTAAGACACCGCGGCTAATAACGGCGCGCATCGTTCCACCGGCAAAAATACCTTCGTTAATATCTCTTGGTTTGCGTTTCATTACGTCAGGTTCTGCTTTTTCCATACCTAGTGCGATTGCTGGTAAGGAGTCATTGACTAAGTTGATAAATAGTAATTGTAGTGCTGTGAATGGGTTAATCCAATCGAGTACGAGCGCAAATAAAATCGCGATAATTGCGCCTAAATTTCCTGCAAATAGGTAAGAAATTGATTTTTTAATGTTATCAAAGACGGTTCTACCTACACCAACTGCGTCCACAATTGATACGAAATTGTCATCGGTTAAAATCATC
The DNA here is from genome assembly GCF_014224155.1 of Listeria cossartiae subsp. cossartiae. Taxonomy (GTDB): domain Bacteria; phylum Bacillota; class Bacilli; order Lactobacillales; family Listeriaceae; genus Listeria; species Listeria cossartiae. Next base: position 606,171 of record NZ_JAASUI010000001.1, on the reverse strand, counting down.
GCGGCAGAGTCTTTAGCAACGTCCGTTCCGCTTCCCATTGCGACGCCGATATCGGCTTGTTTTAGGGCGGGCGCATCATTGACACCATCACCAGTCATTGCGGTGATTTTGCCTTTTTTCTGCCAAGCTTTGACGATTCGGATTTTATTTTCTGGAGATACACGGGCGTAGACAGCGATATGCTCAAGTTTTTTGTCGAGTTCTTCTTCTGGCATTGCGTCGAGTTCTTGACCAGTTAATGCGATATCGTCGGCATCCATTAAACCAATATCACGGCCGATTGCTTGCGCCGTTGTTTTATGGTCTCCGGTAATCATCACAGTGCGAATCCCCGCTTTTTTCGACTCTTCAATCGATGCATAAACGGCTTCACGTGGCGGATCAATCATTGCAGTTAAGCCAACTAGAACGATATCTTGCTCGTCTTCTAGTTTTAATTCGGTTGTATCAGCCGGCATCCGTTTGTAGCCGTAAGCTAAGACACGAAGCGCTTGATTGGAAAATTCTTCGTTAGTTTCTTTTAGTTTCGTTAAAATTTCTTCTGTCATTGGCTTTTCTTCGCCGTCAAGGAACACGTAGCTACAACGCGCGAACATCACATCTGGGCCACCTTTTGTTAGCATTGCTTTGTTGTTATTGAAGGTGTGTAGCGTTGACATTAATTTACGATCTGAATCAAAAGGAATTTCGCCTTCGCGGATGAATTTTTCGCGAATTTCATTGTAATCTTGATTATTTTTATTACTAAAGGCAATCAGCGCCACTTCGGTCGGGTCGCCTAGTTCTTTACCTTCGCTATTAATATTCGAGTCGTTACAAAGTACCGCAATATGAATCAAACGGCGCTCCCCAATGGACCATTTTTCTGGGCTATCTGGGAAGTTTTCTTTCGTTCCATCTGGTAAGTAGTAATCAACAACGGTCATTTTATTTTGCGTTAGTGTACCGGTTTTATCTGTACAAATAACGCTTGTGGAGCCTAGAGTTTCAACTGCTGGGAGCTTCCGAATAATCGCGTGTTGCTTTGCCATTTTGTTCGTTCCGACTGCAAGTACAATCGTTACAATAGAAGAAAGTGCTTCCGGAATGGCTGCTACAGCTACGGCCACGGCAAACATAAAGGCATTTAAAATCGCGGTTGCCATATCCGCTGAATTGTCGCCAAGTAACACACGACCAGCTTCGACTGCAAAAATAAGTACACAGAGTGCTAAAATACCAATGCCTAACTTTTTACTAAATGATTCTAGTTTTCGTTGTAGCGGCGTTTGTTTCGCTTCTGCTGTTTCAAGTAATCCAGCGATTTTACCGATTTCTGTTTCGCTCGCTGTGCCTGTTACGACAAACATCCCGCGACCATAAACAACAAGGGAACCACTGAAAACCATATTGACACGGTCGCCAAGCCCTACTTCATCCGGAATGGTGTCGATATATTTTTCAACCGCCTCCGATTCCCCAGTAAGCATACCTTCGTCAATTTTCAAGGAGCCACTTTCGAATAAACGCCCGTCTGCTGGGACAAAATCACCTGCATCTAAAATAACGACGTCACCCGGAACAAGTTCGCGCGCATGAATACTTTGCTTCGAACCATCGCGGATAACTTTGGCGACTGGTGCAGACATTTCTCGTAACGCATCGAGCGAACTTTCTGCTTTTCGCGTTTGAACTACGCTAATTATCGAGTTCACAATCAGCACTAAAAAGATAATAAGCGATTCAACTACTTCGCCTAAAACCAACTGCACCAAGGCAGCGATGACTAACACAATAACCATTGGATCTTTAAATGTTTCCAGGAAAAGTTTCCAAAGAGGATCTTTCTTTTTATTCTTCAGTTCGTTAAAACCGTATTTTTCTTGTCGTTTTGTTACCTCACTAGTTGTTAAGCCTTTTTCTGTCGCTTCTAGTTGAGTAAATGTTTCTGCCGCGCTTTTGCGGTAAATCTCCAATCATGTCAGCCCCTTCCAATCAATTTATGTGTTAAGTATAACAAATCTTTACGTGGAAATAATATTGATAACACTGGAAATTTACACACTCTTAACAAACAGCGCTTTCAAGGTACTATTTGAGCTAAACTATTAAATAGTTGAACCGGACACAAAAAACGTCTATACTACAAGCAGATAGCTAGATTAGGAGGACATGGCATGGATAAAAATGAACAAGTCATGGCAAGTGTCAGGGATTTATTTAATAAGCTCGCATGGATTAACAAAGTGAAAATGGAAAAGGCGCTGGAAGGATATAAACCCTCCGAAGTCCACTGCATTGAATATATTGCCAAAAATGAAGATCCTAATGTGACAAAACTGGCAGAAGCTTTTTATATGACGAAAAGTGCGATTAGTAAAATCACGAAAAAACTGATGGATAAAGGCTATATCGAAAGCTATCAAAAGCCGGAAAATAAAAAAGAAATCTATTTTCGCTTAACTGCTAAAGGTGACGAAATTAATCAAGTGCATGATAGTTTACATCAAGAATTTCTTGATCGTGATAAAGTGGTTTTTGAAGATGTGTCGGATGCGCAATATGCGGAAGTTTTAAAATTTGTTGATAAATATAGCCAACATTTGGATACTGAAATGAAGAAAGTGTTAGATGCCAAATCTGAATAAAATTAGCAACAGCCTTACTTTTCAAGTGAGGTTGTTTTTTATTGTTGACAAGGAAACAAAAACGAGTTAAGCTATTTATGTTTCCTAGGACACTAATTAACTATTCGATAGGAGAATTACATGGTTCAATCTAAATCTACAACTTCTTTAATTAATAAAAAAACGTTACTTTTCGGGCTTATATCTGTTTTCCTTTGCGGGATGGGCTTTAGTATTATTATGCCTGTTGTCCCTTTTCTAGTCGCGCCTTATGTGAGTAATGCCAGCGAGCAGGCGTTGATGGTGACGCTACTTACATCAGTTTATGCGCTTTGTGTGTTCTTTGCGGCGCCGGGGCTTGGAGCTTTGAGTGATCGATTTGGCAGACGTCCGGTTTTACTAATTTGTTTTATTGGCTCTGCAATTGGTTATTTTATTTTCGGGCTTGGTGGGGCGCTGTGGATGCTCTTTCTTGGTCGGGTGATTGAAGGAATTACTGGCGGTAGCATTAGTACGCTGTTCGCCTTCTTTGCTGATATTACGCCGCAAGAGCAACGGACGAAATATTTTGGTTGGGTTAGTGCCGCTGCTGGTGCGGGCGCTGCGCTTGGTCCCGCTTTTGGTGGATTGCTCGCTCATTTTGGTTATGCGATGCCTTTTTTCTTTGGGGCAGCGATTACTTTACTCAACTTTATGTTTGGTTATTTTTACATGCCGGAAAGTTTACAAGCAGAACATCGGTTAAAACGCATTCCGCTGATACGGCTCAACCCTTTTTCTCAGTTGCTTCAAATCCTGACGATAAAAAATTTAAGTCGTTTGCTCGTTGCGGCGTTCTTGATTTGGGTGCCAAATGGTTCACTGCAAGCTGTCATGACGCAATTTACGATTGATAGTTTTAGTTGGAAACCAGCTTTAATCGGGATGATGTTTTCGATTATGGGGATTCAAGATATCCTTTCGCAAGCGTTCGTTATGCCCAAACTGCTGCTCAAGTTAACGGATAAACAAATCGCGATTATGGGAATGATTGCCGAAATTATTGGCTATGCGCTAATTGCGGCTTCCTCGATTTTCACACTTGCGCCACTGCTTATTATCGGCATGTTCGTTTTCGGATTCGGCGACTCGATTTTTGGTCCTGCTTTCAATGGAATGGTTTCCAAATCGGCTAGTGCAAGCGAACAAGGTCGAATTCAAGGTGGTAGTCAAGCGATTCAATCGTTGGCGCGCATTATCGGTCCAATTATCGGCGGGCAAATTTACATCACGCTTGGTCACGCTGCCCCTGCCGTTATGGGTGTCATTTTAATAACTGCAGCAATTTTCGTTCTCTATCAACGAACTCGCCCGGCAAGTTAAAAAGGGATTCCAATGCGGAACCCCTTTTCATTAAATCGTATTAAATTGGGCATCATATAATCGTTTATATGCGCCATTTTCTTTTGCTAAAAGTTCATCGTGCGTGCCGGTTTCGGCGATGCCCGTTTCATTGACAACGATAATACGGTCGGCGTGTTTAATTGTCGCCAGTCGGTGTGCGATAATTAAGGTTGTTCTTCCTTCCGCTAACTCTTCTAACGAGGCTTGAATTACTTGTTCGGTTTCGGTATCCAGTGCCGATGTGGCCTCATCTAAAATTAAAATGGGTGGATTTTTCAAAAACATTCGCGCAATCGCTAATCGTTGTTTTTGCCCGCCGGAAAGTTTTACGCCGCGTTCGCCAATAATTGTATCAAGGCCATCTGGCATTTCTTCTACTACTTTGGAAAGATGCGCGAGTTTCACGACATGCTCAATTTCTTCTTTGCTAGCATCTAATTTTCCGTAGGCGATATTTTCGCGAACTGTCCCGGAAAACAAAAAGACATCTTGTTGCACAACGCCGATTTGTGCTCGCAAGGACGGTAAAGTGAATCGTTTAATATTTTCACCATCAATCGTAATTTCACCATCTGATACTTCATAAAAACGTGGCAATAAATTACAAATCGTCGTTTTCCCAGCACCACTCGGCCCGACAAATGCGACTGTTTCGCCGGCTTTAATAGAAAGGTTAATATGATTTAGCACATTTTTTCCATCACTATATTCAAAAGATACTTGGTTGTAATTGATGTCGCCACGGAACTCCCCGGCTGGTTTGGCATCCTTTTCGTCTTGGATGGCTGGTTCTGTATCCATCACTTCTAGGAATCGTTTAAAGCCCGCGAAACCTTTTGGATAGCTTTCGATTACGTTGTTAATTTTCTCGATTGGTCTGATGAACACGTTTGTCAGCAAGATAAAGCCGACAAATTCTCCGTATGAAATTTCGCCATTTATCGTGAAGTAAGCTCCAAATAAAAGCGCAAATAAGCTAATCAAGCGCATCAAGAAATAGTTAAATGAAAAACTTAGACCCATCACTTTGTAGAACATTAATTTTGATTTACGGTAGGCTTGGTTGAGTAGTGCAAAGCGTCCTTTTTCATGCGGCTCGTTAGCAAATGCTTGAACGACGCGCACCCCGCTGATGGCATTTTCAACCCCGGCGTTAAAATTCCCTAAATCTTTAAAAATCCCGGTCGTTACTTTCGTCATTCGTTTGTTGAAATAAACAATTAACACGGTCAAAATTGGCACTAAGATAAATGTCGAAATCGCTAATTTCACATTGATATTTAACATTAAGAAAAATGCACCGAAAAGCGACATAATCGAAATAAAAATATCTTCCGGACCATGATGCGCTACTTCACCAATTTCAAATAAATCGGTTGTCATTCGCGACATCAGTTTCCCAGTTTTCTGATTGTCATAAAAACCAAATGGTTGTTTTTGCAAATGACTGAATAGATCTCTGCGCATATCTGTTTCTATGTTAAGACCAAGCATATGGCCAAAATAAGTGACAATGTACTGCATAAATGTATTAAGTATGTAAAAGAATAGTAAGGCGAGTGCCGCAGTAATAATCAGCCCAAAATCTTTTCCTGGAAGTAACGTATCGATCACGTGGTTTACAGCGACTGGAAAAGCCAGCTCCAAAATAGCAGCTAAAACGGCGCACCCAAAATCAATGATAAACAGCGTCCGATACGGTTTATAATAACTAAAAAATCGTTTTAGAATAACAATCCCCCCTTAAAAATAGTCATGGTTCTCATTATAGTGTAAAATGACTAAAAAAGCGATATCGTTTTTGGAAAGGAGGCAACTGATGAAACGATTAGAAAAAATCTCTTCAATTGTTCCCATCGTGCTACGAATCACCTTAAATCTGGCGCTTATTATGGTCGGCTTTACCCTTGTTGCTTTTTTAATTAGAGAGGCATTTACGATATTCAATAATATTTTCTTCTTAGACACGGACGTTTCTTACTATTATATGACACAAGATATTTTGACGTTTTTCCTTTACTTTGAATTTATTGCGCTCATTGTTAAATATTTCGAATCTCATTTTCATTTCCCGCTGCGCTACTTTATATATATTGGTATCACAGCGATTATTCGATTTATTATTGTCGACCACTCTAGCGCAACTTCCACGCTGATACTTTCAGGGGCGATTTTACTACTGGTCGCGGCGCTGTTTTTAGCGAATACGAAGATGCTCAAGCGAGAAGGCTAAAAAAGCAATCCGGAAAAACCGGATTGCTTTTTTGTTTATTCTTTACGACGGCGTTTTTGGGTTTGTTGCACGAGTAAATAAATTCCACAAGAGATGATAATAATACCAAGACAAGTGATTAATAAATCTATCGAGCTATCACCTGTTTTTGGCAAAATTGCTTTGGCTGGTTGTTTTTCTGCTTTAACTTTAGTAGCTTTCACCGTTTTTGGTGCGGTTTGTTCTTTTGGCGAATTTGGTTTTTCTGTGATTTCTACTTTAGGCGTTTCTAGTTGAGGCTCTGCTGGGATGATTGGCTCTGGCGGATTTTCTAAACTTGGGGTTTGTTCAGGTGCATCTTTCTGGTAAATAATATTGATTGTTTGTGCGCTTTCTGTGAATACACCTAGAATTTCTGGATCGTATTTTAGTAGCGTATAACCTTTGATTTTTTTCATTGGCACTTGGTAGGCATCGTTGAAAAGTCCACTCAAATATAACGATGGCGCAATTTGGACATTGTTTTCATCCACATAATTAACCGTTACTTGATTCGGTTTTCCAAAATCAGGAATAGTAGAAACGTTCTTTTTATAACGAAAAATAATCTGCGAGCTATCTGCGCTAACATCTTTTCGTACAAATGTATAATCAGGGATAGTTTCTAATACAGCCGCATCGCTATCTGCTACTTCTACAGTAGGTAACAACTCTTTCCCTGTTTCATCCACGTAGCTCACTTTAATCGCTCTTTCATAAATATAATGCACTTCGATACCTGAGTCGGTAATTCTACCGGTTGCATTACTAGGTGTTTCTGTCAATTTGTAACCGGGAATACTTTTTTCGACCGATACATAATAGTACTCCGTTAACGTTTCTGACGGCGCGATTTCCGTTCCTGCTTCATCCAGATATTTTACAAGCACCGTAAAACCATTTGGATTTAGTGTCGCATCTGCATGCGCATGGATTGGTGAAAAGGCTCCACTGCCCAAACTCACGGTAATGATTACAGCTAAAATACTTATAATTAATTTTTTACAACTTATAAACACGGAAAATTCCTCCTATTTTCTTCTACATTTCACAGCGTATATTTACATCTTCTGGAAAATCAGTGGACACTTCATCCACAATGACAACAAAATGAACACACCGAAGCGTAGCCCATTTTTTCCAGAAAGATAGAAAAAATGTTAATTCTGTATGATTATCAAGTAGTTTTGACTCTTTTTTCAAACTGTATTTTAATTCATCGATGTAAGGTGTGAAAATAAGTGTTTGTTCCATTGCGCCAGTTTCAATATGCTTGGAAATAAAATAATGCCATTTTTTCAGCATTTTCAATCTCCCTTTGAGAAAAGCATCACTGTCATCTATGGAAAAATGCGCTCTTTCACCAGCACTTATTCGGCTGTCTCCTACTAACTCAATCGTCATTCGTTTGCTAAACGCTTGTAAGTTTTCTAATAAGAGCATCGTTTCTCGGAAGTATAATTGTTGAAAAGAAATCTTCATAATAAAGTGTTGCTCGGGATGCTCTTTCATTACTTGGCGAATTTCACGTTCATACCATTTGATAAAATTGCCATACTCTGTTTGATTTTTTATGCATAACATATAGGAAGTGAGTTCTTCTACTAAGTTTTTAGTGGGGATTATTTCTTTTTTGATTAGTTGACCACTTCTTGGATCATATTGATCTTGAAGCACTAGCTGGTATTGCTGAGTCAAAATGCCATTCACTCCTTTCATTACACACATGTGAAAATTAGTACATTCCACATATTACAACATCCCAGCCGTAAAAATCATTAGGTCCTATATATAAGACCAAAAAAATAAAACTTCTTAAAAAGTAATCATTTTTAAGAAGTTTTTATGATGGATAATATAAAATTTCATCTAAAATCGCTAATTCAATCTGCTGTTGTTTTTGCGTTGTGCCGAACAGACTTGAGATTTCCTGATTGATTTTTGATAAGTTTTTGAATAATATTCTTTCTTGATAATAGACATTATCTTGAGAAAGTTGCAAAACCAAATAGCTTTTTGGATTTTGGTAAATTGGGGCTAAATTTTTTTAGTCTAGTCCTACGACAAGATTTTTTCCTTGTGGTTTATTAGATTTTGAACCGCGCTATCATTCATGTTGTTAACTCCTTAACTAGCTGCTTTTTTGTCCTCTTAGTTGCATTATAATCTATTAAGATAGCCCATTCAATCGATATATTTATAGTAGTTGAATCTGCTCTTTCTCTAAAAACTGCATGAGTAATGTCTGATAAAGTAGCGCAAGTGATTCATAGCCAAGCGTATCAAGAATTTCTATGGCACTTTTAGCCTTATTGTAACCTTGTTCGATTTGCTCGCTTTTCATCCAAATCAAGCCTTGATAGTATTTGTGCATAATTCGGTAAAAAGCACAGTCATGCGATGACGATAACTCGTATAATATTTCTAATAATTGCGTCGCATAGTCAAGTTGATTTCGGGCAATTAATTCCTCTGTTATATTCGTTAAAAGGGTCGAAAATACTTTCTTGCCGCGATCATAATGTTTGTATTTTTCAATAGATTTCAAGACTAATTGGAAAAAGTAAATTTGTACATCTTCGTCAAAATAATCGACCGAATTCGCAAAAATACGAATTTCCTCTAGCGTCCATGATTGCACTTTCCACAAATAGGTCTGGATAACTTCTTTGTCTTCTTTGGAAACGATGCTCACATCAAATTTATTATTTAAAAGGAATTGTTCGTGGACTTCGATTCTTGAGTGGACGATAGCTTTCCTCAGGTTCGCTCTTTCGCCTTTTTGCTGCAATACTTCGTTGTGTAACACTTGTAATTCCGCCAAACTTTTTTGATTAGCTGCATTAGCAAATTTGTACCAAAAATTATCTTCTTCCGCCAGTGAGTAGCCTCTATTCATAAAGAAAAATTCATCCGAGCTGAGCATCACCCGTTTCAAAATTTCTTCAAATAATACTAATGTAATATCATGTTTGCCTTTTTCAAAACCTATTGCGTAGGACTTCGAAATAATTCCGGTATAGACTTCTTTTTGCGTTAAGCCTTTAGAGAGCCGTACTTCTCGAATTAATTCCCCGTAAGCAACCATCTTCATCCTCCTCCACACCAAATTCCAGTTCAGAAAATATAGGTTGAAATTCTTGGAAGAAGCGATTACTGCTATTCTGGCATATTTACTTTAGTAGTTTAACGCTTCTACTTTTAAAATGAAACTTACAAAAATGTCACATTGGCAATAAAAAAGACTACTCATTATTGTTTGAGTAGTCTTTTTTGCTATTAACTGGCATTAAAATCAGAATTGAAAAGCTTGATTGCTTTTGTAAGTGCTACTACTTCTGCTTCTAATTTCGCTTTTTGTTTTTTAAGTTCGTACATTTGTAAGATATTGGCTGCTTCATTTAAATCGACACTAGTTGGATCGTATCCTTTAATCCATCTAGAAAGGGACGCGATTGAAACACCAAAGTCATCACATAATGTTTGTTTAGATGTTCCTTTATAATGTAAATAAACGAGGCTAATTTTAAATTTTTCGGTGTATTTTTTAGTAGGCATGAACAGTTCCTCTCCTGTGCGTATTTCGTCTAAAGTAAAGTTTTCAGATAACTGTTTGTATTTAGTTGTTTTTACTGAAATCAATTAAGTTTTTTTGTGGGAGACATTACTGTTTTTTATAAGGGAATGGTGCTTTTAATACTTCAGTTACAGTAATGTTTATTGTCTAACATAATAATTATAATTCACTTTTCTCTATTTCTAATACTAAAAAAAGACCTTTTAATCTTTTTTTATGGCTAAATCATGACTTTTCCGTGTCTATTCCGTGACATAGGCGAAACTTCTAGCTATTTTAACTACTTTATTAGCACTTTTTGGGCTAAAATAGCTTTTTTTACTGGCTAAAACGCCATCTTCCTTTCTGCTTCTATCTCAGCTTTCATATCATTATATCTGACGAAAACCCTGTAAATAAAGCGTTTTCCTAGGTTTCTTTTTTGATTCTCTATCAAAAAACACACCAAAAATAGCACCTTTCAGCGTAGGTAGTCTAATTTAAATATATAAATCGTAAAACATTTTTATTGAGCTCGTTTTGTATCAAATGAGATGAATATCCCCGTAAACAAGGGTATCAGGCACATTCCTAAGTGTTTTAGTGAATAGCTTTTTTTCTTTTGTGGTACAATTAGCTACAATATACATAGAAAAGAGGGCTGCTATGGAGTTTCTACTTATTTTATTACCAGTTTTTGGAATTTTTGCAATTGGGTTTGTTGGGCAGAAAACGTTAAAATTTGATATTCCAAACTTATCTAAACTTACGCTTTATTTAATGTCGCCGTTTCTTGCATTTAATACTTTTTATACGAATCCACTCTCGATGGATTATGTTTATTTGGCGATTTACATCTTTGCGCTTTGCTTGAGTTTGATTTTGCTGGTCAGTTTGATTAGTTTTTTGCTTGGCTACAACTTGCAAGATCGTTGCGCGCTTATTTTGGCTAGTGCGTTTATGAATAACGGGAATTATGGAACACCTGTTGTGCTGCTTGTTTTTGGGGCTGTTGGGCTTGATATTGCAGTTGTTTTAATGGTATTGCAACAGCTAGCAATGAGCACGATTGGGATTTATTTTGCTGCTAAAGGAAGTAAAGATGCTAATGGCATGAAAACGGTGATGAAACGTGTTGTTCGGATGCCGATTGCTTATGGGGCTTTGCTTGGGCTCGCCCTTCAACTACTACATGTTTCCCTTCCATCTGCCTTAATGACTTGTGTGAAACTTGTTGGTGATGCGGCGATTCCGACGATTATGATCGTACTGGGGATGCAACTAGCGGTGATTTCCTTTAGACGGATTGAGCTTTCGAAAGTCGGGATTGCCTTGGTGCTAAAATTGCTTATTGCTCCCATTATCGCTTTCGGTTTAACATTAATCCTTCCGGTAGATGAAATGACCAAACAGATCATGATTTTGCTAGCGGCAATGCCAACTGCAGCGAATACCACTTTGATGGCGGTTCAATTTGATACAAAACCTGATTTGGTTTCTAGCGCCACTTTTATTAGTACCGTTTTAAGCATTATTACATTACCTATTGTGCTCTATTTTCTACATCCAGTTTTCTAAGGCGGGCTTTGGCTCGTCTTTTTTGTATAGACCAATTACAAAACAAAACGTTTGCCATAGTTGCTTTCAAGAAATATAATAGCTATACCAATTAAAAAAGGAGGCAATAGTCTGGTGAAAGCTATTGATATGAAATATTTACAATTGTTAGCAAAAGAATACCCTACCATTGCGAATACTGCTACAGAAATTATTAACCTCGAAGCAATTATGAATCTTCCAAAAGGAACCGAGCATTTTTTAAGTGATGTACACGGGGAATATAGCGCTTTTGAACAAGTTTTGCGTAATGGTTCTGGTGTTGTGAAACGGAAAATTCGCGATATTTTTGGTGCGGAGTTAAACGATGCGGAGATTAATTCACTTAGTACATTGATTTACTATCCCGAGGAAAAGATGGATTTAATTGCTAGTGAAACGGAAGATTTACACGCTTGGTATCGGACAACCCTTTTTCGTTTGATTGAGTTGTGCCAGTATGTTGCCTCTAAATATACCCGTTCCAAAGTGAGAAAAGCGATGCCAGAAGATTTTGCCTACATATTAGAAGAATTACTGCATGAAAATTACAATGAAGACGATAAAAAGCTTTACTATGAAGAAATTTTGCAACATATTATTTCGCTTGGTCGTGCGGAGGAATTTATTAGCGCCCTCTCCCGGCTTATTCAACAATTGGTTGTTGATCACTTGCATATCGTTGGCGATGTTTACGACCGTGGACCTTATCCAGATAAAATTATGGATACGTTGATGAATTACCATTCGCTCGATTTCCAGTGGGGTAACCATGATATTTTATGGATGGGTGCAGCTAGTGGTTCCCGCGTTTGTGCCGCTAACGTTATTCGCATCTCCGCTCGCTATTTGAATTTAGATATTTTAGAAGACAGTTATGGCATTTCACTTCGTCCACTCGCCCTTTTTGCCGATGAAGTGTATAAAGATGATCCTTGTACGTATTTCCAACCGAAAAATGAAGACAATATCGACTATAGCAACGCGGAAATCACGCAAATTGCTCGGATGCACAAAGCTATTTCAATTATCCAGTTTAAATTAGAAGGCGAAATCATTCATCGCCGCAAAGAATTTAATATGGAACATCGCCTACTGCTGGATTTTATCGACTATCAACATGGGACTATTCATTTAAAAAGCAAAGATTACACGCTACTAGATACGCATTTCCCGACGATTGATCCAGAAAATCCATACAAACTTACTAACGCGGAAAAAGAGCTGATTGAAAAAATTACCGCTGCTTTTAAAAATTGTCGGAGATTGCAAAAACACGTGCAATTTTTATATTCGAAAGGTAGCATGTTTTTGACTTATAATGGCAATTTGCTCTATCATGGCTGCATTCCGCTACATGAGGATGGGAGTTTTATGGAGATGAAACTACGCGGTGAGAATTATGCTGGCAGAGAACTTTTGGAGCAATTTGAAATACTTACTCGTGAAGCATATGTCCGCCCTCCAGGAACGAAAGAGAAAAAATATGCTTGTGATATCGTTTGGTATTTATGGACTGGCGCTATTTCTTCGTTATTTGGCAAAAGTGAAATGACGACCTTTGAGCGTTACTTTGTTGCGGAAAAGGAAACACATACCGAGGAAAAAAATCCTTACTATAAATTGCGGAATGATGAGCGGATTTGCAAGCAGATTTTGGAAGAATTTGGGCTTGATGGTGAATGCGGACATATTATCAATGGGCATACTCCTGTCAAAGAAGGCAAAGGGGAAAGTCCGATTAAAGCTAATGGAAAAATGCTCGTGATTGATGGTGGATTTGCCAAAGCTTATCACAAAGAAACAAGCTTAGCTGGATATACGTTGCTATTTAATAGTTATGGATTGCAATTAGTAAGTCACCAGCCGTTTACTACGAAAGAGGATGCGATTAAAAACGAAACCGACATTCTCTCGACCCGCCAAGTCATCGAAATGGAAATCAATCGTAAACGCGTTAGGGACACGGATATTGGGGCAAAACTCACTGAGCAGGCTCGGGATTTAAAATTGCTACTAGAAGCTTACCGCAATGGTTTGCTTCATGAAAATCGGTAATTATAGTGTTTGGAATTGTCATAAAACTTTCACAAGTGTCAAAGAGGTTGGGCTGCAACAACTAACACTCAATTATATCTTGACGCCTTAATTTAGCTAGTGCATCTTCCCCGAAAAAAAGTTATATTTAAATAGTAGTTATTTCTTAATAACATTCATAAGAGAATATCTATTCATTCCCACATCGCTTCTGATTCCCACAGATCAAAAGCAAAAAAGAAGGTCCAGAGTTGTCTGGACCTTCTTTTTATTTACCTTGTTCGCGCGCTAATCTTCTCGCTTCCCGCGCAGCTTTTCTCGCTGCTCGTTCATCATCAACCGGCGCTTTTGCCACTTCTTCTGTGACTTCTTTTTTCTTTAATATTTTTTCTAAATCAAGCCCTGCCATTGTAGCATAGCGTTTAAAGCGTTTCTCTGCATCTAAACGGGTTTTCTCGGATAGCTTGGTTGCTACTTCCGGATTGGCTTTATATAACGCTGAATAACGTGTTTCGCGTTTAAGGAAATCTTCAAATTGATCAAAATCAACTTTTTTGTAATCCATCGTCATTGGATTTTTGCCTTTTTCTTCTAGTGCTGGATTGTAACGATACAAGCTCCAGTAGCCGCATTCTACTGCTTTTTGCGTTTCACTTAGCATCGTTTTCATACCACTTGATATACCGTGATTAATACATGGTGTATAAGCAATAATTAATGATGGTCCCGGATACGCTTCCGCTTCTTCAATCGCTTTTAAGGTTTGGCGTTTATTCGCTCCCATCGCAATTTGAGCTACATAGATATTTCCATAACTCATCGCCATAATACCGAGATCTTTTTTGCCGACAGATTTTCCGCCTGAAGCAAATTTGGCAATTGCTGCGGTTGGTGTAGCTTTCGATGACTGTCCGCCGGTGTTCGAGTAAACTTCATTATCCATTACAAAAATGTTTACGTCTTCACCTGATGCTAACACGTGGTCAATTCCTCCGAAGCCGATGTCATAAGCCCAGCCATCCCCGCCCAGCATCCACTGTGAACGTTTAATAAATAATTCGCGGTCGTTATAAATCGATTCGAGCGCTGGATTGCCTCCCATTTCACTAAGCAGTGCAAGTTGTAAAGCTTCTGCTCGTTCGCGCGTATCTTCTGAAACATCCATTTGCGTTTGCCAATCGACCAACGCTTCACGTAAAGTCGCTGAGATGGATTCTTCTGCAAGGACTTGTGTCACTTTATTGTTTAAAGCTTTGCGCATCGTTTGGTTCGCTAAATACATACCGTAACCATATTCCGCATTGTCTTCTAAAAGTGAATTTCCCCAAGCCGGGCCATGTCCTTTGTCATTGACAGTATACGGTGTTGCTGGTGCTGATGCGCCCCAAATCGAGGAACAGCCAGTCGCATTGGCAATCATCATTCGGTCGCCGAACATTTGCGTTAATAATTTAACATAAGGTGTTTCACCACAACCCGCACATGCTCCGGAGAACTCAAGTAACGGTTGTTCAAATTGACTACCGGGAACCGTATTTTTCTTGCCGGGATTTTTCTTCGGTTTGACATTAATTGCAAATGACCAATTCGGATTTTCTTTGGCAGCAACTTCTTCAAAAGGTTTCATTACAAGCGCTTTTTCTTTCGCTGGGCACGTTTCCGCACATAAATTACAGCCCGTGCAATCCATTGGAGACACTTGGATACGATAACGAAGACCGTCTTTTCCGCGCATTTCACGTGTCATAAAGCCTTCTGGAGCAGATTCCATTTCTTCCTCATCCGTTAAAATAGGACGAATTGCTGCATGTGGACAAACAAAGGCACATTCATTACACATCGTACAGTTTTCCGAAATCCATTCAGGGACTTCGAGGGCAATCCCACGTTTTTCGTAAGCTGCTGTTCCCGGAGGATATGCGCCACTAACCATGCCATTAGAAATTAAATCGCCAACAGTTAGATTGTCCCCTTCTAAACGGTTCACTGGTTCCAGAATATTTTGGACGTAAGCTGGCTTTTCAGTAGTTGCGTTTGTTTCAGCTGTGACAACTGGATTCGCCCAGCTATCAGGAACTTCCACTTTATGCAAATTGGCGACTGTTTGGTCCATCGCGAGAATATTTTTCTCCGCAACTGCCATATCTTTTTTCCCGTAAGTTGCGATAGCCGATTCTTTTAAGTCAGCCAATGCTTTTTCGAACGGTAAAATGTCGGTCACTTGGAAAAAGGCGGTTTGCATGACGGTATTAATTCTTCTACCAAGCCCTGCTTCTCCAGCAATTCTCATTGCGTTTAATGTATAAAATTGGATATTGTTTTTCGCGATATATTCACGCATGGCAGCTGGTAAATGACGTTCTAACTGCTCGCCTTCCCAAATCGTATTA
The DNA here is from genome assembly GCF_014224155.1 of Listeria cossartiae subsp. cossartiae. Classification (GTDB taxonomy): domain Bacteria; phylum Bacillota; class Bacilli; order Lactobacillales; family Listeriaceae; genus Listeria; species Listeria cossartiae. The sequence continues at coordinate 590,352 of NZ_JAASUI010000001.1, read as the reverse complement.
AGCAAGAATGTTCCGCCCGGTTTTAAGCCTTTTAATAAATCATACGAACGTAAATAGGCCGAGGTGGAGCAGGAAACAAAATCTGCTTGTTGAATTAGGTAAGCGGAACGAATCCGTTTTTCACCGAAGCGTAAATGTGAAACGGTTAGCCCGCCTGATTTTTTCGAGTCGTAGGAAAAGTAACCTTGCGCGTATAAATCAGTGTTATCGCCAATAATTTTGATTGCGGCTTTATTTGCGCCAACTGTTCCATCCGAACCGAAGCCCCAGAATTTGCATTGGAACGTTTTTTCCGAAGTTAGGTCGCTTGGTCCTGCATTTTCGATTGATAAATTCGTAATATCATCCGTAATCCCAATCGTAAAGCGCGGTTTTGGTTTTTCGGTCATTAGGTGCGAATAAACACCGAGAATCTGGTCTGGTGTAACATCTTTTGAACCTAAGCCATATCTACCGCCAATCACTAGTGGACGCGTTTCACTATCATACAGCACACTTTGCACATCGAGTAAAAGTGGTTCGCCGCCAGATCCAGGTTCTTTCGTCCGGTCTAAAACAGCCACACGTTCTACTGTTCTCGGTAGTTTCGCTAAAAAGTTTTCGGCTGGGAAAGGACGATATAAGCGAATATTCAGCAAGCCGACTTTTTTGCCTTGCGCCGTTAAGTAATCAATCACTTGCTCAATGACTGGGGTTACGGAGCCCATCGCCACAATAACATCAGTCGCATCTTCTGCACCGTAATAATTTACCAAGTCATAATCTGTACCACGCAGCTGATTAATTTCTTGCATGTAATTTTGAACAATGCTAGGAATTTCCTCGTAATAGCGGTTCACAGTTTCTCTTTGTTGGAAAAAGATATCTGGATTTTGGTTCGAACCTAATGTTTTAGGGTTGTTTGGCGTCATTGCACGATTTCTAAATTGTTGCAACGCCTCTTTGTCGAGTAAATTTTCTAATTCATCATATTCGAGCACTTCGATTTTTTGCAATTCATGGCTCGTCCGGAAACCGTCAAAGAAGTTTAAAAATGGCAAACTTCCTTTTAGGGAGGCCAGATGAGCAACGGCAGACAAGTCCATTACTTCTTGAACGGAACCTTCTGCTAACATCGCAAAGCCAGTTTGGCGCGCTGCCATGACGTCACTATGATCGCCAAAAATATTCAGCGATGCCGCCGAAATCGTTCTTGCAGAAACGTGGAAAACAGTTGGTAATAGTTCACCAGCAATTTTGTACATATTCGGAATCATTAAAAGTAAACCTTGGCTCGCTGTGTATGTACTTGTTAGCGCGCCTGCTTGAAGTGATCCGTGAACGGTTCCTGCTGCCCCTGCTTCTGACTGCATTTCTACTACTTTTACAGGTTCATTAAATAAATTTTTCTTGTTTTTTGATGACCATTCGTCCACGAGTTCAGCCATGGTGGAGGAAGGGGTAATCGGATAGATAGCTGCAACTTCCGTAAATGCATAAGAAATATAAGCTGCGGCTGTGTTTCCATCCATTGTTTTTCTATTTCGCATAAGACTCAACACTTCCAGTCATTCTAGTTTTATAACCATTCTTATTTTACACCACTATCCGTTTATACTCAATGCTTCACAAGGACTAGTAAAAGTGTAGATTTTTAACAAAAAAAAAGAAACTAGCTGGAAAATTAAGCTAGTTTCTTTTTACTTTTATTCATTTAATTCTAAAACAGACTCTGCGATGTTGTTTGCATGGTCGCCGATTCGCTCTAAATCACTAACGATATCGATGTATAAAATCCCGCTAACGACTTGGCATTTGCCTTCATTTAGACGGCGGATATGACTTTTACGTAGTCGACGTTCTGCTTTGTCGATATCTTTTTCTACTAAAATAGTTTCTTCTGCAAGCGAGCGATCTTTTTTATGCATTGCTTTTACTGCACGTTCGAAATTCGCTGTTGTCAGTTCAAACATTTCGATTAATTGCTCGGAAGCTTCTTCGGACATTTTTGCTTTATTTTTAATTAGTTGATCAATGTTTTCGACGATATTTTCCATGTGATCACCAACGCGTTCGATATCGCGAACGGTATCAAGCATCAGCGCGTGTTCTTCTGTTTCGTTGTTTGTTAAAGCAACAGATGAAATTTTCGTCAAATACTCAGTGATTTTTCGGTCTAAATTGTTCACGGCTTCTTCTACTTGAATAGTGGACTCCGCGTGTTTCGATTCCCGGTTAACCAAATATTGTCTTGCTTCTTGTAAACCAAATTTTGCGTAATCAGCCATACGAAGTGTTTCTTCGCGAGCCATTTCAAGTGCAATACCTGGTGATTGATCGATTAAGTTCGTATCTAAATGTTTTGTTTTATAATCAATTCGTGAGTCGTCGCCTGGAATAAGTTTTGTTACAAGCCAAGCAAACGCACCGATGAACCAGAATTGGATAAAGGTATTTGTTACGTTAAACGTTCCGTGTGCGACGGCAATCGTCATTTCTGGATTCAATCCAAACAGTCCTTGTAAGTAGGAAACCAGTGACGTAAATAGTGGCAGTATTAGCATGAAAATGACGGCGCCGACTAAGTTAAAGATAACGTGTGTCGCTGCTGCACGTTTCGCTGCAACACTCGCACCAATTGCCGCAAGAACAGCTGTGATAGTTGTACCAATGTTGTCCCCAAATAGAACCGGTAAGGCTGCTTGAAGATCAATCGCACCTTGGCCGTATAGTTCTTGTAAAATCCCGATGGTCGCACTAGAAGACTGCACAACCGCCGTGAAGATCGTTCCGATTAACAAACCTAAGAACGGATTCGTACTCATTTGAGCAGTTAATTCGTGGAAAGATTCCATTCCAGCAAGAGGTTTCATCCCTTGCCCCATCAAATCTAAACCATAAAACAATGCACCAAAACCAAAGAATACTTGGCCGATATTTTTCACTTTATGATTTTTAAAGAAGAATAAAAGTACTGCACCAACAGCAATTATTGGTAAAGAGTATTCGGATAGCTTAATCCCAATAATAAAGGCGGTAACGGTTGTTCCGATGTTCGCCCCCATGATAACACCAATTGCCTGTTTTAACGTCATAAATCCGGCACTTACTAATCCGACCGTCAAAACAGTCGTACCAGAGCTACTTTGAATTAATACGGTAACTAAAATTCCGGCAAGTACACCCATAAAAGGATTCGTTGTATACTTATCTAAAATATCGCGGAGTCTGTCGCCGGCTGCCATTTGCAGTCCGTCTCCCATATATTTTATACCGAAAAGAAAAATTCCAAGTCCTCCGATAAATTGAAAAATCATCTGCTGAATATTTATGTCTCCCATGAAAATCTCCTTTTTGTTTGTAATCTTGTAATTTCACTCTTTTTTCATCATAAAAGAAAGTAAAAGCAACGTAAATAACTTTTTTTTATTTTGTAAAGGGAAATCCAAGTAAATCTCTGAAAGTTGTTGATACTAAAGGCTTTATCACGTTCCGAATGTATTGTTAAGTTTTTGTAAAGACGGGCTTAACAAACCACTTTATTTTTCACTGCGTAATTTGGCAATAAATTCTTTTGCGGCAACGACATTCAATTGCTTGCTTTCTTGTAAAAATGTCGCTACTTTTTCGATTTCATCCGCTTCTGCACCAGCTGTCATGGCAAGCGATTTGGCTTGTAACGACATATGACCACGTTGAATTCCTTCTGTTACGAGTGCTTTTAAAGCAGCTAGATTTTGAGTTAAACCAACGGCGCATACTAACATTGCTAATTCTTTTGCAGATTCGACGCGAGCAATTTTTTTCGACAGTGTCGCAATTGGATGGATACCAATGGAACCACCTACAAAGGCCACTGGCATCGGTAAAGTCAATTCGCCAACTAAGTATCCTTCCGCATCTTTGGACCACTTAGTCATCGGTTTATAGCTTCCTGAGCGGGCGGCATATGCGTGGCTTGCTGCTTCTACCGCACGCCAATCATTTCCAAACGCCATAATTACTGCATCAATGCCATTCATAATTCCTTTATTGTGGGTTGCAGCTCGGTAAATGTCGGCATCGGCAAATTCATACGCCGCAATGATTCGGTCACGCACCCATTCGCCGCTCTGAGTTTTGGTCGCTAAGCTTGCTGGGTTTATACGACAAATCGCAGTCGCGGTCGCTTCATCTACTAAATTGGATAAAATGCGCATATTGGCTTTCCCAGCAGTTAACGCTTCTAATTCTGGCGCTAACGTTTCAACCATAGTATTGACCATATTGGCGCCCATTGCTTCTTGGGTATCTACGAGTAAATGAACGATAAATAATGTTTCATCGCTAGCAGTTTGCGCTGTTCTAACTTGAAGCTCAACCGCCCCACCACCACGCTTTTGTAAAGACGGATGGGCTTGGTTTGCGATAGCGATGAGCTTCTCTTGATTCGCGATGACGTTTTCTTTAGCACTTTGGATATCAGGAACGGAAATCAACTCTATTTGCCCAATCATTTTCCGCTTCGTTGCACTACCTGTTATCCCGCCATTTTGCGCAATAAGTTTGGCTCCAGCGCTTTGTGCGGCTACAACGGATGGTTCTTCCATCGCCATTGGAACAACGTAGGATTTGCCATTTAAGAGCATATTCATCCCTAAACCAAGCGGCAGCGAATAAATACCAATTGTGTTTTCAATCATATGATTCGCTTTATCGAAAGAAAGCGCCCCTGTAGAAGCTAAAAATGCTTGTTCTTCTTCATTTAAGTCCGCATATTCGGCCAAAATGGCATGGCGTTCTGCTACTGTTTTTTTATAAAATTTATCAAAAGCATTCATTGCTTAATCACCTCAAATTAAAATTTATCCACCTAATTGACTATAGCATATTTCGAAACTGGATGTAACGGTCCCAGTAATCTCCTTCTAATTCAGCACTTTTTTTCGGTTTTTCCCATTTCCCGACTACTTCTCCATCTGTAATGATCGCCGGTCTGAAAATACCGTTTTTCGTAATAATTTCATCGTGCCAAATTTCCGGTAATACAACTGAACGGTCGCGGTAGCCAATAATCCATTCATCAAAACCAGCGAGCGGAATAGTACCTGGCATATCGCTATTTTCAACCAATGTTGTTATGTAATAATCGCCGCATTTAGGCATATCTGCTAATCCTATTTTAGCATCCGTCACATTTAACCCCGACCAAAAACAAAAATCTTTTAACGTTGCTGGTGCGTGGCTTTGGATGTACCGTTTCGCTAGTTCTTTTATTGCTTCTTCGCGCGTGAAATGATGCGTATCGGCTGGAATATGTTTCGTATTTCTAAAAGATTCATCTGGACCTGAACAAATGACTTTTCGCGAGCTTAAATAAACTAACAGCTGGGCAAAAGGAATTCCGGCGCTTGGTAAATCTAATGTCGCTAAATGTGCCGCTAAATCTTTTCTAGTACTCGCTTGTTCCGCAACAAATGCCGTAACGACTTCGGTAGCCTTCTCGAGTACTTCGTCGGTTAAACCTAACTTCGCCCGATATGGTTTACATATTTTATCTATCGTAGGCGCAATTAAATCCATCATCCAGTGATAATCTTTGGCTGAAAAAAGATGAATAGTTCCGCGCAATAGCCATGATCGGATAATTTCGCCATTATCAATTGCCTCTTTCACAGCTAGCTCACTAGGCGACGTCATTCTACTTCCAACAGCCCAAAGCGACTGTCCGTAATTTTGCGATTGCATGGCACCAAAATGATAGACAATTTTTTCTGGGGAATCGCACCACGATGATGCTCCTAATTTTTGATTTATAAAGCGGTTTTCAATTATTGTTTTTGCGTCCATCAGTTAACCTCTTTTTTTAGTTTATTGTAGCATAAAAATCCCCTCCAATTCGATAAACTGGAAGGGATTTTTTTATATTAGAAATTAAAGTTGTCTGGATCTGGGCCAGTTCTTTCATCTTTGTTCAAGCTGCTGATTTTTGCCACTTCTTCTTCAGTTAATTCGAAGTCGAAAATATCGGCATTTTGGATAATACGTTCTTGGTGGACTGATTTTGGAATAGTAACTACGCCGATTTGTAAGTCCCAGCGAAGAATAACTTGTGCAACTGATTTACCGTGTGTATCTGCAATGGCTTTGATTTCTGGATTAGAAAGCAGTTTACCGTTACCGAGCGGCGACCAAGCTTCTACAACGATATTATTGTCTGCACAGAATTTGCGTAATGGTTCTTGTGTTAGTTGCGGATGTAATTCGATTTGATTTACCATTGGAGCAATTTCCGCGTCTTCCATTAATTCTTTTAGGTGATGTTCGTGGAAGTTACATACGCCGATTGCGCGAACGCGTTTGTCTTTATATAATTTTTCAAAAGCGCGCCAAGTGTCTTTGAATTTGCCTTTAACTGGCCAGTGAATCAAATATAAATCGACATAATCAAGCTCTAATTTACGCAAACTTTCATCAAAAGCTGCCAAAGTGGATTCGTAACCTTGCTCTGCATTCCACAGTTTCGTTGTTACGAATAAGTCTTCTCTTGCGATGCCAGACTCTTTGATGGCTTGACCAACGCCTTCTTCATTTTTGTAAGCAGCAGCTGTATCAATGCTAATGTATCCAGCTTCGATTGCCCATTTAACAGAGTTTACTGCTTCGTCACCGTCTTGCACTTTCCATACGCCAAATCCTAAACGGGGCATTTCTACACCATTTGCAAGTTTTACTGTATCTTTTAAGTTCAATTTATCCGCCTCCTAAAAGTAATAACACGTTTACTATACACCTTAGAGTATACTCAAAGGCAAACATTTGGCTTTTCGATTTTCGAGGTGCTATTATTAAGAAAAAAAGAGGTGATTTTAGTGCAACAAACAATCAAAGAAGCTTCCGCGCATACGGGTTTGAGTGCCCATACGATTCGCTACTATGAACGGGAAGGTTTGATTCCTTTTCTGGCGCGTGATAAAAATAATAACCGGATTTTTGATAACGATGCTTTGCACTGGCTGGAATTACTTACGTGTTTGCGCGTCACTGGTATGCCACTTGCGAAACAAAAAGAAATTGTCGAACTAACTAAATGCGGTGATGAAACTGTCCCTGAACGCATCGCTGTCCTCAAAGAACATCAAGCAGATATGTATCGTCGACAAGCGGAACTCGACCGCGCGTTTCAAAAAATCGAGAAAAAATTAGCTTGCTATGAAGAATTAGAACAAGAAGTAAATAAAAGTGTGGACCAGCTTAGCTAACTGATCCACACTTTTTTTATAGTTGTTTTTTCTTTTTGCGGTGTCTTCTAATAAGATAAATAAGCAAACCAATGATTGCTACAAGTAAAATCCCACCAACAATCGCAATATTTTTCACATTTGGTACAGTGACCTCAAAATACAGTTCTGATTTCTTATCAAGTGGAACATCCCAAGTCAGCTTCCCGCCATCAACACTTTTGGCATTGTTATCACCAATCGTTGAAATCGGTAAATCCAAAACAAACGTATAATTGACTTGGCTTAAAATATCTTTCGGAAAAGCGACATCCGCCACTTCTTTTTTCCAAATTTTTTCGATATCGATATCCGCATCTACTTTGATTTTTTGCGTGAAGAAACTTTTTGTATTCGTAATTTTCACACCAAAGTCTTCTGGTTTCATATCGCTGTTCATCGTGTCATTCTTATCTAGTTTCTTTTCGATATGATAGCTCGTGTTTGATTTTTTATCGACTGTAAAGCCGGCTTCTTGCAGTTTTGCTACCATTTCATCGGAATAGCTTGACGCGAAAATTCCCGCCACAGTTGAAATATCGACATCAAAGGAAATAGTCGCCTCGCCCTTTTTATCAACTTTTACTGTATTGGTCACATCGGCGCACCCTGCAAGAACTAAAACCAAACTAAGTATCACTGTGAAAATTATCTTTTTCATCGGCTTGCCTCATTTCTTATTTTTGCATATGTTCGTATTCGTGGCCGCTAAGGGTAATTTCCCCGGTCACATGAAATCCTAGGCGCTCATATAAACGTTTGGCATGTGGATTTCCTTTGTCACAATTTAACCCAACTACTTTTTCGCCATCCTCTGCGGCAATTTCTGTTAGTTTAGCAAGCAAAGCCGTTCCAACACCGTGTCCGCGGTATTTTTCGTTTGTAACAATCGAATCTAAATACCATTCGCCCGGAAACGTTTCTTTATCCGCAAAAATTGGTTCCTCGTAAGTAATGCCGTGTTTTTTCGCGATTGCATTCCAAGGTTGGTCGATTTCTGACTCGATTTCCCCAGGATACCCCGCTAAAACACCCGCAATATCGCCGTCTTGTTCAAACACGTGCAGATGTCTGTAACTATAACGATAGTCCTCGGTCTGAATCGCTTCAATTAGCGCATTCGTAATCGCTTCTTCCGTTTCTACTTCTAAAATGGGCAATTCCATATCTTTCCATATTACTAGTAAAAGTGGCGCAATTTTCGGCGCATCTGATTTTTTGGCTTGTCGAATCAATTTTTACATCCTCATTTCTCTTTTCATTGTATCATTTTACTATTCTTTCCATCACTCTTGCAAAAATAAAATGCTATTTAGGATCCATTTCCTCCAAATAGCATTTTATTCTTAATTTTGTGCTACTGTTTGCAAGAAATCTACTGCTTTACTTGATAAATCTGTATCTTCCATGATTTTTGGTTCTTCTTTAGTGAGTAATTTGGTGAGTTTTTTCGCTTCTTCTTCGGTCAAATTTTCTAATGTTTTTACGCTATGGGCAATTGGTAAAACAGAGTGAATATAAGCTTTCAACGCTTCTAAACCGAGATTTTCTGTTAAAATCCCTTGGCGCAAGAGCAGTCTCGCATTATCTACCAGCTCCGTATCCAAACTCACATCATAGCCTAAATGTTGTTGTTCTGTATCGTGATTGTCCAAGAAATGCACTTCGATTGCAATTTGTTCTACTTCATAAATTCGCAAACGAATCCGCATATCCGACTCAAACACTAATTTCACGCGAAAAGCGGCACCAAGTTCTTCGTTCATTTCTACTACTTCGCCTAACAGCCATGCGTGGAAAGCGAGTAATTTTTGACGAACTTTATTATTTTTAATATGGTCCAACACATACGGAAGCACGATTTTATTCGCATCATCCGTCCAGTATGTTGGTAAATCACGCCAATATTTTTCCGTGTCCGCGCTCGTCCCATTAACTAACAGAAGCGGATACGGATAAGCACTCATATCGCAAAATTGATTTTTTTGAAGTTCATATAAAAAGGGAATCGTCTTTTTCACTGTTTTACTTTCGATTCCAAGTTTTTCTACTAATGGTGCAATCACAATCGCAATTTCCTCGATAACTTCTTCGGCACGCATTTGCGCTTCCTCATTTCCCGGATAACGCGTGCCGATATTTTTACCAAAATTGCGTTCTAATAAAGCTGCTACTACTTTTTCTGTCTCATTCATTTAGTCGCCCTCCTTCAAGCTTTTGCTCTTTTTCGCTGAATAAGCTTTTGAATTTCTACAAATAGGAGTGGGAACATCGAGAGGATGAATGCGAGAATCCAGTGCGTTAAGCTCATCTCTACTAAGAAGAACATGTTCGCAAGTGGCGGAATAATCGCAAGTCCTAAAATAATCAACATCGAACAAATCGCGCTAAAGAACAAGCCGCGGTTGGATAAAAATCCGATGGTGAAAATCGACTTATCACTTCTTACGTTGAAAATATGCGCGACAGATGACCATGCTAGAATAACAAACGCCATCGTCATCCCTACTTCATAGCTTGCACCAATCGAATGATTAATCGTTACAAACTGCCCGATATAAAATCCTGCAAGTGTTACAATCGTGAAGACAACTGCTTGTGTCGCCATTTTCTTTCCAAGTCCATTCGCAAAAATTCCAGCATTTTTTGGAATTGGCTTCCGCTCCATAATGGAATCGTCCGCTTTTTCGCGACTAAGGAAGAAGCCAGGAATCCCGTCAGATACCACGTTGATTAATAGCAACTGAACAGCTACAACCGGAGCACCCCAACCAAGAATAATCGCAATTAACATAATGAAAATTTGTGAAAAGTTGGTACTTAATAAGAAGTAAATCGTTTTGCGGATATTCTCATAGGCTGTACGTCCTTCTTTCACCGCATCAACAATCGTTGCAAAATTATCATCTGTTATTACCATGTCGGCAGCGTTTTTAGATACATCGGTTCCAGTGATTCCCATTGCCGCACCAACATCTGCTGCTTTTAGGGCTGGCGCATCATTCACGCCATCACCTGTCATCGTGACAATTTCACCATTTTTCTGCCAAGCTTTAACAATGCGAATTTTATCTTCCGGACTCACTCGCGCATATACCGCATAATCTCGAATGTTTTTCTCTAGGTCCGCTTCTGACATTTCAGCAAGCTCTGCCCCAGTAATCGCTTTGTCCCCATCCGTTAAAATACCAATTTCTTTTGCAATTGCTGATGCCGTTACAATGTGGTCACCAGTAATCATTACAGTTTTAATACCCGCTTTTTTCGCCGCTAACACAGCCGCTTTACTTTCCGGTCTCGGTGGATCAATCATCCCAACCATTCCCGCAAACGTTAAATCAGTCTCCAGCGCCTCACTAGACAAGTCTGCCGGCATTTCCGGATATTTTTTATAGGCAACAACTAACACCCGAAGCGCATCCTCCGCAAAACTGTCATGCACCCGCTCTGCTTCTGCTAAAAACTCGTCTGAAAAATTCACGGGAATTCGGTCAAAAGCACCTTTTGTAATGGAAAGAAAGCCGTCTTCTACTTGGTGAATCGTCGTCATTAACTTTCTATCTGAATCAAAAGGAAGTTCGAAAACGCGCGGATATTTAGCTTCTAATGCTTTTTTCGTAGTTCCTTTTTCTTCTAGTAAACGGATAATCGCGCTTTCGGTTGGGTCGCCAATGATGGTTTCTTCGCCGTCTGTTACATCAATCGTCGCATTACTGGAAAGGCTCAACATTTCCAATACTTTCTCCTCAGCATCATCAAATTTAGCTGTTGCTTGAATTGGTGCGTGGTCTGCTGCCCAAATTTGTTGGATAATCATTTTATTTTGCGTTAATGTCCCTGTTTTATCAGAACAAATAACCGAAGTATTTCCGATTGTTTCTACTGCTGGAATTCGGCGGATAATCGTATTTTTCCGCACCATATTTTGAACCCCGTAAGCAAGCGTCAATGTCACAATAACCGGCAACGTCTCAGGAACTGCTGCTACCGCTAGAGAAATCGCAATCATCAACGTTTCAATAATTGTCTCGCCGTACACATACACATCAATAATAAAAATTAAAATACCCGCTAAAAGTGCTACAATACTAAGGCGTTTTGCTAATTCTTTTAAGCGAAGTTGTAAAGGCGTCATCAGTTTTGAGGTGCTGTTTAAAAGTCCAGCAATTTTCCCCATCTCTGTTTCCATCCCAATTTCTACAACAACCGCTGTGGCGCGACCATTCGTTACAAGACAACCCGAGTAAAGCATATTCAGTCGATCTCCAATTGGTGCTTTTTCTGAAATAACCGCATTTGCGTCTTTTTCAACCGGAACACTTTCACCAGTTAACGCAGATTCCTCGACTTGCAAACTACTGCTAGAAATAATCCGTGCATCTGCTGGAATCATATCTCCTGCAACGATTTCAATAATATCCCCTGGCACTAATTCTGTCGCGTCCACTTGCATCCGCACACCATCACGAACAACCGTCGTTAAATGCGCATTCATACTTTGAAGTGCCGCGAGTGCTTTCTCGGCGCTGTTTTCCTGGTAAATTCCGAGCACCATATTCAAAACGACGATACCTAAAATTACGACAACCTTCGCCCAACCATAACCAGTTGTAATCGCTAAATAAGCAGAAATCGCCGCTGCGAAAAGCAACACGATCGTTGTAATTTCAACTAAGTGGTGACCAATTTTTTGAAGCAATGATTCCTTCTTTCCCTCTTCAAATTCATTCGTCCCAAACTCTGCATGTTTTTCCTTCACTTGTTCTTTCGTTAACCCTGTGTCTAAATTCGTGTGTAGTTTACTGAGAAGTTGCTCAATTGACTCTTTTACCCAAAGCATACATCTACCTCCTACGCACCTACTCCCAAAAGCAAGTACTTACTTTATTTCGTTGCAAAAAAATATTAATTTAAATATATCCGATTTCTTATCACAAGTGTATAATATATCACATTTATTTGCAAGTATTTTGTTTTTGTTTACAAATTCGTATTATTTTGTGAGATGACTTTGCAGCAGATTAGGCTTATACTAAAGCTATTAATTGTATAGGGGATGATGAGATGTCTTTTGCAGTTCCGTATTTAGTTTTTAACGGGGAAGGTCAGGATGCTCTAACGTTTTATTCGGATGTGTTTCAGGCTGAGATAACTAGCGTTCAGCGTTTTAAAGAGATGAATAATTTTGATGGTGATGCCGTTTTTGGTGAGCGATTGATGCATAGCCGCTTAGCTAAAAATGGTGAAGAATTTATTTATATTACGGATGCGCCTTATGATGGTTTTACGACCGGGAACCGGGTGACGATTCTTATTAATTTTGAGTCTGAGGAAGCTATTAAGTATGCCTATGATGCTTTACGTGCTGATGGAAAAGTGGAAATGGAGTTGCAAGTGGCGTTCTGGGGTTCGACTTATGCGCAGGTGACGGACCGTTTTGGGGTGTTTTGGCAGCTTAATTTTGGGTGAGATTTAGAAAACCAGTTACGCCAGGGGTTTGGTGGGTAACTGGTTTTTATTTTTTATAAACCAAAAAATAACTATTGAGACTATAAATAAGCCGTGGATTTTGATTACCTCTACATATTAAGCACTCTCAGCTACTAAACTAAAATCTTATTAACGATATTGTATTCCTTACCTAATGTTTCTTTCAAATACTTTTGAACTTCTATGAACTCATGAAGAAATTTTTCCTTTTCTTTCTCATCTTTAAAAGCCTCATATCGAAATTCAATTTCAGTATCTATGAACAATTTATCATATTTATCTTGTAAGCAGGTTAATTTCTCATCTAAATATTCATCTTGTTTCAATTCATCCGGCAAATCATTTTCCTTTAAAATCCCCGCATCGTTATATACCCAAACAGGATAACATTTATACTCTAAAGACAATCTTAATTCTTTTATTAAAATACACTCCTTTATTTGATTGAAACAGGATTAGTGCCAACAATGAAATCATTCTTGCCTACTGTGATCGCATTCTATATTTTCTTCATATAATCTTGATATGGATCATCTATATTATCTCCGACTTCTTCAATTGCATCTTGTATTTCCTCAAGTATTTCTGGTGATATTTCTGAAGTACCTTCGATAGATTTTTTCATTCTATTATAAGTATTTTTCAACCCTAAATTAATTAACAATGATGTAATAATATCTACATCATCATAATTTTCTGTGTTCCATAAATTACATAACTCATTGTCGAGCTGTCCTCTCAAAGGTTCTTTTAAAATTTCATAGGTATCTACTTGCCTCATAGTCAATTCATCAAGAATATCAAAAAACTCTTTTTTACTTAATTTGCTTTGCTTAAAGTCCTTGATTGCTTGTTCAAATAAAAGATATAAATCCTCCGCTGATACCCATGACATTTTAGAATAATCATCTTTTTTCATGCTATTACCTTTCTTGTCTAGTTTTCCACCCTTTCCATTATAGCACCAGAAACGATTCCATTTTGTGAGCGTTTTGTGAACCTCTGTGTATAAATGTAGCCAACTACAGAACAAATTAGTGCATTTTTTGACTTTACCTTTGTAAACAACATCGCAACTACAAAAAAACAGTTATTCTCTACTTTATTAAGCAGAAAATAACTGTTTTTAATTTATAATTCTAACCCAGCAATCACATTCTTAGCCTCTGTCATCATCTCTTCAATAACATCTTTACAAGGTTTGATTTCTGTAATTAAGCCAGCGATTTGACCGGCCATGACGGAGCCGTTGTCTGTGTCGCCTTCTTGTACTGCTTTTCGTAAAGAGCCTAAAGTTAACTCTTCTAAAGTATCACGATCGGCGTTTTCGTCTTCTAAACGAATGTATTCTTTGATCATTTTGTTTTTAATCGAGCGAACTGGTGCGCCTGCTTTTCGGCCGGTAACCATTGTGTCACGGTCGGAGGCTTTAATAACGGCTGCTTTGAAATCTGGGTGTACTGGGCATTCATCGGTTGCTAGGAAGCGTGTGCCGATTTGGACACCTTTTGCACCTAGAGCTAGCGCTGCGACGATTCCACGACCATCTGCAATTCCACCTGCGCCAATGACTGGAATAGTTACAGCATCCACGATTTGCGGTAGAAGCGCCATCGTTGTTGTTTCGCCAACGTGTCCGCCTGCTTCCGTTCCTTCTGCGATAACTGCATCTGCGCCCATTTTTTCCATGCGTTTAGCAATCATCACGGATGGGACAACGGGAATTACGATAATTCCAGCTTCTTTCCAAATTGGCATGAACGTTTTTGGTGTTCCCGCTCCGGTTGTAACGATTCCTACTTTTTCTTCAATAATTACTTCGGTTAATTCCGCAATATTGGTCATCATTAGCATTAAGTTGACGCCAAATGGTTTATCTGTCAGTGCTTTTGTTTTTTGGATTTCTTCGCGTAGCATATCGGCGGTCATTCCGCCAGAAGCAATAATTCCTAAACCGCCAGCATTAGACACAGCGGCTACAAGTGGAGCTTTGGCAATTTGCGCCATCGCACCTTGGATAATCGGATATTTAATATTTAATAAGTTCGTAATGGACATCTTTTTCCTCCTGCGTTCTTGTTTGTTTTATCACAATTTAGTATATCAAAAAACAGCCCTATAAACTAGAGCTGTTTTCGTCATTAATTGGACTCTTCAGCATCCACTGCTAGTAAGACACAGCCAGTTATCCCAGCATCATCTTCTAACTTTGGTGGAACGATATACTCGTCTAAGTCTGGCAATTGCACGTAATTGTTTACGAGTGCTTTTAATTTTTGACGGACAAGAGGGAAAAGTTGGCGCTGTTTCATTACGCCTCCACCTAAAACGATTCGTTCTGGAGATAGGATGAGCGTGTAATTCATTAAAGCTTGGGCGATGTAATGTGCTTCTAAATTCCACACTTCTTCATTATCTGCGAGTTCTGCCGCTTTTTGACCCCAACGTTTTTCAATTGCACCACCTGCTGCAAGGCCTTCTAAACAGTCGCTATGGCTTGGGCAGCTTCCTGTGAAACGATCGCGCTTATGACGGCGCACCATAATATGCCCCATTTCTGGGTGAGAGAAACCTTCGAGAATTTTCCCAGCGACAACGGCTCCTCCTCCGATTCCAGTTCCGATAGTTAAGTAAATACAACTATCCAAACCTGCTGCCGCGCCTAGGTTTACTTCACCTAAAGCGGCTGCGTTAACATCCGTTGTAAAGCCAATTGGGACATTAAATTCTTTTTTCATCGCGCCAACGATATCATAATTGCGCCATGCTAGTTTTGGCGTTTGCGTGATGTACCCGTATGTAGCACTTGATTTTCGAATATCGATTGGTCCAAACGAGCCAATTCCGATTGCTTTTAATTCGTCTTCATATTGTTTGAAAAATTGAATGACAGCCTTCATTGTTTCTGCTGGTTCCGTTGTCGGATAGCTCGCACGTTTAATAATTTTGCCTGATTTTTCACCAATCGCTACGACAAACTTAGTCCCACCTGCTTCAATTGCTCCATAAACCATTCAAAAAACTTCCCTTCTCGTAAGTTTTATAACGCTTTCATTTTACAACAGTTTTTCGGAAAAAGAAATCTATTTTCTAAAAACTTATCATTTTAATTCTAATTACCTAATTTAACAGATATTTCAACTTAAATTTTACTTCTTGAAAATCCACTTAACTAACCGGGCATACTCGTCAAAGAAAGCCGGAATTTCAGATGGATTCAAACCATATTCCATATTATTTTTAATCCCTTCATTGTACCATTTTTGCAGTTCATAACCACGTTTAAAATAGCCCCAGACAGACTTTCCTTCTGAGCTCAACGCATATTTGACAGAGGTTAAATTATCTAATTTATCCGCCACAATTAAGGCTTTTTCTTCTGCATTTCCAGTGCGCACTTGTTCAATCGTATGCGCTTTTCGTTCTTCCCACGATAACGTTTTATTTTCTGTATGAGAAGCTACCAAATCCGCCACCACATCGCCAAAAGCCGCGCGAATATCTTCGTCGGTCATCTCCGTATCCTCAACGGCATCATGCAACAAACCAGCGACAACGACTTCTTCGCGGAAACCCGCCCGGCGCAAAATTCTCGCTACATTTAAAGGGTGCGAAAAATATGGTTCACCAGTAATTTTGCGAACTTGTCCATTATGCGCTTCAATCATCATTTGTCTCGCTTTTTCATACATAAAAAGAAGCCTCCACTCAGAATCTATGTCTATACTATACAAGATTAGAGCGAGGCTTTCTAGTTTTTTAGTTGTAAAAAGTAATTTCGCGACCATTTAAATCTTGCACAGGTCGACTTGTATTGCCAATTGCTTTTTCAAATTCAGTGAAATCTTCTTGGCCAAGCGTCTTCGCATTTTTCAACACGATCCAAGTTACGCCTTCCACGGTTGGTGGTGTCGTCCGTGAACCTTGGTACGTATAGAAAACACGCTCTTCCGGCATAAATTCATTCACATCTAAAGTAATTTCCCGTTCTGTTTCAAAATCAGCGAACACTTCTGGGAAATACGTTGGTAAATCTTTAAATTCGACATTATTGGTATTATCAATTTCCATCCAAGCACTCATTACAAGCGTTGTGCCGTCTGGTTTTTCATGTACAAAATGCCATTCAATCGGATACATATAACCGTCAAGCAAATGCTCTGCTGGAATATGTGCATGGAATGATACAAGTGGATAATACTCGCCGTTAAAGCGTAACCCTTGTTCTTTGTCATGCGGAAAAACATGCACCGATTGTTCAATTCTTCTAATCGTATAGTCTGTTTCTTTATAGTAAAATTTCATTGTTGATGGTTTCAGTTTTACAACGTCAGCTTGTTCGATATTTACTGGCGATTGAGCCTTTCCAGTATGCGCGATTTCAAAGTCAGAACAGATATGCCCCCACATTTCTGGTCCAGTCTTTTCATCGTAACCCCATAACACTTTCTCCTTTGTCATAACCATTTCTCCTTTTCGAAAAAAATTGCGTAACATTATTTTAGCGGATAGCTGATCTATTCCACAAGTAATTTGCTTAATGTTCGTGTTTTGACTTTGGTGTGAACTCGTGTGAAGATACTGGTGGCTTTATTTTTAAGACAGCATTCACCAGAAAATATTTTTCATTGTTGTAAAAACAAAGATGACTAAGCTTTAACACTAAATTATTGAAACTGGCTGAATTTTGATATCCAACCGTCTTCAGTAAACAACTCGCCAGCAAGTCCGTCACTTGCTTCGACAATGTTTTCATGATTCGCTAAGAGAGTTAACTTGTCTTCTGATTGCTCAAACATCGTTAAAATATTAAATAGCGTATTATCAACTATCATTACTCCTAAAAGATTTATAAATTCCTTATCCTCTTCGTTCATCGTTGAAAGCTTATATTGAATGTCTTGTAGCGAGGGGGCTTTGATTTCTTGGTTTAATAAGGAGTTTAAATGTCGAATACTTCTATCTCGCGAGGAAGTGATAAGTTCCTCTCCAAACATTGTTAAATTAGATTTATCCATGAAATTCCTCCTTAAAGTAGCATTTTATCGCTTTAATTACAGTAGTTTTCTAACTTTAAAAAGAATGCACTAGAATAAACACATTTTCACGCAATTTATTTAGTATAAGCGAGTAAAAGAAAAATAGAGCATAAAGATACTTTAAACTGTACCCTTAGTATCTTGTTTCAATGAAGAAGCACTTTATTTCCGGTACATCTTAAACTCCAAAAATAATTCATTATAATACGACAGCATTCGTTTGCCGAGGTTATCATATACTTCCAAATTATTTAATTCGTCCATATCCGGATAAAAACGTTCATCACTGGAAATTTCTTTTGGTAACAATTGGACCGCTTTGGCATTCGGTGTTGCGTAGCCGACATATTCGGCGTTAATTGCGGCATTCTCTGGTTTTAGCATGAAATTAATAAATTTATGCGCGCCATCAACATTTTTCGCCGTTTTTGGAATGACCATATTATCGAACCATAAATTGGAACCGTCTTTTGGAATAACATATTCTAAGTCTTCATTTTCACTTAACATTTCCGCTGCTTCACCGGAGAAAGTAACCGCGACTCCCGCCTCATTGTCCGCCATAAGAAGTTTAATCTCATCGCCAACAATCGCTTTAACATTCGGCGTCATCGTTTCTAGCTTATCTCTGGCAGCTTGTAAGTGGGCTTTATTCGTATCGTTCAGCGAGTAGCCAAGACTATTCAGCCCAAGCCCCATCACCTCACGAGCCCCATCAATCAGCAAGATTTGGTTCTTCAATTCAGGATCAAACAACGCATTCCACGTATCGAAATTCTTATCCGGGAACATTTCTTTATTATAAATAATGCCAAGTGTTCCCCAGAAATAAGGCATCGAATATTTATTATTATCATCAAACGACAAATCCATAAAACGCGGATCAAGGTATTTTTCATTTGGTAGTTTGGAATGATCAAGCGGAATTAGCAAATTTTCTTCTTTCATTTTACTAATCGCGTAATCACTTGGCACCGCAATATCAAAGGTCGTTCCACCTTGCTCGATTTTCGTCATCATCGCTTCATTAGAATCAAATGTTTGGTAAATGACTTTGATGCCAGTTTCTTCTTCAAATTTAGTGATGAGCGATGGATCAATATAATCGCCCCAGTTATAAATCGTCAGCGTATTACTCCCAGCATAGCCCTCCGAACGGTTCATCGTTGTTGCAAGTAACATCATTAAAAGTGCGACAACAATTACTGGTACAAAAATTTTCAGCAGTTGCTTCATTCTTTCGTCGCCCCCGTCCGAATATTTTTACTTGTATTGCGTTGGTTAATAAAGTAATAACCGATCACTAGCACAATTGTGAATAGGAAAATCAGTGTCGATAAAGCATTGATAGAAAGCGAAATTCCTTGTCTTGCTCGGGAATAAATTTCTACAGCTAAAGTCGAGAAGCCATTTCCTGTTACAAAGAATGTCACCGCAAAATCATCTAGCGAGTAAGTCAATGCCATGAAAAATCCAGCTAAAACGCCTGGCATAATATACGGCAAAATAACTTTCGAAAGGACTTGCCACTGGCTTGCACCTAAGTCTCGCGCCGCATCCATTAGCGTCGGGCTCATTTCTTGCAACTTCGGCAAAATCATCAACACGACAATCGGAATACTAAAGGCAATATGCGAAACAAGTACGGAGATAAAGCCTAATTTCACACCTAAAATCGTGAAGAAAATCAAGAAACTAGCACCGATAATAACATCCGGACTAACAATCAACACATTATTCAAACTTAAAAGCGAGTTTTTCGCGAATGGTTTGGGCATAAATTTAATCGCCAGCGCCCCGCAAACCCCGATAATAGTTGCGATCACCGAAGAAAGTAGCGCAATCACAAACGTATTTAGCACGATAATCAGTAAGCGCGTATCTTGGAAAACTTCCTTATAATATCCAAGCGTAAAGCCGCTAAAGTTATGCATCGTGCCGCCTTTATTAAACGAGTAAAAAATCAAATAGAAAATCGGCGCATATAAAATCACAAAAACAAGCACTAAATAAATCGTACCCCATTTACTTTTCTTCATTTACGCGCACCTCTTTTCTTTTTCGAACCTGTTAGGAACATAATTAAAATCATCGCAATAATTAAAAATACGCCAATTGTTGAACCCATTCCCCAGTCTTGCGTTACAAGGAAATGTTCTTCAATTGCTGTTCCGAGCGTAATCACGCGGTTTCCTGCAATCAATCGAGTAATCATAAAGAGTGATAGCGCTGGAATAAAAACAGCCTGACACCCTGATTTCACGCCGTCAGCAGTAAGTGGGAAAATCACTCGTCTAAATGTTGTCAAACTAGATGCACCTAAGTCTCGCGATGCTTGAATCAACGTTGGATTAATTTCCTCAATCGCATTAAAAATCGGCAATATCATAAACGGAATAAAAATATAGGTCGATACAAATAAGAAACTAAAATCCGTAAATAAAATCTGTTTCGAGCCAATTCCGAGTATTTCTAAAAACTGATTCGCCGCCCCGTATGTCCCAAAAATCCCAATAAAGGCATACGCTTTAAGCAGTAAATTGATCCAAGTCGGCAAAATAATCAGCAATAGCCAAAGTTGTTTATGTTTTAGTTTCGTTAACAAGTAAGCCGTTGGATAGGAAATCAGCAGTGTGAAAACCGTAATTAAAAACGCGTACCAGAACGAACTAGCCGTCATTTTTAAATAGACAGGGGTGAAAAAGTGAATATAATTATCTACAGTAAAATTGCCATCTACATCAAAAAACGAATAATATACAATTAATAAAATCGGTGCAACTACAAAAAGTAAAATCCAAAGAACATAAGGAACTAGGTAAACTGTACGGGTGCGTCTATTCATTACTGCACCTCATCGTAGCTATCAAGCCGCTTATCGAATTCTTCCTCCGTTTCCCCAAGACGCATAACATGAATTGCCTCTGGTTCAAACGCTAAGCCAATCTTATCACCCACACGAACTTTTCTTGTTGTGTGAACAAGCCATTCATTTCCATCAATATCGATACAACCTACTTCATAGTGCACACCACGGAAAAGCATCCAGTCCACGGTTACTTGCAGCTGCCCTTTTTCAGCAGAAGTAATCTCTAAATCTTCCGGACGAATAACTACCTCGACAACTTCATTCGGACGGAAACCTTGGTCGACACATTCAAAACGTCTTTCCACAAATTCCACTTCGAAATCTTGAATCATTTTGCCATTAACAATGTTGGATTCGCCGATAAAATCAGCGACAAATTTATTAATCGGTTCATCGTAAATATCAATCGGTGTCCCACTTTGTTGAATTTCACCTTTGTTTAGCACAAAAATTTCGTCACTCATTGCGAGTGCTTCTTCTTGGTCATGCGTTACAAAGATAAAGGTAATACCAAGCCGTTTTTGTAAATCGCGCAGTTCATATTGCATTTCTGTACGTAGTTTTAAATCAAGTGCTGATAGTGGCTCATCAAGCAAAATAACTTCTGGTTCATTGACGATTGCCCGCGCGATTGCGACACGTTGTCTTTGTCCGCCAGACATTTCGCTAATTTCTCTTTTTTCGTAGCCTTTTAAGTTAACAAAGCGCAAAGCTTCTTTTACTTTTTCGTCGATAGCTTCTTTTTTCAATTTTTTAATACGCAGTCCAAAAGCGACATTTTCGTACACGTTTAAATGCGGAAATAAAGCATAATCTTGGAAAACGGTATTTACTGGCCGTTTATTGGCTGGAATTTGGTTAATTACTTTTTCTCCTAGGTAAATTTGTCCTTCTGATGCTTCTAAAAATCCAGCAATTAAGCGCAAAATGGTTGTTTTGCCGCAACCTGATGGGCCGAGCAATGTATAAAACTTCCCTTTTTCTATTTCAAAGCTGACATTGTCTAGCACTGGTGGATCATTATCAAATTGTTTTGTTACGTTTTCAAAACGAATAATTGTTTCTGTCACAATCATTTACCTCCCTTATAAATATGACTCTGTAGCTACTAAGATGAGCGTTGCTTGTTCATTTGATCGATTAATAATTTGGTGTTCATCTGCGGCGTGGAAATAAATTGCTTCTCCTTTTTTAGCTACATACTCATTTCGACCAAGTAGCACAGTCACTTCCCCTTTTAACACATAAGCAAAAGTTTCTGAAAGTGATGGTTCGAAGCTTTTAAAACAGCTATTTGCCTCTATTTCAAGCAGAACTGGCTCCATTTCTTTTTCATTTGATTCTGGAACAAGCCACTTAATTCTGTAACCTTTTTCTTCATCTTCAAAGAAAGTATGCTCTAGCTCTCCGTAAATTACTTTTTGATTATGTTCTTCCTCATCAAAAAAATCTTTCGGAGTGGAACCTAACACTTCCAAAATAGCAAATAACGTTTCAATCGAAGGAGAACTTAAATCTCGTTCTAACTGTGAAATATATCCCTTCGTCAAATCTGTTCGTTCGCCTAATTCTTCTTGCGTTAAATTCTTACTGAGCCTCAGATTTTTAATGCGTTTGCCAATTTCCATGTCGATGTCCTTTCTTTCAAGTTTAGTGATAGTAAACCTCAAGTCACAGAAGTTTACTAATATTAAACACAAAGTTTACTTACAGCAAGCTACATTATACAACAAAGCTTCCACGCGAACAATAGTTTTTTTGATTTTTTTCTGCAATAGACAAGGTTTATTTTTAGTGCTAGAATTTTGTTATAAAATCAACATAGGTGGACAAACTTTCATGAAAAAATATCGTTTTTCGAAAAATAATCTCCATTTAGCTACGGTAATCTTAATCGTTATGTTTACTTGTTCTTTGATTACTTTTTTGATTCTCGCGGTTACGCTACATATGCGCTGGGAATTTTTTGTTTTTCTTTTCGCATTTGCCACCTCCACATTTTTCTTTCTCAAACGATTTTTTCCTGGTGACATTTCTGTTAGTGAAGAAGCGTTCTATTATAAAGAAAAACCCTACCCCTATAGCGAATATATTATCGAATGCGATGCAAAATTAATTCGTTTTACAGGCGCCTCCAGATCATTACCATACTATCGAATCGTTATCATAAGTAGAGATACTCGTGCGGAAAAACTTATTCGAGTCTATAATATGACGCGTAAATATAATGACGGTGAAAAACATTTGCAAGAAAAAATGGAAGAACTACGTGATCAACTCAAGCAATATCAATCTTAACTAAAACATCCTAGGTGGTACACAAATATGAAAAGCTATTCTTTCTTCAAATATAATATGAATATCAAAACATTTTTTACATTCGTTGTTGGCTTGGCTATTATCGGCGTTGGATTTTACATTCTTGCTACTTTTGAGTCGTTGCGCATTTGGCCATTTATCGGTATTTATGTTGTCTTGAGCCTATGTATTATCTGTGTCAACACCACTTATTTTAATGGAACTGTTTCTATTAATAATCGCGCGCTTTTTTATAAAAGAGGATTTGTGGATAAAAAGTACCCTTTTAGCCAATATATGCTCGAATGTGATACGAAATTGCACGGTCGGACGATTTCGTTTCTGCCCTATTACACAATAAGCATTCTCCATTTAGAAACTGGCAAAGAGCAAAAAATTAAGCTTCGTAATGCGGCCATCGTTTTAAATAATGGTAGAAAAAATTTCCATTTAGAAATAGAGAAGCTTGCTGAAGATTTGAAAAAAATTCCATCCTAAATAAAAATCCCTAAGAACGCTGCATGGTTCTTAGGGATTTTCTGTTATTCGATAAAATCATCATATAAATACGTTTCTATCATATTTAAATTTTGGCGTAGTTCTCGGGCTAAGTCTCTGGAAATTCCGCCTTTTTCAAACATATTTTGAATAATATCGCGTTCTAATTGGAAAGCTACCACTTGGACTTCGCGTTTTTTCTGTTCGAATTTCGCGCGTTTGCCTCGCGGACTATGTTCTTTTCTAACCCGCTCCAAAAACATCGTATGTTCGGTAATTAGTGGCCCAATAATATTGGCATTTTCATCTGTTAACTGTTCTTTAAGTTTAGAAATAATTAGTATTTCGTTTTCTTCTCTTAGTTTGCGAATCGCTTGGAATCGTTCGCTATCTTTAGAAATACCTTTTTTCACTTTATGGGTTATTCTGCCCCATTTTTTCGGGTGGATGACAAGCATTATTAGACGATAAAGGAACATCCACGCTGTTTTTAATTTTGTTCGGAAGCGCTGTTTAATCGCTTGTTCCATCATATTAAGATAGTGTTGGTAACGATAGCTATCGGTTGCAACAATGAGCCCTTCATCGGTCATTTTTTGCGTATTTTCGCGTTCCCATTGGATAATTTCTAATCGTTTGGCGCGTTCTCTTTCGTCCATGCCTCGATTTGAATTATTATTTTGCTGTAAATCATAAATCCTTCTGCGATAATCTTCAATTACTTCATCCGTTGCCGCTTTTGTTTCTGGTAATGTCTGTTCTTTTAATTCTCTAATCACGTTTCTCAGGATTCGAATCCGCGTTGCAATTTCAGCTCGTTCATCTTCCGTTGTCACTTCTTCACTTTTGGCAAGTAACGGTAAAATGAACGTCGCAATAACAAGCGTGCAAAGAATGACACCTGATGCGATGAAAATAATCAGTGAGCGTTGCGGGAATAGTGAGCCATCATCTAAGAAAAACGGGATCGCAAGCGCACTGGCAAGCGTAACTGCCCCACGAACACCAGAAAGTGACGTTAAAATCACTGGTCTAATCTTCGGAAATTGTGTCTTTTTCTTTTGCTTCTGTCGCTGTTTCGCCCCAATACTCCATGAAATATACACCCACAGAAAACGTAGTAAAATCAGCGCAGCCGTTATCGATAAAATATAAGCCATTACTTGTAAATTGCTGCTGCCGGAATCATTCCATACGACTTCTGTAATCGCAGGAAGTTGCGTACCTAGCAGTAAAAAAACTAACCCATTTAATACAAAAATAATTACCGACCATGTGCTTTGCGAAACAACATTTAATTTCACCAATTGCGGATCCATTTTCTTTTGTTCCATTGAGTGCATAATCCCAGCCGCAACTACCGCCAAAATCCCCGAAACATGAAATTCTTCAGCAACTAAGTAAATAATAAATGGCGTTAAAATTTGGATTAACATATGGAATGTGACGTCTTCCATCCCTAAGCCACGAACCCATTTTAAAAGTCTAAATTTCAACCAACTAAGTGCTAAACCGACTAAAATCCCACCAATCGCAATTACAAAAAAGCTAATGCTCGCATCCATTAGACTGAAAACACCAGTAACCATTGCAGCAATGGCAAATTGGAACGCAACTAAACCAGAAGCATCATTAATAAGCGCTTCTCCTTCGAGCAAATTCATAATTCGTTTTGGCAAGTTTATTCGTCCGGAAAGTGAACTCACTGCCACAGCATCAGTTGGCGCAAGAGCTGCTGCAAGAGCAAACGCCGCCGCGAGTGGAATCGTTGGAATCATCCAATGGACAAAATACCCAATCACAACAACCGTTGCAAACACAAGGCCAAGCGCGAGAACCAAAATCGGCATTCGCATTCCCCAAAGTGCTGCTTTATCCGTCTGTCTTCCATCATTAAATAATAAAGGTGCAATAAACATCACAAGAAAAAGTTCCGGATTCAGTTGTAAATCAAATGTAATCGGCATAATCGCGATAATCACACCTAGGCCAATTTGAATCAGCGGTACGGATACAAAGGGCACAAATCGGTTTAATAAATTAGAAATAAAAATCGCAACAAGTAATGCTAAAACATATAAAAATATCTCCAATATGTAAAGTCCCCTTTCCTTTTTCCTCTATATTATTATGAAGCAAAATAGATTATCCCGCAAATATAAAACAGCTTTATTTCTTTGCATCCATCCCATTCGCAAAGAAATAAAGCTAATTATGAAGTTACTTTTCTTTCTCTTTTTTATACTTGTCAATTTGATCATTTAAGTTTTTCATTTTCTCATCTAAATGGGTGATGATTCGTGCGGCATCTTGCAATTCGTTCACTAGTTCCTCAGGTGCTTCTTGTTGATATTTGTAGTAAATTTTATGCTCCAAGCTCGCCCAAAAATCCATTGCAACTGTCCGAATTTGAATTTCCACGGTCATTTTCTCAGAACGATTTGTCAGGAAAACTGGTACTTCGCAAAGTAAATGCAAACTCCGATAGCCATTCGGTTTCGGGTTAGTCACATAATCCTTTACACGTTTAATCGTTATGTCGCTTTGCCCGGCAAGCATTTCGTGAATTCTAAAAATATCTGATACAAAGGAACAAGTAATCCGAATTCCAGCAATATCATGTACATATTTGAGCGCGTTTTCCGGGGTAATATCAACCTGCTTCTTTTCTAATTTTGCTCCAATACTCTCCAGCGACTTTACACGTGACTTCAAATGTTCCATCGGATTATAGTCATGAATAAATTGAAATTCTTCATTCAATATTTTAAGCTTCGTGTTTACTTCTTCCAGTGCAAAACGGTGAAGCAGCATAACATTTCGCCAGTTTTTCAGTTCATCAACTGATGGTTGTTCCATGATGACACTCCTTCCATATGTATAAACTTCCTATTCCATGTTACTACAAAACCGAGGTCCGTGTAACTATATGTCTAAAGTTTCACCACTTTCTCATGAAATTTTCATAAAAAAGCCTAGAATAAAAATTACTCTAGGCTTCGTTTCTATTTATAAAGTTACTGGGCAGCTAACGACCTCATCTTGATTCGTCACAAGTAGTAAATTGCGATTATAATACTGGCCGTCACTTTTTAACATAAGCGTTTTTTGCGTGTCATCATAATCAATAATCAACGCTTCTTCTAAAAAAATTTCCGTCCAACGTTTAATCAGCACTGGACCAATGTTGGATTCAATTTCATCGTCCTCTGCAGTTTTCCCATCTACCAATCGAAGTGTAAAAATACCACTATTTTCACAAGAACAGCCTTCTGTATCATAATACAAATGCAATTGTCCTTCTAAATTCGACCGTAGTGCTCGAAGCCGATCCTTGGCGCTATCTGTAAATGTTATATACATAACTAATCACCTCTAAGTCTATTATACACCTGCCCCAGCGCGATTTCCCCTCCTCTGCTCAGACACGATAAATTTCACAAGTTTGGCATTTTGGTTTTCGTTCATTTGCGTGGTATGATAGGTTTGTATGTACAAAGGGGGAGAAACACGCAGATGACCGCTTATCCAAAATTCGATGTTATTTTAAAAGCATTAAATTTGTCTAGCGTAGGAGTAATTATTACAGATCCTGAGCAACAAGATAATCCAATCATTTTTGTGAACAACGGGTTTGAAAATATTACTGGTTATGCGAAAGAAGAAGCTCTTGGCTCTAATTGTCACTTTTTGCAAGGAGATGATACCGACAAAGAAGAGGTTGCAAAAATCCGTCAAGCCATAAACCAAAAATCAACTGCGAATGTTTTACTAAAAAATTACCGAAAAGATGGCACTTCTTTTATGAATGAACTTACGATTGAACCGATTTACGATGATAATGAGCATTTGTATTTTGTCGGCATTCAAAAAGATGTGACGAACGAACACGACTATCAACTGGAACTCGAAAAATCGTTACGCGAAATTGAGAAACTGTCCACGCCGATTGTCCCGATTAAAGAAAATATTTGTGTATTGCCACTGATTGGCTCTTTAACGCATGACCGTTTCCAGCATATGTCGGAATATGTGAGCGAGTATATGGATCACGGCAAAGAAGATTATTTAATCATGGATCTTTCTGGGCTAGCTGACTTTAATGAAGATGCCGTGATGAACCTCGTGAAGTTCCATGGATTTATGAAATTAACTGGTGTAGAGCTAATTATTACTGGAATTTCGCCTAAATTTGCCATGACTTTAATTCGCTACGAAGAAAGTCTAGCCAGCCTAACTACTTACAGCACTATCAAAGAAGCATTACAATTTTACTAAAACGTATTGCAAAATAGCCCATTTTCCGTTATTATGGGTAAATAATCAAATATAAACCCTCATCCAAATGGTGAGGTAGAGGTTGCGAGATTCACTAGTAATTTTTTCGAGGCGAAACAAAGACGCCACTGACAAAAAACGAACAGGTTGATCGCCGAAGTAACTATTTTCTCTTTGTTTAGAAATAGTTGTTGGGACAGTTTCCTAAAGGGGCTGGACTGCTATAAGAATTTGTCGAAATTTCTTGTAGGTGTGCTATCTGACAAAATGATGTTGGTAAAATACGTAACAGCCAATTTCTTGCAGATTGGCTGTTTTTTTGCGCACTTCCTCTGATAAAAGAAAGGGAGATTAATAGTGAAAAAAGAAACACACGGCGAAATACGTCGTGACTTAAAAACAAGGCATCTATCTATGATAGCGATTGGTGGATCAATTGGGACTGGCTTATTTTTAGCGAGTGGGAATGCGATTCATACGGCCGGACCTGGCGGAGCATTAGTTGCTTATATCGCAATTGGAATTATGGTTTACTTTTTAATGACCAGTTTAGGAGAAATGGCTACGTATATGCCGGTTTCTGGTTCATTTAGTACGTATGCTAGTCGGTTTGTTGATCCGGCTTTCGGCTTTGCACTGGGTTGGAATTATTGGTTTAACTGGGCGATTACGCTGGCAGTCGATATTTCCACCGCGGCAATTATTGTTCAATTTTGGTTGCCGAACACCCCTGCTTGGTTGTGGAGCGCGATTTTCTTATTGTTGATTTTCGGCTTAAATGCACTATCGGTAAAAGCTTACGGAGAATCAGAGTATTGGTTCTCAATTATTAAAGTAGCCACCGTTATTATTTTCCTTATCGTTGGTGTACTTACGATTGTCGGAATTCTTGGCGGCGAAGTTATTGGCTTTTCTAACTTTACAGCTGGCGATGCTCCGTTCAAAGGTGGATTTTTCGCGATACTAGGGACGTTCTTGATTGCCGGATTTTCTTTCCAGGGAACGGAAATGGTTGGGATCGCGGCTGGTGAAAGTGCTACTCCAGAAACTAGCGTGCCAAAAGCGATTAAACAAGTTTTCTGGCGGATTTTATTATTTTATATTTTCGCGATTTTCATTATTGGAATGATTATTCCTTATACTAATCCTAATTTACTTAGCGCTGAGGCGACAGATGTGGCAATTAGTCCATTTACGCTCGTGTTTGAAAAAGCGGGCCTTGCGTTTGCGGCCTCGGTGATGAATGCCGTTATCCTGACTTCTGTGCTATCCGCGGGTAACTCAGGTCTTTACGCTTCGACAAGAATGCTTTGGGCAATGGCTCGCGACAAAAAAGCCCCTAAATTCTTAGGTAAAGTAAACCGTCGCGGTATCCCGATGGCAGCTTTAATTGTTACGACGATTGTTGGCGCAATGACATTTATTACAACGCTCACGGAAAATGGAACGGTCATTTATACGTGGTTGCTATCTGCGTCCGGTTTAACTGGATTTATTGCTTGGGTTGGCATCGCGGTTAGTCATTATCGGTTCCGCAAAGCCTTCGTTAAACAAGGTCACGACTTAAACGAACTAAAATATAAAGCGAAATTTTTCCCATTTGGTCCGATTTTAGCGCTCATTTTATGTATTTTAGTTATTGTTGGGCAAGATTATGCGGCATTTTTAAAACCAGAATTTACTAATGCGGCTTGGTGGCAAAAAATCGGTATTTCTTATATCGGCCTCCCTATTTTCCTCGTTTTCTGGTTATCGTATAAATTTACCAATAAAACCAAAGTCATCCCACTGGAAGACTGCAAATTTGATCAAAAATAAAAAAACATCTCTTGTTCATTCATTTTTACTTGAATGATACAGGAGATGTTTTTATTTACTCTTTTTCAGCAAGGTTTCTACTTTTTTATTTAAGTGAATAAGTTCTTCTATTTCGTTTTCTGTGAGATGTTCGAACACTTTCATCATTGCTTTATACATAAAAGCGTTTGCAGTGGAGCGTTTCGATAAGTCTTCTCCTTTTTTAGAGAGCTTCAATTTTAAATCCATGCTGTCACTTGGGATTGTTTTGTTTAATTTCACTACTAAACCTAGGCTGATTAATCCGTCCACATTCGCTGCTGCAGAGCTTCCCGTGATGATTAGTCGTTTCGTTAAATCTGCCACCGAAATTCCTGGTGTGCTGTAAATCACATTTATCATCGCAAGTTGCTGAATGGTTAGTCCTAAACTCGCCGCGTTCTGATCCGCATATCCCGCAGAAATCCGTTGAATCGACCAATACGTCTTTAATAGTTCACTAATATTTTCTGTATCTGTATTAATTCCTACCATCATCCAACCTCCTCTTTTAACCTATTCTACGCACTTTAGCAGAAAAACTCAATCATATTTACGAAAAAAACATATTTGTATTACGTTTTAATAGTTGCTTATTAAAAGTAAGTGTGATATAGTTTACTCATAAACAGTTAAGCAATTGCTTTTCTAAGGCGTAAAAGTATTTTTTCAAAGGTTTAAGCTTAATTGATTTGGGCTAGATTATAAGAGAATGCTTTTATAAAAAACATATTTGGAGGAATGAAACAATGACAGTAGAAAAATGGAACGTAGACCCAGCACATAGTTCAATCGAATTTCAAGTAAAACACATGATGGTATCAAAAGTAAAAGGTGTATTCAGCGATTTCACAGCGGACATCGAAATGGATCCAGAAGATTTAACATCTGCCAAATTAAACTTCTCTGTTGCAGCAGCTTCTGTTGACACTCGTCAAGCGCAACGTGATGGTCATTTGAAAAGCGAAGACTTCTTTAATGTAGAAAAATATCCAAACGTTACTTTTACAGCAACAAAAATTACAGCTGACGGCGACGATGAATACGAAGTGACTGGTGACTTAACTATTCGCGACGTAACGAAACCTCTTACACTAGAAGTAAGCTACGAAGGAACTGGAAAAGATCCAAACACTGGTAACATGGTAGCCGGCTTTGAAGCAAAAGGTAAATTCAACCGTAAAGACTTTGGCCTTAATTACAATGCTGCGTTAGAAACTGGTGGCGTACTTATCGGCGACGAAGTAAAATTAAACATCCAAATTGAAGCAAGCAAATAAGGTCAAGAACTACGAGTAGCCAGCCTATTCGTAGTTTTTTTTGTAGCTTTATTCGCCCTTTTAAGCTAAAATAGTTCTATTGTTTAAAAAGGGGGCTAACATCGCTATGGAAAATAAACAAAACGGACAGCTAGGCGGAATCATCGCTGGAGCTCTCGCGTACGTGTGTTGGGGCGTCCTTCCGATTTACTGGAAGTTAGTCACAAATGTCCCACCAATGGAGATTTTGGCCTATAGAATTATATGGTCTTTTATTTTTATGTTATTTTTGATCGTTTGTTTGCGAAAAGCGTCAATGGTTTTTCAAGAAACAAAAGATGTGCTGCTTAAACCGAAAACGCTTATCGCCATTATTGCGGCAGCTTTTTTAGTTACAGCAAACTGGTATTTATTCATTTATACGGTAAACAGTGGTCACGTGACGGAAGCAAGTCTTGGTTACTACATAAATCCGCTTGTAAACGTCTTGCTTGCAACGGTTATTTTAAAAGAACGATTAAGTCGTGGCGAAATTATTGCGGTTATTTCCGCAACTATCGGCGTATTGATTCTTACTTGGCATCTTGGTTCCGTTCCTTGGGCAGCAATCGGTATGGCCGTGACGTTCTCGCTTTATGGGCTAATTAAAAAAGTCGTTTCTGTTTCTGTTTGGACTGGTTTAACGCTTGAAACGATGATTATTACACCATTCGCGCTGATTTATGTGATCTTTTTCGCGACCAATGGATTAATGCAGTACCCGGCAGAGACCAATATTATTTTAGTTGGTGCTGGTGTCGTTACAGCAATCCCGCTACTTTTATTTGCTACTGCTGCGAAAAAAATCAGCTACACAATGGTCGGGTTTTTGCAATATATCGGACCAACGTTAATGCTCGCACTCGGCGTCTTACTGTTCAAAGAAAGTTTCGATCACATCCAATTGTTCGCCTTCATGTTCATCTGGCTAGCACTAATTATCTTCACGATTTCCCACATTTACTCCGCAGCCAAAATCAAACAACTAGCAAACGCCACAAAAAATTAAATGTTTTCCGGTCCCCTCTTTCGGGAATAATTCTTTTATCAAGCGAGAATCTATTCCACAAAAATGAATAGGGGGCTTTTTTTATGAAAATTGGTATCATTGGTGCTACAGGCCGAGCTGGTTCGAGAATTTTAGAAGAAGCGAAAAGTCGGGGCCACGAAGTCACAGCAATTGTTAGAAACGCCGGAAAAATCACGCAAACGCATAAAGATATTAATATTTTACAAAAAGATATTTTTGACTTAACACTTTCTGATTTAGCCGATCAAAATGTCGTTGTTGATGCTTACGGGGTCAGTCCAGAAGAAGCAGAAAAACATGTCACTTCGCTTGATCATTTAATTTCTGTTTTAAATGGCACCGTTTCGCCGCGCTTACTTGTCGTTGGTGGAGCAGCTAGCCTACAAGTTGACGAAGATGGCAATACCCTTTTAGAATCAAAAGGACTTCGGGAAGCGCCGTACTATCCGACTGCACGTGCGCAAGCGAAACAATTAGATCATTTAAAAGCACATAAAGCAGAGCTCAGTTGGACGTATATTAGCCCTTCTGCTATGTTTGAGCCGGGCGAGCGTACTGGCGACTATCAATTAGGTCGAGATCACCTTTTATTTGGTAGCGATGGTAATAGTTTTATTAGCATGGAAGACTATGCGATTGCTGTTTTGGATGAAATTGAGCGGCCTAATCATTTAAACGAACGCTTTACTGTAGCTGGAAAATAAGACTAAAGTCGAAGGAGCAAAACGCTTCCTTCGACTTTTTTATGCGAAAAAAATCTCCCAATTGGCTGAAACTTCCTGTATACTAGGGCTATATGCTAAAAAAGGGAGGAAGAAAATGGTTCTACTTGGTGCGCTAGTGAATGGGCTTGGAATTTTGGTTGGGTCTGTTCTTGGCATGAAATTACATAATATCCCTGAACGTATGAAAGATACTGTCATGAAAGGGATGGGGTTATCCGTTATCGTCCTTGGCATTCAAATGGCATTTAAAACGAGCAACTCGCTCATTGTCATTTTAAGTATTTGTTTTGGAGCTGTTATTGGGGAATGGCTTAACATAGATTATCATCTGAATCAGCTTGGTCACTGGATTGAACGTAAAGTCGGAGCAAAGGGAAAAAGTAATGTTTCGAAAGGCTTTGTTACCGCGACACTTATTTTTGTAATTGGTGCGATGGGTATTATTGGTGCGCTTGATAGTGGCATTCGCGGAAACCATGATGTGCTTTATACGAAATCGGTGATGGATGGATTTATCGCCCTTCTTCTTAGTACAACACTTGGTTGGGGCGTTATGCTCTCAGCTATTCCAGTGTTTTTATTTGAAGGCATTATCGCGCTGTTCGCAACACAAATTAATCAATTCATTCCAGCCGATTTGATGGCACTAATTATCGAAGAACTCACTGCCACTGGCGGAATTATGATTTTGGCGATTGGTTTAAATCTGCTCGGTTTAACGAAAATCCGGGTCGCGAATTTGGTTCCGGGGATTGTGGTTGTTGCACTGATTGTGACGGGGCTTTATTATTTTTAGAGGGAAAACAGAGATGAAGGTATCTCTGTTTTTTTAGTTCCGCTTGAATAACATTTCCTTGTAAAATAAAAACACCAACAACCCGAAAGTTGCTGGTGTCTATCACTACAAAAGCTTACATGCCAGCCATGAAGAATGCTGTAGTTAATTCTTGCATGAACGCCACATCGTTTTGCATTTGCCATAAAGAATCATCTTTTGGATCTGCTTTTAGTTTAAGCGTAACTGTTTTTGGTTCTGATACTGCGTCTGCATTTTGAACAGCTTTTGTATAGATTTCCATTGTTTTTTCAGCCATTTTTTGGTCATCTGTTGCAATAGATGGATCAGCTGTTGCTGCTTTTGTTAATTCTTCTACTAATTCAGTTTGAACGCCCTTCATATCAAGCCCTTTAACTGCGAACTGAATTTCTGGACTTTCTTTGTCGTCATTTGTTACTTTAGTAGTGTACGAAGTTTTTTCGTTTACTTGTTTGCGAAGTGCTTTATAGAAATCATCTACTTGCTTATCAATGTTTACATCACTAGAAAAACTTGCTGCAAATGTGTTGATAAAGCTTTCTTTAAAGCCAGTTTCAAATTCTTTTTCGAATTTTGAGCCGTCTTCACCGTATACATCTTTTATTTTATCGGTATCTTTGTTATAAACCACTGCGTTAACGGTGATTTCCCCTGCTTTTTTCGGCTCTACTCTTGATGGACCACCACATGCACTTAAAACGAGTGCCATAGCAAGAACAAGAACCAGACTGAATAACCCTTTTTTCATTATTAAATCTCCCTTTCTTATTTGAATTCCATTTCATTGTACAGAACGAGAGATAAAATGCCAACTATTTTACAAAAAGTGTCATAATATGTACATAATTTCAAATAAATCGAGGTGAAAGACTTGAATAAAAAGACAAATGCGTGTCGGATTTTAGATAAACAGAAGATTAAATATGATTTACGTGAGTATGCTTGGAGTGAAGACGCCTTGGATGCACTTCATGTTGCGGTAGAAACTGGAAATAATCCCGCGCAGATTTTTAAAACACTCGTCCTAACTGGTGATAAAACAGGGAATATAGTCGCTTGTATTCCGGCTGATAAAACCTTGCATTTGAAACATTTAGCGAAAATTAGTGGAAATAAAAAGTGTGAACTGATTGCGGTGGATACGCTGGAGAAGCTGACTGGTTATATTCGTGGTGGTTGTTCTCCGATTGGAATGAAGAAATTGTTCCCGACTTTTGTAGATAGCAGTGCGGAATCGCTGGATACGATGCTGATTTCAGCTGGAAAAAGAGGATTACAAATCGAACTTGCGCCAGCTGATTTGAAAAAGGTCGTTCGTGCGGAGTTTGCGATGATTACGGAAGGGGAATTTTGACAAGGAAAGTTGCCTTTTTATAAGATCATATATAACTGTTTTGATTTGATAATAATAAACGCTAGATAACTTAAAAAGTTTTTTCTAAAAACAGCTTACATCTTAAACAAGGTAGCAAAATATATAATTGCTACCTTGTTTTACTTTTTTAAAGAATACTATTTTAATGATTTTTAAAAATTTATGTGGCTTAAATTAATTTATAGATATACTTCTGTTTAAAGCAGTTTAAACCTAACAAATAATATAGCTTATTAAAGCTTACACTTTAGGGCATTCATTCAAAAATAAAATTTCAACAATCTCTTTCCATTTCTCACTTATATTATTGTAATCTCCATCCCACTTTTCTTGAATAAATTTATAAGCTTCATGTGGTTTATTGTTAGTAGGAGCCGCATAACCTAATATATCCTCAATACAATTATTGAGTGTAATTAATTTAGTATCATCATTTAAAGCATCGCGAATTGGTTCATTCATTTTAACAGCCCCTGGGGTTTCAGAATCTAGGTCATGCATAACATACGGTTCAATTCCCATAGCTTTAAGATATTTCACTAAAGATATTATAACTGCTTTTCCTCTAGCTCTAACTATTTGCCAATTAGACAAAACATTTTTCTTCATTTTTTCAGGCATAAGTGAAATGGTCTCTCTTAAAACAATTTCCTCTGTATCCCCTTCCACAATAAGTACATTTCTTGCGAAGAATATTCTAGCCAAATAATCGTCCATCTTAAGAGTAAGCTTAACATAGTCCTTTTCTTCTTCTATGAGAGTTTTAAATGCTTCTTGAATATTAAATGGCTTATTGTAAACTATATTACATTTCACTGATTCGCCACTTGTTAATTTAGTCTCTGACTGATCAATGTAAAGATAATTAAGGAGTTGACCCGTGCGCCTTCCTAAATCAATCATATAAGGAGAATGTGTTGAGCAAACAATTTGATTGTTCGTAGTATTAGCCAATTCATATATAGTATCTCTCATTTGGTTCGCTGCATTAGGATGCAGATATATTTCTGGCTCTTCAAAACAAATTATTAATGGTCTTTCATTGGATTTCTTCTCTATGTCTCTTAAAGCTTTGTATCTAAGTAACGCAAATACAGTCGATCTTACTACTCCAGTTCCTTGCATTTCCACAGGGGTTTGTATATTACTTGTCATTGTAACTGAGAAAGTTGGTTTAATTGCCTTATTTGCATCAGACAGGGCGGCTTGAGCATTCAATCCAATTCCAGAAAATACACTTGATAAAGTACTATTTAAATCTAGCATCATTTTCCCAAATTCTGTTTCTGAATTTTCTGGATCAAGTTCGTCTGCAAGTTGATTTAATAGGATTTGAGCTTGTTTGTAGTTATCAGATTCATTCCTAACATCTGAAAAAAGTTCAGCTAGTATATCTTGAAATGCACCTTTAGTTTCACCAAGGTTATCGGCTCCATCATGCGCGGGTATATAAAGTACCTTGGGCAGTTTAGAAAGAACGTTACCACCTATACCTCCCGGATTCTCAACCCAAATTTCTGTCT
Source organism: Listeria cossartiae subsp. cossartiae (assembly GCF_014224155.1). Taxonomy (GTDB): domain Bacteria; phylum Bacillota; class Bacilli; order Lactobacillales; family Listeriaceae; genus Listeria; species Listeria cossartiae. The sequence continues at coordinate 554,038 of NZ_JAASUI010000001.1, read as the reverse complement.
CAGAATAGTCATAAAAGTCAAATTCATTTTCGAAGTAATCTCTAAAATCACCTAAATCTTTAGGTTTTAGTACTTCAGATTTATCTTTATTTTCAAAAATGGTGCCACTCAAAAAGGATTCTTGAAAACCATTTTCAATAAATCCATCAATAGTTTTTACACTACTAAGACTATCTTTTAACGTTTTTTCCCGTGCTTGCATCTCAACAACTCTTTGTTTGCCAGGCTTAAAAGTTTTTCTATAAAAAATAGATCTCCCTTGTACTTTATTAATGCCTTCTTCACATTCCGTGTAAGGAAAAACACGCCCTTTAAAGCCTCTCCAAGACTCTGCGTTTTCAGGAAGCCCTCTAAATTCTGCTGTGAGAACCACTTCTTCACACGAACCAAGACCATCTGCATAATCGTGTTCAAAAAAATAGTTATCTTGAATTTTCATCGTATCACTTAGTAGAAGTTCAATTGCCTTTAATATTGTGCTCTTCCCTGTATTATTCTCACCAATTAAAAAACTTGCTTGTGAGAATAGTATTTCAGTTTCCTTATGTCTTTTGAAACCTTTTATATTTAATTTATGTAGTCTCATCTCATTTATCTCCTTTTTATTTATCTCATCTTTAAAGTTGTACCTTATTTTTTGGACTAGTTTTCACCAATTATTTTACTTACCTATTTATAAATTCTTTACAAATTTCTCGTAATTTGTTCCTTTTCTAATGTTCCTCCTTATTATAGTTTTTAATTTTAATCTTTTCTGTAAACTTATTTAGAATGATAAGTTATAGTTTATGTTTCTCAACTCAAAGTTGACAATTATATCATTCTGTCTAGAAATAATTATTTATTTTATCCTTATTTAACATTTATCCCTCCCTTAGATTTAAATTTGTTAAACTTTTCACTAAATATTATACAACTTATGATTAACTAATCAATAGATAATGTTATTTTTTCTATCAGGAACAACTATTTATATAAGAATTCATTCAAATCGTCCAAAATTTTATAAGAACATTATTGCAAAAGCATCTGCAGAGATTTGAAAAACTACATGTATGTTATCTATAAATTTGAATACAAAAAATAAAACTAGATTTAGAAAATTAAAATTAATTTTATATTAACACTTTAAATCAATAAAAAGTGAGTAGCAAAATTTTTGCCACTCACTCCTTCTTACATTACCGTCAATTAAATGAATTGTCACTCTAATTGATGTTATTCAGTCATTATCCGTTTGAACATGTTCACTACTTGATGCCACATGTTTCACTTTTTGAGCGATAGCACCGACTGGATCGGCTTCGCGCGCTTGTTTGACTTTATTACCAATCATTTCGACTGGTGCGCTTTCTCTTACTTGTTTTGCTTTGCCAAGGATTTTTTCTCTTGGGTTGAATCGTGTATTTGTTTCTTTCTCGGTGATAACTTCCGTAGTTTCTAGTTGTTTTCTTGCTATTGAAAGCATTAGTTTAATACGGTTTAGTTGGTTTACGGAACTTGAACCGGCATCGTAGTCAATTGACATGATGTTGGCTTCTGGGTACATTTTTTTGAGTCCTTTAATCATTCCGCGACCAGTAATATGGTTTGGTAAGCATGCGAATGGTTGCAGGCACGCGATATTTGGCACGTTGCTATCGAGTAATTCGAACATTTCACCTGTTAAGAACCAACCTTCCCCCATTTTATTTCCGAGTGATAGAAGTTGACTTGCTTTTTCTGCGATAGATTCGATACTCGCTGGTGCTTCAAAACGTTCACTTTTCTTCAGCGCATCTGTCACTGGTTTACGGAATTGATTAATTAGCGGAATGGCTACGCTTTGTTTTGCGAATGATTTCACTTTGGAACGTCCAAATGTGTTGGCTGCAAAGTGATCATCGTAACAACAATATAAAATGAAATCTGTTAAGTCCGGAACAACTGCTTCTCCGCCTTCTTCTTCAATGACATCAACAATATTGTTATTTGCGCCTGGGTGGAATTTGACGAGAATTTCTCCAACGACACCAACTCTTGGTTTCACTTCATTTGTTATTGGTAAATTGTCAAAAGCTCGCACCATTTCGTTTGCTAATTTTTTATATGCTCCGAAAGAATAATTTTCCATTAGTGCACGTCCGGCATCAAGATATTGGCGGAACATTTTATTGGCACTTCCTGGTTCGACTTCGTAAGGTCTGGTCCGGTAAAGCATCCGGTCAAGCGCATCCCCTAAGCTAATTCCCGCTAGGAAACGAACAAGAACTTTTGGCGTCATTTTAAAGCCTGGTTGTTTTTCTAAACCGTTGGCATTTAGAGAAATAACCGGGATATGGTCCATTCCAGCTTCTCCGAGTGCTTTTTTCAGCATCGAGATATAGTTGGTAGCCCGACATCCGCCACCTGTTTGCGTCATCAATACCGCTAAATTATTCGTATCATAATCGCCATGTTTCAACGCATCCATCATTTGTCCAATCGTCAAAATCGCTGGGTAACAAGCATCGTTATTGACGTAGCGCAAGCCTTCATCGACCGCACGAGGTGTCACGGCTGGAAGCACTTCTAAATTATAACCGCCCACTTTACAAGCCGCTTCTAACATTTCAAAATGGGTCGGAGCTAGCTGTGGCGCTAAAATAGTATACGTTTTCTTCATTTCTTTTGTGAATAATGGACGTTCTTTTGGTTTCGCCATAATGCCTGGTTTCACGTTGTTTTTCTCGCGTTCTTCCATAGCAGCTTTTAAAGAACGGACGCGAATACGAGCGGCACCAAGGTTGTTGATTTCATCAATTTTAAGTAGTGTGTAAACTTTATTATGACCTTCAATGATTTCTTGGCACATATCCGTTGTAATCGCATCAAGCCCACATCCAAATGAAGTTAATTGCACAAATTCCAAATCTTCACTTTTAGCGGTAAAACTTGCGGCGCGATATAGTCTTGCGTGATATTTCCACTGGTTTTCAACGCGAAGTTTATGGTCGATTTCACCAAGATGGGAAATCGAATCTTCGGTAAGAACCGCCATGCCGTTCATCGTAATAAGCTCAGGAATTCCGTGGTTTACTTCTGGATCGATATGGTATGGGTGTCCAGCAAGAACAATTCCTTTAATTTTGTTTTTCTTAATATAAGTAAGTGCCGCTTCCCCTTCTGCTTGAATGTCTTTGCGGCAAAGTTCTGCTTCCTCTAGCCCGGCTTGGACTGCTTTTTCCATATCCGCAGCTGGGACTTCTGGGAAAGCAAGGCTCATTTGTTCGATTAACGCTTTTTCATTATCTAATGTTAAAAATGGGCTAATCATCGGAATGTTTTTCTCTTCTAAAGCATCGACATTCACACGAATAACTTCTGGATAACCGGCCACGACTGGACAGTTAAAGTTATTAGTCGCCTCGCCGAATTCGGGTTTTTCATACACGACTGATGGATAGAAAATACGGTCTGCTTTTTTCTTGATTAAATCCATAATATGACCATGTGTTAACTTGGCTGGGAAACAAACTGCTTCGGAGGCAATCGTTTCAATCCCTTTGTCATACAGGTTTTTAGATGATTTAGAAGATAAAACGACGCGGAAACCTAAGTTCGTTAAAATCGTGTGCCAAAGTGGATAGTTTTCAAAAACATTGAGCGCACGTGGAATACCAATCGTTCCGCGGGTAGCTTCTGATTTTTTCAACGATTTGTAATCAAATGTCCGTTTTAATTTATACGCATATAAGTTTGGTAGTACATTGCGCTTTGTTTCTACACGTTCACCGCGTTCGCAACGATTTCCACTAACGAACATCCGGTCATCGCCAAATCTCGTTACAGTTAGCTGGCATGTGTTACTACAAAGGTTACAGCGCGACTGGGAAGTTTCCGCGCTAAATTCACGTAATTTTTCCAGTACGAGCATTTCAGTTACTTCACCAGTTTCATAATGTTCGCGGGCAATTAAAGCAGCACCGTAAGCGCCCATCATTCCAGCGATATCCGGTCGAACTACTTCACGTCCAGTTAAAAGTTCAAAAGCACGCAAAACAGATTCATTATAAAAAGTTCCGCCTTGAACGATGACTTTTTCACCGATATCTTTCGGACTACGTAGTTTAATTACTTTTTGCAAGGCATTTTTCACGACAGAATAAGCAAGGCCAGCGGATAAATCTTCCATACTAACGCCTTCTTTTTGTACTTGTTTCACTTTGGAATTCATGAAAACAGTACATCGTGAACCTAGGTCAACTGGGGCTTTCGCTTCAAGTGCCCGGGCTGCAAATTCTTCAATTGATAAATTAAGTGTCTGCGCAAATGTTTCAAGGAACGAACCACATCCGGCAGAACAAGCTTCATTCAGCATCAAGCTATCGAGCGCGCCTTTTTTAATTTTCATACATTTCATATCTTGTCCGCCAATGTCTAAAATAAAATCGACATCTGGCAAAAACTCACGAGCAGCACGGTAATGCGCCACTGTTTCAATTTCGCCCACATCAATTTTCAATGCGGCTTTAATAAGCGACTCGCCGTAGCCGGTAATTCCCGACTGTGCAACTCGAACTTTTTCTGGCAAAATTTCATATAAATCACTCGTCGCATCAATAACTGATTGTAGCGGATTCCCATTATTACTAGAATAAAACGAGTAAAGAATTTCATTGGTTTGGCTCATTAAAATCAATTTCGTTGTAGTCGAACCAGCATCAATACCTAAGTAAGCATCGCCTTCATAGTCTTCCAACTTCGCCCGCTTTGCTTTCATTTGATTATGACGCGCACGAAATTCATCTAAGTCTTCTTTCTTTTCAAAAAGTGCCGGCAAAATCACGGTATCGGTTGCCATCGTTGTCATATCCATGTTCGAAAGACGATGAATCATATTATCCACTTTAAGCGGCACATCATTCAGTCCCGTAAAAGCAGTTCCAAGCGCAATAAAATATTCCGCATTTTGAGGCGCAATAATGTCACTATCTTTCATTTTCAACGTTTCCGTAAAACGATAACGCAATTGATCAAGGAATGTAAGTGGTCCGCCAAGAAACGCTACTTTCCCGCGAATCGGACGTCCACAAGCAAGCCCACTAATTGTCTGTGTAACCACACTTTGGAAAATAGAAGCGGCAATATCTTCTTTTCTAGCCCCTTCATTTAACAATGGCTGCACGTCTGTTTTGGCAAATACCCCACATCTAGAAGCAATTGGGTAAATTGTATTTGCATTTTGCGCTAATTCATTTAAGCCAGTTGGATCTGTTTGAAGTAGCGTAGCGATTTGGTCGATAAATGCACCCGTTCCGCCCGCGCATGCGTTATTCATTCGTTGCTCAATCCCGCCACTGAAATAAATAATCTTCGCATCTTCCCCGCCAAGCTCAATTACTACGTCTGTTTCTGGAATAACTTGTTCGACTGCCTCCGTACAAGCAATTACTTCCTGCACAAATGGCACATTCAAAAATTTAGAAATTGCTAGTCCTGATGATCCCGTAATTTTGAACGTCATTTCGGTCATACCACATTTTTTTTGCATATCTTGCATGATTTCTAAGGTTACTTTTTTAATGTCGGAATAATGTCTTCGGTAAGTTTGAAATAAAATATCCCCCTGGTCATTAAGTGCTACGGCCTTTGCTGTTGTTGATCCTACATCTAATCCTGCATGAATCATTTTCTCATCCCTTTCGTTACGCACTACTTAATATGTATCATATTTCACATATCATTTGTCGATTGTACGTCGCTTCACATAAATAACGATTCTTAAAAATGAGTGAGTACTCACTCTATATGCGTGAAAACGACAAAACGCTCTAAACACCTCTCATTCTACACGATTTTTTCCATTTGTAAAGAAATTCGCGGCGCTTTTAAAAGCAGAAAAAAGCAAGTATTCGCTAAAACAGCTCTGTTTAGCGAACACTTGCCGGGTTGTTAATTATGTCGAATTTTTGTCTTTCGGTTAGATGCTTTTAAAATTTGATAAGCGATACCTAAAATCAAGAACCATACAGGTGTAACGAATAGCGCAATTCTTGTGTCTGCCGCGAAACCAAGAATCACTAGTAATCCTCCGAAGAAAATCAAGCTAACCCAGTTCATGAAAGGAGATAACGGCATTTTAAATTTACTTTTCTCTGCAATTTCCGGATGTTTATGGCGAAACCGTAAATGCGCCACTAAAATAACGCCCCAAACCCAGATGAAGCAAATTGTCGCGATACTCGTTACGAGAATAAATACTTGCTCTGGTAAAATATAATTTAAAAATACGCCGATTAGCAAACATGCTGTTGACGTTATTAAAGCCGTTGCCGGAACGCCATTCGAACTCAAATGATGCATTTTTTTCGGTGCTTTTCCTTCTGCGGAAAGTGTATAAAGCATCCGGCTCGTGCTGAAAATCCCACTATTACATGAAGACATCGCAGCCGTTAACACCACAAAGTTAATTATCCCGGCCGCTGCTGGAATCCCAATCATCGTAAATACACTCACGAATGGGCTCGTATTTGGATCAATATTGCTCCACGGATAAATCGACATCAACACGAGCAATGCCCCAATATAAAAGATTAAAATCCGAATAGGAATGTTATTAATTGCTTTTGGAAGTGTCCGCTCTGGGTCATCTGCTTCTCCCGCGGTTACACCAACAAGCTCAATCCCCACAAATGAAAATGTCGCCATTTGGAAGGCCAGTAAGAACCCAGCAATTCCATTTGGGAAAAAGCCGCCATAATCGACTAAATTAGAAAATGATGCCGTGCTTGTTCCGTGTTTGTAACCAATAAATACGAGTACAAATCCAATAACAATCAATGCAATAATGACAACCACTTTAATAATCGCAAACCAAAATTCAATTTCGCCAAAAGCCTTGACGGTTGCTAAGTTAAACAAAAGAAGTATTAAAACGCAAGCCAGCGCTGGAATCCATTGTGGTAAATCCGGCACCCAAAATTTTACGTACATACCAACTGCCGTAATTTCTGCGATACCAGTCACAATCCAGCAGAACCAATACGTCCAACCAGTAATAAAACCGGCCCATGGTCCAATAAACTGCTCTGCAAATTCTGTAAAAGATCCTGTTGTTGGGTTATGTATTAATAATTCACCCAAAGCTCTCATAACAAAGAATAAAATAGCCCCAATAATTAAGTAAACTAACATGATGGATGGACCCGCCAAATGAATTGACTTCCCTGCTCCTAGAAAAAGCCCTGTACCAATTGCACCGCCAATCGCGATTAACTGAATATGTCTATTTTTCAGCCCTCTTTGCAATTCTTCTTTATGCTCTTCCATCCTAATTCATCCCTTTCGAGTAATTAAAAAGAATAAAGTGCCGAATGATGTCAGCACTTTATCGTTCAATCTACTTCTCTACTTTACCAATTTATAAAGGGATTAGCAATCTTTTTATGTGTTTGTATTGGTCTAGACAGTTGATAATACTACCTTAATATCGTTAGCAAGAAATAAATTTTTCACAAACTTTTTTAGAATTCTGCAGCACTTTCCTGCGCTACCGCTTTAGCAGCCGCAACAATTTCTGCTTCTTTGCTAGGATTATGATCAATTCCTTCTACAAAAATGGATGGTACTACGTTGATACCGATAAATTGTAAAATAGTACGTAAATATGGTTCTCCGTGAGTAAATGAACTTGTTGGTCCAGCAGAATAAATACCACCGCTACCATGGATTAAGATCGCTTTTTTATCTTTTAAAAGTGCCTCTGGGCCGTGTTCTGTATAACGGAAAGATTTTCCAGCAACAACAAAAGTATCAATATAAGCTTTTAATAATGGCGGGATTCCAAGGTTCCAAAGTGGGAACACAAAAACATATTTGTCTGCTGCTAAAAATTGTTCCGTTAGCGCATTGTAAGCATTTAATCTTTTTTGTACGTCTGGAGCTAAATCAGTAAAAGCTTTACCAGCTTGTAATTCTCTTCCAGCTGTCATTAATTCTAAATCTAATAACGGTACTTCTGTATTATATAAAACTAATTCTTCTACTGTATCAGAAGGATTTTTCGCTTTATATTCAGCCATAAATGTTTCGGCAACTTGCGAACTTCTGGATACTTCATTTGGAAGTGGTGACGCTTTAATAAATAGTACTTTTGACATTATGAACACCTCATCGATTTTATTTGTTCCTTCTATATAATAGTACTATCCGCGTAGCTAGTCAATTTGATTTTTAGTAAATAAACATTGACTTTTTCACTAGTCATGCTAAGATAAATACAGAATTCTAGAGTGTATTAATCTTTTATAATACACTAAACGTTCACCGATACACTAAATGGAGGTTTTATAATGAAGCGTATTGACCGTATTTATGAATTTATTTTAGAAAATCCTTCCACTAAGACCATTCGCGAGCAATTAGAGAATAATGAAGGCTTTACAGCAAGTACGATTTCGGAAACTTTATCTATTTTGAGAAATAATGTCAGTATGGAATTGAATGAACTTCACAGACAAGGAAAAATCATTAAAATCGTTGGCCGACCAGTGCTTTATTTTCCTAAAAGAGCTGTTGAAGATGAAATTGGACGTACCCTTTCCGATAACGAATTGGAATTTGAAAGCTGTGAATCGCTTTTAAAAATGTTAAAACCAAGCATTGTCGAAAGAAGTCCTTTTGATGATTTAATTGGCGTTAATGACAGCCTCAAAACCCCTGTAGAGCAGGCCAAAGCTGCTGTACTCTATCCACCAAATGGCTTACATACAATGATTCTCGGACAAACTGGTGTTGGTAAAACGCTTTTTGCTAATTTAATGTATCGTTTTTCGCAACATGCCAAACGCTTACCTGCCGACGCACCGTTTATTATTTTTAATTGTGCCGATTACTATAATAACCCGCAACTCTTGATGTCCCATATTTTCGGTCATGTGAAAGGTGCTTTTACCGGCGCTGAAAATGATAAAGGCGGACTTGTGGAAAAAGCGGAAGGCGGGATTTTATTCCTTGATGAAATTCACCGTCTCCCACCAGAAGGTCAAGAAATGATTTTTTATTTGATGGACTCTGGCACGTATAATAAACTTGGCGAAACCGACCGGACACGCAAATCCAATGTGTTAATAATTGGTGCTACAACCGAAAATCCGGAATCTTCCCTTTTGAAAACATTTATGCGTCGTATTCCGATTATTATTACGCTGCCAAGTTTGGAAGAACGGACGGCGTTTGAACGTGTGGAATTGCTGAAATACTTGCTTTCTAGCGAGGCGCATCGTGTCAATAAACCGATTCGGATTGAAGATGAAGCTGCCAAAGCCTTGATTGGTAATACGACTTACGGAAATATTGGGCAATTAAAATCCAACATCCAACTCGTTTGCGCGCAAGGTTTCCTCAATAGCTTTGACAAAGACGAAGAAATTTTGATTGATTTTAAAACGTTACCGATTAATATTAAAGATGGTTTCTTCCATTTTAGTAATCGCCGCAAGGAACTTCAAGCGATTGCTGAATACTTGGAACCATATACGACGATTTTTCCGGAACTGAATAATACGCTGATTACATCGGACGAATATGAGCCGAATTTCAACCTTTACAAAATTATTGAAGATAAAGCATCGATTTTAATGGATCAAGGTGTGGAAGATGATGATATTAAGAAATTTATCAAGATGGACATCGATATTCACCTTAACAGCTTTTACAATAAATTTAAAAATACGATCCACAATCGCGAAAACATCTTAAAAATCGTTAATGAAGAAATCCTGAATTTTGCGGAAGGTGTCGAGCTGCGAATTGAACATCAGCTTGGTAAAAAGTTGAATGAGCGCTTCCTGCTTGCGTTTAGCCTGCACTTGACTTCTTTTATTAAACGAATTGAAAGCAATAAACCGTTAAAATATACGAATATCGAAAATGTGGTTAACGACCAACCGGAAGCCTATGAATTATCACGGGAGATTAAAGATGATATCGAAGCTACTTTCCACATTCGCGTTCCAAATATGGAAGTGATGTATTTAACGCTTCTAATTAGTTCCCTTTTAAAAGAACAAGAAAATGCTCGTGTGGCAGTTCTTGTGGCGACTCATGGTAATAATACAGCGAGTAGTATGGTAAGTGTCGCGAAAAAACTGCTCGGTGAAGGTTTGGTAGAAGGAATTGATATGCCACTTGATCAAAGTCCAAAAATCGTGCTTGATAAATTGACGGAACGCGCGAAAGAAATGGACATGGGGCGTGGTCTTTTGTTGCTTGTTGACATGGGATCACTGACAAGTTTTGCTCCGGTTATTTCGGAACGTACGGGCATTCCAGTTCGCTCAATTGATATGGTTTCGACTGCAACAGTTATCGAGGCAGTCCGCAAATCCAATATTCTCGACATGGAACTAGACAGCATTTACGATTCCTTGAAAGATTTCCGTGGTTATGGTGGCTATAATTCGGATGACGATACGCTCGATTCCAATCAAAAACCACACGCAATCGTTACAATTTGCGCGACTGGTGAAGGTACGGCAGAAAAACTACAACTATTTATCGAAAATATTTTAGATACGATTACAACAGACGCAATCAAGGTTATCCCAATTGGCTTGCATGAAATGGATACCCGTCTAGAACAGCTTCAAGAAGAAAATGATATTTTGATGGCCGTTGGTATTCAAGATCCAAAAATCCAAATCCCCTTCATCCCGCTCGAACGACTTTTTGGCGTGGATGGCGAAGAACAATTGGTCAGCCTCGTGAAACAACGCAACATCATTGTTAAAACTGGCGAAACTGGTCGAATCGCGAAAGAAATTATCGAAGAAAGCTTGAATGAATTTTTAACCTACCTCAATCCGAAGAAAACGATTGAAATTCTTAGCTCGTTTGCTAGCGTATTAGAGAAAAAACTGGGTTACAAACTCGATAATACGTTCAAAATCAATTTGCTCATTCATGTCGGTTGTGCTTTGGAACGTATGGTTTTAAATGATGGATTAGTTTATCGTGACCCTAAAACCATGCTCGAAACAGAGATTTTCCAAGCACTAGAAGAAACAAATAAAGAAGTTATCTACAAAATGAACTTAAAACTAACCAATGATGAGCTTTGTTATTTGTACGATATTTTGAACGAAATCCAACCAGAAGTACTTTCATAAACATAAACAAGCCAACATTTTGCTCAAGTTGGCTTGTTTTATTTTCCGCAATTGCGTTTTCTGCCCTTTCTTTTAGGGTAATGTTGTATGTATGTCTAAGATTAGTAACTTAGTGTATTAATGAATGTGTTTAGCGTATTAAGGCGCGCTGCTTCGCTTAGTACACGCTTACAAAAGCCTTGAACCGCTTCTATTAGCAAAGGAGGTTGTTTAATACAGAAATGTTGGCACAGTTTTTGCGTTAGTATTAATGGATGATTATATCCACGCTTAAGGAGGAGATACTTATGCCAGTTGGAATTATCATTGGCACACATGGTGAAGCCGCGCGTGAATTGTTGAAATCAACCGAAATGATTATCGGCAAACAGGATAATGTAGAATTCATTACTTTCGTTCCTGGAGAAAACACTGATACGCTTATTACCAAATATAAAGAAAAACTAGACAAATTGGATACTTCTGAAGGCGTCATTTTTATGGTTGATTTATTTGGTGGCAGTCCTTATAACGCATCTAGCCAAATCGCCCTTCCAGAAGATAATATGGATGTTGTCACAGGCGTTAATATTCCAATGTTACTTGAAACGCTCTCGATGCGCGCAGCAAGTAATCAAAAAGATCTAGTAGAAACAGCTCTTACAGCAGGATCAGGTGGCGTTAAGTCACTCAAACAATCATTACCAAAAGTAGAAACAGAAGTCGGGGAGGACGATTTATAATGGATATTCGCTTAGCACGTATTGATGACCGTTTAATTCACGGTCAAGTAGCAACAGTTTGGACAAAAGAAACACAGGTGGAACGTATCATCGTTATTAGTGATGATGTCGCAAAAGATGAAGTTCGTAAAACACTTTTAACACAAGTAGCACCCCCAGGCGTTAAAGCAAGTGTCGTTGATGTACAAAAAGGGATTCGCGTATACAACAACCCTAAATATGCCACAACTCCTGTCATGTTCTTATTCACTAACCCTACAGATGTACTAACACTAGTAGAAGCTGGTGTCAATATTACAACCGTAAACATTGGTGGTATGGCATTCCGCGAAGGCAAACACATGATTACTAACGCTGTATCTGTTGACGCAACGGACGAAGCAGCATTCCGCAAATTGGATGAAAAAGGAATCGAACTTGAAATTCGCAAAGTCGCTTCTGATAATAAAGTCAAACTGATCCCATTACTAGATAAAGATAAATAATTCATCCGCGGCTCGCCTATTTTTAGAGCCCCGAAAAAACAAACGTTTAAAGGAAGACCTTTAAAGGGGTGATTCATGAATAAAAGTCTAAGTACTAGATGCTTAATTTATTCAGTCATCATAATGAAATTATCTTTTTTTATCATTCAAAAGAAAAATTGGGAGGGAAATATATGTCAGCAATACAATTAATCCTTGTATTCCTCGTATCGTGTATTAGTGGTATGGGTAGTATTTTGGATGAGTGGCAAACGCACCGTCCATTAATTGCCTGTACATTAATCGGTCTTGTTCTTGGGGATATTACAACTGGTATTATTATTGGGGGAACACTTGAAATGATCGCGCTTGGATGGATGAACATCGGGGCTGCGGTTGCTCCAGATGCTGCCCTTGCATCCATTATTTCTACCATCTTAGTTATTACGGGGGGGCAAGATATCAGCGTAGGTATTTCGCTTGCGATTCCTTTAGCTGCTCTTGGTCAAGTACTTACTATCCTAGTTCGTACAATTACAGTTGCATTCCAACATATGGCTGATAAAGCTGGTAAGGAAGGTAACCTGCGAAGTCTCGACTGGATACATGTTTCAGCACTACTACTTCAAGCTATGCGTATCGCGATTCCAGCCGTTATCGTTGCGGTAACAGTTGGTACACAAGCAGTCGAAAATTTACTCAATGCCATTCCAGATGTTATCGTTAACGGCCTAAACGTAGCCGGCGGATTTATCGTTGTTGTTGGTTACGCAATGGTTATTAACATGATGTCTGCTAAATATTTAATGCCTTTCTTCTTCTTAGGTTTTGTTGTCGCAGCATTTACTCAATTCAACTTAGTAGCACTAGGTGTTTTAGGACTAGTTGCAGCAATCATTTACATCCAACTAAACCCTAAATATCAATTGAAAGAAGCGATCCAACAATACGGTGGGGGCGGCGGCGGACGATCAGCGGATGATGATCTCGACGACGACCTTGACGACTAAGGAAGGGGGAGAAAAAATATGAGTGAACAAATTACAGTTAATGAAAAGAAAATAACGAAAAGTGATTTAATGGGCGTTTTCATTCGTTCCAACCTCTTCCAAGGGTCGTGGAACTTTGAGCGTATGCAGTCACTAGGATTCTGTTTCTCAGTAATTCCAGTAATTAAACGTCTTTATCCTGAAAAAGGACCAGATAGAGAACAAGCTATCAAACGTCATCTTGAATTCTTTAATACACATCCATATATGGCAGCTCCTATCCTAGGTGTTACAACCGCGATGGAAGAACAAAAAGCCAATGGTGCCGATATTGACGACGGTGCTATCAACGGTATTAAAGTAGGTCTAATGGGACCACTTGCCGGCGTTGGAGATCCAATTTTCTGGGGAACTGTTCGTCCTGTACTTGCCGCTTTAGGTGCCGGTTTTGCCACTGATGGTAGTATTATCGGGCCAATTTTATTCTTTGTACTATTTAATGCGATTCGTCTAGGTTTCCGTTATTGGGGCGTGTTCTACGGATATACAAAAGGTACAGATGTTGTATCTGATATGTCTGGCGGCCTGCTTCAAAAACTAACAGAAGGAGCTTCCATTCTCGGACTATTCGTCATGGGTGCCCTTGTTAATAAATGGACTACAATCTATGTTCCACTAGTAGCTTATACAACTGAAGACTCTAAAACTGGTAAAGACGTTCCAACTACTGTTCAAAGTATCTTGGACCAATTAATGCCAGGTCTTCTTGCCCTTCTACTTACATTCGCTTGTATGTGGATACTGAAGAAAAAAGTCAATGCTTTATGGTTAATTTTAGGACTATTCGTTGTTGGTATTCTAGGTTACTGGTCTGGAATCTTAGGACTTCCACCAGCTGGGTATTCTCCGCTTGGATAATGGGTGGTTATTATCATTCGAAAAGAACCGGGATTAGGATTCCGGTTCTTTTTTTGTATGCCTTATCCGCATTTTTTTCTCATTCAGTATCTATTCTATGAACCTTCAACTCTACAAAATCGCCTTCATAAATATCTTGAGCAATATCACCCTCGGATACATCTATTCTAAATTCACCAATTTGTATGATTGAATCTGTTGCATCTATTAGCTTTCCTTTTAAAATGGATAGTTCTTGATTGTCGTTAGGTTTTTCCATGCTATATTCTGCTTGATTAAGTTTAAAAATATCAAATGGATCAAAGCAATAAATAAGCTCATTATATACACCATTTAGAGTAAGTTCACATGGATGAGAGAAACAAACTACATTATATTCTCCATCAGTTAAAACGACATCCGCTTCCCTTGCATCTTCATCTAACCAATGGATTGATTTTACTTTTATCATTTTTTCTTCGCCACCTGTTCTGACAATAAAAAGCTATTACTCAAAAGTTTTCAATATTTCTTTCCCATGTTTCCTACATTCAGCCCACTCTATACTAGTTTCTAATGCTTCATCACTCCACAAATCTTTGTTGGTTGACATACCTTCTAATTTTTTGTCTACAACAAAAAACATATCTAGCTGTTCTTTTGTCAACCAACCGTGGTCGAATAATATTTTTGCATATTGTAATGCAATATCGGAAAAGTCTGATGCCAATTCATCAGTAACTGCAAAACCTTTTAACTTTTCCATTTGTTGTTTCGCAGGCATAGAAAATTCTTCTAAATTTTCAATAATTCTTTTATGCATTAGCATGAGTTCCTCTACATCTTTTTCTGTCATTCTAGTACTCCTCCTTCTATATTAATTCGTATCGTTCCATTTTTAGGAGATGATACTTTATAATATGCCCCCTGCCCATGATGGCCGCCTCCAGGATGATACTGGATATATAGAGAACTTCCAGAAGGTGCATTCATACTGTATCCTCCACCTTCTGAAAAAAGCAACCCGCTTTTACTTCCCTTCTTTAATGGTTGAACTATCCATCCTTCTCTTATAGCAATTTCAACAATATCTTCTGGGTTTGTGCCACTTAATAAACTTGGCATATCTATAGCGTCATTAATAGATTTAATAGGGTCTTTCCATCTAACATTAGCTGAGCCATATTTTTCTTTAAAATAATTATTCCACTCCTTTCCAGATACTGGATTTTCAGCATCAAAATTGGTTTTAACTTTCTTAGTATTTGTTACTTTTAGATTATTCCTCGCAGCCGCAATCCCAAAGCCTAATCCTAGTGCCATATCAGTTAGTCCAGCGTCATCCATCGCATCCTTCACGCTAGCTACGTAGGCGGAGGATCTTAATGTTGCGCCGGAAAATCCGGTTACTTTTTGACCGTTTAAGTAGTTAACGCCGTCTTTCCATGCATCATTTACTTTGCGTTCGAGTTCTTCACCGGAAAGACTTGTGTACAGAATAGGGTCTAACTCGGCTCCGTTCTCCTCTAAGAAAGCTTGAAGTTCTTTGTTGCTGGCGCGTTTACCATCTCGTTCCAGCAGCCACATCGTAACGGTTTCGCCTTTGTCATTCACATAAGCATAGGCGAATAAATGATAGTCTTCGAATGCTTCTGGGAAGGGATCTTTGGCGTTTTCTTTGCGTGCTTTATCCATCGCTTTTCTCATCAAACTAATGGACGCATGGACGCTTTTGGAAACAGTATAGGTGCCTGTTTTATCATGGAACGTCACATTTTGTTTTAACTCTTGCACCGCTCGTCCTGTGGAATGAATGAGTTCGACTAATGCGCTAAAAAATTGACTGTGACTTTGTTCGAAAGCAATATACCTTTCTAGTATATCTTCTTTTTGAATTGCTTGCAGTAATTGAGTGTGCGCACTTCTCGCTTGAACCACGTAGACTTGTTGCATATCCGGCTTGGTATTTGGTGCGGTGAGTTGGCGGTGTAAGTCTTCTTCTTTTCGCTGCAAACTCGCCACTTTTGCCATCGCTTCTTGGAGGATTTCTGCATCAATTCGAGCGGAAGGCGAGCTGTCCACTTGGCTGCCAAACTCGCGTATGTATTGTACTAAACGTTCTTCGCTTTCTTCTAGAGCTTCTAAAATACTTTGTGCAATAGAGGGATAACTGGAAGCGAAGTAACTTTGCGAAACTGATACCCCTTGTCCTTTCAGGCTTTTATCTTGCGTATACTTACTTGCTGCTTGTTGAATCCCGCGTATCATTTTCTTCGCTTCGGCATTACTGCTTCGTAATTCTTGAAGAAAGCCATTGAGTTCTGCAATATCAATTCGACTCATTCATTGAACTCCTTCTGCGATTGCATAGTAGCTTTATTGATTTTTTCATTCTCATCCCGTTACTTCCTCTCTGTATGTAATATAAGTATATTATATCATCGGTAACTCTCTCATTTTGTGAGCATTCTGTGAATCTATACCTTGAAAAACAGCTTTAATTTGTTTTTTTTAGATACTAATTTTACTTTACATAATAGTTGGAATTCATATTCTTCCGATTTTGGCTATATTTGTATCTATGTGAAAATCAATCCTCAAACCCAGTTCTCCCTCTTCCCCGCATAATTATGTTACAATATGACTAAACTATATCAATGATAGATTGTGAGTGATAGCTAAAATGGTTTGGGATGCTACTAATATCTTTTTGTTTGCGGCAAACATCTTGACTGCACTGTATATTTTGTATAATGATGCAGTAATTCCACTTTGGAAAGGTAAGACGGTTTTAAGTGTCAAATTGCGTTCTCGTGGTCGATGGGACGGTTATATTTTTGTTGGGATTATCGTTCTGTTATTCGTTTCTAATACGTTCTTTCGTGAAGGACCATTTTCCACTTCTGTCCTGCTTGGGATTATGGGTGTGCTTTTCATCTACATTTGCTTCTTCCGTAGTTCAAAAGCTGTTTTCAAAGAATCTGGACTTTTTTATGCCCTGTTATTCTTCCCTTATGCAAAAATTGAACGGATGAATTTATCAGAGGATGGCGTGCTTGTGATTGAAACCAATCGTCAACGCTTGATGCTGTTTGCAAGATCCGAGAAAGACTTAGAAAAAATGCTTGCTGTATTTACTACATATAGCTAAAAACGCCACGCTTGATTTCCTGTTTTTAAGGAAATGAAGCATGGCGTTTTTTTATATACCAACATTACTCAATTTTATTTCCGGGATAACAAATTCAACAAATCTCCCATGGAGCATTTCGATTTCTTCACTGAATTTCGTGTCAAAACAAATGATACTTTCTTCTAAGCGAAGCACTGCAAAGCCATCTTCCTCGTAATCCTCTAACTTCCCAATTACGTGAACTAAGCCCTCTTCATCTATTTCTAGTGCACAATGTTTTTCTTCGCTTTCGTGCAGTAGTTCCGCGCTAATCATGTCCGGTATCGTAATTTCTACTGTGTAAACCCTACTTGGTTCTGGGTCTTCATCGGCCCATATTCCAACGCATTCACCATATTCACTACTAAAAGCGATTCTGCCGTCAGTCAATTTCTTTTGAACCTTTATCTCCACTAACCATTTCCTCCTGCGCTTCAAATTCTTGCTTTATTATAGCACAAAACTGGAAAATGACGTTAATTTTTAGCAAACTAATTTCACTTTTTATTTGTCATTTGTCACATTTGAAAGTATGATAAGTATATACTTTTTGTCAAAGGAGAATGGGTAATGACGATACTTGCGTTTGATTTAGGTGGAACAGCAGTAAAGTTTGGTGTGTTGACAACAGCTGGAGAAATACTAGAAAAAGGTAAATTCAGTACCCCAGATAATTTGGATGAAATGATGCAACTACTTGTAGAGGTAAAAAATAAATATGATTATACGTTTCAAGGTGCGGCTTTTAGTTGTCCGGGTGCGGTGAATAATGAAACCGGTATCATTGGTGGAGCGAGTGCAATTCCGTACATACATAATTTCGCTTTTAAACAATTACTTGAAGAAAAACTGGTGCTTCCAGTTACGATGGAAAATGACGCTAACTGCGCTGCTTTAGCGGAAGTTTGGATTGGTGCGGCGAAAGATAAACAAGATATTATTTTTATGATTCTTGGAAGTGGTGTTGGTGGTGCGGTTATTCGCGGTGGCAAGGTGCATCACGGGGCCAATTTGCATGGTGGTGAATTTGGTTATATGTTGATGGATCGTGACGGACACACGCTTAGTGAGCTTGGTACGGTCGTGAACGCTGCTGCGAGAATTGCTGAGCGTTTAGAAGTTCCTGCAGATACGATTGATGGACTTGGTGCTTTCGAATTGCGTGCAGACGGAAATACCATCGCGGAGGAAGAATTGGATACAATGTTTTATTATCTTGCTCGGAGTATTTTCAATTTACAATATGCGCTGGATCCTGAACTAGTTGTTATTGGTGGTGGCGTGAGTGAACGGGCGGATTTTATTGATGAGTTAACTCGTTATGTGGCGAAGGTCAAAGCAAGCGTGCCGATTGCGACGATTAGTCCTACTGTCGCTCGATGTGTATTTGGAAATGACGCGAACTTGATTGGTGCTACTGCTTTTCATTTAGCGTAACAAAAGAAGCTGGTCACTTTTATTGTGCCAGCTTCTTTCTATGCTAATTTTTCTAATTCTCCGCGGCTTTTTAGTACTTCGGAAACTGCTTCTAGCCACTTTTTCTGTTTATTGACAACGAATTGATATTTCACTCCAGAATTCATGTCGATTTCTAAAATGTTGGAAAGTAATTCTTTTCCGAGGATTTTCGTACGAACACCGCGGATTTTTGCGACTCGATTAAGTGGAATATTGATTTCTTCGTCAAAATAATCATTCGGTTTGTGGACAATATAGGTTGCCGTTAAATACAATTTTCCGGGGACGGCTTTAAACCCATTTTTCGCGTTGGCAAGGCCTTTATGAACGACTTCTAGTTCTTCTTCCATAAAGCTTTCATCTCCTTATTCTTCTACAATTTGTAGATTACTTTTTCAGTACGAATGGGCCAAAACGCTTCTTGCTGCTTTTTTTCGGTGCAAGGATATTTAAATGACTGCCGAGAACTTCGATTTCTGCTGGAACACCCGGACCTGGGTCGCCATCAACATTGATGCTTAAATCTTCTCCGCTCGCATCGATGGTCAGTTTTTTCGTTTTAATGTAAACGACGCCCTCGCTATTTTTTAAATTGCCGCGGATTAATTGTGGGATCATGTTGGCTGCATCGAGCAAACCTAGCTTGGTTAGAATAATAATGTGGAGATAGCCGTCGTCGATTTTTGCGTCTGGTGCCCATGACTCCATCCCGCCGACTGATTTTGTTAAACCAGCCACGACTAGCGCTGCCTCGCCTTCCCAAACTTCTTCGTCATACTCTATTTTAAAATGAAGTAACTCATTGCGGTTAAATGCTTTTAGGCCCTCTAAAAAGTATGCCACGGAGCCAAATTTAGTTTTTTGTTCGACACTAACTTGGTCGACAGCTTGCGCAATCATTCCAATTGCTAGGACGTTCATGAAGTATTGGTCGCCAATTCGGCCAACATCCATCGGTACTGCGATCGCTTTTTCTAATGCTTGAATGGCTTTTTCAGGTTTTAGCGGTATACCTACCGAGCGCGCCAAATCATTGACAGTCCCAAGTGGAACGAAGCCAAAATCAGGACGTTTTGCATGAATAGCGAGACCGTTTATTGTTTCATTTAAAGTGCCGTCTCCACCCATCGCAATCACCGCTTCAAAACCTTGTTCCGCTGCCCAAGAAGCAAATTCTGTCGCATCTCCTGCTTTTTCAGTGAGGCGAACTTCTACCTCATCATAACGTTTTTTTAGTACTGCTTCTGTCTTCCCTTGGTAGGTTTTTCCTTTTTCTTTGCCTGATGACGGATTCACAATCAATAGTGCTTTCCCCATTGCACTCACCCTTTCTTGCCAAAAATTCTATTTATAAATTCACATAATATATCGGCATCTTCACTACTATAGTTTACCTTGAAATGGGGATTTGTACCAGTCACAGCCTTGTAAAATGCCGAAAAAAGTCGTAAAGTGAAGGGGAACACAAAATAGAGTTGTGGAGGAATTTAAAAAATGAAATCATTTCAAGCGCTTTTCATTGAAAAAGAAGCAGATAATACTTCCCTTCATTTTAGAGAAACGACATTAGATAACTTACCAGAAAATGAAGTAACGATTGAAGTACATTATTCTGGTATTAATTACAAAGATGGGCTGGCAGTGCTTCCAGACGGGAAAATTGTGAGTAAATATCCTTTCATTCCCGGGATTGATGCAAGTGGCATCGTGGTGGAATCGAAATCCGACCGTTTTCAATTGGGTGATGAGGTTATTGTTACTAGCTATGACTTTGGTGTGAGCTATTTTGGTGGCTATAGCGAGTTTATTCGCGTTCCAGCTGACTGGGTTGTCCCTTTGCCAGATGGTTTATCGCTAAAAGAAGCGATGATACTTGGCACAGCAGGCTTTACAGCGGCTCTCTCGGTCGATGCACTGGAATTTAGTGGCGTAACCCCCGATGCTGGAAAAATCGCTGTAAGTGGCGCAACTGGCGGTGTAGGTAGTCTTAGCTCAGCCATCCTTGCAAAACGCGGATTTTCAGTCGTAGCCTCTTCTGGCAAAAGTGACGCCAAGGAATTCTTAGAAAAATTTGGCGTAACGGAAATACTCCCAAGAGAAGCTTTTCAGCCTGAAAAAGTGCGTGCGTTAGATAAACAACTTTATGCTGGTGCGATTGATTGTGTTGGTGGCAAACCGCTTTCTTATCTTCTAACAGCCGTTCAATATGGTGGCGCCGTGACAATATGCGGCATGTCAGCTGGTGGAAAATTAGATACGACCGTCTTTCCATTCATTTTGCGCGGCATTCAATTGTTCGGAATTGATTCTGTTTTATGCCCGATGTCAAAACGAGTTCGGATTTGGAATAGACTTGCAACCGATTTTAAATTGGCTAATTTAGAGAGTTTGGCAACAGAAGTACCATTTTCCGAGTTACCTAGAGCGCTCCATCAAGTAATGAACGGCGGCGTTACTGGTAGATATTTAGTGAAAGTAAAATAAAAAGGATGGTCCTAAATGTAGGACCATCCTTTTATTAACGATATGCGACTAATACGTGCGCATCGATGACTTGATCAATAATCGCCATGCACTGATCATAATCTTGCTCTTCTAAAGCATCAATAAAACGTTGAATGTTAGCAACCGTTTTAACACAGGCATTTTGCGCGATTTTGATAACTTCCTCATCACCAAATTCTTGAATATTATTGAAAAAGTCGTCACTAATTTTTAAGTAGTAATTATTTTTCATATACGTCAATAAATCACTCACAAACCACTTTTCGTATTCGAAGTAAATAGCTGGATCGGCTGGGGGTTCTTCCCGTTCAATTTCGACTAATTTAGCGACAACACGCATTTTGTTGAAGGTGATTTTTTTCGTGCGGATTTTTTGAATAGCTTGTTTTAGAAACAAACCAATAATTTCTGTCATTTCAAAGTAGCGTTCTTTATTAATAATGCTATCTCGAACGAAAGCACCGCGAAAATCATTGTATTCGACATAACCATCTGCAGCAAGCATTCCAATGGCTTTTCGAATCGGCGTGCGGCTAATTTCTAGTTGTTGCGATAGCGTATTTTCAATTAAGCGATCTCCTGGCTTTAGTTCCCCGTTTCGAATCTTCTTTTTAATTTCCCGATAACAAACACTTTCTCTCGTCTCTTTGCGTTTGGTTGTCATGATTCTGCCTCCTAAATATGCCTATAACGATATGTTTATAAAAAGGACCGTGATGTAATTATCTCTTTTAAAAATTCACTTTCATTCACTTTCTTTTCCATTGCTAAAAATGGGTGGTAACTGGTGTTTTCACTAACAAGCATAGCCGTTTGAATGGCAATAATTTCTCTTGTAAGTTCTTGTTCTTTTCTTGTGTTTATTTCTGATTTGGAGCGGATAATTCTCATAACTGTAAGACCGATAAAATATAAAATGACCGCCATCACGATTATTACAACTGCTGCAATAAGTCGCTCCACTACATTTTCCATTAAGAATAAAAAGGAACCGCCCAAAATCGCCAAAAACGCTGCGATAAAAACGCCGATTATGGTGTTTAATGGTTTATAGTTCTTTTTCTCTTCTGCCATTTCTGAATGAACAAAGCGAAGTAGTTTGTCTAAATCGTCCCGCGTGCTAAAACCGCTTTTTTCTAAATAGGCATATAATAAATACCGTCGCATTGCAGTCAACTCTTTAAAATTACGTAATTGATACCGCGTCCGAATAAATTTCTTCGCGCGATTGTAAATTAATAGGTAATACAGGAGTGGAATATAGAGTAAACTAATCAACATCACTGGAATTAAAAACACATTATCCAGAAAATTTGCCACTATAATGTTAATAACAATTATAAGTAGCACGATTAAAAAAAACGCTCTCCAAAAACCCTTTATAAAACTATGTATTAAATTCCAGCTGCCAAGTTTTTTAAAATAAAAATCGTTTAATTTGTTTATAGCCATCTCTACACCTTTTCCTTTTTTTCTAACTTTAAGTTTAACACGAGTTCTTGATTTATTAAAGCGTAGTAATCATTTCCACGAAAAAACTCCAAGAATTCACTTCTTAGAGTTTTTTCTTCTATCTTTTATTCAAATAACATCGCTAAAACGGCTTCTTTTTCAATATCACCGAAGTAGGATTTCGTATCCACTTTTCCCCAAGCTTTACTTAGTTCTTCTTGTTCAAAACGACAGCCAACCATTTTGCGGGCTAGCTCAGTAACATCTTCTGTTCCGAAAAAGTCGCCATAAATCGTCGCTTCTTTTACTTGGCCTTTTTGTAGCGCTAGTTGAAATTCAATAGTGCCCGCTGGAAATCGTTTTTTGCGTTTGATTGTCGCTTTTGGCGATTTACCATATGTCCAGTCCCAATTCCGATAACGCTCGACACGTAATTTTTCGATACCTTGTTTGTCCGCTTCGGTAAATGTATAACGTGGTATCTCGGTCGTTTCAAAAATGGATTCTAGTAAAATTTGCTTAAAATCCAAAATATCCATATCGTTCGCTAGATTTTCACGAATGGTTGTCACACGGCTGCGTACGGATTTAACACCCTTCGATAAGTATTTCTCCGGGTCAACTTGTAGCGCTTTTTCAAGCATCGACAAATCCACATCGAACAGTAGCGTTCCGTGGCTATAAAGGCGACCTTTTGTTGCAAATTGGGCATTCCCGCTGATTTTCTTGCCCTCTACTTCGATATCGTTTCGGCCGCTAAGCTTTGCATTTACACCAAGCTTTTGAAGCGCGCGAATCACCGGCTCAGTGAACTTCGCGAAATTTTGAAAGCTATTGCCGTCATCTTTTGTAATCATGCTAAAACTAATGTTACCTTCGTCATTGTAAACTGCTCCGCCACCTGACAACCGGCGCAGCACATCGATATGATGGTCTTTAACGAACGTGTGGTTAATTTCTTCTAGCGTGTTTTGATTTTTACCAACAATAATCGTCGGCTTCATTCGGTAAAACATAAAATACGTTTCATTTTCATCTAAAAAACGCAGTGCATATTCTTCCATTGCAAAGTTGTACGCTTGATCGAGTACATCTTCATTATCTAAATAAATCACTTTTCTTAAGCATCCCCTTTTGCTTTAAGCGTAATCCGAATAATTTCTGGATCATTAAATAGGCGCGGAAGTTTCGTTACATTTCCAAGGCCACGGCTCACAATAAGCGCTTTTCCACCAGCCCGGTGAATTCCCGCTGTCCATTTTGGCATTAATCCTTGCCCCGGTGCGAAAAGGCCTTCTGTTAGTGGTAGACGAAATTGACCTCCGTGTGCATGACCAGCTAACACCAAATCCACTGGATATGCTTGATAAAGTGGCCAAAACTCTGGACGATGGGCTAGTAAAAAGGTAAAGTAATCCGGTGATAGATTAGCTGTCGTCTCATCTAGCGCTTCTTTTAAAGCCGCCTCTTCCCATTCTCGTTTCGGCAATTCTTTCTCCGCCCAATCATCTCTTACAAACCGTGGATCTGAAACACCAGCCACCATGATTGCCGCGCCATCTTTTTTTAGAAAATAGCGTTCATTTTCGAGAACAGCGACATGATGTTTTTCCATATCTGCTTTAAAATCTTCATAAAATGCGCTTCGACCTTCATGGTTTCCGCTCACATAAAAGACCGGAAATTCTTTGGCCAATTTGCGCACGACTGCCATTGCTACAAACGGTGACTCATCGCCATCAATCATATCTCCAGTTAGAAAAACGGCGTCTGGAGCCAGCTCATTCACAATACTGAGCAAAGGATTATTATATAAACCAAAACTTGCACTATGCAGATCGGACAGCTGAACAAACGTCGCACCGTCCCATTCTGCTGGAATTTTATCTGATACTATTTCATAATTTGTTACAGTTAAATGTTTGGTCGACCAGTAGGCGTACCCTGTAAAAGCAGCAACCGCGCCAAGTATTCCCCATCCAGTTTTTTTCATAGCTAGAAATCTCCTCACTAAATTTGCTGTATGTTTCATTATAGCAAATTAAGGATGAACTCGCTTTAGTCAGCTATTTGATATTCTGCTAGTTTTTGCAAATCAGCCGGGCTCACTTCCGCTACTATCTTCGTGCCATTTTCCAAGTATTCGGTTTCTAACACGTCGGCATGGTCGTTTAAATAAGCGACAATTTGACCAGCTTCAAATGGAATTAAGAAAGTTGCTTTTTCATAGCTGGCGAATAGTTCCTTCCGAATGACTTCCGTTAGAAACTCCAAACTTTCTTCTTCCCGCGCCGAAAAAACAATCGTATTATCCGTTTGTTTAGGGTATATTTCGTCTTCCATTAAATCAGCTTTATTGTAAGCGTAAATAACAGGAACATCTTCTACACCAACGGCTTTCAATGTTTCTTCTGTCGTCTTCATCATCGTTTTATAATGCGGGTCCGAATAATCTACCACATGAATGAGTAAATCGGCATCGCGCGCTTCTTCTAGTGTGGAACGGAATGCTTTCACTAATTGATGCGGCAGTTTGCTCACAAAACCAACCGTATCTGTGAGTAAAAATTGCTTGTTATCTGGCAACACAATTTCGCGTACACTCGTTTCCAGCGTAGCGAAGAGCATATCTTTTTCAAAAACTTGTTTTTCGGCTGTTTCACTATAGGCGCGTACTAAGCCGTTCATCGTTGTGGATTTTCCAGCATTCGTATAACCAACGAGCGACACCACCGGAATTTCATTTTTCTTCCGTTTGCGACGACGTACTTCACGGTCATCTACCAGCATATCGAGCTCTTTTTGCAAATGGCGGATTTGATTTTTGATAGTTCGGCGGTCGGTTTCGATTTTCTTTTCACCGGAACCACGGTTGCTAAGTCCGCCTTTTCCGCTTTGCTGGTCCATGTCTTCGCCTTGTCCGAAAATCCGTGGTAGTTCATATTTCAATTTGGCGATTTGGACTTGCAGTTGGGCTTCTTTTGTTTTTGCTCGGTTTGCAAAGATAGCCAGAATCAGCCCAGTTCTATCCATTACATCCAGTTCGAGCGCTTCTTCTAAATTTCTGATTTGCGACGGCGAAAGTTCATCATCAAAAATAATCAAACGAGCTTCCTGCATTTCTGCCAGGCCTTTGATTTCGTCCACTTTGCCTTTTCCAACATAAGTAGCGCGATTTTCACGGTCAATATTTTGGCGAATTTCACCCACTACTTCCATATTATTTGCAGCCGCTAAATTGGCTAATTCTTCCATTGAATAATCAAAATTTGCTTGTTTTTGGCTTATGCCAACGATTAATACTTTTTTCTCCATAAAAAAGGACCTCCTGAAATAGATTCAGCGCGGTCAGGGGTTCTGAGTAGATTGAAACACAAAAACAGCATCAAAAAGATACTAGCTTGCCTTCAAATGAAGCGGATTTCTCCTTCATTCTACCCATATTTATTTTGGGTGCCATACATGCACGCAAGACCAATCCCGTTATCCATACCAAATAAGCATGGATATTCCCGCACTATTAAATTAGTTGCATAGATTTTTTGGGAAACGTAGTCTAATATAACGCATGATGGGCAACCCTCCGTTCAATTTAGATGCCCCTAGTTTAACATGATAGTTTTTGTTTCGCAACTAATTCTCGTTAATTCGGTCGCTCAATTCGGAAAATATCACCAAGTTTCGCATAGTCATTTCCCGCCAAACGTGCTACTGGCGCAAGCTTTTCTGGCAAAATGTAATGATGTTCAGCGTCAAACACATCGTCTGCAAAATCATATGTCACAATCCGCGCTAAAATTAAATCAGAAATAACCTCACAAGCATCATTCTTAATCGGAATAATCTGGTCTAGTTTAGCAGTGAGGACAATTTTTGCTTCGGAAATTTTTGGTGTTTTCATGTCTGGGACTGGCTCTAAATGCAAGTTCGTCTTGTCGATTTCGCTCACATCTGGCGCAAGGCGCGCGGCAGTTTTATTCATCTCTTCCACAAATTCCTCGCTGACAATATGGATGTTTAATTCCTTCGTGAAAGCTGCATTCCTCGCTGTATCTTTTTGCTTCCCATCCGCACGTTGGACGACGATAGAAACGATTGCTGGATCACTCGAAACGACATTAAAAAAACTGAACGGAGCGGCGTTAACCGTCACCCCGTCCTCAGCAAGTGTAGTAATAAAAGCAATTGGTCGCGGAATAATACTTCCTGTTAAAAATTTATAATTATCTTTTTGGGATAAAGCAGCACTGTTAAAAATAGCCATCATTGGACCTCATTTCTGGTTGTTTTGATACCATTTTTTCGCTTCTTCTAGTTCTTCCATAGTCAGTGAATGCCCCGCCGCCGTCCAAACGGTTTCGACGTTCGCACCACGTTTTTCGAGGATTTCTACTAGTTCTTCGGAAGCTTTTGCCGTAATCAACGGATCGTTTAAACCGGCCGAAAGAAATACATTGCGGTGGCTAATGGAAAAATCGGGTTGTTTATTTCCAGCTGGCATCGCATGAAACAAAATCGCTTTATGGAAACTATCTTCCGCTTGAAGCAACGCATTGGCCGCTATATTGGCGCCATTCGAGTAACCGACAGCAATAATTCGCTCAAAATCCAGTTGGTACTCATCCGCCAGTTCACGCGTTGTTGCGATTAATTCTGCCGTTTTGCTTTCCAAATCCTCTAAGTCCAAACTGCCGTCATGAAACCTTTTGAAAAATCGGTTTGCTCCACCTTCTTTGATGTCACCTCGTAAGGATAAAACTGCCGCATCACCCGCGATAAACTCCGCTACTTCGACAAGCGACTTTTCATCGCCGCCTGTTCCGTGAAGTAGTAATAATGGCGCTAATTCCTTGTTTTTCCCTGGAATAAAAATATGTTCCATCCGTTTTCAGCTCCGTTTCGTATTAATTGGGCGTACCATTTTTTCAATTTCAGCTCGTTTTGGTTCTAAAAATGGTGGCAGGGCTAATTTTTCGCCGAGTGTTTCGTATGGTTCATCACTTGCGAAGCCCGGGCCATCTGTTGCAAATTCAAACAAAATCCGCTCTGAAACGGGCACATATAACGATTCAAAATAGAAGCGGTTTACATAGCCAGAATTGGGTGCTTCAATTGTATTCATGCGTTCAATCCATTTTTGCAACTCTTCATGATCTTCTACTCGGAAAGCCACATGATGTACGCCGCCATAACCTTGCATTGCAGCTGGGATATCGGTACGTTCTTCAACAATTACTTGCGCCCCGTTTCCCCCTTCGCCAACCTCGTATAAATGAAGTCCATCTTCTTCTGTCACTTTTCTAAAGCCAAAAATTGTTTGCAAAATCGCCTCCATATTTTTCAAGGAAACAACGGTTAAAAAGACTGGTCCTAAGCCATAAATTGCATATTTTTCTGGAACTGGTCCGTTCTTCCAAGGAGTTCCGGCAGCCACGCCTTCGTTATTTTCATCAGAAATCAATTGTAATTGTTGGTCATCAAAATCTTGGAATGTGAGATATTTTTTGCCAAATAAAGTTTGGATATCACCGTGGGGAACTTCTAATTGTTCAAAACGATTCAACCAGTATTCCAGCGCCGCATCGCTCGGTACACGGAAAGCTACGCGCGAAATACTATCTGTCCCGTGGCGTCCTTTTGGTAAATTCGGAAAATCAAAAAACGTCATATCTGTCCCCGCCGAGCCTTTATCATCAGCGAAAAACAAATGGTACGTATGAATATCGTCTTGATTGACGGTTTTTTTCACTAAACGCATTCCTAAAACTTCTGTGAAAAATGCATAGTTTTTCTCGGCACTACTTGTCATTGCGGTTACGTGGTGAATTCCTTTTAAATCTTTAATCATCATAAATCTCCTCCAAAATAAGTTTCAATTTCTGTTCTTTTTCCTTCTAAAAAGCTTGGTAAGGCTAGCTTATCGCCCATTGTTTCTAGCGGTTCGTCTATTGTAAAACCGGGGCCAGCACTTGCAAATTCGATTCTAAGACCACCGGGTTCGCGGATATATAAACTTTTAAAATACTCGCGGTCCACAAATTCTTCTATTTTCAAGTCATTGCGAACGGCTAAATCGTGCAGTTCGTCGACGGCTTCTTTTGTTTCTACAGTATAAGCAATATGATCAATCGTGCCTCGGCCAGTGCGGGATTTTTTGTCGGAGGTCGTGGCGTGCAATTTCGCAAAACTCATCTTGTTCTTATCTACTAATACCCCATTCTGCCTTTCTAAGCCAAAAAGATTTGTGAAAAACTGGCTCGTCGCGGTCGGATCTGGCACGTGATAATCAGTGCCGATAATTCGAACAAGTTGTTTTTCGGCCGGGATATCGGTGTGGATGGTTGGGTTAGAATTAGTAGCCGGTATTTCCGTTAGGATGATGCCCATTGTGTCGGGATCTTGTAAGGTTAAAGTCTGGCCGTCTTTTTGAAAAGAAATCGCAAAATCGTTTAGCCTTTTTTCCCAGTAAGGGCTTGTGTCTGTTGGTATTCCTAGGGTGACATTGCCGAAATAGGCGCGTTCGTCGTAGCTTGAGCCAATGCGCGGTACTTCAAAAAATGTCAGCAAAGTCCCCGGCGAGCCGATATAATCGCCATAAAATAGGTGGCGCATATGGATATTGTCTTGGTTCACTGTATTTTTCACGAGCCGAAGCCCTAATATTTCTGAATAAAAATGATGATTTTCGCTGAATGATTTCGTTAGCGCGGATACATGATGGATTCCTTTGATCATTTGTTTGTACCTCCTTCTTGATTACTAACTACAGTTTATAACTAAACTATTAAAAAGAAAAGTTTTATGCTCACAAAAAGTAAGTAACTTTTAAAGACCGCAAAAAAGAGCGCCATTAAGCGCTCTTTAATACACATCTCTTTTGGTGAAAATAAAATAGGATAAAACGAATGCGACTAGCATCCACACGGTTAACACGAGCATCGAGA
Organism: Listeria cossartiae subsp. cossartiae; assembly: GCF_014224155.1. GTDB lineage: Bacteria > Bacillota > Bacilli > Lactobacillales > Listeriaceae > Listeria > Listeria cossartiae. The sequence goes on along the minus strand of NZ_JAASUI010000001.1, from coordinate 524,306 downwards.
AACTCAATGTCATGCCTTCGACGGGTGGGCTGGAGCCGTTTAAGTAATTCGTTAGTTGTAAATTAACCATAAATAAATATTTCGCACTCGGCCAAGAGCTGACGAGGTTGGTTAAAATGGTTCCGGTGATGAGTGAAGCAAGCATAATCCCCATTACTGCGGCTGTAGAGCGGACGAGCACCGATACAAACATCGTTAACACGCCGACCACCATACTGACAAACCACGCAAGCCCAAATTCCATGAGTAGTAATTGCCAAACTGGAAGCTGGTAAACATCTGTTGTTGTCACAGCACCATCTTTCATGCCAAATCCGGTGAGAACTGGCGCATCCCAGCCACCGTAACCAAACACAATTCCAGAAATCAGATAGGCAATAACGGCGGATAATACCATAATCGCGGAAATTGAGAGCAACATCGATATATATTTACTCGTCAAAATTCGCCATCGCTTCACAGGCCTTGTCAGCAGGAATTTCATCGTTCCCGCACTTGTTTCAGCACTGATTAAGTCAGCCGCTATAACCATGATAAAAAGTGGAAACAATAAACTAATACCATTTTCGACAAACGTTTTTAGGAAAGTTGGGGCTCCAGGAGCATTTGGATTGATGTCATGATCTAAATAATATTGTAGTTGCCCGACAAGCACTTTGAAATATTTTTGATATTCTTCTGGCAGTCGCCCTGTACCGAGTCTGTTTTCAAGGTCAACAATTTGTTGCTGGGTTTGCACATGCCAATCGCTTGTCCCAGCTTGCTTTTCGTCTTCTTGATGCTGCCGGAACTGTGCATACGTAAAAATCGCTACGATAATTGCCACCAACGCTAAAATAACGATGAGTCGCTTTTTGCGCCAAAGTTTTAATTGCTCATTATAGACTAAATTAATCAATCGTATGACCTCCTGTTAACTCAAGAAATAGGTCTTCGAGAGATGGTTTTTTCTTGTCGATTTCATGGACTTGAATGCCTTTTGCAACCAACTGTTCGTTCCATTCGGCGCTATGTTCATTCACTGCGGTCACGAGATATTCGCCGTCCACTTCTACTTCAGTTACACTTTCCAAAAATGCTTTGGCTTGTTCAAAAGGAGTCGCCAGCCAGCGTAATTGTGCGCGAGAACTAAGAAGATGTGAAACTTGATCGGTTTTAATAATCGTCCCCTCTGTCATAATCGCCACTCGGTCACATAAAAGTTCAATTTCACTTAATAAATGAGAAGACACGAGCACACTAATACCTTCATTTCTAGCCAGCGCACGGATAAAGTCGCGCATTTCGTGAATTCCAGATGGATCGAGACCGTTTGTTGGCTCATCAAGAATTAATAATTTCGGATTCGAAAGTAACGCTTGAGCAATGCCTAAACGCTGGCGCATACCAAGTGAATAAGTAGAAACTCTGTCATTTATCCGCTTTTCTAGCCCAACTAGCTCGGTTACTTCTTGAATGCGTTCTTTTTTAATCGAAGAATCCATTCGGGCAAAATACGCCAAATTTTCTTGGCCTGTTAAAAATGTATAAAATTCCGGATTCTCCACAATAGAACCAAGACCACGCATCGCTTCCGTGAAATTTTTGCGGATATCTTTTCCACCAATTAAAATCGTTCCAGATGTTGGTTTGATTAGCCCCACAATCATTCGAATCGTCGTTGTTTTGCCAGCTCCATTGGGTCCAAGAAAGCCAAAAACTTCTCCGGGCATCACTTCAAAAGAAATCCCTTTGATAATTTCTCGTTTGCGAATTTTTTTATGCAGATTAGTTACTTGAAGTGCTAGCTCCGTCATCGCTTTCTCCCCCTCCCGTCTGAATAACCTCCGTCACTCGATTACCGATAAACTGATATCCGGCATGATTTGGATGAAATTTATCAGTCGCTAAATAGGCGTCCCCATTTTGCTGAAATAAATCAAAAGTCGGAATATAAATGATATTTTTCTCGTTTTGCGATAGATTTTGACTTTGCATGTTCCACTCATTCGCAACTGCCGACATTTCGCTCGCATTTTCTAATGACATAAACGGATTGTACAGCCCAATATGAAAAACAGGCGCAGATGGATTCAATTTTCGTATCGTTTGGTAAATTTGTTTTAAATTGCTCGTATAGCTTGCTTCAGCTTGTTTAATCGCATCACTTTTGAAATCATCCAGTGCTTCTCCGCCACGAAACAAATCATTGCCGCCAATTGTCATTAAAATAACATTGGCTGATTTTATTTGATTTTGCACTTCTTTTTGATCTAATTGCTTGAGAAGTTGTCCTGATTTGGCCCCGCTAATAGCAAGATTGACATTCTCGACATTTTTCTCTTTTTGTTTGTAGAAATTCTCCACCACTCGGACATACCCACCGCCTTCTGTGTCACCAACACCATATGTAAGTGAGTCACCGAGCGCCGTTATTTTAAAGGTATCTTGTTTTTTCGTTACGGTTGTATCTTTTTGGGTAGTTGTTTTTGTATTATTTGCTTGGTGATTTTTCTGCCCATACCAAATCGATCCAACCCCAATTACGCTCAAAATTAATGCAATAATGGAAAAACCTAACAGAATCTGAACTGTTTTACTCTTTTTCACCTACTACCACCCGCCTTTTCATGAGGTTTATATTTCACTAAGTATAGCATATTTTAAAAAGAGACTCCTTCATTTAAACGAGCCCGTTACAAAGTGCATCTGCATAGGTTATTACTTTTTTTGCATAAAAAAGAACTAAATCCTGGATGATATACCAAGATTTAGTCCGCTATTTGTCACTCGTTTCATTCATTATTTAATGCTTCTTTGCGTTCCCTTTCCTCTCGTACTTCTTCTTGTGCTTTTTTGTTATGCTTTATACATCGTACAGCTGCATAAATATATAAAAAGCAAGAAAAGCAAGAAAAGCAAAAAAAGAATTTAAAATTGAAACCTTCAATTAGGCTAGGTAGTAACAAAAGAATACCACTTATAATAAGATAGATGATTTGTTTAGTGGAAATATACCAAGTCATAAATGAAGCAACCACTAAGCCGATAATTCCATGAAGAACAAGTCCAACTCCTACTAATCTAAGAAGTATGATAAATTCTTCCTCACCACCTAGTCCTACCAAAACTGGTACTATTAAAAATAGGCAAGCAGTGGCAATTTCCATACCACATGCTACTCGAACTAACAATCTTGCTTTTGATAACATGTTGTGTGTTCCTTTCTCAGAAGTATAAACTGATTTATTCATAGTTGTATTTTGAAAAATGAAAGCTCATACGTCTATACGTTTGAATATTCACAAATCAATAATTTCATTATAGTATATCTTTGTTTTTGGAGCAAGTGTGTTAGTGATTTCTATAATCACATCTACTGTTAAGTTACGCTTGTATTAGAGATCCTAATGGATGCACCCGAATCTTGCTATATAGTACACCTACATGGATACTCTTTTTGCATAAAAAGAACTAAATCCTGGATGATATACCAAGATTTAGTCCGTTATTTGTCACTCATTTCATTCAATATTTAATGTTTCTTTGCGTTCTCTTTCCTCTTGTACCTCTTCGTGAGCTTTTACATTATACCGTATACATAGTACGCCTGCAAAAATGTATAAACCTCCAACGATAGGATTAACAAAGACATTTTCCATTAGATTAGGTAGTAACAAAAGAAAACCACTTACAATAAGATAGATGATATGTTTAGTGGAAACATACCAAGTCATAAATGAAGTAACCACTAAGCCGATAAATCCATGAATGACAAGTCCAGCTGCCAACACTCTAATAAATATGATAATTTCTTCTCCAGATCCTGCCATCATAACAGATCCTATAAACAAGTGGCAAGCTGAAATAAATTCTAATACACAAACTATTCGAACTAAAATTCTTGCTGCTAATAACATGTTGTGTGTTCCTTTCTCAAAAGTATAAACTGATTTATTCATAGGTGTATTTTGAAAATGAAAGCTCATACATCTATACGTTTGAGGATTCACAAATCAATACTTTCATTTTAGTATATCTTCGTTTTTGTAGCAAGTGTGGATGAATTGTCATAAGGTTCTTTGGGAAATTCTCAACCTATTTTTTATTTAGACAAACATTCCAAATTCCTTAATTATATGATGGATTCTAATAAAAGAAATGAATGAGTTTCGTAACATTTTGCTGGTTTTACTTCCCTCACATTTCAACTCCAAATAAAACCCGCTAAATCAACTTAGTGATTTAGCGGGGGTTAAAATTATTCATCAGCCTCTTGTACTTCTCAACAAGCTTCTTATGAGACACGATTAAAAGAATAGGTTTTTCTGCAAGTCTTACTCCGTCAAAATCGCTTTCGTTAAATCGTCCACGAAATCTTGTTTGTTTTCTGCTTTCGACGCTTCGGAAATTGCATCAATATCTTTCGGTTTATCATCCCAGCGCCCAGAATCTGCTGTTACGGCAATATGGATACTTTTATCTTTATTATCATTCATAAAAGTGGTTACGTTTTCTGGAATATCATCGGACTGCACTGTGGTGAATAGAACTACTTTATCATAATCATCTCCTGTTACTTTGTCTAATTTTGTGGTATCGATAATGGAAACATGCACGTTTTTGCCTTCCATGTCTTTTTTTACTTGATCCATTACACTGTCTTTGAATTTACTACCTTGAGTTGCCAGTAATACATGATCTCCTGTAGCTGATTTATTTATTTCGGCATTTTCAGTAACGTCCATTGATTTAATAAAACGGTAGGATAGCATCACTCCTGCAAATATGACTACGGCGATTCCTACGACGATTAAGCTGATTTTTAGTGGTTTTTTCATGTTAAATTCCTCTTTTCTGTTAGTTGGGTCATTCTGATCTTAAAGCTTCTGCTGCATCTAATTTTGCTGCTTTATTACTTGGATAAATCGAGAAAATAAAGCCAATTGTAATTGTTATTACGAGTGTAACAAGGAAATTCCAGAACGAAATATGAATCATATCTTCAAAGCCAATTTTCGTTTCTAAAATAGGACTAGCTATTTTTGCAATTGTCACGGCGACAAGACTTGATAGCACATTAGCTAAAATAATAATATAGCTTGCTTCCATTATGAAAAGTCCGCGAATATGACGTTTTCGATAACCAATTGCTCGGAATACACCGATTTCTCTTGTTCGTTCCACCACACCGATATATAGCACAATCGCAATCATCACGCCAGCAACTGCAAGCGAAAGACCTGCAATAAAGGCAATCAAATACACAATAATATCGGTAAACTGGCTAAATGTATCTACGAAAGCATTCGCGTTTGTAATCGAATAATTCGCCCAATCTTTGTCATCCTCATATTTCTCTGCGATTTCTTCTGCTTGTGCTGTCGTTTTTGTGAATGCATCTACAGATAAAATCGGTTTTTCAATACCAGTTGTTTTAATAAAGTCGTTCATTGTTTTTGTGGAAACATCAAATCCTCTAGCAAAACCTTCTTTAGATGGATTTGTAATACCAGAAATGGTTGTTTCTGTTTTAACCGTATTTTTTGTGTCACTGTTTCTTCCGGCATAAACTAAGGTTATTTTTTTACCAATCAGTTTATCACCATCACTTTTTGTTAATTCATCAGAATCCTTTTTTCCAAGAATAGCTCTTGCTACACTTGACGGGATAACTGCTCCGGTTTCATTATTTGTCACCATTTTCCCGCTTAGAAGGTACTCATCTTTCACAGTCAAATCTTCATAGCGTGATGCTTTAAAATTAGCTTCTTGCATCTCGGCAGAAATATCTTTCAAATATTGACCATCATATTCAAATTTAATTCCTTGGATAGTAGTTCGTTCATAAATTTCAGTAATATTTTCAGCTTCATACAATTGCTTGATTTTCTTAATTTCACTACTCGTTAGCGGAGTAGTTGGTTCAGGTGATCTCGAGCCACCATCTTCTTTATAATAAGTCGTAATCTGATTGGGTGAAAAAGTTGTTCCAAAAATCTTTGAAAGACTTTGATTCACTCCATTTCCAAGCCCAAATGCTAACAAAATAGCGATAATTCCAATCGAAGTCCCAAGTGCTACGAGCAAATTCCGGAATTTTCTATTGAAAAAACTCTTAAAAGAAATTTTAGCAGTCGCCCACCAGTTTAGACGTAACTTTTTTTCGTTTTTGTGGGTAACTTTTTGGATAACTTCTTTTTTTCTTTCAAATGAAATTACTTCTCCATCCGCTAGCCGCAATACCGCATCGGTTTGGTCTGCAATGTTTAAATCATGGGTTACAACTATTACGGTTGTGCCTTTTGCGGCCAAATCCTTAAGCAGTTTAATAATTTCAGCTGAAGTTACACTATCAAGCGCTCCGGTTGGTTCATCCGCAATAATCATATCTGGATTGTTGGCAAGTGATCTCGCAATCGCTACTCGTTGCTTTTGTCCACCAGAAAGTTGTGTTGGTTTTTTACTAGCAAATTCGTCTAATCCGACTTGTCTCAGCAAATCGAGCGCTCTCGCATTTCGGTCACTTTCCGATAATTCAGCATTCAAATATAAAGGAATTTTGACATTTTCAATAACAGACATGTGGTTAACTAGGTGAAAGCTTTGAAAAATAAAACCAATATGATTAAGATGATAGGCGTCTAAGTCTATATCTTGTAAATCATCGCCATTGTATAAAACTTGTCCGGAATAGTCGGTATCTAGCCCACTTATAATATTCAGTAACGTAGACTTCCCACTACCACTTTTTCCTATAATTGCTGCAAATTCTCCGTCTTGAATAGTCACATTAATATCTTTCAAAACTGGTGTTTCGCTTTTCTTTCCTAACTTATAAGATTTTTTAAGGTGTTTAACTTCTAACATTTATTCTCCTACTTTCAAATAGTATCCATTTTTTTAGATTTCATGTAGATATAGCTGCCTGCAATAACTGAACATAATCCTACATTCCAAATAATAGAAAGAAGCGAAATCTCAAAATGACCATTTGGCAAAATAGAGATAATTCCCGCACTGTTATAAATATGCAAGTAATATTCTGCTAATAAATTGACAATTAGGATAGCAAAAGGAAGTAAAACGACCGCCGCTTTTTGAAGAGAACTCGCCTTCACATGATCTTTTAACCAACCTACCGGAATAACAAAGTAACAAACAAACATGGCGATAAATAAAAACATCATCAGCGTTCCAGATATAAACGATAACGTATCGCCTGCTTCAATCCGCCCTGTTTCAAAACCGTAATACCAAATAAAGGCACTTTGAAGTAAAATTACAGTAATTGCTGATAAATAAGCAGCAAATAGTTTTCCAAAAAATTTCTTTGTTTCTGAAAATCCAGAAAGAGAAGCAAGTGTTACATTTTCTTTCGATGTGTCTAGTTTCGTGATTTTCCAAGTCGTGATAAGGACTAGAATTAAGCTCATCACCGTTGTCCCTCGAATTGCTCTAAAAAGCAAATCAGTTCCCTCCAGCAGATTTATCGTGAATCCTAGAAAGTTCAGCCCGAAGATAAGTGCAAGTCCAATCAAAAGAATAGGACTAATTTGTTTTAAATAAAAAGTAATCATTTTTGTCATTTGTTCATTTCCTCCTTATAGAAATCGATTAATGAGTTGCCTGTTGCCTCGCGATAAGTTTCTGTTTCTATTGTTTTTAATGTATTATCTTTAATTAACCAAAGTTTGTTGTATAGTTTTTCGGTTCCTTCTAAATGGTGCGAAGAAATAATCGTGATAGCATCTGGCTCTGTTTCGCTAATAATAGCTTTCATTACTTCTGAACGAGCCATAATATCGATACTCGCAAAAGGTTCATCATAAAGATACAATTTGGCTTTTCTTGCTAACACACTACCAATTTTCACTTTCATTAACATACCTGTTGATAGTTCGCCAAGTTTTAGGCGTTTGTTAATTCGCCATCCAGCAAGTAATCGGTCCCACTTATCTAACTCCATATTTTCAAAAAGAAGCGCATGTTGTTTCATAAATTCTTCTATAGTAGTACTTTTTTTAGCGTAAAGTTCATTATTTAAATAAGCGATTTGCTGACGGATTTCATTCTTTATGAAAACTTCATTATCTAGTTGTAATGTGCCACTATCCGGTTTCTTCAAATTTGCTAACATATCTAGCAAGGTCGTTTTCCCGCTACCATTTTCACCAGTGAGCACGATCATGTCGCCTGGCTTTGCTTCGAAGTCCACATTTTGTAAGACTAATTTATTTGGATAGGATTTAGCGATATTATTCCCCACTAACATTTACTTCTACCTCCTCTACTTTTTTCACCCAAGCGATGATTTTTTCTTTATTAATTCCTAATTTACTCATTTCACTAATAAAATTTTCGGTAAGTTGTTTTGCGATGTCATTTTCCAATTGCTCCATTCTCCTCTTATCTTCTGTCAAATATTTACCAGTACCTCGAACGGTGAAAATAATCCCCGCTTCTTCCAGTTCTGCATAAGCTCGCTGGATGGTTGTCGGATTTACTTCTAACTTTGTTGCTAGCTCTCTTACAGATAGTAGCTTGTCACCAGCCTCATATTTTCCTGTAACAATTTCTGTATGAATATAATGAACGATTTGTTTATAAATGGGTTTACTATCATCAAACTTCATCATTTCCTCCTTTCGCCTGTCTGTCCGTATCACCGTACCATCTGGGTCACACTGGCTATGAATGTACTATATCAAAGGATTCTGACACGATTTATATATTCAATATAGAAAAAAAGCTTTTTTGCTTCGTTAAAAAATATTTTCTATTCAGGAATATATACTAAGCGCTACTTTAGAGAACGTCACAAACTGTTCAAAAATCTTTTTCTACATAAATAGCGTATAATAAAGGGTAAACAAATCCGCAAAGGAGTGGCGCTAATGTCAGAAAAACTTGATACCGTACTTGGCTATTTAAAAGAATTTCCGGATTACTATAAACATGTAAAAAAGCAAACCTATACAATGAATGAAAAAATAATTTTTGAGGAAGAAAAGGCAAAACACATCTTTTTCGTATTAGAGGGTTATGCTGCAGTCGAATTAGAGGATAATTTGAGAAAAACGAACTATATTTCGATATTTGTTCTTCCATATAATATTTTAGGAATTGATGCATTCTCCTCTTATCCAAAGAAAAAACATAGTATTACTGTTATGAGTGAAAGTCTTGTGCTTTATAAAATAGATGCTGACTTTTTACTCAACATATTATCGATCAAACCTGATGTGAATGATTTTCTTTTGACGAGTATTGCGGATGTTTTCGCTCGCCACTATGCACTTCTTGGAATGATTGCCAAAACGCCGAAAGAACGGATTTATATGGCTTTGGAAAATCTTGCCGTCGAGATGGGCTCAGAAAATGAGGAAAAAAATGAAATCGTGTTACCAAACTTTATCAACCAGTCAGTCCTTGCCAGATATTGCCGCACAACGCAGCCAAACATATCCAATTTGCTAACCGAACTTGTAGAAGAAGAATTTTTGGTCAACAAAAAAAGCCCTTATCGAATTGATAAGGACTCTTTGGATATATGAGATTTATATTAATTTAATAACTTAAATCATTTCCATTAGTTTCAATTACTTTTTTATACCAATTTAAAATTTTCTTCTTCAAAGCATCAAAGATAGTACGTTTTTATACGTTCTTCCGCATTAAAAAAATTCCAACGACTCCTCCTATAAGGATAATCGGTGCTAATCTGACAAACAACCATTCAAATGTATGAAAAGCTACTCCAATAACGCTAGTTTCAGGGTCACTATAATCCCACCCTAGGTAAGGACTATTTAGTATTATAAAGACCGCTGAAATTATTGCTATAACGGTACACATCGAGATAAATAGCCAATAAAGCATTTTTCGTCTAGCGGTCTTTCTTTGTGCAAGCTGTATGTTTATAATCTCCAGTTTTTCGGAGATTGCTTTTAGGTCATCAACCTTTGAAACCATAACAGTTTCTCCAAGCAAAGTGCTTACTGGTGTTTCAAGCACTTCCGATATGGAGATTAACATATCGGAATCAGGAACTGACAATCCTTGCTCCCATTTAGAGATTGTTTGTCGCACCACATTCAGTTTGATGGCAATTTCTTCTTGCGAAAGTCCTTTTGATTTTCTGATTGCTTTAATATTTTCGTTTAACATTAGAGATAACCGCCTTTCTTTCAGTTGTTATCACTATTGTATGAGAACCCGTCCATTGCTACAAGCAACGCATATTAACATTCAAATTTATACCCATGATATGCTGTTTGGCACATCACTCTTCTAAAATAGACAGCCTAGTTCTTATATATTTCAGCTATGATTTTGTTTTTTACGCCTGAAGAATAAACTGAATGCGACACATACTGCTATTAAACCAAATACACTATACAGCACACTATCCCAGAGATTATCCCCAGTGGTTGGCAGTTTTAATTTACCCGCTAATGTGGATGTTTCACTTTGTGTGGGCGTTATTTTTAAGCTTGCTGATTTCTCCGTTACCTTTTGTTCGTCTTGTACTTTTGGTGTGGTTGGTGTGGTTGGTTCTATTGGTATGACTTGATTTGATGGAGTAGTTGGTGTCGTTGGTGTCGCAGGAACGGCTTGATACACATATGTGACAGTTTGCGTACTCGCTTCAAATTCCCCGCTCGCATTGGTCGGCAATTTGCTCTCATCTAATGTATACCCGGCAATTTCTTTGGCTTCGGTTTGATAGGAACTACCTAATTTACCAGTTAAGTTTTCAGAAGTAGTTATTTCGTCCCCATTTTCATCTACATATTTCACCGTGACTGGTGCGCCTTCCACTTTTTCGTACACATACGTAACGGAAAGTGGCGCGTAGTCCAATGTGCCAATTCCATCTGCTGGTAATTTGGAAGTATCTAATTCATACTCATCAATTGCCAATTTGTATTCAGGCGTTGTTACATCATAATCGTCGCCTACAAATCCACTAACTGTCTGTGATTCATGGATGGTTTTTCCAGCTTCATCCACGTAATTAATTGTTAAATCTCCTGCTGCCGTACTTGGAATGTCAACACCAAAAGTTACTTGATTTTGCGGATTGTTTGGTGCATTATCCAGTACAACACGAATACTATGATAGCCAGAACTTAAACTCTTTAAAGAAATACTAATGTCAGAAGTTAACTCGCCCTCATAAAGTAGTTTTCCAGATGCGTCGTCCGTAATCGTTACCTCATGCCCTTCAAAAAGTTCCCTTTCAAACATAAACTCCGCATGTAAATCGATAAATGTGGGGCTACCGGGTAGAAAAGGTGTAAGCACTGTATCACTTGTTAGGTTAGTAAAATAGCTGTTCGTTGCTTTCAAATGACCGTTATATTCCGGCGTACTAGCTGGATAAACAAAAGTTGAATAGGAATAAATACTAGGTTCAGGTTTTCTACTATTAATAGTCACTTGATTACCGGAAACATTTACTTCATTCTTCCCTGTTCGATTTTCGTATAAGCTTAAAGGAATTTGGCCAACTAGCCGGTTACTCTGTAAAGCAATCGACGAAATATTTCCAAGACCATCAGGAATTGTTCCAGTTAAATCATTATAATCTAATCGAAGTTCCTTCAGCTTAGTTAATTCCCCAAGTTCAGCTGGAATCGTCCCGGTTAAATTATTACTGTATAAAAGTAAAGATTCTAATGAAACGAGATTTTTAATTTCAGGTGGTACTTCCCCCGTAAGGCCTCGTCCAGTAATTACAATTTGAGTAATTTTCGCTAAGTCGCCAAACGTTAGATTTACTCCCACTTGTTTTGGCGCGAGCTGTTGATTTACTTCATTTATTAGCCAGGTTTGTCCTCCCAAATCTTGAGCAGTAACTATATCCGTAGCAGCGTTGGTCGAATTCACTTGTTGTTTCATTTCTGTTTGCGCGTTTTCCTTTTCAACTGCTAATCCAGAAAGTGGATGCACGCTAAAAATACTAAAAGATATCGCTATCGTTGAAAGAAACGTAATAGCTTTTTTCATTAATGTCTAACCTCCATTTGTTTGATTACTACTAAAATTATACTCTATCTCTTTTTAGTAAAATTCCTTGTACGGCAGTAAAAAAGCGTATTTCGTGAACATTAAGTGAAATTTACATATCATAAAAATCTATGCTTATTTTAATCAAAAATCGCTTTTTCCCAGTCAAACTAATCAAATAAATTTCAACAGCAAAAATGAACAACCTCTTAAAACTAGTAAGGAATCGTTACAAAACCACTATACACAGCGATTTCACTTCTATTTAGAATTCGTTACAAATAATCACTCAGCGCTAAAAATGGTAATAAAAAAAATTCCACTATTTTTTACTACTACTTCCAGCACATAAATTACCTTTTCTCCAATTTTGTAAAACCGACATTTTTTAGACACATTTAACAAAATGCAGCCGATTTCGAAGTCTTTTTTTAGTACTCTTTAAAAACAAAAAAGTAATATAATTAACCAATAAATTGACAAATTTACAAATTACAGACAGGATGTGCCACAACTTGAGAAGAATTTTTCTCCTATTAATTTGTTTCATGATACTAGCAACCATTTGCCCTTATATTTTTTCGACCGTAAAAGCAGATTCCGCTACTTGGTTAGAAAAAGAACTAGATTACAATGAGCCATTCATAATCGCTGTTGAAAACCGGTTAAATAAAGAACGTGCCGATATTACATTAGCTGATTTAGAGTCGATCCCAATACTCCACGTGGAAGGAGCTTCTTCTATCCCAGATAAAATTTCCGATTTTAAGAATCTAACTTCTTTATCGGTCGTTAGCGGAACAGTCACAGAAGTACCTGCCAGTGTAGCTAAAATAACAAATTTAAAATCATTAAACTTGAATTTCAATAATTTACAAGTATTTCCCATGGTAGCTTTCCAATTACCTGCTTTAGATTCATTGCAGTTAGGAAGTAATGCTATTAAAGAGCTTCCGTCGAACTTTACTAGCCTATCCTCTCATTTAGGTAGTTTGGACCTTCGAAATAATAAATTAATTGCCATTCCTACAGAAACTTTTAGTATTAACTGGGCTAGCAATTACTGGCCGCCACTCAAGCTAAAACCACTAAATCTTTCACTTGGCGGAAATCAAATTACTACAGATATTCCAGCAGGCTACCTTGATGACTTTAACAATGGTGGAAACATGCTAGAACATTACGATTACAGACAAGGTCAAGATCAATTAGTATACAACGGCGAACCTATTACGGTGCCATATAAAACCGACTTTAATCAATTAACACCAGATAAATCCCAGCTCGGTTTAGCATCAGGAAAAGCACTTTTTGATACACATGAATTTAAATATGATGATGACGGTTCTTCTATTCTCTCAAACGGTGTCGCGAAAACGCCCGGAAATGGCTTTATTACTATCAAAAGTACTTTATCAACAGATTCCAATTCCTTTGCGAAAGTGCGCGTTCCGATTATCGTTGAAGAACGGCCAGTTGGCGGGAATATTACCGTAAATTATAAGAGCTCTACCGACGAAACCATTGCGCCAGCTGATACTTTGACAGGATTATTAGATGATAAATACACTTCCAAACCAAAGAAAATCCCTGGCTACACACTTACAAAAACACCAGCAAATGCGAACGGACTTTATACATTAGAGAACCAAACTGTTAATTATGTTTATACGAAAAATAGAACTTCAAAAAAAGCCGCTGTCCTAGAAGTACAATATGTAGACTCTAACAAAAAAATAATTAGCACTCCTTCGACATTAACCGGAACTATCGGAAATTCTTACAATGTTAAACCTAAAGATATCCCTGGCTACCAATTGGAAGAAACGCCAACCAACACTAACGGAACTTTTGGAGAAACACCGCAAAAAATAATCTTTGTTTACAAGAAAACAAGTACTATAGACTCCACCACTAATCCAACTACTCCAAATAGTACTAAAAACGAGGTTGCGAATGGCGCAACCCCCACTAGTAACAATATAAAAAAATTACCAAACACTGGTGATAAAACTCCAACAAAACCAATCGTTGCAGGTTTACTAGTTCTCACTTCCTCATTCCTTGTTTGGCGAAAAATGTCTAACTAATAATGACCAAAAAACCGACAAATACATTATTTGTCGGTTTTTCCTTTCGTATAAAAATACTAACTTATGCTTGTTTTTTCTTTAAAGTGAATACTGCTGTTCCAACAAGAAAGAGTCCAATTAAAATCCAGTACGGTGAATTATCCCCTGTTTTTGGCAATTCGTTTGTTGCTTTTTTTTCTGTTACTTTTTTCGTTTTAGTTGCTATTTTTTCTGATATTTTTTTTTCGGAAGGATCTTTCGTCTCATTTTTAGTAATAGGCGTCGGATTTACCGTGTCTTCCGAGTTTGCCAAATCTTCCAAGTCTGTTGAGTCCTCCGATTCTATCGGAACTGCTGGATCTGCAGGTTCTATTTTTGTTTCAGTAAACTGTGCATATAGCGTGATATCATTGGCAGGCATTTTGTTAGTCGCAAAATCCCATTTCTTTCCATCTATTGGCGCATCATACCAACCATCAAAAGTGCATCCTTCTTTGGTTGGCTCCGTTGGCTCAGAAATGATTACATTGCTTTTGTAGGATTCGGTCGAAATGGAACCTTCATTATCAAATGTCACGATAAAGCCATCAACAAGCGGTTGTGTGACTTTCCCGCTAAATACGCCTGTAGTTTGACCAATCTGAACCGTCTCAGAAAATGAATAATCTACATTCGCTACAAAACTAGGAAGTTGCCAATTTAGTGTAGAAGCAGAGTAGCTACCATTATAACTAATTGTTCCAGGTGATATAGCCTTTCCTTCGATATTTTTCACACTATTTTCAAGTGTTAAATCGGTAGCAAAAGCTTTGACTTGGTTCGTAATGTTCTGATCCTCTGCATAAAAATAATTTAATTTGCTGAAATTAGCATTTTTTAAAGAACTAATATCGCTAATATGATTGCTACTAATATCAATGTAAAAGTCATCCGTCAATGCATACTCTGCATATAGTGTCATTGTATTTAACGGACTAATATCACTAATTTCGTTATTATTAAGCGTCAATTGATGAAAGGATTTGCCAGAAAGCGGACTAATATCTTTAATTTTATTATTATCCAAATAAATATAAACAAATTGGTCCGCTGGGAAATCTTTTAAAACACTTATATCGCTTATATTATTCTCACTTAGATCTACTTGATTTATTTTTGAAAATGAACTAAATACGCTTATATCACGTATATTGTTACCTCTTGCTTGTATAAATGATATTTCTGTCAACTTACTAAGTGGCGATAAATCACTTACATTACTATTACTAATATCTATCTCTCTTAATTCTGCTAATCCTTCCAATACGGAAATATCGCTTACAGAATGGTTTGGAATAGCAAGCTCGCGTAGATTATGAAGATACTCTACACCTTCCAAAGAATAAATCACAGGCACTGTTCTACTACTTTGAAAAGCATCGTCCAGCTTTGTAATGCCATCCAAATCCGCCTGAGATACTTCACTAGTTGTACTCTTCCCAATCTCTCTAGCTACTAATTGAGCAACACCTTCATCAGGAAAAATCTCATTGATTGGCTTCGGAGCTTGTAAAATATCTGTGGTATCTGCAGAAGCTTGGTTTGGTGAACTAATCACACTAATTATAAAGACAGATGAAACAAATAATAGTATCGTCATCATTTTTTTCATTAAATTGTTTATTCCTCCTAGAAGTAAATTCACTATGCATACACTCAACTTCTAATATTATACTATCAAAATATATGGATATAGTACTAATTTAGGAATAAATCACTCACAATCCATCTGAAATATGAATAGGATGTGAACAATGTTGTGAAAATGGTTTTTTTATTACACAATTTCAATTCAAAAAGAGACCTTTAATCCTAAAGGTCTTCTCGTTCTAGCCATAAACTTAGTAATACATCATTTTCTTCTTTGATGTCGTCCTTGGTCATTTCAGGTTTAACATCTACTTTTTCAAGAATTTCAAAGGTGATGGTTTCGATTCCGTATTGCTTGGCTTCTTTCGCCATTTCTGGTGGGAGCATATTTCCGGCGCCGATTTTCACTCCGAATGCTAATTTGTTTGCTATACCTTTTAAATCCATCGTGTTATCGATGTGGTACTTGCCGCTTTCTTTGCTGAGAAAACGGTATACTCCGGCATCTGGGGCTTTTTCTTTGTATGCGCGAATGAGTTCTTTTCGGTTGTCTTTATTCATTAATTTCACGTCCTTAATAACCTGCTTCTTGTAAAAGTTTGCTGAGTGTTTTGAGGCGTTCGCTGAGAAGTTCATCGTCATTCTTTAAAACTTGTTCGAATAATTGGATGTCTTCATCGATGTAGTCGTTGTCTTCACAAACCGCGATAGTTAGCGCATCTCCTTGCAAACCGATACGATCAAGTGTTGGATTTTCTTTATCATAAAAATTGGGTAAACGGTAAGCATCTTTGAAATGGACTTTGGTTCTAGCGATTAAAATAGCTAGGTCTAGTACGCGATGTAACGGAAGTTCTTCAGATTGGCGCGACCATTTATCACCAGTGTGACGCCAAACTTTGGCTGAAATGTCTACTTTGCCTCGATCGTTCCACTGCGCAAGTCCGAGCGAAAGTCCTTTGGCATCAGAGTGATACGCATTTTTGCCGTCCACTTCTTCGTAATTTTCGACAACAATCACTGGTTTATGTTTTAAGGTAGTTGGAATCTTCATGAGATTTCTCCTTTTAAATTTTAGTAATTTACTAAATTAGTATATTACTAATTTCATAAAATGTAAAGAAAAAACTTTCCATATTGTTAGGAAAGTTCGTTTTTCATATGTAATTGTTGCAAGCCGTCTGGTAAATCGACTTGGATAGTGCGATTGTTCGTAACTTTTACAAGTCCTGCATCCGTTTGATAGGTGCCGGTTGCTGGGAGAACGTAATCGTCTAGGTCTGTCATCTCGCCGTTTTCCACGGTTCCGGTAATGTACCATGGATGTCCGAGGAGTTGTTCTGCCTCTATGAAATGGCCGCGCCGAATAAAAGCTCGAATGTTGGTGGAGCTGATTTTTGTTTGGTTGGTTTCAATCACTGGGACGGATGTGACACCAATACCATAGGGCTCGCAAAGGTCCCGAAGTAAGTCTACGTCCGAATCGCGTCCTTTGCCGAAATTAAATTCAGAACCGACGACGATATGCGATAAATTCAAGTTGGTCAAATGATCCGTGACAAATTCTTCTGGTGTTGTTTCGGCGTATCTTGGCGTGAAAGCTGTTTCGATTAAATGGTCTACGCCGTAATGTGCGAGCCAGCGTTCTTTTTCCATTCTTGGTGTGAGCATTTCGCGATATATTTCGATTTGTTTTAAAGCCCAAAGTGGGTGCGGGCTGAAACTGATAGCTGTTAGTATTTCGTTTTCCTTTTTGATGGATAAAGCTGTATTTAAAATGGTTTGATGACCGAGATGTACTCCGTCAAATTTACCGATTGTTAAAACTGCGGGTCGACTATCTTTATTTGGTTCGAGTGTTACGTGTGATACTTCCATTGGCTGATTTCCCCCATTCCTCTTTAAGTTTAAAGCATAACAAGGGCGCGGTGCAAATTTATTGATTACGTAAAAAAAGACCTTTTCTAGTTTCGAAAAGGTCTTGAAAAAATTTATTCTACTGTGACACTTTTGGCTAAGTTTCTTGGTTTGTCGACATCACAATCACGATGAAGTGCTGCATAGTATGCTAGTAATTGGCAAGGGATGACACTTGCTAGCGGTGTTAAGAGCGGGTGCACTTGCGGAATAACAAAACGGTCACCTGGTTGCGCGACGTTTTCCATTGCGAATACACATGTTTTGGCTCCGCGTGCTAATACTTCGTTAACATTTCCGCGAATATTCCAGTTGATTGATTCTTGTGTGATAAGCGTTAAAACTGGTGTACCGTCTTCAATTAGCGCGATTGTTCCGTGTTTTAGTTCCCCGCTTGCAAAACCTTCTGCTTGGATATACGAAATTTCTTTTAGTTTAAGAGCCGCTTCCATGGCTACGAAATAATCAATATTTCTACCCAGGAAGAAAGCATTGCGAGACGTTGCTAAAAATTCACCGGCAATATGCTCGATAACTTCTTTGCTAGAAACCATTGCTTCCATTGCAGTTGCTACAATTCCTAATTCAGCAGCTAAATTAATTTTAAGCGCTTCTGCGTCACCAAGTTCGCGACCAAGTGAAACAGCAAGTACCGCCAAGACGGAAATCTGCGCTGTATAGGCTTTAGTTGATGCAACGGCAATTTCTGGTCCTGCATATAAATACATCGAATGATCCGCTTCACGGTCAAGTGTCGAGCCTGGGACGTTTGTTAAAGTCAATGTGCGGTAGCCGAGTTCTTTTACTTTCACTAGACATTGGCGGCTATCGGCTGTTTCGCCACTTTGCGTGATGAAAATGAATAATGGTTTTTTCGACATTAGTGGTAAATTATAACCAAATTCACTCGAAACATGTACTTCTACCGGAATTTTAGCCATTTTTTCGATTAAGTTTTTTCCGACTAAGCCGGCATGATAACTCGTTCCGCAAGCAACGATGTGAATGCGGTCAGAAGATAAGATTTCGTCAATGATTGTTTGGTCGACGTTGATTTCGCCAGCTTCGTTTTGGTATGCTTGGATGATTTTACGAGTTACAGCTGGTTGTTCGTCGATTTCTTTTAACATGTAGTGCGGGTAAGTACCTTTTTCGATGTCGGATGCGTCTAGTTCTGCTTTGTAGCTCGCGCGAATCACTTCTTCGCCTTCTAATGTTTCTAAAGTGAAGCCGTCTTTTGTGACGATAACAATTTCTTTGTCCATAATTTCCACAAATTCGTCGGTTTCTTTCAGTACGGCCATTGCGTCACTTGCGATTACGTTGAAGTTTTCGCCTTTTCCGATTAGTAATGGGCTTTTGTTTTTTGCTGCGTAAAGTGTTTCTGTATCGGTTTGGTCGATTAAGCAGATTGCGTAAGAACCGTGAAGTAACGATAACGCTTTTTTGAACGCTTCTTTAGTAGAAAGTTCTGCTGCAAAAAGTTCGATAAGCTGCACGATTACTTCTGTATCAGTATCACTAATAAAGGAATGATCTTTTAAGTATTCTTCTTTTAAAAGGGTATAGTTTTCGATTACGCCGTTATGAACAATCGTAAAACGACCAGATTTACTTTGGTGCGGGTGGGCGTTTTCGTGATTTGGTTTGCCGTGAGTTGCCCAGCGTGTATGACCTATTCCAGTAGTACCGAATGCGTCGTTTGGCACTAGGCTTGCAAGATCTGCAATCCGCCCTTTTTCTTTGACAACGGTTACTAGGTCCCTGTTTTGTAAGGCGATTCCAGCTGAATCATAACCACGGTATTCTAATTTTTCAAGTCCTTCTAATAAAATGCCTTTTGCATTGTTTGTTCCAATATATCCTACGATTCCACACATAATAAATTCCTCCAATAATTAACTTGAGGGCAGACTTGTCCAATTTCAAGCCCTCTTGATTTTTTGGTTTCCTTGGAGGGGTAAAAAACATGTTTCATTACTACTCTGTCCACTTGGTCGCCCAAATGATTTGTAAGTAAGACTTAACGACTGCATGCACAGCCGGGAGACTCCCGCCGAAATTTCGATTAATCTCCTCCTCGTCAACTGATTCGTTACTTTTCAGGAATTTCACCTTCAAGCATTTTCGTCCCAATCAGTTCTGGCGCTTCTATTTAATTGTACGATCCTCCTTCATTACTTTTCAAGGAAACAAATTCATTTTACAATAATATGTATACTAGGTCAAGCATTATATAAAGCCGTTTGATTAAAATTGGTCTATACATTGACAAAAAATAGCAAATGCCTAATAATATAGATATGATATGAAAAGGAGCGAGCTGAATGGTTTTTACCAAAAAAATAGTCGCTAGTATTGCTGTTATTATTTCACTTGGGTTGATTTATTTCCGTTTTAATACAGCTTCCGCATTGGAGAATACAAGTAATGCTTCCCTACTTCCTTCTACTGGAGATGCATTTTCGGTTTGGCCGGTCGTTATTGGAGTACTTCTTGTAGTGCTTGCTGTAGTACTATTTATTAAGAAAAGAATTTAAAAAAATCGTTTGAGAGCATTCATCATGCTTTCAAACGATTTTTTTATGGGCGACTTAGGTAAATGGCTTGTTTGCCCATTGCGGACCAACCTTCTTCTAGGACGCTTCTTTTCACAGCGCGATTTTTATGTCCGTATGGGTCGTTAATGTAAAAATTATTTTTATCAAAACCGGTAATAACGACACTGTGCATCGAGTAAGTGATTTTCTTTGTACCTTCTTTGGTTTGCACGGTTTGCCAGTTTTTTGGAGCATGGTAATCGGTTGTGGTGATAATCCAAACTGGTGCACCGGTGCTTAGTACGGTGATAATATCGTGGATGCTGTTGCCGCTAATATCATGGACGTGCGCTTCGTTAACGTATTTCGCTGCTAGTTTGGCGATTGGCGCATGATTTACACCAAGTCCAGGACTATCGCCGTTAATGCTCCCAACGAATGCTTTATCCGGGTTGCCGTGTAAACCGTTTTGTTCGATTGGCGTGGATGGGAGATTATTTGCTAGCTCGTTTTTCGTTACGTTTTTCCCAGCGAATTGTAAGAGCATCGCTAGACTTGTAACTTCGCAGCCATTAAAAAGGGACGGAGCATCCATTTGATTCACTAAAGGGACGTCTAATCTTACATTAAAAGGTTCGTTGTCTAGTTTGTAAACTACTTTGGCGCTTTCGAGTTTGACGCTTGGTGAATAAAAGGTATATTTCGTATTTAGAAGGGTCAAACTAAATATACACGCTGTAATAACAAGCAGTGATTTTATCCAAATTCGCATGATACATGCTACCTAGACATTTTCTGCTAGGACTGGCTCTCCTGGATCTTTTGTTTCTGATTCTGTTTCTTCTGCTAGTTCGACCGTTTCTTCGCTCACTTCGGTATTGAAGTTGGCGATATACCCTTCTAATGAACCGGAAATTTTTTGCATTTCTTCGGAGATAATGACGAGCTCGTCCACTTTCATTTTGTTTACTTCCGCGAATTCAAGTGCGGCAGTGGATTTTTCACCGATTTGGTTGGAGATTTCTGTTACGTCACTAATCGATGTGTTAACCTCTTCAATTCCAGCAGCCATTTCTTCGGTTTCTTGGGAGACGTTTTGCATTTGGGCGGAAATATCATTGACACGGTTGAGTAAATCTGTGAAAGTTGCCTCTGTTTCGGAAATGATTTTTTGGCCCGCTTCGGATTCGGAAAGACCTGTGTTCATTACTTCGATGGTTGTTTTTGATTCTGTTTGGATTTTTTTCAGGACGGTATTAATATCTACAACAGCAAGGCGCGATTGTTCCGCAAGCTTCCGGACTTCTTCGGCTACGACTGCGAAACCACGGCCATGCTCTCCGGCGCGCGCAGATTCGATGGCTGCATTTAGGGCCAGTAAGTTTGTTTGGTCAGCGATAT
The DNA here is from genome assembly GCF_014224155.1 of Listeria cossartiae subsp. cossartiae. Taxonomy (GTDB): domain Bacteria; phylum Bacillota; class Bacilli; order Lactobacillales; family Listeriaceae; genus Listeria; species Listeria cossartiae. The sequence goes on along the minus strand of NZ_JAASUI010000001.1, from coordinate 502,753 downwards.
TTGTAACGGTATCTAGCGCTTTTTCGACTTCACCAACGCGGTTAACTAGTTGGGAAACAACGTCTGTGCTTGAACGCATAACACCGCTAATACGATCCATTTGTGATACTAGGTTATTAATAACGGCAATTCCGTCGTTGGTTTTTTCTGCGGAGTCTTTTGTTAGGTCAGATACTTTAAGGGCATATTCAGCTACGTTTTGAACGCCGCCTGTCATTTGATCCATCGCGTCAGTGCTTTCTTTCATGCTACCGATTTGCGTTTGGATTTGTTCGCCCATCATTTTCATTTCGATATCCATTTCAGTTGTCATCGCGGAAATAATTTCAGAGCTAATAATGACGTTGTCGCTTGAGGACTTCACATCTGTGGAGGCTTTTTTAACGTCTTCAATCATTAGGCGGAGGTTTTCGCTCATTTCGTTCAAGTCGTTAGTGATGTCGCCCAGTTCATCTCTACCATTGTAAGTGCTGCGGTAAGATAGGTCGCCACTCGCTACTTTATGTACGGCTGTTTGCAGATGACGAATTCCTTTTAGAATAACTCTAGTAATATAGGCGTTGAAAATGAATAGTGAAATTAGCACGGCGATAATTACTGCTGTGAAAATTAAACTGATTTTTACACCAAAATCGGAAATTGCTTGCGAGGAATTTTCGACTTCTTTGTAGTTCATGTCATTTAAAACGTTTAACTGTTTTGTTGCATCGTCAAATTTTGTTTTGACGTTTTGGTAATATCTGTTTTGCGCTCCTAGTAGTTCTGCGTCGTCTAATGCGCTTGATGTATCACTGATTACAGAGGATGCGGCTGATTTCATGTCTGCTAGTTTTTCTTCAAAATAGGCTAATTGCTTTTTGTCTTCCGCTGTTAAATTGGCTTTTTTGAAATTATGAATTGCTTGGTCATTCTCGGCATACAAATCATCAATATCTTTGATAAGGGTTGATTTTCCGTTAATAGTGTCGAACATGGTCAGGATGTCGATATTGATTTGCGCCATGTTTGTTTGGATTTTTGCGATTTCTTTCATCGGTGCGACATTATTATCAACCATATTATCTGAAAGTGTTGCTACATGACGAAATCCTAGGAAACTAGTTGCGCCAAGTCCGATTAACATGATGGTGGTTATAACAATATTGATGCTTAATTTTGTTTTCAATTTACGATTTTTAATTAAATTCACCCATTCCACACTCCTATTCTCTAATTCTAGTTTATTATCTCATATTTTTTTAAAAAACTCTATATTTTATTGTAAAATAATTAGTTTTAATAAAAAACATTGTGGAAACTAGCGAATATCGGTGTGAAATGGGTGATAATGTTATTTTTTTATTTATTTTTTATAAAAATCTACGTAAAATCGTTTTTAATGGTGGCATTTTTGCGAAACGGTGATCTTCCAGGACGGATTGGACTTCGAATTTGGTGTAACCGAGTGCTTCGTCCATGATGATTTTTCCTGGAAGTGGAGCGGCTGAGCTATCCACGGAAACGTCGATGATGACTGGTTTGGTTGCGAGTTTGGCGTTTTCAAAGGCGCTTTCTAGGTCAGCCATTTTTTCTACTCGGAAGCCGATTCCACCGCAACTTTCGGCGAATTTTGCGTAATTGATGTCTGGGAGGTCGATGGCGTAATTGAGTTCGCCGGCTGATTGTTGTTCGTATTTAATGAAGGATAGTTCTTGATTGTTTAGGACAACGATGATCATTGGCATGTTTTGTCCGACAGCGGTGACGAAATCTTGCATCACCATTGAGAAGCCTCCGTCACCTACGATCGCGATTGCTTGGCGGTCTGGATAGGCTTTTTTGGCAGCGATGGCTCCTGGTAAGCCGCACCCCATTGTACCAAGCCATGCGGAAACGATAAAGTCATTTTCAGGTGTTAAATGTAAGTAGCGCGTACTCCAAACGGTTGCGGTTCCTACATCGATGGAGAAAATGGCATCGTTGTCGGCGATTTTTTGGATGTTGGCCATTACGACTTCTGGTGCGATTGGATCGGTTGTTTGCGTTACGTCTTCTTCTAACCATTTCCACCATTCTTGCATATTTTCTTGGCATGCTTGGAGGAATTTACGCTCTTCTACCGGAGCAATTTTGGTTGTTAAATTGCGGATGATTTCTGCGGCATCGCCAACTAGGCCAACTGTCGCTGGATAGCGTTTGCTGATTTTTGCTGGATCGATGTCGATTTGGATGCAATCGGCTTTTTTAGGTAAGTAGTTGCTGTACGGGTAGTCGTTTCCGAACATTAGTAGTAAATCGGTTTCTTGCATGGCTTCATAGGCTGGCTTTGTACCGATTTTACCAAGATTGCCGAGTGCGTTTGGGTGGTCGTCTGGGATGATTGTTTTCGCTGGCAAGGAATTGATAATTGGGATTTTGGCTTTTTCCGCGAATTCGATTAAAGCTGCCCCGGCGTGTTTGGTTCCAAGACCTGCTAGGATAACTGGTTTTTCCGCTTTATCAATTAACGCTACGGCTTCTTGCAAGTTTACTTCATCAAGTTGCGGATTTTCTTGCTCAAATTTGACTGGATTTGCTTCTAGGCTTGCTTTAATTTCTTGGGCTGGAATATCGTTTGGGATGGTTAGGACGGCGACGCCTTTTTCTTTGTAAGCCGTGCGAATCGCTTCATCGACCACATCCGCGAGTGTTTCCGCGTTATCAATTTGTTTATTATAAACGGCAACATCTTCAAAAATTGCTGGCAAATTGACTTCTTGGAAAAAACCGGTATTTAGGACGTCGGTTGTTACTTGACCCGCGAGAACGAGCATTGGTACATGGTCCATTTTGGCGTCATACATACCGTTTAATAGATGGATTGCGCCGGGGCCGCCGATGGATAATGCGACACCAATTTTGCCGGTAAGTTTGGTATAGGCTGCGGCGGCTAAGGTTGCGACTTCCTCGTGGCGGACGTGAATAAATTCAATCGCCTCTTGTTCTTTTCGTAAAGCGTCGACTACTGTATCAATCGAATCGCCGGGCAAGCCATAAACGTGGTCGATACCCCAATTTTTCAATGTTTGTACGAGTGTTTCACTTGCTTTAACTTTTTTCATTCTATATTCTCCTCCCATGGATGTTTTCTCTAATGTCCAATAGTGTTCGTTTACCCTGTTTTGGAACGAGTTATTCATGAAAGAGAATTGACGAACAATTCAGAAGTGCTTATAATGAAGGCAAGGTGGTGATCAAAGAGATGCAAACAAAATTGCACTGCTCTCGACTTTCTAACAATGGCTTTAGGATTGTTTAGAAAGTAAGAGTGAAAATAGACTCTTCAATCCTTCAGCTAGTTTAACCAACATTAAACTATTAAAGGAGAATTATAATGAAAGAGTTTATCGAGCCATACCAATATAATTTTATCAAAAATCAATTAGCCAATGTTTCACGCGCATACCGGTCTGCGAATGATACTTCGACGTTGAAGGCGTTAAAATCGTTAACGGAGGAGAAAATCAATGAGCTGTTTCCGGAAGACATTTTGGCGGAACATAAGGAACTTTTTAGCGAGCTCCATGCGATTACTTCAACCAAAGAAGCAGAGCCGTTTTTAGAGGATTTAAAAGCCTATGTGATTCCTTTCGCGCCGCCTAGTGATGTGAAACTTAAAAAACTTTTTGCGAAAACGAAAAAATTAAAAATTCCCGCTTGGTCCAAACTGGATTTACGCGATTATACTTTTTATGGCTGGAATGATATTGCCCAGCAGCGCAAGTATATCGTGACTTACGAGGACGGAAATTTGGTCGGCGTACAAGGAACTATTTCTACGGAGATTCAAAAGGGCGTTTGCTCGATTTGTCATTCGCATTCGAAAGTATCGCTCTTTATGGCGAAAACGAAATCGTCGAGTGATGGCGTTTATACGACAAATGGTAATTATATTTGCTACGATAGCGATGTTTGTAACGAGCAAATAAAAGCCCATGAAACGTTAGATGAATTTATAGAGGTTGTTAAGAAACGTAAATAAAAAACAGAAAGTCTCTCATTTTTTTGAGAGGCTTTCTGTTTTTTTATTTAAAGAAGGAAACTCCGTCCAGTATTTTAGCTATTTTTTGATTATTTTCATCTCGATGTTCTACTTCATTATTAAAGAAGTAGCAACGGAAGTCCGTGCTCTTAGGAATAAGCTGAAACCATTCTGCCTCAACAACCTGCTTGATAGCTTTTGCTACGCTAATGGTTACTTTCTCCGTTTCAGCTTCGTCCAGAGGTTGCTTAACAAGGTCCATAGAATCAAAATCGCTGTACGACCAGTCTGGTGTTTCACCGCCTTTTAAATCGGAACTTAGTTGCTCAACTACTTCTGCACTCAAAATTAAATCGGCGTGCTCGGTGTAACTTGAAAATGCTAAAGCAAATAAGGTTTCGTCTGGATGTTCATCGACAAATGTTTGAATCGCTATTTTCATTTCTCCTAGCAATCGTTCTTCCAATTTTTTGTAGGCAATTCGTTCATTCGAAAAAGTTACTCTTGAACCACCTGTTGACCAAGTTTGAATTATTTTTAATAAAGAGCCATCTTCTTTGTAGTAAAAGTGGTTGGTGGTATCCATTTCGGATTGACCAGACTTGGATAATGTGTTGATTGCTTTTAGTTGGTCATTTTGATAATAATAATGTTGCGTTGAGGTACCTTGAGCAGCGTGACGACTTGCGGCTTGAACTTGGTTATTTTCAAGCATATATTTGGTTATATTACTTAGTGAGTCCCCGCTCCAATACATTGTTTCAATGCTATTTTCTTCGTAGCTATACATCGTAAAATAATGAAATCTACCTAAAAACGCTGCCATTTGTTCTACTAAAATAAGACGATCTTGAGCATCAAAATGGTACTGATAACAGTTATTATCTTTGATTGGCTCCTTCAACGCTTTGCCGTTTAATTTATAACCATCTAATTGATTTTCAAACGGTAAAACGTTGTAACGATGGCCTTTCGAAAATTCTGTTCGCACACTTTTAGAACGAAAATCTTCTAAATAAAAAGCTGCTTGAACTTTTCTTTCCTCAAATTGTTGTTGTAATAAGTCAGCCGTTTCCATTTCCAGCTACCTTCGCTTTCTTATTTAATCGAATCACGCAGTTTTTTCCGTTGATTATCCATCCATGTTTCTTCTGGATATTCACTTAGTAAGTTGTCTGCGAATTCGGCTAGGTCTTCACCAACAACAGCTTTTAGTTCTAGGTTGTCAGCTGCGGCGTTTTCGAACATTTCGAGGACATTTTTTAGGATTTCGAACATCCCTGCGCCTTTTGCAAAGTTCCATAAATAGGTTTCGATAGCTTTCATTGCGGTTTTGTAGTCCTCTGGTAAAGCATTTATACGTTTTTTATACAGTTTATAGTCTCGTTTTTCTTCGCGGTATTTTGTAAACCATTTAAACATTATGCTTCCCCTCCTTTAACTTGCATGATTTTTCCTTGAATAAAGTCCCAACGTTTCCAAAAAACGGCTAATTCTTCTTCCCCAGCTGGGCTTAATGTGTAAAACTTTCTCGGTGGACCTAATTCTGACTTTTTCTTTTCTATCTCGACTAATCCTTTTTTCTCAAGGCGGACGAGAATGGTGTAGACGGTTCCTTCGACGATTTCATCAAAGCCTAGGTCATTAAGATACTTGGTGATTTCGTAGCCGTAAGTTTCTCCTCTAGAAATCCGCTCCAAAATCATTCCTTCTAAACTACCTTTGAGTAACTCGGTAAGTCCTTTCATTTGAATTCACTCCTCTACTAGTTGTTACTAGGTACAAGTATATAGTAATACAAAGTAGATTGGTTGTCAACTGGTTTTTAGAAAAAACTTAGCGATTCTTATTGCTTTTGTAGCAGAAATAAAAGTATACTAAAATGGAATTAATTTCCTACTCATTTACTTATACTTCTTAGAAAGGAACAAATAATATGTTATCTTTAATTAAAACTTTAGTATGGTGTACCTGTTTTTTAGAATTTATTTTTAGCTTTTATACGCTAAAAATGCTGGGAGATGCGATAAATTTATTCCCCGTTATTAGTTTGACAGCATTTGTTATGCTAGCCCATTGTCTTTGTTGCATTATCCTTTTACAGTCTCTAACTCCTAACAATAAAATTATCTTTCTATTTATTAGTGGTATTTTATTGTTAGGCGCCAACCTAATAGAAGGTCTATACATTAATCCGATTCTTGGTTCGCTTTATATTACGGCTGGGATTATCGCCACTATTTATGATCGAAAAAAAAATATAAAGCAAAGTTAGCTTCATAAAATAGAAAGAGAGACGCATCGTAGCGCCTCTCTTTTTGTTTACTGAAAAAGTACTTCTGGGTTTTGTTTCATTGCGGTTAAATTGGCGATGTTGACTGTTAGAAATTTCTTTTTCGGGGCTTCTAGTGTTTCAAGCCATTCGTTTGTTAGGTTGGTAGCAATTTCAGCTGCTGCGTCATTTTGGCAAATGAAGCCGATGTTTTTGTATTGGCATTTTTCATGAAGGTTAGCGTAGTGGTGTTCTTCGCTTTCTTCGGGGTTGAAAATGTCCATGTAAAAATTGCGGTTGCCTTTCAGAAATTGCATGTGGGTATCGTGTGAGTCTACTAGGTTGAAATCGCGTTTGGTGAATTGGTTGATTGCTTCTGCTTTTACGTTTGAAAGGTCGAAACTTACTTTTGTGGTTGGTTTTTCTAGGTTTTGCAGTTGGCTTGCTTCGAATGATTTGGCTGCTTCTTGGTCGGATGTGAAGGCTTGGAGTTGTTCTTCGACGCGGTTCATTTTCGTTTCAAAATCTAGTTCGTTTAGGAGATTTTCGGTTTGTCTGATAACATTAATCGCTTCTTCAAATTGGTCATTTTTTATGTAGGAAGTTACTTTTTCGGCGGCTTCGATTTTGATTTCTTGTTGCATCGCTGTGGTCATATCGCGCCATGATTCCCACTTTTGTTGCCAGTTTCCCATGATTTATTCTCCCTTATCCGATAATTTTCTTTAAATAATTTTGTGTTTCTTTGAATGGTGGTACGCCGCCGTATTTGCGGACGTTTCCTGGCCCGGCGTTATAGGCTGCTAGAGCTAGTCTTAGGTCGCCATCGTATTTTTTGATGTAGCCTGCGAGCTCTTTTGTTCCGGCGTCAATATTGGTGGCTGGATCGGTGCGGTTGGAGCCGGCCATTAGCTGCATTAGGCCGGTTGCGCCTGCACTTGAGACAACATTCGGATTGTAATTGGATTCTACTTGGATGACGCGTTTGATGAGCGCTTCTGGGACGCCGTACTTGGCTGCGGCTGTTTTGATTAAGTCGCTATATTTCCCTTCATTTTCGGCGCTGATTGGTTTGATTTGGTAATTGTTCCAGTTGGTTAGCTCGCCGCTTGGTGTTGTGGTCGCGGTGCTTGATGTGGTTGCTGTGGAACTGGTTTCGGATTTATTGATTAATGCTTCGTACGCTTCTCGGGCGCGGGCTAGTTCGGCATCGGTGACTGTTTGCACATTAGTTGTGGTTGTTTGCTTGGTCGCGTTTAAGCGTTCGTTTAATTTGGTTTCAAATGTGGTGGCCGATTGTTTCGCTGCTTCGAACGCGCTTTGAAACTCGGCTTGTCTAGCACTCATTACTTGTTCTACTGGATTCATCCACGGCACTCCTTTGTTATACTAACGTTTCCATCATTTGACTCGTTTCTTCGAGTGTGACACTCTCATCCCGCAATTGTTTTAAAAATTGGTGGATAAAATAAGACTTTTCTTTACTTGTAAAAATGGCCGCATTGTCGCTCGTTTGCTCGATTGTTCCTAGTTTGAAATACAGTTCATTTTCTTGGTAAATGCTCATCCATTCGCGAATTTTTGAAGCAGATTTCCACTGACTTTCTGGGACAATTTCTTCCATCACCCGGCTAACGGAGCCGAGAACATCAATGGCTGGATAGTGGTTTTTTGTGGCTAGTTCACGGGTGAGAACAATATGCCCATCTAAAATTCCCCGTGCTAAATCTGGAACCGGGCCGTTCATATCGTCGCCATCAACGAGCACGGTATAAATGCCTGTAATCGAGCCATTTTGCGTTTTACCGGAACGTTCGAGTAGTTTTTTCATATATGATTCCATTAATAAGGTTTTTCCGCCAATGGGTAAATCTTTGACGGCGATATCGACACTTCTTCTTGCATCAGCAAAACGAGTGACGGAATCCATCATTAAAAGGACGGTTTTTCCTTGGTCACGGAAATGCTCGGCAATTGAAGTAGCTAGTTTGGCGGCGCGCAGTTGCATGAGATGGCTTTCATCTGATGTAGCGGCCACAATCACGCTTTTACGTAGCCCTTCTTCACCGAGATCTTTACGCAAGAAATCTTTTACTTCCCGACCACGCTCGCCGACTAAGCCGATTACGTTTATATCTGCTTTGGCGTTACGAGCGATCATGCCAAGTAAGGTAGATTTCCCAACACCTGAGCCAGCAAAAATACCGATTTTTTGACCGATGCCGATTGTTAACATGCCGTCGATCGCTTTAATACCTGTTTCGAGTGTTTCGGTGATTTCTGCTCGACTAAAAGCATGAATCGGCGGTGCTTCGAGTGGCATTTTTTGTTTGAATTTGGCGGTTCCTGCTTCTTCGTTTAAAATGTCACCGGATGCGTTTAGTACTTTTCCAAGGAGGAATTCGTCGGCTGGGATGGTGATTTTTGTGTCCGTTACGTACACCCAATCGCCATATGCTACTTTATCGCTTTGGTTAAATGGGAGCAGCATATTGTTTTCTTTTTCAATGGAGATGACTTCGCAGAGTACTTTGTTTTCACCGACCATGACAGTATCGCCAATTTTCACTTGGGGACCTTTGGAAATATAGACTTGTTCTTGGACGGTGTGAATTTTTCCTTTTTGGATGTATGGGACGGTGTTTTTTAGTTCTTGCCAAGCTTCGGTTTTTGGCGACCAGCTCACGGTTTATCGCCTCCTAGAATTTTCCGTTCAGCGTTTTGTTTGTGGAGCGTTTGGAATATTTCGGTGATGCGGTAGTCGAAGTATTCTTTTTCTTCTTCTACGGTAAATTCGCCGTAATCTAATCGCATATCGAAGTTCCAGTGAATGTTTTCTAAAAGCCAGTCGTATTTTGTGCCGGTGTTTTCTTCTTTTAGGGCTTTTAATGTTTCTGGATGAGTGGTGACGTTTAGTTTGTCGAAAGCAACTGGGAGTTTTTGGATGACTTCGGTTAGCATGGGCAACACTTTGATTTGGCGGGTGTCGATGGCTTGGTGGACAATTTTTTCTGCGAGGTCGATGCTTTCATCCCAAAGGAAGTCGGTAATTGTTTGGTAGATTTGTGTTTTTTCTTGTTCGAATGCTTGTTTTTGTGCTTCGAGTTCGGCTGCGGCTGTTTGTTTTAATTCTTCAATAGCTTGGCGTTCTGCTGCAAGTGCCGCTTTTTCATGCGCGAGTTTTTGTTGTTCGAGTTCGATAGCGGATAGGTGCTTTTCGAGTTCTTTTTGATGCGTTTCAAGTTGTTCGAGTTCTTTCGTGTATGGCGACTCGACTTCTTCGGTTTCTTCTATGTCATCTAAATAGAATAGTTCCATTTTCACATCGGATAAGGTGACTTTGCCTTTAGGGATTCGTGGGTTAGATAAGGACATCCTGTTCCCCCCGTTGGATAACTATTTTGCCGTCTTTTTCCAGATTTTTGACGACATTGGCGATATCTTGTTGGGCTTGTTCGACGTCAGAAAGTCTGATTGGACCAAGGACTTCTAGTTCTTCGGTAATCATATCGCGACGGTTTTTCGATACGCAAGATAGGATTTTTTCTTTGAGTTCTTCTTTTTCATTTTTGAGTGCTCGGGCGATTTTGTTGTTGTCTTGAATTTCGGCCAGCACTTGTTGCAAGGTCATATTATCAAGCAGAATAATATCTTCAAACATAAACATTTTCTCTTTGATGCGTTCGGAAAGTTCGGCTTGTTCGGCGTCGAGATGCTCGAAAATCGTACGTTCTAACCCGCGAGTTACGTTGTTTAGGATATTCGCAACATTTTTTATGCCGTCTGTTTTGTTCAGCGAGCTATTCGACATTGTGTCGAGCTTGATTCTTAGTAAGTTAGATACGTTTTGCATGACTTCGCTATCAAATTGTTCTAAGCTCGCGATACCGATAACGGTGTTGATCATTTTTTCTTCCGGCAGTAAAGCTAGTAGTTTGGAGGCTTCTTCTGGTTTCATGTAGGAAGCAATCATCGCGATGGTTTGTGGTGATTCGTCACTGATGATTGTAAACAAGGAGTCGACGTCATCAATTTCGCGTAAAATATCTAGGGCGGTTTCGCCGATACGTGATTCTGCTTCTACCCCGTAAATGAGTTGGTTTAGTTCTTCCGTGGTCATATCTGGGAATAGGCGTTGTAAATGTTCGCGGTCAAGTTTGGCAATGCCACCAGACAAAAGTTCTAATTCTCCTAAAAATTCTCTAGTCGCTTCTTCCACTGCGCCGCCGTCCATTTCTTTCATTTTGGCCATTTCGCGTGCAAGGCGTTGTTTGGATGCGTCGGGAAGCAAATCTACCACTTCAGTCGCAATTTGTTCATCAAGGCTCCAAATAATAAGTGCGGCTTTTTCACGTCGGGAAATACCTGATTCTGCTGAAATGGTTGTTTTTTCTTCGGTTTCTTCTGTTTCAACCGTTTCTAATTCAGCGTTTGTTTCTTCTAGGGTTTCTTTAAGTGTGTCTGCCATTGTCATTCCTGCCTTTCATTGAGCCATTTTTGGATGACTGCTGCGGCGCGGCCTGGGTCTTCTTTGGCCATTTCACCGAGTTTATTTTTCAAGCTTTCTTTGCGAGCTTTTAATTCTGGTTCAGATAAATCGAATGCATCTGTTTGGAAATGGAAATCTGGGTGTTCTTCGGGATGGATGATGGCTTCTTCGGCTGGGATATAATCTTTTTCTTCTGCTTCTAGCGCTTCTTCTAGCTGCTCTTTGCGTTTAAGGAAGATGATGTAGGCGATAATTCCCGCTGCGATAAGAGCAAATAGTAAACTTCCTGCGAGCCACCAAATCCAGGCTTTGCTTGCTGGTGCCGATTTTTCGGTCGTATCTTTTTCTACTGGCGTTTGGTTATCTAAAAATTGGATTGGCATAATCGTAACATCGCCGTTTTGGAACGTTCCTTCGAATGTTGGTGTCGCGGCTGCTTCTCCATCTGCGCCAGCTTCTTCGGTTCTCATATTTGGAGTTAAGCCTGCTGAAACCCCGACTGCTTTTGTGAATTCGGCCATGTCCACGCCATTTTTATTTAGCGCATTTTGGTCCACCCAGACAACGACATTCGTTTTTGCTAGGGCTGGGTGTTTTTTGATTTCTTGAATGGTAGAGTCTAGTTCGTAGTTGGTTGTTTCGCTTGATTTTTCGCTCGTATATGTGTTGGTGTCATCGCCATTTTGCTCTGTGTAGTTGGGTACGTCTGCGTTGGATGCGGTGCCTGATTCGGTGGTGTTTGCGGAACCTCTCGATGTGTCTGTTGATGTGTCTTTTTGGTTGCTACGGACTTTGCCGTCGTTTGGATAATGTTCGGTATTTTGTTTGATTTCGTCAAAATTAACGGTGACATTTGTATTCACGCGGAAATTATCTAAGGCAAAAATGCTAGAAAGTGTGCCTTCAATGTCTGTTTTCACATTTTTTCCAATCGCGTTTTGGATGTCGACTTCATTTTTATAGGCCGAGCTGCCCTCTTCTTTGGATGTGTCTGCTTCGGAGATAACGCCGTTTTTCGTATCGATAATCGCTACGTCATCGCTGGCAACATTTGGTACGGCCGCGCTGACGGTGCGCTGAATGCCGAGAACTTGTTCGCTTGTTAGTGTTTGGTTGTTTTTGGTTTTGAGTGTTACTGCAGCGGTTCCTTTTTGGCTCGCTTCTTCAAAAATCGAACTCGATTCTGGTAACGTTAGCTGAACCGAGGCGCTATCCACGGTCGTTCCGTAACTTTGAACGATTTCTTTTTCTAAATTGACTTTCGTGCCGACTTTTTCTTGCATTTTTTTATCTTCTTCACTGGCTCCTAGCGAGCTATTTAGTAGAATATCATTGCCATCTTGACCTGTGTAAGGAATGCCTAGGTCTGCGAATTTGTCGCGAACGAGTGTCTCCACTTTTTCATCGACTAAAATGTTGCCGCTTTTGTCGACGGTATAATCAACGCCCATTTTGGCTAATTGATCGGTGACTTGTTGTTGGCTCGTTTCGGATAAATTTTTATAAAGAGTAACTTCTGTTTTGGGCGTGTTCATGTAGAGTAATAACACCGTGACTACGACAAAAAGGCCGACTAAAATCGCGCCTTTGTGCCAATTCTTCAATTTCGAATACATTGTTTTTATTTTTGCCATCTTAAAAACTTCGCTCCATTTTTCTCGTGTGGACGATTGACTAAAACTCCCCCGACTAGTCTAACCGCTACACTTGCATATTTAAAAGCTGTTTGTAGCTTTCGATTACATTATCACGAATGACCGCAGCAGTTTTCATTTCTGATTCTGCTTTTTTCATTTGAATGAGTACGTCGCTTGCGTTTCCTTCTCCTGTTGTTAAAAGGTTGGAAACGGAATTTTGCGCGTTTGATTGGGTATCACTCATACTATCCAGCATTTGCGTGAAGGTATTTCCGGCACCTGTCGCATTGTCTGTTTTCGCGGTTTCACCAAGCGTCACTTTTGGCAAGACGCTGGCTGCATTAATACTTTCAATTGCCATTTCTTAAAACACTCCTTTATACTTTGCCGATTTCTAAATCTTTTTCCATCATTTTTTCATTTGCTTGTAGGGCAGAAGTGTTTGCCGCGTACATTTTTTGTCCAACCATCAAATTGGTCATTTCTGCTGTCATATCGACATTCGCGTAGTTGACGTAACCTGCTTCATTGGCGTTTGGATGGGTTGGATCATAGACACGTTTGACGCTTCCGGTGTCGCTTGAGATTTCGCTTACTTTGACACCTTTTGTTCCGGTTAAGGCTGTTTCAAATGGCGTAATTTCGGATAATACGACGCGTTTTCTGAGGAATGGTGTTTCGCCAGGCGCGGCGCTTGAATCTGCATTCGCGATATTATTGGAGCTTACTTCCATCCATTGTTTCGCAGCATTTAACGCGGAGCCGCTTGTATTGATTCCTTCAAACATGGTTGTTCACCTTACTTTCCACGGGCTGCTGTGTTGATGGATGAATTATAGTTGAGTGCACTGATAGCGAGCGCGTACATTTGGTTATTTTTAGTTAAGCTGATCATTTCAGAAGTAACGTTGACATTGTTGCCGTCTTCGTTGATGGAGCCGCTTTTGGTGGTGATTTTCGCGTTTGTTTCGTCCGTATTTGTTCCAGCTAAATGTTTTGTGTTTGTTTTTGTTAAGTTTCCGGTAGATTCGATGCTATTTTGACCGGATGCGCGCAAACTTGAGCCAAATGATTCCTCAAAACTCGCTTCACTTGCTTTAAAATTGGGCGTATTGGCGTTGGCGATATTATTTGAAACTACTTGGTTGGCCGTTTGGAGATAATTCAAGTAGTTACCAATATGCGTGGTATAATTTTCCACTTGTCATTTCCTTCTTTCTTTTAAAAAAATTTCGCATAATTCATGTTGGCGGCATTGCGACTTTTATTTTCGGAAAAGGCATTTTCAGTGGATTCTAATTGTTTTTCGGTGAAAAGAATACCTTTATTAATCACTTCCCTTGTTTCTTTTAAAATGGCTTCTTTTGTGTCTTTTGGCAAATCTTCGGTGCTTTTTAAAAGTTCATTTAGTTTGGTTTGATATTCTTCAAGCGTAACGTTTAATTGTCCCGTCGAGTGAAACAATGCTTTAAGTTCAGCCAAATGTGTCTTTGCTTGATTCATGTTTCATCACTCCCTCGTAGCCTTCTTTGAGCTGCGTGATGACGTGAATGATAGTATCGATATTAACGGGTTGTTTGAGTAGTTGCATTTGGCGGATTTGTTCGGAGATCCATTCATATAAGCCGAAAATGTTATCGTAAAGTTCTTGCCCGGCTTCTGGATTTAATTGTAATTTTAGTTCTTCAAAGATTTTTTCCATTTTATCGAGAATAAGGTCTGCTTCGGAAAAATGTAGTTGTCCGAGTGCTTTGTCTAATTTTTTAAATTCAATAATACAGCGTTCGTATATATAAATGGTGTTTTTAATGGGGTTGCTCGTATTTAATTCATTTTGGGTGTATCGTTTCCAAGCTTGCATTTTTTTCACCTACCATTTTTATTTATTAGAACTGTTCATACCGTCGATTAGTGCGTCGAGGGTCATTGCGTCACTTTGCATGGCTTGCATCATTTCGAGCCATTTGTTGTACTGATCGGTAATATTCGTTAGTAAGGTATTATTTCTGCTAGTTATGTCGGTCAGTTTTAGATTTAATTTATTGATTTCATTCGTCATCGAGGTCGTTTCATCACTGATAAAGCCAGTCGAGCCAAATGTTTTATTCAAAGATTGATATAGTTCGTCGCCGATTCCGCCAATGCCAAAGAAAAATCTTTCCACAGCGGTCGGGTCTTCTGCTACCATTTTTTTCATTGCTGTTTCATCGACTTTAAGTACGCCTTCTTTGTCGACGCTAATGCCAAAATCGAATAAAGTATTTCCGTCTTTTTTATGTTGGAATACGTTATTTAATGCGCGATTTGCTTCCAGGTCAGCAGCCGATGCTTGTAAAATGGTTCCTTTTCCCGTGTAGGTTTTCATTGTGCTTGTTAGTGCATTGTATGTATTTACAAAACTGGTAATCATGCTAGCTGCTTTTTCATCACTTTGATCTTGGATGGTTAGTTTTTCAGCGCCAGTGGTTTCTTTTTTGAGGTTGATGGTCACGCCTGGGATGTAGTTGGTTACTTTATTGGTTGCGCTTGTAACGGTCGCGCCATTGATGCGGAGTTTGGCATCTTCTGCAGCTAAATGATCAGGTGAGTTTTGGACTAAACCAAGTGCATCAAGGACAGCCGAGTCACCTTCGAATTTAATGCTATTTTCGACACCAGTGGTTGCAGCAGTTACGACCATATTTTCGCCTAGCGTGTAAATGTTTACTTTTGCGCCGGCGCTATTAATCGAGTTCATTACGTTTTTCATCGAGCTGTCGGCATCGATTTTGATTTCTTTGCCGTTGATTTTGATGGTGCCGCTGACGCCGATTTTCGCTTCGATATCGGGCACAGCTTTGTTGTACGTGTCGGCTGTTGCCAGATTTTGGACTTCGATGGAATAGCTGCCGTTGATGGAGCTACTAGTTGAGGACACGGTAAAACTTGTTTCATTTGATGAGGTTGCAAGTTTCGTTTTACTTTCGTAGGTCGTAAAAGAACTCATCGTTTTCAGCGAATCAGATAACGCGTTTTTCAAACTGGCATACAGGTCAATACGTGATTGATAGCTGGAAATTTGGTTTTGATATGGCGTTTTCGCTTTTTCTAAACTGGCTTTTTGCAGACTAATAAATTGCGAATAATATTGCGTTGGGTCCATTAAACTGCTTGCGATTGAACTTCCCACTTGGTTTCACCTCACATATAATTTAGGATGCTTAATTTTTGTACCATCACACTGGATTGTAGTGCGGCTTGGTACGCAATCGATGTTTTATTTAAATTACTTACGGCTTCTGGCATATTGACTTCTTCGACATTGGATTTTCGTTCCGCAAAGTCGGTTATTTTGCTAGAAAGGACATTATCGTAGGCAGCAACACCGTTTTTTTGTCCCCCGATATTGGTCATGGAATTCGTGATAATTTCGATGTTTTTGCTGTTGGTTTCTTGCAAGGCAGACAAGGCATCTTTATCGCCACTTTTCATTGCGTCGACGATTTTTTGAATGTTGTTAAAAACATCTGTCAGCGCGCTACCGTCATGGAAAACTTCTACTTGTAACGTATCGGTTACGCGGAAATTTTTATTTTCTGTCGTGCCGTTGTAGATGATTTCGCCGGTCGTTTTATCTGTTGTAAATGGCTTCACGCTCGTACTTGAACCACTAAAGACGTATCTGCCATCATCTTCTGCGTTAGCGACAGAAACAAGAACGTCTAGCAAGCCTTTAATTTCTTCGGCTGACTGAGACATATTATTTTTATCGCTCGTTCCGTTGATTGCTTGAAGCACCAAAGCGTTCACTCGGTTCATCGACGTTGACATGGACGAAAGAGAAGTTTCCGCTGTATTTAACAACGATTTCGCTTCGGTTACGTCTGTTTTTTCTCGATTCAACTGACTAAGCACATGATTATAGGATAAAATTTGCGCTGTAGCACCAGGGTTTTCGCTCATGGATTCATACTTTTTCCCAGAAGACACTTGCAGTTGGTATTTAGCCAGATTTCCTGAAACATTGTTCAACTGGTTAATTATTGAATTTGCTTGTTGATTGGTTGAAATTCGCATCATTTTCCTCCTTATAACATAGCTAAAAGTGCTTTCATCATATCATTCACCGTGTTCATCGCTTTCGTATTGGCAACATAGTAACTTTGGTATTGCATAATATTTGTCATTTCTTCATCGATATTAACGCCTTCGAGAGATGATTTCGACTCGGAAAGAGAGCTTAATGCTTGGGTGTCTGCTGTCGCTGTTGCACTGCTTTTACTCGCATCGGTGGCAACTTCGGTAATAATTCCGTCCATAAAACTTGGGAAAGTTGTCCCTTGAATGTTTTTATCGGTTTTTAAGGAAGCAATATCCGCTGCGATAACACCTAGGAATGGCTTGTTATCTGCATTACTCGTGATGGCTGGATTCAGGATCCATTTGCCAGAACTTTGGGTGAAAATGGGTATCGAAAAATCACTCACATTGTTGACATATGTACTCGTACCAAGCGTATCAATGGGATGGTCCGCGCCGCCAATTGTCAGCGTATCTCCAGAACGAGTCACGCCAGGGAATTTTTCCAGTTGACGTAAAAGTTCATCGCGGTTGCTGAGTAGTTTTTCGTCATTAGGGTTAGCTTGAAGCGCTTCATTGATTTTTTGCAAGTCGTCCATTGTTTTATTGACATTTTTGACTTGGATATCGTCGAGTGCTTTTGCTAGACCATTCGAGAAAGTTTCGATTTTTTCTTGGTAGGATTTAATTTCATTTTGATTCACGCGAACGGAAGCAATGATCGAACCTTCTGGCATGTTGAGTTTTTGCCCATCCACGGAAAATTCAAAGCCTGTCGCTGTTCGAGTGGAAGTGATTTCAGTTGTTTCGTCACCTTGAACAACGAGACGTCCGCCGATTGTTACATCGTATACATCAGGATTATTTGGGTGGGCGCTAACGGAAATCCCCGCATAGCCAGCCATCGTGCTAAGTAGTTGATCACGTTGATTCAGTAAATCGTTCGGCGGATTGGAGCCGGCATTTCCGATAGCTTTATTGATGCTGCCTAGTTTTTTAATTAATGAATTTAAATCTTGAATCGCTGCATCTGTATCTGCCGCAATCGTTGTTTCTAATTCTTTTAAGCCCGAATGAAGTTGGTTTAATTGATCAGTAAAAATCGACATGCTCGATAAAAGTGCTGTTGTATTCGTCGCTTGGTCTGGATTTTTCGCTAGCGCCGCCCAAGCAGTAAAAAAGTTATCCAAATTATCACTTGGCGTATTTTTTCCGGGAGTACCAAATAAATTAAGTGCTTGATTCAGCGCCCCACTTTGGTATAACGAAGCGGATTGTTTGGCGATTTGATTATTGTATTGTGTCGTCAGAGCCGTATTCGTCAGTCTTTTAATATCTGTTACTTTGACCCCGTAGCCCGTTTGTTTCCCGCCAAGAAGCCCTCCATCACCGTATACTGCCGTCTGATCCACGGCTTGCCTAATGTACCCCGGCGTATTCATATTACTAATATTTTGCTGAGCGACCATATTAGCGATTTGCGCCGCTGACATGCCCGATAATGACGTATTAAAATCACTTAAACGCACAAAAAATCCCTCCGTTTCCTTAAAAAGTCTCGTTAATCATCATATTATTTTCGGCTTGTGTTTCCGCGTGATGCCCGGTAATAACGTCTACCATATGTTCCGAAAAAGCTAATTGCATTTCCGTCCTCACTTGGTTCTCAGTAACACTCACTCGTAAAAGATTTTCTTTTTCTAGTAGCATTTTTTTGCGCTCATCAATCAAGGCGTTTTCTGCATCTGTCCATGTTTTTTGGAGATTTCGAAGCGTGCTATCTTCGCCGATGATTGTTTTTAAAGCTTGATATTCATTTTGTAAAGCGGCAAGTTCGCGCTGGAGTGCGAGTTGGTGCTCCTCAGCTTCTATCCAGTTTTCCGCTTGCAATAATTCACCTAATAAATTGGCTTCCTCGGTCGCTTCGACATTTTTTTCGATTAAGCTTTCTAATTGCTTGATTAATTCGTTTTGCATTCCCATCACCTACAATACGACATCGAGAATCATGCCAGTAATCTCACCAATACGGTTTAGCATATCTAAATGTCCAGTTTTTGTATCAATTAAATTCATTACATCATCAAGTTCATTGGTTTGTTTTTCTACTTGTTTTAAAATCGTCATTTTTTGCGAAAACCCGTATTTTGGATGACGACTTTCGATATTATCGTAATCCATCACATTATTTACATAAAAATTCAAAAATGTCTGGACTGCTTTTTTATAGCTCAACACGTTATCTACCGTCATATCCATTTCAACGAGTGACTTTTTATCAGTTACATTCGTAATTAGTTCGTTAATTTCAGTCAGGGAAGGAGTTTGTTTCTTGCCGTTTGCCTTCATTTGTTCAAAATAAAGTTGTTGTGTTTGATTTAATTCTTGCATTCCCCTAACTACATTCGTCTGTTTGGACTGCGAAATTTGGCCAATTGAAACATTATTCATCCTTTTTCCCCCGAAAAACTCATTTTCGCTTTCTAAACCTTATTTTTCTATTTAATTATACTGAAACAACCTGAAAAAGTATATATTTTTTCAAAAAATATCTTTTTTAAAATAAAATAACTAATAATAAAATAATAAATATAGCAACTATCATGAAAAATATTGGTTGTTTGGAGACACTGCGGAAATCTTTGACTAATAAATCAAAAAATGACATTTCTTGTTGTGCGAGTAGCATCATTTTTGTCATATCGCTCGCAAATTCGGCATCTACACTACCTAAAATTCGTTCTGCATCTGTAAAACCAGCTTCGATTTCCATTTTTTGAAACAGTTGTGCGAGTCGTGTGAGTTGGCCTTGCATCCGGTCTAAAATAACAGCGATTCCACCTTGCGTCATTTGGCCGTCTGCTAATCGTTGCAGTTCTTGGAAAAGTTCGGTTAATGGCTTGGTCGCTTGTTGGTGAAAAATTTTGATATTCCCGTTTGGAAACGCGCCAATTTGAGGTAGAAGTTGGTTCATTAATTTTAAGTATTCGCTACCTAATTTCCAGATGTTGATGTTTTCTGCTTGTAATTCATATGGTAATAAGTGGCGCGATTGGAACATATTACCAAATTCGCGTAATACCTTGATCATCCAGTTCGTTTCTTGTCTGGCGTCAACAATTGGGTCTAGTCTTGTCGCATGTTCGATATGCCCTTGGAATTCACGCATCATTTGGATACCTGTTTCCATGTTGCCCGAAGCAATTTGCATCATCCGTAAGAAATCGTATTTCCCGGTTGTTTCAAAAGTTAAAGTTGGCAACATTTTCAGTAAAAAGGAGATTTCGTTCATAATTTTTTGATTGGCTAAAAATAATTTTTGATTCGCTGGATTTTCAGAAAAGTACGCTTCAAAATTATGTTGTTTCATTAGAATCGTACTTAATTGGCTACTAATCTCGCTTCTGACTGTTTGCCATTTAGTAGAATCAGTTGGATTTTTTATTCCCGCCCGCATCACGTAAAAGATTAAATCATTCGCTTTTTTAGCATTGTTCATCATTAGTTTCATATATAATTCTAGGCTCGCTGTACTTGTTCCGTTTAGTTGTAAGCTGCTTAATTCTTTAAAAGAAAAGGATACTGGCGGCGTTTTTGGTACCGCGACTTCTGTGTTCATTTGCGCTTTGACTGTGCCTTCTTTTATAGTTGGATTTTGTTTAATGAGTTCCCGTTCTAGTTGATTACGATTTTCTGCGGATTCTTGAATGCCATCTATTTTCATTCCGTCCACCTCACTTCTGCTTTTATTTCATTGCTCTATTACCCGAAAAAATAATAACGCCAATAATCATGAGCGCTGGAATCCAAAACGGGATACTGCTTGATTTGTTTTTAGTTGAGGTTTCTTTCTTTGCCTGCTTTTTAGAAGTATTTTCGCTTGTCTCAACAGATGGTTTGGCTTCTGGTGTCGTTAGTATTGGTTCTTTTTCGTTTGGTATTGCGGATGGTGGTGCGATTATTTCTTTGTCGGGTGCCGGTATTACGGGTGTGATTTCTTGGCTGATTTGTTCAGAATAAATTTGACCATCCCAGTCCGTCCAGTGCAGTGTGACTTTTCCAGTTGTCGTGATTTCTGCGCTTGTGAAGCTGTTTCCTGTGCGCTTAACAGGGATTTTTTGACCATTCACTTCGATATATAAGGAAGAAATTAAGGCAAAATCGGGATGAATGATACCTGTTAAAATGGTGTTCTTTACGAGCTGAATTTCGCCAAAAGGTTCACTCGTGGAACGGATGAGCATCGCTTGACTCATTCCTTGAATTCGGACGATTTCACCTGATAGCTCTGCTGGCAAAGTGAGGCTTCCTGTCCATTCGGTCGCTGTTTTTTGCCATTTTAGCGGGATTGTCTCGCCGTTTGCTGTTTCGAGCTTAGGAAATTCCGTTGTATATTTGTCGAGAGTTAGTTCGATTTGCTGGCCAGCTTGGACGATTTTTTTCTGCATATTCGTTATTTCGCTGCCGTCATAACGCAAAACAGACGCTTTCGGTTGGTATATGAACACGCTATTTTCTAAATCAAGCGTAGTTTCATTCTCCGCAAAATCAACTAATTTCAATTGAAAACTGAGTTGCTCTCCTGGCCGAAATTTTTCTAACGTTACTTCACCGTCAAATCTTCCTGTCCAGCCATTTTGAACAAGTTCGATTTCTGACTCATGAGATTCGCTGTGGATCAACAATATCGCTTGTTTCACACCAGATTCCGCGTCAACCAAATCAGCTGACACAGAAAGCACACCCGTTAATAAAACATCATCATCGTGCGCTATTTCCAATTTTTTCAAACTAGGCGCCGTTTCATCTTTTGCAACTTCTCCGCGCTGTTTCACTTCAAATAAATCAGCCACAGTCACAACCGGTTCCACGCTCCCCGCCTTAAAAATTTCAGCTCGGTAATTCCCGTCCAAATCCCAGTCCGTTACCGTATACGCCTCGCCATCCAGCAACCTTTTCTGTCCATGTTCATTCACCAAAACAATTTTTAGATTTGCCGCATTTTCAATATGAAACGAAATCACTTCACCCGACGAAAAAACACGCTGTTCCTTTTCAAGCGAAATCGTTGGAAGTTCCTGGTCTGCTGCAAAAGCTTGAATCGAAAAAAACATCCAAAATAAAATTGTCATCAGTCCAAGTTTCCGCACATTTTTCACCTTACTAACTCAGTCATTTGTATGCCAAAATGATCATCTACGCGCACTAAAATTCCTTTGCCAATCGTCACGCCATTCAGCGCTAAGACAAGAGGTTCATTCATGCTTTCTTTCAAGATAATCACGTCTTTTTCACACCATGAAATAAATTTTTCCAGTTTTACTTTTGCTGTGCCGAATACCACTTCCAAAGTTACCGGAATATCTTCCAAAATTTGTTCCATTTCAGAAAGTGTTTCTTTCTCTTCCACAACGATTGGTTGCACTGGTTCGGCTGGTTTTTCAGGCTCGATTATTTCTGCTGGCGGTGTTTCTTTCTCTGCAACTTCTTTAGCTTGAATCGCGAGCATTAATTGCGCCATTTCTTTAGCCGCTGCTGGATTAAAAATTTGGTACATTGGTGTTTTTAGTAAACCTTCTACTTCAAGTGGGAAAATAACTTCGACGGTTTTCCCTTCCTCGATGTTTTTTTGAATCATCGTATCGCCAAAATTGCAGAATTCCATCGTTGGCGGGCTAATATCAATTTTTGTTCCGAGCATTTCTGACATTGCTGTTGCCGAGAAGCCCATCATTTGGTTCATTAACTCCTGTACGGCACTTACTTCCAGTTCAGTCAGCTCTGCGGATTCTTGAACCACGCCGTCCCCCATCATCATCAAGTCAGCCATGATTAAAGCCGCATTTTTGCTAATGATAAAGGTATTGCTTGAGCGCAGCCCTTCGACAAATTCCACACTCGTTACTAGGCAAGGACGTTCATTAAACTCGAACTCTTTACTGTCAATTACGCGTGCGGTCGGGACTGATAGTGAAACTTTTCGGTTAAGTAACTTGGATAAAACCGTTGAAGCCGAACCGATGCCGATATTGCAAACTTCTAAAAAGACATCTAATTCTTCGGCAGTTAAACTGATTTCTTCTTTGACAGGCTCTGGCTCTGGAACGGTATCACCAAGCAATCTTTTCGCAAGTTCACGTCCTTTATCAACGGGAATGAGTTGCATTAAATTCGATGTAATTAAGTCGCCGATAATTAAATCAAAGCCTACTTTTATCATCGTTTGGTCGTTCGTATCTTCTAATTGCTCTTTTAGCGCGATGACTTTAATGTCTGGTGTCGTAATATCAATCATTTCGCCAAACATATTGCTCATTGCGGTGGCGGAATGTCCCATCATTTGATTCATCGCTTCTTGCACGGCGCTGAGATGAAGTTCCGAAAGTTCTTCGTTCGGATCAATGTTGCCATCGCCCATCATCATTAAGTCCGCGATAGCCGCAGCCACTTCTGATTGCAGAACAAATAAATTCCGCATTTCGATTCCTTTATGGAAATTCACTTCTAACACGACATGTGGAATATCAATGTCTTTCGTATTATATAAATCAACAATCTCCACTTTTGGTGTTGAAATGGTGACTTGTTGGTGTAGTAAATCAGATAAGACCGTAGAAGCTGAGCCAAACGAAATATTGGCGATTTCTCCTATCACATCTAGTTCCATTTGCGTGATATTTTTCTCTAGTAATTGCTCCACTTCTACCTCTCCTGCTCTGTCCGCCCTGTATGACGCATAAATTTAACGGCTTTTTGGTTACCACTTTTTCCCATATAACATTCAAATTTCCATTTTTCGGTGACATAGCCTTTGAGTGTATCGCGTATGTGTGTTTCTGTTAGAAGGACGTCGCCTACTTCAAGCTTGTTGAGCTCTTTCCACGTTGTTTTAATTTCACCCACACGAATGCGCGCTTCTTTTTCGACTTGATGCAATTCTTGCTCGACTTCCGCATCAAAATTCCGCCGTTTATCAAATGTATATTCGACGACATTTTCCAG
Source organism: Listeria cossartiae subsp. cossartiae (assembly GCF_014224155.1). Taxonomy (GTDB): domain Bacteria; phylum Bacillota; class Bacilli; order Lactobacillales; family Listeriaceae; genus Listeria; species Listeria cossartiae. The sequence continues at coordinate 479,294 of NZ_JAASUI010000001.1, read as the reverse complement.
TTTGTTCATAATCTCTTCCACCGAGAAAAATGGCACGCCAATGCGCATTGTACTAATCCAGAACTCAGACTTAATATCGACACTGACAAGCGCCATCATGTCGTTTGGTGATGTCACGCGCAGAAGTGCTGGGTTGGTTTCGATATTAACGATTTCTGGTGAGATTGGATGCACCGATTTAAAGCTATCTTTAAGTGCCTCACAAAATTTCTCTAAAATAGATTTCAACGTCAACTCTTCAAAAACGGATAACAGTCTGCGCTCGCTTAATTTTCGTTTTGGATTCCCGCCAGATAAACATTCATGAATATAAATGATATAAGCTAAATCGAGTTCGATAATAATTTGACCGAGCTCCGGATTACCAAGGTCGATAATGCAGAAAATATAACTATCGTTCGGCATTGTTTCAATGTAGCCACTCGCAAAAGACACTTGATCTGCAAGAGTTGCTTCGGTATGAATCGGAATCCGGATACGCTGGGAAACAAACTCCATACTTTTTTTCGTAAAAGCAGATGCAATCGTTTTTAAACTTTCGAGGTGTTCTGCACCAAATTTCTCAGGTTTATGAAAGTCATAGGGATGAAAGCGCCCAAAGTCGCCAATTTCCGTACTTTCATCGACTACCTTACCTTCACTCATTTGCGAAAGCAGGGCGTCAATTTGTTCTTGACTTAATTTATCGCTCATTTTTTGTCACTCCCTAGCTCTCATGAAGAACTTCCCTCTCCTAATTTCGTTATTTTGACAAACATCTTACCGTCTTTTGTCAAAATCTCGCCGTAACCGATGCATTTGCCGGAAATAGTAATTTTGACCACATTAGCTGTGGAATCTTCTAATCGGAAAACGGTCCCTTTTTTTACATCTAGCAAACTACCAACTGGCTGTTTCGTGCGTCCTAGTTCGAAGTCGATTCTGAGTGGAATAGTATGATTAATTTTCATTTAGCTAAACTCCCTACTGAATCAAGTTCACAATTTGTTTCATCACGTCATCCGCCACACGAATAACTTTTGTATTGCCTTGGAAACCACTTTGATATGTCATTAAGTTAACGAATTCACGGGACAAGTCTACGTTTGATCCTTCTAGGGAAGAACCACTAATTCCGCCAGCGCCATTTTGGCCAGCAACGCCGTAAACTGCATCTCCGGAAGATAATCCTGGAAGATATTCGCCGTTCCCCATTTTAACTAAGCCGTCTTCGTTGGAGAAAGTTGCAACCGCGAGTTGGGCAACTGGAATAACGGTACCGTCTGAATAACTCACTGCGATGTAGCCAGCATCCGTTACTGCGTAGTCTTTTACTGTTGCAGCGCCTTTTCCGTCAGAAGTTGGTGAGAATACTTGGTTCGTTCCGTAGTTGGTTAAGCCACTTAAGTTTAAGTCCATATTGACTTGTTTGCCGTTTACTGTGGAATTAATTTGGATATTTTTTAGTGCGTCAGGGTTTGTTAGCTCGCCTTGCGCATTGTAATTTAGCGTTCCAATTACTGGAGGAGTAAGTGCTTTTCCGTCCATTTGAATTTCATATTCGTAGGAAACATTACCGCTCGCATCTGGTGTAGCAGCTTTGATGTTGACTTGAAGTTTATGTTTTCCGCCAGCGTTATCGTATACAGAAAGCTCGGAAGAAATCGTATCTTTTTCGCCCCAATCAAGCGGGATGTTACCGCTTAGGCTACCATTTTTTGTTGCTTCCCCTGGAATGGCGCTATTTAGCGGGATTTGAATTGGTTGTAAGTTGCCGTTTAAAACGTTGCCATTTTTGTCTGTTGCGTAGCCCATTACGTATTTTCCTTGTTGGGTTGTTAAGTAATTGTTGTCGGAAACGGCAAAGCTACCATCACGTGTGTAAACGATATTGCCGCCTGCGTTATCACCAGCAATGAAAAAACCGCGACCTTGTAATGCTGCGTCTTTGTTTCTGCCAGTAGATGTCGGCGAGCCAGCTGTATAATCGGTTAAAATCGCACCAATTTTCGAACCGGAACCGAAACTCATTGGGTTTGTTCCAGCATAAAGTCCGCCTGCAACAGATCCCATTGTGTTTTGGTAAAGTAAATCATTGAAAACGACGCTTTGTTTTTTGTATCCTGTCGTGTTGGCATTGGCAATATTATTTGATGTTACTGATAATGCTTGTTGGAACGCATTCATCCCAGAAATAGCTGTATACATAGTTTGATTCATAATTCACACTCCCAAATTTTTAATTAATTTCTGTTACATATGTCATTGGCACGAGGCTATCGTTATCTTTTAATTTCAGCATGACGCCGTTTGTTGTTTGTTGCACGCTTTCGACTTTGCCGCTAATTACTTCGCCGTTTAGAGAAACACCTTTTATATCCTTACCGATGAAATTAACCGCGGATTGCAAGGCAGAGTTTTGCGCTTGTTCAGAAAGCTTATCTACGGCCGTTGTCATATTGGCTACTTGCTCCATTAAGGAAAGTTGCGCCATTTGCGACATCATTTCATTCGTATCAAGCGGGCTAGATGGATCTTGGTATTGTAAACTTGTTAAAAATAGTTTCATGAAGTCATCTTTGCCGAGCGTTTTCGATACGCTGGATGTCACTGCATTATTTGCATTCTGGCCTGCTCCTGATAAACTACTAATTCCGTCCAAATTACGTCTCCTCCTCTAAATCAAATGCTTCTTGTTTAGCTCTTTCCTGATGTGGATTTTCGCGTTCTTTTTCTTTTTTAGATTCACCGTGGTGTCGACCATCCGAGCCTTGGTTATGCTCTTTCGGTGCTTGTTTTTCGGTCATTGTCACGGCAACTTCTACACCGCGATCTCGGAAGCGATTATGTAAATCTTGCGCCATCTGTTCGAGTTTTTGTTTCGCCGTTTGTTCCTGATATTCGATATGTACAAAAATTTTATCGGGCATTTTTTTTAGTAAAACTTCCACTTTTCCGAGTGATTCCGGTTGAATAGCGAAAAAGGCTTTATTTTGTTTCACTTGAAATTTTTGCAGCTGTTCGATTTGGTCGGTGATGGTTTTATCGAGTTGTTTCAGCGTGACCGGGACTTCTACTTTGGCAGCTGGTGTGAGCTGTTTCGTTGTGTCATGCCAAATGTTGCTTGATTCTGCGGGCTTTTTGACGGCGACTTCTTCTTTCGCGGTTACTGGCTCTTTAATGCTCGCTTTGAAAAGTTGCACGGCTTCTTTTTCTTGAGGGAGTTTGGCAAGGGCTGGTTGGTTTTTCGCAACATTTTCGGCTAGTTTAGGTGAGTCTTTTGTAGGTATGATAAGTTCTGGTGGCGGTTGTTGCTCTCTGGTAGCATTTTTTGTGGGTTCTTTCGGTGTATTTGTTACTGGAGTTTCTATAGCTTGCGGGGCGTTTTCAATTTTGGGTTGATCAATTGCTTGTTTGGCGATTGCCGCAAGTGTTTCTTTCACTTCTTTGAGTTCGAGTGGTGCTTCTTGCAGTTTCGTTTCTGGGGCGCTGTCGAGTAGTTTGGCTGAAACGAGTGGTGGCGCGATTTCTTTTAACGGTGTTGTAGCTTGTTCCGCGTTGTCCGCTTCTCCCTTTAAGAGCGGCGCAGGGCTATTTTCCATTAAAAGTGAAATAAAAGGTAGTTCTACTAATTCTTCTGCTAACGATTCTTTTGGTTCGACCTGTTTTTTTCCGACGACTGGTTGTAGCAAATTATCTGGGATTAGCATGCGTTTTCCTCCCTTTTACTTTAATAGCACCATTTTTAAATCGCGTAATGTTTGTTCTTCTCTTTTATTTTCAAGCTGTTGCCATTTTTTTCGTGTGTCATCGTACATTTTTTTGGCCTGTTTCCCTTTTTCCTCAAGTTGCTCTAAGATTTGTTCATTGCTTTTAATGTACTGGCTAATTTGCGTAATTTCGCGCTCCATTTGTTGAATGCGGCTCGGCGAGAAGGCATCTAGTTGCATGCTTCCGGCTAATACTGCCACTTGGAGTCTTTCTTTTTTCGTTCTCGAGTAATAGACTTCTTTTTCGTGCGCTAATTTTTCTACGACTTTTTCCCGTTTGGATAGTAATAATTGCAATTCCTTTAAAATGGCCGTTTTTTCTTGGTCCACTTTCATTTTCACTGCGTTATACGCCTCTTGCTTCAAATCACTTGCCTTCTTTCTTTAGTCGATTTCTGAAATAACGATCCCGAAGTTCTCGTCCATCAAAATGGCTTCACCGATGCCGACTTTCTTTTCATCGAGGAAAATTTCGACTTTGTGGCCAGGTTTCTTTTCCACTTCGAGGACATCGCCAATGCTTAACTCGGCAATTTCCCCTACTGGCATTTCTTTTTTTCCAAGACGGACAATTAAATTAACGCCAATATTATCAACTTGGCGGATAGAGCCTTTTTCGCGTCCTTCTTGGGGTGTTTCTTTCGGTTCCCATTCAGGAAGTTCTACTTGAAATACTTGTTCCATCATGGTTCCTCCTTAAAATGTTTCTAAATTTAAAATTAATACGACACGGCCATCGCCCAAAATCGTTGCCCCTGAAAAGGCAATTTGACTTTCGCTGAAAAAGCCGCCAAGTGTTTTTAAAACGATTTCCCGTTGACCGATAATATCTTTAATAATAAGTCCAAAAGTACGCTTGGCATTTTTGACAACGAGTAAAAGTAATTCATCTGTGTCTTTTAAAGGTGTTTCGTGGAAGCATTCGCCTAAGTCGAGTACTTCAATAATTGTTTCGCGGTAATTGATTAAGTCTTTGCCGTGAACGTGTTGGATGTCCGCGGGATTAATTGTGATAGCTTCGGCCACGTTCGCAAGTGGCACAGCATAGCGGCGTTCCGATGTTGCAACGAGCATCGACTGGATGATGGATAATGTTAGCGGAATTTCAATTCGGAACGTCGAACCAGCATTTTCGCTTGATTCCACGCTGATTTTCCCGCCAATTTTAAGAATAGTATTACGAACTACGTCTAAGCCAACGCCGCGACCGGAAAGATCTGATACTTGATCTGCGGTACTGAAACCGGAATCAAATAATAAATCAAAAATTTCCGCGTCAGTCATTTTTGTTGATTCTGCTCTTGTAACGACATTTTTCGCAATCGCTTTTTCTAAAACTTTACGTTTATTGATTCCCGCACCGTCATCCGCAATTTCAATCACGACATTGTTACCACTATGGAAGGCTTTTAGATTAATTGTGGCGGTTTCATTTTTCCCGTTTTTACGTCTCACTTCGACTGTTTCAGCGCCGTGATCTACCGAATTACGGATTAAGTGAACAAGTGGATCGCCAATTTCATCAATGACGATTTTGTCGACTTCCGTATCTGCGCCTTCAATCACTAAATCGATTTTCTTGCCTAATTCTTTGGCTAGCGTGCGCACCATTTTTGGAAAGCGATTGAAAACACTGTCCACTGGCACCATCCGCATGTTCAGTAAGCCATTTTGAATTTCTTTGGAGATGGAGCTGAATCGTCCAAGATGCTCCATCAATTCTTTGTTATTGGTTTTTTCTGCGATTTCGTCAATTCTCGCCCGTTCAATGACGCTTTCTTCAAAAACGTTCATTAGCTTTTCGATTTTTTCAAGTTGTACACGAATGGTTTTATTTTCTAATCGTTTGGTTGTTTGTTTTGCGGCTTTTTTGATTGGTTCAATAACCTGAACTTCTTCCACTTCTTCTGTCACAGTCACTTTTTCGATTTCAGAAATATCGAGAATAACCGCTTCGATTTCGTCTTTCGTTTGCGCCGACTCTAGGACTACTTCAAATGACTGCTCAAACTCTTCTAGCTCAATCGCTTCTCTGTCTGGCGTCGTTTCTGAAATAATCCCCATTTCCGCAAGTCGCTCTAAACACATTACCGCCCGCACTGCTTTCAAAATAGCTGCTTCTTCAATTTGAATAGCAATACGATACGTTTTTTCAACTGCTAAATCGGTTTCTTGCTCTGGGTGTAAAAGTGCTTCTAAGTCAGCCACGGTTTTCGAAATATCCGCCGCGCCTTGTCCGCCGTGCTGGATATCCGAAACCATTGTTTCTAAATGAGATGTACATGTAAAAATAATGTCTACCAAATGTTCTGTTACAGCCAATCGATTATTGCGTACCTCATCTAGTACATTTTCCATTGCATGCGTTAAATCAGCCACCTGCTGGAAGCCCATCGTTGCGGACATCCCTTTAAACGTATGTGCTGAACGGAAAATTTCACTTACTAACTGACCGTTCGTCGGGTCTTTCTCAAGCTGTAACAGATTATCATTTAGCGCCTGTAAATGTTCTGAAGCTTCTTCTATAAACAGGTCTAACATATTTGTAGTCATGCTATCCACCTCCATTTCTCTACTTAGCTGCTTTTTCTAACGCCTCTAAAACTCGGTCCGCTTGGAAAGGTTTTACGATAAAGTCTTTGGCACCTTTTTTAATGGCATCAACAACCATACCTTGTTGCCCCATCGCTGAGCACATAATTACTTTTGCCGATGGATCTTTTGCCATAATTTGCGCAAGTGCTTCTAAGCCATCCATTTCTGGCATCGTAATATCCAGTGTCACAATATCCGGTTTTACTTCATCATACTTTTTCACTGCTTCCAGTCCATTTTCCGCTTCTGCAACTACTTCAAAATCGCTATCTTTCACGATATTCTTAATCATCGTACGCATGAACATTGCATCGTCGACAATCAACAACTTCAACATAAAATACAACTCCCATTCCTATACCTATAAATATTTTTTAAAAAAATCGCATAATATCATTTTATAATAAAAATAGGACAATTTCTACCTTTTTCTTAAAAAATATCCGTTTTTTATAATAAAATTATTCAAAAAATAGTTAACCAGCTTAACTTTGGCGCTGCGCCCTATTTGTAATCCAAAAATATTTTTATAAATAAAAAGAAAAGCCCCTCGTCCGGGGTGACGAGAGGCTAAGGGTAAACAATGTTCGATAAATGAATTTGATATGTTATTAGCTGTTAATTAATTGAGTTAACATTTGCGGTGTTTGGTTTGCTTGAGAAAGCATGCTGATAGATGTTTGTGTAAGAATTTTGTATTTAGTCATTTCGGACATTTCAGCAGCCATATCTGCATCTTCAATGGATGAAGCAGATGCTTTAGTTGCGATGGATTGATTGTTCACGTTAGATACATTGTAGCTAAGGCGACTCATACCAGCACCTAGAAGCGCACGACCGTTAGAGATGTTATTGATTAATTCATCAATAGCTTCCGTTGCTTCTTGAGAAGAATCAGCATCAGCAACAGATAATGCACTATAACCAGCAACTGTAGAACCACTACCTAAAGTGATTGTTCCAGCAGAAAGACCTTTCGCATTGAAAAGATCGATATTGATTAAGTCATTAGCTTTATCAGACGCTTGGATGCTTACTTGAGTAGCAGCATTTGTAGCAGTTTGATCTAGTAATTTGATGTTGTTGTAGTTAGTAGTGTCAGCAACGTGATCAAGTTCTTTGATCAAGCTACCGAATTCAGCAGTATATTGTTTACGATCTTCGTCACTGAATGAACCGTTAGAAGATTGTACTGCTAATTGACGCATACGTTGCAAGATTGAACTCATGGAGCTAAGAGCTGAATCCGCTGTTTGTAACAAGTCAATACCCATGGATGAGTTTTTGCTTGCTGCATCTAAGCCTGTAGATTTAACGTTCATACGAGTAACAACTGCAAGACCAGCAGCGTCGTCAAGAGAACTGTTAATACGTTTACCAGATGCTAAACGTTCTTGCGCTTGAGTCATGCCTTCGTTGTTTTTACGAAGATATTCTTGTGTTTTCAAGCTAATGATATTAGTATTTACTTTCATTTGTGTTTCCCTCCTACATTTTCGGTTTAGAAAAGACTGCTCTTCTCTATATGCTTTATTATATCTTCATTTTTTTAAAAAATCAAATGTTTTTTGTTAAAAATATAAAAATAAGTTGTTTTTATTTATATAAAAATGAATAAACGGCTTTATATCAACAATTTTACGTTTTTGTAAATCGTTTTTTTAAAATAAAATGAAGAAGTGTTTGAACAGAAAAGTTGTCCAAACACTTCATTTTATAAAACTAGCTCATCTAAAATATTAATCAGTTGATGAATATTCGGTTTACTTACTTGCGCATCAGCTCCGACACCCGCGCCTTTATGTTCCAGGTCTTCTGTAATTAACGAAGAGAAAATAACAACTGGCAATTCACGGCCAATTTCATCTTCTTTAATTACTTTTGTTAAATGATGCCCGTCCATTTGCGGCATTTCGATATCCGTGATTAACAAGTTAACATTTTCAAACGTTTGCTCTTTTTGTTCTTTGAGCAATTTGAAAATATGTTCTTGTGCTTCGCGACCATTTGCAAAGAACTGCAGATTTGTATAACCGGCCTCATGAAGCGTATCTTCAAGCAGTTGACGCAGCATTTGTGAGTCTTCAGCTATAAAGATTGTCTTCTCTTCACGGTTTACTTTTCGTGCCATGCGGTCTTCACCAGTAACAGCAAAATCGGCATTTCCGCTGATTTCATAAATGATTTTTTCATAATCAAGCAATAGCACTAGATTGCCGTCTAGTTTCACGATACCAACTGCTAATTCTTCTAAACCAATCGATAGTTTTTCTGGTTCTTCAATTTGTTCCCACGAAATACGTTGGATACGATGAACCTCATCTACACGGAAAACGATTTTCATTTGGTTTAGTTCTGTAATAATAAATTTCGTGTTTTCTGGTTCGATTTCGGGTAATTTCATCACACGAGCAAGGTTCACGACTGGCATGATTTCGCCGCGGACTTGGGAAACGCCTTCAATTGCCGGGTTCGAATCTGGTACAGGCGTCACTTCAAGCGGATGAATAATTTCTTTCACTTTTAAAACGTTAATACAAAATAAGTTTTCGCCAACAGTAAATGTAACAATTTCCAGTTCATTTGTTCCACTTTGTAGTAAAATTCCTTTTTCTTCTGTCATATTACTGGCCTCCTATCGATTGTTTGTAACTGTATCTTGCAACATCGTAACTTCATCCAACAGTTTTGCTAAATAACGGTTATTCGGAAATTCATCCATTGCCTCGCTGATTCGGTTCGCGCGGTTTTCGGTATCAATTTTGATTGCCCAAAGGTAAAAACGGAAATCAGTACTAAAATTATCGATGCCTCGTTCTGCAATCGCAAGCGCCTCATCCAGTACATCAGCATCTACTAAATAATTAATTAGGTTGATATAGCCTTGTTTGGTCACTTCGTCTGCATCAACGATATTGTAGAAATCGAGCGCGATATCCGCAAAATCATATTGGAAAAACAAGTCCGCAATATGGCTATTAATGCTGTCATGGTAAACGTGACGAAGCGCCAATAAGTAATCAGCAAACTCGCCTTTTCCAAGTGCAATCGCCCGTTCTAAAACAAATAAATAACGTTTCTTGCTAATTCGCGGACCATTTTCAAAGATAAAATCGTAAATGTCGCCAACATCGCTATTTTTCATGACGCGTTCGATTGGTAATTGCGGATTTTCGTAATGCCATAAACATAAGTCGGCTGCATCAATTAGCTCTTCTTTAATTCCAAATAAAATAGCAGATTCGCTAATTACTGGGAAGACGTTGCGGATCGTTGCGATTTTCACTTCGGTTGCTTCTGCGACTGGCGGATACACATCGGTTAGCGATTGAACAATGAGTTCGGACAATTCCGCGTAACCTTGTTGCGTTGTCATCGAAAGTAAGCGCAAGCCCGTTTCCGTGCTAGAGATAAAGTGATGACGATCCATAAAAGCGAAAATTTCTTTTGGTTGATGGAACTTGCTAAGCAGCATAATCATTTGGAACATCACACCGTAATCGGAACTGTTTTCCGCATAGGCTTTAGAAAAATGAGTCATCGCGCGCGTATAATCTTTTTCCTCTAAGTAAATCGTTCCTAGCATTTTGTGCGGCATAAAATTGGTTGCTTCGTACAACACGATTGGTTGGTAGTCAATAGCGGTATTTTCTAGCAGACTTTGATAAATTTCTTTCGCATCCTCGAGTTGGTGGTTCACATATAAAATATTGGCTTTTTTAAGTGGGAATTCAGGTACATTTGGCCAAATGACTCTTGCTTCTTCGATAATGGCCAAACTTTCGTCATAGCGTTTTTCTTGCTCAAGTAGCTCAGCAATATGATAAGCGCTTAGTTTCGCCCAAATGTAGTGGTTGTGGTCGCGCAATCGGAACGCTTCGGAAAATTCTTTAAGCGCTTCTTTTTTATTACCAAGTCGATTCATTTCTTGCCCAATATTAAAATGCACGAAGCCGCTATTTTTATTATTTTTAACTTCTTTTTCTAACAAACGTAAATTACGGTCTGATTTATCTTGTTTTTCGACAATTTCCGACATATAGCCATAATGATAAATTTTTACTTCAGCAACGCCAGCTGCAATCGGGCGTTTGTCGATTGCTTCTAGTTGTTCATGGATCACGCCGCGGAAGCAAATCGTGCCGTCATTTTTATAAACTCGCGCCATTTGGTTTGTTGTTGTCACTCGCCCTTTTTCCCCTGTAAAGCTAATGATTTGCGCCATTTGAATTGGTTCCGTTGGTGATTTTAACTGTTTTTCTAATTTGCGGTAACTTTCCTCTTCCAAACATTCATCTGCATCAATCGCTAAAATCCATTTTCCCGTTGCATGTTTGGCCGCAAAGTTTCTTGCATCAGAAAAGTTGCCTGTCCATTCAAAGTCATAGACAAAATCAGTGAATTCTTGCGCGATTTCCTTGGTTTCGTCAGTGGAACCTGTATCTACAATAATGATTTCTTCCGTAAATTTTCTAAAAGACGCTAAACTTTGTCTTAAAATATGTGCTTCATTTTTGACTATCATACAAATCGAAATTAACGGCCGCATGAATCTTCCCTCTTTCTATCAATTAATTCACTAATTTTATTTTATCGCTACTCGCACGGTGCAGTAGATGTTTCTTCGCTTTTGGCAAATCATAAATCATACTTTGCACATCGAACGCTTTCGCAACATCGACTGGTATCACATCAGTCGGCTTATCCCCGTTATAAAAACAACAAACCAAATCCATTTTACTAACAATTTGTGCTAAGAATTTCTCATAAGTCGGCTTGGCAATTACCGTATCAAAATAACCAAATGATTGATAGCTACTTCCTAAGCGTTCCAAGTAATCTATCGCGGATAAAAACGGCTCTGGCAAACATTCTTTCGGTGCAAAAGTGTAAATCGACAAGCGCGGAGCCAGATGCTCTTTTTTCAAAAAAAATTGTAACACTTCATTTTCAATCGACTTATAACAAAGCAAGTGAATGTGGTTCACTGGTGCAAATTTTTCGAGATATGCTTGTATTTCTTGTTTGTCATAATCGGTTAACGTATGCGAACCGCTTAAAAAAAGTTGCAAACTCTTCACCTACTCATCTTCATCAAGCGTATCGCGATTAATTGGGCGCACCATGATTTCTACACGCCGATTTTTTTCGCGATTTGCTGCGATATCATTTTTGGCGACGGGTCTGAATTCGCCGTAGCCACGAGCACTAAACTCGCCGGGGTTTACTTCACTATTTTCTTGAATGATCGCTTCCATGAAATTAACGGCACGGGCGACACTTAGTTCCCAGTTGGAAGAATAAATCGATGTACTTATCGGCACGTTATCCGTATGTCCAGAAACAATCCCTTCCATCGTTCCCTTACCTTGCGCAAAAAGTTCGCCGATTTCTTTGGCTATTTCGCGTTTCCCAGCTGATAATTCTGCACTACCCGACTGGAATAAAATATCATCACGAATCGTAATCAAAAGTCCTTCATCCGAATACTTGGTCGTCATTTTTGTTCCTAAATTCTCTGCTGCTATATAACTATCAATTTGTTTTTTAAAGGCTTCAATCTTTTCTTCATTTTGCTTTTTAAGTAAGGCTGCTGCTGCTTTTTTGGCTTTCTCTTGTTCGGTTGCTTCTTTCTTTTTATCTTGCTCTTCCATCGCCTTCAAGACTGCATTCACATTTGGATCATCTGGTCCTTTTTCTTTTGATACATATGCTTGGTTGCCTGCCGCGCCTTCCTCCACAATTTTCTTAAACGCATTTCCCATTTGTTCGAATTTTTTTGCATCAACTGAACTGGAGGCAAACAGAACGATAAATAGAGCAAGTAAAAGTGTCAGCAAATCACTATATGGAATTAGCCACGTTTCATCAACGTGTTCCTCCTGCGGTTTCTTGCGACGCTTGGCCACGCTCAATTTCCTCCACTTCTCTCGTTTTCTTCCCTTTTCCATTTCGCAGCACATCTTTCTCTTTTGGACTTAAAAAAGATAATAAACGTTCTTCCACAACACGTGGTGCATTTCGTTCTTGAAGCGCGACGACTCCCTCAATCATCATATATCTCAAATGCACTTCTTTTTGTGATTTCACTTTTAATTTATTGGCAAATGGTGTCCAAAGCACGTAACCGGTAAAAATACCGAAAATGGTACAAACAAACGCCGCGGCTATTGCTTCGCTCAGTTTGTCTGGGTTCGACATTTCGCCCATCGCATGAATGAGTCCCATCGCTGCTCCAAGTACACCGAGCGTCGGCGCATATGCTCCGGCTGATGCAAAAATCTTGGCATAAGCAGCATGGCGTTCTTCCATGCTCGCTACCTCTTCTTCCAAAACATCCCGTAAAAATTCTGGGGAAGATTGTCCATCTACAACTAAGCGCATGCCTCGTTTCATAAATGGATCTTCAATTTCATCGACAGAATCTTCCAGCGCCAGTACCCCGCTACGCCTAATTTCGTCTGCATATTCTTTGTATTGCACGAGTACTTCTACTTTGTCCGGCATCTTCTCTTTTGTGAAAAGAATTTTGAATAGTTTCGGTACTACTTTTACATCACTCCATGGGTGCGCCATCATAACAGCCGTAATTGTCCCAAGAATGATGACAATTAAAGCTTCAGCGCTAAATAACATCGCCAGTGATATATTTTGAATCATGAATGAACCTGCAATGACTATCACTGCCAACACAAGTCCTATTATCGTTGTTATTTCCACGTTACTTCATCTCCCACCTACTTATTTCAGCGAACTAATTCCACTTCATTTAACCAAAAGGCAACTAACTCGTTTTCCATTTCTGGTAAATGAACGAAAAACGCTTTAGCATCCGCTTCACTGGCAAATGCTTGCGAGCGGTAGTTATCTTCATCGACACCTTTTAAAGCGAGAAAATAAAATGACTCGAGCCGACCTAAAATGACTTCTTTATCCCCGATTTGATAGCCAACTGTTTGTCTAATTTCAAATTCATTCGGTAAGAAAAGTTGTGTTTTCTTTTCAAGCACGAGAATTTGTTCTGCGAGTCCAGGTTTATCCTCAAAAAACGCTAAATTTTTAATGTTTTCCATTCGTCCCATTTAACCAACTCCATTCCATTTTTGCTAGGTTTTTATGTAGAAAAAATTATTTAATGTGGCTAGCCCGTAATCAGCCGGGTTCAAAATCTGTTCTGATCCTCCGATGAAAAGAACGCCGCCACGTCTTAATGAATCTGCAAATTTCTGATATGCTTGATGCTTGCCTTCTGCCGTGAAATAAATCAACACATTACGACAAACAATTAAATCAAAACCTTTTTCGTAATAATCGGTCAGTAAATCGTGCCGTCTAAAACGAATCGATTTTCGATATTTAGGTAAAATCTGATATGTATCCCCTTTTTCAACAAATGCCGTATGACGTTCTTGTTCGCTCAACTCTTCCATTTGGCGGCTTTGATATTCCCCAATGACCGCGCGCTTTAAAATAGCTGGCTCAAGGTCTGTCGCCAAAATATCATAATGCCTTGTACCGACTGAGCGTTCCATCATAATCGCTAGCGAATACGGTTCCTCGCCCGATGAACAAGCCGCGCTCCAAACCCGAAGTTTTCCGCGACTATCTTCCAGCAACCTTGGAATCACTTGTTTTTCCAGCGCATCCCAGCGATTACGATTACGGAAAAACGACGACACATTAATCGTAATCAAACTAATAAATTCATCCAACAACATGGCATCTTTTTTGAGGTGTTTAAAAAATTCTCCAAAAGTAATATATTTCTTCTTCACAATAAAAGACAAAATCCGCCGTTTCATTTGCGTTTCTTTATAAAGCGCTAAATCTAAACCTAAGTCCCTTTTGACGACACGAGTAAAGTAAAGATAATCCTTCTCCAAATCTGGAATCATTCTTTTTCCCCTCCCCTTAACTAGGCCGTTACTGACGAATTAATCCGGTTGCTTCTTTGTCGTACACTTTATCAAACATATTGACGACATTTTTCGAAGCTTGTACCATGCGCTGGTTATCCATTAGTTGCACCATTTCTACGCCTAAATCAACATTCGACGTTTCGATAACACCATTTTGGATAATCCCTTGTCCAGCTGGTAAATTCATTGTGTTTATGCCATTTACATGAAGTCTACCTTCCCCATCCTTCACCAAACTATCTGCTTGGTTGGCTGAAACAAATTTTGTTCCAAGGCGGCCCAAGTATTGATTGGTTTCCGCATTGTATAAATCACCATTTGCCTCGGCGCGAATAGATGTTTTTTGCCCCACTTGAATCGCCTCTCCAGTCGCACTAAGTAAATTGGCACCATCCGCTGTCCGCAGAAAACCAAACTGATCGGAATGAAACTGTCCACCGCGTGAAAGCGAAATTTCGCCATTTTTAGCTGTGATGAAAAAATTACTTCCTAGTGCTGGATTCGTATCTTGCATAAAGAAATCTCGGTCGCGGTTTGTAATGTAACTCGAACCAGCTGTTAAATTAATATGCGTCGCAGCAGGTCGAACGCCGTAATCAATTGTCCCAACTTGCCTAGTGACAGGCCCATTCTGATAGTTCACTTTGTTTCTCGAAATCACTTCACTCGTAAGCTGATCAAATTTGAAACCCGGCGTCTGCGCGTTAGCCACGTTATTCGAATGTACTTGAATATGTTGCATATAGTTCATCATCCCAGCTGCCCCAATATATAATCCCTTCATTCCAGCACCTGCCTCCTATCCGTTCCAACAAACCGTTCCGCTAACCAACGACTCTTTGGTCTGAAAATATTTTCCGTAATATTTTGTCCGTCTGTCATGTATAACACTGGCAAATTCGTTTCTTGCATCACGGTGTATAAATCACCAATCCGCGTCGTTTCATCCATTTTTGTAATAATAAAACCGTCGATTGGAATTTCTGCTAATTTTGGTAAAATCGTCATCACATCCGCGCTTTTCATTCCTGACGAGAACGTAAAACACGTTAAATCTGGATGCACCACATCGGTGTATGCGGCAATCTCATTCACTGATTCTTCGGCTAAATAATTTCTCCCAACCGTATCAATCAAAATGTGATCGACTCCATTAACATACGTCATATACTGCACGGCTTCTTCCAGTTCCGCTGGGCTTGTCGCAACGATAAGCTCCACATCGAGTTTATCAGCATAGCCTTGAAACTGCTCAACCGCGCCTGACCGGAAAGTATCCGTTGTAATAAAGCCCACTGTGCGGTTTTGTTTTAAAAGCTGCCAACCAAGTTTCACAAGCGTGGTCGTTTTCCCAACCCCCGTTTGCCCAATTAAAGAAATAATCCGGTGGTTGCTTAAATCAAACGAATCCTCCACCGCCAATTTTCCCGATAAATACGGAACAAACCAATCCGTAATATCATCCAAATGTGCCGTTTCTACTTGCTTAAACTGCTTCCGCCCCGCTTGCATAAAGTCCGCCACATACGTATCACTAATCCCGCGACTCTTCAAAAACTTCACGAAATCACTGTTCTGTTCACGTTCCTCGCGCATTTTCACAGCCAGCTCCCGGTTTAAAGCTGCCAGTTCTTGCCGCATTGTCGACAGCTCTTCTTCCTGTGTTTTCCGTTCTTCGAGAAGCGGCGTCGATTGCGCCAGTTCCGCTCCCGCAGCCAGCATTTCTAACAGTTTTTCCTTTTTCAATAAGTCATCTGTTTTCGGTCTTTGTTTCACGACGGATTTTTGGAAGGTTTCCTGGAAGTCCATTCGTCCATCCGCAATCGCCACTTCGCTCATAATGACCGCCGTCACTTCATACTGTTTCTTAAAAATCCCAAGCTTTGTGACACGTTCGTCCGTAATTTTATATGGCTCATTCGTTACTAATTGAATTTTTTTATGTATTTCTCGCTTGGAGTTCCCCTTAAAAATTTCCATCTTTTCTACTAAATGTTTTCCCATTGCTACGGATTCCCTCCCTCATCAAGTTGGTTCAATCAGTGCGATTTGCTCCACTTCTGTTTCCGGCGACAGTTCACTAATCGAGAGCACCGGCACATCCAATTGATATCTTTCTAAAACTCGTACAAAGCCAAACCGAAAATCTTTCCGCCTCGTTAAAATGACAGGTTCGCGCCCAGTAAGTTGCGCTTTATTTACGGTATCCCTTACTTTTTGGATGATTGGAAGTTCCTTGTCGAGCGCCCAGTTAAGCGCGTAGCCATAATACGGCGTGTTGACAATTTCCGTATCCATTTCAATCGAATCTTGTAAAAGTAGCGCGTAAATTTTGCCATCTTGGTTTTTCGCTTGTTCACAAATAACTTTCGAAATCCGCTCCCTAACAAACGCCGTAATGCCATCCAAATCATTTGGATAAATCGTTTGTCCGTCAATAATCCCTTCAACAATCGTTGGTAAATCGCGGACCGAAATCCCTTCTTTCAAGAGCTGACGTAACACTCCTTGAATGAGCGAATAATCGATTTCTTTTTTCTTAATTTCATCAATCAAAATTTGGTTTTCATCAGCAAGGCCATCAATTAAATCTTTAATTTGTTGGCGCATCAGTAGTTCATGCAAGTTCTTCCGCAGTACAACATCCAAATGCGTAATCAAAATACTCAGCGGCTCGAGCACTTGATAGTTTTTCATCTGCGCATCTTCTAGCTCACCCGGCAAAATCCAATAACCATCTTCCCCGAAAATCGGATCCTTGGTCGGCTCCGCATCAAGGTCCATCATCACACCCGGCGTTTTCAAAGCCAACAAATGCCCCGCTTTCAAAACACCACTCGCAACCGCCACACCTTTGACCTTAATTTCATATTTCCCGCGCGGCTGAAAACTCGTATTATCTTTAAAATTAATCCCCGGAACCCCAATACCTAAATCTTGTAAAATCGATTTTCGCATCAAGACGACTTTATCCTTCGCCGTTTCCCCGTTCATTTTTTGCTTCACAAGTGCAGCGATGTTTAAGCCAAGTTCGACTACCACCGGGAACTTCTCACGTGCCGCGCCAAAAGCTTGGTTATGCTCTGCTTCCGCCGAATTCGTTTCCGACTGAATTAATTCCATTTCTTTTTCCAATTCCAGCTGCTCTTTTTTCTTTAAATTGAATTGCGTACGATAGCCGATAATCCCAAGTACAACGCCAATCCCGACAAACGGAATCGTTGGCAGCGGGCTAAATACACCCATTAAAACAAACATCGCGGCAAGCGTATAAACAACCACCGAGTTTTGCATTAATTCTTTGAAAATCCCGACCGCAACGTTATCATCCGATCCGTCAAATACCCGAGTAACAATAACCCCAGCAGACATCGCCATCAAAAGCGAACCAATCTGGCTCACGATGCCGTCCCCGATTGTTAACTCCGTATATTTCACCGCAGCTTCCCCGAACGAAAGCCCACCTTGGACCATTCCGACAATTAAACCAAAAACGATATTGACGACGGCGAGTAAAACGGTAAAAAGAACGTCCCCTTTTACAAATTTCCCAGCTCCGTCCATCGCCCCGTAGAATTCGGTTTCCATATTCAAGTAAGCGCGTTTTTCTTTGGCTTCCGGCTCTGTAATCAACCGTTGATTCAAATCCGCATCAATCGCCATCTGTTTACCAGGCAAAGCATCCAGCGTAAATCTCGCAGCCACTTCGGCCGTCCGCGAAGAACCATTTGCCACAATAAACTGAAAGACGATTAAAATAATAAAAATAACAATCCCAACAACAAAATTACTACCAATAACAAAGTTCCCGAATTGCTTAATTACTTGCCCCGGATCTCCAGTCGTTAAAATCGCCCGCGTCGTCGAAATATTTATCGAAACCCGAAATATCCCCATCAAAAGTAGTAAAGACGGAAATGACTTCAATTCATTCCAATCTTTAATTGATGTGGCACGCATGTAAACTAACACTGAGAACGCCAAGATCGTCACAAGCACTAAATCCAACACAAATGGAGGTAATGGCACAATAAGTGCAATAACAAACGAGACCGCAATCAAGATAGCAAAATATTTTTTTATAGCACCTAAATTCCCCATTTTGAAACCTGCCTTTTCTAAATTTAGAAAGGTCGCTCATATGTTGTTAGAACTTGATTTTGTCTGCGTCCATCAATTCTTTCATCACTTCAATAACATCTTTATATAAATCTTCCTGTATGTATTCATCTGGATTCGTCGTATAGTAAATACTCCGCGCCAGCTGTCTATTCGTAATCATCGGCACCCCGTCCGTATCCGCCACCTGACGAATAAACAGTGCCAGCTCATCTTCTCCTTTAACGAGCAATTTCGGCGCATGATCTTTTGTTTTGTCATATCGCATCACAACCGAGATATGGGTCGGATTATTAACAACAAAAGTCGCGTCCGCCATTTTTTTCGTAATCGAACCTTGGAGAAGTCCCCGCGCAATGCTTCTTTGACGCTGTTTCACTTCCGGTCGACCTTCTGAATCTTTCATTTCGTCTTTAATTTCCTGCTTCGACATCCGCAAGCCTTTTTTATAGTCATAACGCTGATAAAAGAAGTCGAGTAGCCCTATTACTGCGATTACAAGGAAGAGCGCCAGAAATTCATTTTTAAATAACGCGAAAATTTGTCCAAGTGAGTAAAGCCAATTTTGCCCGGTGTAGCTAATGAGCGTATCTAAGTGGTCCCGAAAGCCAATATACGCCACGTATGAAAGCAGCGTAATCAACAGTAACGCTTTCACAACCTCGACAAGCCCCTTCACACTAAACACTCGCTTAAAGTAGTTCGCCGGATTTAGCCGTTTAAATTGGGGCTTCACTGCTTTCGCGGAAAATAAAATCCCAACTTGCACCCCGTAATTCATCAAACCAAAAATCACGACCATAATCATAACTGGCAGTAGTACTTTGCCAAATTCCATTAAATAAAACAAACTATAGCTTTCCATGTTCGCAAGCTTCGGCGGCTGTTTCAAAAGAGCAACAAATGCTTGAATCGTGTTTTTAATAAACATTTCTCCAAAAAAATAAAGAAGCCCAGCTACAATTAGCAGTGAAAAAGCATTATTTAGTTCTTTACTTTTCGCCACATTACCTTCATTTCGAGCTTTCTTAATGCGGCGCGGCGTTGCTTTTTCCGTTTTATTATCCTTCGCCAAGCTTTTTTCTCCTCCCTATTTTTTCAGTAAATAATCAAAAAACGACACATATTGTTGAATCATCTCATCTGTCAAATTTTTAAAAACTGTACTCAAGATAGGAACCGCGCACGCAAGGATGAAAATCCCAAACGTAATTTTGATAATAAACGCATTCATAAAAATGTTAATTTGCGGCGCGCTCTTAGAGATAAAAGCAAGAATGATATTAACGATAAAAATACTACCCATAATCGGGAGCGCAATCGACACCGCAGAAGCAAGTGCAAAACCAAGCGTCCCGAGCAATAAATCAATAAACCCTTTTTCAAATAAAATCGAAATCGAAGCCGTAAATTCAAACGATTTCATTAAATAATAAATTAAGTAATCCATCCCTTGTAGCGACAAGAAAATCACTACAAAAAAGGTATCTAAAATCGCAGCCGTAATCGAATTTTGCGTCCCGTAAGACGGATCAATCAAGTTCACCTGCGAAAAACCTAAATCATAATCAATCATAAAACCAGCCATTTTCGGAATAACCGCAATCATTTCCACGAGTTTTGCCAGCGCTAGTCCAAATACCACTTCAGACGTGACCCGGAGCAGCAAATCAGGTAGCGTCGTGATACCAGAAACATCGACCCACGTTGCAACTGGAATAGATATCGCCATCCCAAAAACCACTTTGACACTGTTCGGAATGTTGCGCCCTTTTAAAAGCGGAAAGAAAAATAAAAAACTGGCAACTCGGCTGAAAACAATCACTACAGCAAGAAAAAATTCAAACTCCATGTTTACACCCTAATCATCAGGGGTAATTTGGAAAAGATTCCTACAAATAAATCCGTCATGTGTTCAAACATCCACGGTCCAAGAATAAAGAGCGCCACTACGAAAGCAATAATCTTCGGCAAAAACGTCAGCGATTGGTCTTGAATTTGCATCATCGCCATCAAAATCGCAACTACAATCACTACCACGATACAAATGAGCGATACCGGCAAAATTAGCGCCAGCCCACTATAGAAAAAATCTTGAAAAATTTGCGTAATCGGCGTTAAATTCATTTTGCTACTCCCTTAAAAGTGAATTGTTTGAAAAATCATGTTGGTAATCAGTCCGTACCCGCCAATGAAAATAAAAACAAGAATCTTAAACGGTAAGCTAATGGTCATCGGCGGCACCATCATCATCCCAAGATACATCAGTAACGTACTAACAATTAAATCTATAAAAATAAACGCCAAGTATATAAACATCCCAGTTAAAAATCCTTGGGTAATCTGTGTCAAAATAAAAGCAGGCATCAAAGCCATAAGCGGTGCATCCTCTTTGTTTGTAACTGGATCTTCTCCTTCTGCTTTCAACATCATGTTAATATCATGCTTATATGTATTTTCCGCAACATATTTTGTCAGAAGCGGCTGCGTTTCGTCCCAAACTTTCGACGCGCTCCACTCTTCTTTTTGCGAAGGTTTATACACATCGTCATACCAAGCAGTAATCAGCGGCTGCATCATAAACAAAGATAAGAACAGCGCCAGGCCAACAAGTACTTGGTTAGGCGGCAAGTTCGTCGCGCCAAGTCCTTGCCTCGTTAATCCAAGGACGATAATACAGTAAGTAAAGTGTGTGAACATTAATACAATAGATGCAGACAAAGAAAGAACCGTAACTAGTACAAACAGCGCCACACTAGAATTAACCCCGTCCGTTCCATTCACACCAAGCGAATCCATCCAACTCTCGGCATGCACATTCACACCCGGCCAAAAAACAACCAATGAAATTGCAAAAATAACAATAAAAGATACTTGAAATACTCGTCTAGAAGTTATTTTACGCATTTTCCTTAGTCTCCTCTTTCAAAAGTAATTCTCGGAAAAGTGCTTCATTTTGGTCATTTTTTCCTTTTAATGACACCGTTCGAATATCATTATTAGAAATAATCACCAGCACCTTTTCCCCGTCTGCCTCCAGAAGAACTGCACGTAACTGATGAGAGATTAAAAGAGTGTCTTTCAACTTTATAAGATCATTTTCGCTTTTTCTCGTGCGATTCGCTTGCTTGTTTTTCTTAACTAAAAAATAAGAAATTCCCGCAAGTACTGCCAAAAGTACAATAATTTTTAAAAGTGACAAAAAATATTCCATTCAAGTAAGGTAAATTCACCTTTCACTCCCTTCATCAGATTACAAAAATAAATCATTTTTTCAAAATATATATCAATAAAGTGTTTTTTGTAACTGCAATATAAAATTTTACACCAAATCCAGAAAAAATCTATACTTTTTTTAAAAAATGAAATTGTGTGTAAAAATAAAAAAACAGCCAGTGTAACAGCTGTATCAAAGGAAAACTTCTCATTATTCGATTTATATTTTTCTATTTAACTCAAAAAAAGGTTCTTCATACCCAATCCTTTTGACCTACTCGCGTTCCCTTTACACAACTAACATATATTGTTATTATAAAAATAAACAGAAAATCAATAATACTATAGGATAGAGAGGTATGTGATTGTATGCCTAAATCAGAAATAAGAAAATTACTCCAAGAAATCAAAAAACAAGTAGATAATCCGGGGAATTCATCTACAACTGAAATTAAAAAAATGGCTTCAGACGCTGGCATTAACGAACAAACTGCCGAAGAAATCTACCATTTACTCACTGAATTTTATCAAGCCGTTGAAGAACACGGTGGAATCGAAAAATATATGCATTCCAACATTAGTTGGTTAAAAATCGAATTAGAACTACTTTCCGCATGTTACCAAATTGCTATTTTAGAAGATATGAAAGTCCTTGATATCTCTGAGATGCTCAGCCTAAACGATTTGCGGATCTTTCCAAAGACACCAAGCCAACTGCAAAACACTTACTACAAACTAAAAAAAGAGCTTATCCAAGTAGAAGATATTCCTAAAAATAAGCCAGGCCGAAAAAGAAAAACACAAAAAAATACAAAAAAAGAAAAAACCAATATTTTCGGTAAAGTCGTACCAGCTGAATTCAAAGCACCAACATCCATCAAAGAACAAATCAGTTACGACAAATCACGCGAAAAAAACCTGGTAGATCTACTGTCTGGCGTTAAAAGCAACGTGCAACTTTTAAGCGAAAACCAAGGCGAAGAAAACAACGTATATGACTTACTCAAAAGCATTTACTCCCTGTCATCCCTTGCCGTCCAAAAAGAAGAACTCGACAAAAAATACCAAGATTTACAAACGAAATGCCAAGAACTGGAACAAGAAAATTCTTATTTAAAACAACAAAACGAAACGATGACAGACTCGTTCCATACACTCGTGTTACAAGCAGCTGATTTCGCATACGCCAACGACTTAGACCAAATTCAAGCACTCCCACTTTTCAGCCAACAACTCGTCGTAACACTAAACCAACTTGGCGTGTTCAAAGAAAATTATAAACAAATGTAATTTAGAAAGGGTGGCACGATGTATATCGAAATTTATACCGTAAATGGTGAATCTATTCGCCTTGACGACGACGCAAAAATCAACAACATCAGCATCCACGAATTATCTAAAGCAGATTTGAAAAACCTTTTTAACGAAAAATGTATCGAATTAACGAAATACGACTTAACGTATTTTATTAATACCAACCAAGTGAATTGGTTCCTTGTGAGTGAAGGAATCCATTAAAAAAACGAGCTAGGAGTTGATCCTAGCTCGTTTTTTAAATTTAAATATCCGATTTTTTATAGACATCTCCATATCGGTTTGGTCCATCACTTTCAAAACTCATAAATATAAAAATAATAATGGTACCAACGATTGGAATTAAACCAAGAAAAGCAAAATAACCACTTTTCCCAGTGTCATGTAAACGCCTTACGATTAGACTAGTTAGTGGAACTATAGAGCCACACCAATACAAAAACCGTAAACCTCCAAAAAAGAGCGCAATCCCGCCACCAAATCCAAATAACATTTCTGTAACACCAAAAATTTTTGACATAATAAGCAGAGGTGCATTAATTATAATGTTCCAAACTATTACATACCAGAATGCAGAACCTGGTGCACGACCACTAAAATTGACATAGTTCTTCCAAAATGACTTATAAGCTTCTAAAAATCCCATATTTCCTCCTGTGTAATAAAATTATGTTATTTTTCTAAAATATGCGACACCGCTAGCTTAAAACAAGCTTATCGTAGAAAGATTCATAAAATAAACATATAAATTTTAAAAAATGAGCTAAGTGTTGACCTTAGCTCATTTTTTATTTAAATATCCGATTTCTTATAGACATCTCCATATCGGTTTGGTCCACCACTTTCAAGACTCATAAATATTAAAATAATAATGGAACCAACGACTGGAATTAAACCAAGGAAAATGAAAAAGCCACTTTTCCCTGTATCATGTAAACGTCTTACAATAAGGCTAAGTGTAGGTAATATAATAGCTGCTGAATACAACCACATCACAATTACAAAAAATATTGCCATAACTCCACCAGCAAGGCTCCCCCCGCCTTCCATTATTGACACGCCAAAAGTAGAAGCCAGTAAATAAAGGCCCACACAAATTGCCATGTTCCAAACCCATACATACCAGTAGGCTGAACCTGGCGCACGGCCATTAAAATTGACATAGTTCTTCCAAAATGACTTATAAGCTTCTAAAAATCCCATATTTCCTCCTATGTAAATAAATTTTGTCCTAGCTCTAAGAATATACATCGCTTTTGCATTATACAAGCTTATAATAGAAAGATTCATAAAATAGACACATTTCAAATCACAAGGAAAAACATGCCAATAGTCATAGGTCTTAAAGCCTTTAAACTCTTATAAACTTCCATTATCAAGGATAAAACTTTACATAAATAAAGCCCCTTTTTGATTGCAAAAAAATACTCCAAATAGCTACTCATAAAATAATAAAAAGCATGCTGTTAAACATGCCATTTAATATCTATTCTATTGCTTTTGATTAGGTTGCCCCACGGCCTCTGATGCAATAAAATATTCGCCGTCCTCTTTAAACAAAATAGTTCTTGAAAACTCATTCTCCTCTTTAGTTGCATAAAGTTCTGTGCCCTCACTTAAATAATTAGAGCTAAAATCTTCATCTGGTATTCGGTAATGGCGAATTCTATTCTCTATCTCGCCAATCTTCTCTAAAGCATCTTCTTGATTAGCAGGTTCATACGTCACTATATATAAAACGTTGTCAACTTGCATCATTCCTACAAGGTTATCTCTATATAACAGCCACTTTACCCCGAAAACCACAGCACACAGAACTATTACTGACAATATTACTATCAACCATTTTTTCTTCATTGTATTAACTCTCTTTTCATTTTATTTATTACAGTTTCAGATACATGGTACTCGGAGTTACTGCCGAAAATCCACCAAATACCGGTACCATCCTATTTTTTAAATAAGGCTTTTCCATAAGCGCATTCCTCTCCCTGTTGTATAATCTAATCGTCAAAACGAGTGTATCATAAAAAGCCAATGTATAACCAAAAATGTAATGAAATGTCCGATTCTTGTCATGAACAGCAAAAAAATGGAGCTTATTTAGATTTATACTTACATGATGTTCGTGCAATTAAGCACACTTTTTATTTTTATCATTGATTTTCTACTTCTTTAATTTCCTCTTTATAAGTGTCTAATGCCTCTTCTTGTACTTTATTAATCTCTTCTTCTTGATTACTACTATCATCACCATATAATTCCGTTTCTTTTTCACTATCGACATTCATTTTCCCAAAATTAACTCCTACTGGAACATAATATTTATCTTCTGGATCGTAAGTCAAAAACAACATATAGGTTTCTTTATTTTCCATTTTTTCATAACCAGCAACATGATAAGTCGTATTTGTTTTTTCGTCATGCCCCTCATTTTCATATATTGGTATAATAGTATCTTCGGCTAAGTTTTCCTTAGTATCATTTTTTATAACTTGTGCTATCTTAAAATCAGACATTCTATAGACAGCTAAAATTCCGCCTTCAGCATCACGATCAACTTGGGAATCACCGCGCTTACTCAGTGAACCAATAACAATCACGTTACTTGCCTTACTAAGTTCTTCTTCATTATCAAAACTATCCGTCTTAGCCTCCGCAGCAACTTCCGTAAAAGGCTTTGGCTTCATTTTCTGATATGTCGTATATCCTCCTACACTTAATAAAAGCACTACGATAATACCAAGTATCGTCTTTCTTTTTCTATTCATAACAAAAACCTCCATTTTAAAATTAGTATTTAGCATTTATACCTTTTTTATCATCAGCTAACGGGTACGCTTTTTGATTGAAATTTAGAGCTCTCATAACAGAAACAGAATTATTTTTACTTTGAGTATGTGATAACCCAATTGTATGTCCAACTTCATGAACAACAGTTTCTCTCTTCTTAGCTGCGCTAGTGTTTTTAAACGATTTATAATAAATTATCCTTGCACTTTGTTTAGTTGTATAATATGTTGTAGCATATGTACCAGAATTTTTATTGCTATAAGAATTTTTTATCTCTACACCTACTGCGCCTATACTTCTACTAACCTTTACTTGACTTCCAGAATAGTTCCATTTTGTTGCGTAAGTCATATAACTGTCAAGCTTTTCCTTAATTATTGAAGAATCATTAAAATAATTAATACTCTTAGGGTTAGCCATCTTTTGTTTATTAAGTACATAAGCACTACTCTTTACTGGATTTAATAATACAAAAATCGATAGTACTATTAAGAAAATAACCATAAACCTTTTTTTAGCCATTTCTTCGTTGCCTCCCTTTTCCACCAATATATTTAATTTTTTTAAAGAAAATAAGTGCAGATAAAATAGTGGAATTTCATACTAACTATATCTCCAAATACTTTTGTCAAAAGCATATCATTTATTATGGATGTATAACCAAAAATGTAATGAAATGTCCGATTCTTGTCATGAACGCCTAAAACTTGAGCTTATTTAGATTAATTCTTACACAATGTGTGTAACTTTGTGTTTTTATTCACAAAAAAATCATGCATTTCAGGTTGTTATTCGTGATTTATACAGTCCTCTTTCTATTTGTCACAAAAAATACATATCCAGTCAAAATATATGTTTCTTTTCATGTGATATTTCCTTATTTATTTAAAAATTTATCATATCTCATAATGACCAAATGAATAAAATAGTATAATTATTCATCAAACTTTACTTTTGTTGCCTATTCTCAAATTTATATGTAATAATAATTTTGCAGATTCCACCTACATTTCATCCAACTAAACTTTGCTAAATCAATTGACATACAGCAAACGCTAAGCTTTTATTTAGCATATTTTTTAGACTTGCTAACATCCCTACAAACACACTACTAACAACAAATTGTTGCTACAGTTGTAAGATGAATTTTTCGAAATCACCTTCTGTTGGTTTGCAATTTCCCTCAACAAAACGAATTGGTCTATGGCCCTTTTCTTCATCAAATATCCATGGAAATTCATCCGTTCCTTGACGTTTTAAGTCATTCAAGTGGCGTTTGGCCATCGCAATATTCTCTTTTGAAGCCAAAATGTCCCCGTCTAATAATCTTTCTGCATACCAGTTTGTTAATAATTCTGGGTATGGTTCTAATAATAAACCACCCCAAGATGCTTGCTCTTTACGGAAAGTCTCCCACCAACGAACACGCTCTGTATGTGTCATATTTAAAACATTTTGTTCTAGGTCCATTCTGTTTCATCTTCTTCAGCCAACTTAATAGCCAACCTTGACCGCGCAACAGGTGACAACCCTAAGTCAGCGCTATAAGCTCGCATCTGCTTGGCCGCACTATCCATTTTTGCAATAAAAGGATTGGATCTTCCACCACCCCAATTACCTTTCGCTTTAACAAGCCTTCGGTATTTAAGATACTGCGAATAAAAATCCGCATAAAGCGCAATAGTGTGTAAATCTGCATTCCCAGCAACGTCTATTTCTGTCAGCTCTTTCACTACAAACAAAAAAGCTTCTCTCCCTTCCTTATCTAACCAAGGTGGAGACCGAAGCTTATCTGTAGGCATTTTCATTCTTTCTTCATTTTTTGCACGTTTTTTTAGTTCATTTGTATTCTGTTTTCCTGTATTTCCATGAAGTAATTTTAATCTTGCAGATTTTGCCGGCATAGGCATATTTATCACCTCAATCCTTAGTTACATTTTTATGCAACATGCAGTATAATCCCTTATATTTCAACGCTTATCTTACATTTTCTTACCACTTAAAAAATTTGAAACTCGGCATTTGTGTACGCGCTTCAGGAATCAGTCTAGCGGTACCAATACATTTAAGTTTTTTTATGGAGGGGGGATCATTCTTTGTTTTTATGAAACATTACAATATCTATTTTTGTACTCCTTTTTTTATAACCAATTTTAGCATTTCTTTCAGGGTGTAATTGACTATGACAACTTGCACATACAGTTTCAAGGTTTGATAGTTCATAGGCTTTAGTTAAATCGGCTCTCAAAGGAATAATATGATGAACAATCTTTCCTTCTTGTTGCTTACAACATTGGCATAGGTAAAAGTCTCGCTTCAATATTATCTCTCTAACTATCCTCCAACGCTTGCAAGAATATAGTTGGGTCCCTTTTCCTTGCCATGTCACTATCACCGCCTATCTTGCGTTGAGTTTGTTTTTCTTTATTTACCTTCTTGGATATTTATTTTCACATCTTCTTTGATAAAATAAAAAGTCCTCGGAAGAGGACTTTAATTTAAGATATTAAACTTGGATACTCGTAATTCATTTTAATTAACATCTCACTAAATTTAATCATTTTTTCTGCATCTTCTCTTGACTTCACGTTTGTTTCGTGAGTGGCTTCATTACCATGTTTACGGATAGCGTCCACCCAATCACTGCTATTCACCGGTATATAGTGATTATCCTTTAGATAGTTAACATAATAAGCAAAATTCTTATTCTCATCTGCCCCTAAATCGACTGCTAAATTCATTAATAACTTTCGGCAAAGTAAAACAACTGCCGTATAAGCTCCTACAGAAAATGAAGCTCTGGCTTCTTCGTAAATGTCATTGACTGTATCTGATACACCCTCAACAGGATTACCAAACTTATTTCCAGGCACTTGAATGTCTTCCCAAATAAAAGTTGGCATTTTGCATTGCGTACATATATACACGCCTGATTTCCCCGCTTGCTGTGCATGCCCACTATGTAAACTACTATAGTTATCTTTTATCAATGGCATACCTCTTACGGAAGATGTATGTCTGTTGCAATACCCACAGGTGTAAGAATTTTCCATAATTTCATCACCTCTCAGCCCCAAATATGGTTCTTGTTCATTAACATCTTTAATCATTTTCATTTAAATTCCACCCTTTTATTTTCACTATACCAAACAAAAACCACCTGTTCAATAAAAAACAGATGGAAAGGGTGCTGAGAATTAAGAGCAGGTACAATATATATAATTATTTGATTTCTCTATTTCTCAACAATAACATCTTATCATGTAAATATCGTTATTTTTCTCCGAATTATTCCCGAAATATACCTGTCATTTATCACTTTTATTCCACCCATATTCCACTTTTCCTTTTTGAACTGTGGTGTGAAACAGCATAACATCCCATTCTAACAGAAAACTGTTTAATTGCTTCTTGTTCTTCTTTATAGAATAAAGTTTCACTTATTGCCAACTCATCACATATTTTATGACGTGACCAACCTTTAAGAAATGTCAATTTAAATATTTCTCGTCTTCTTGATCTGACTTCTGCATTTGTTGTTTTATAATTCGTTAATGCTGCAAATGCTTCATCGAAATCTTCTATATACAATTTTGCTTGTTCTAATTCAGTTTGCGCAGTAACAATAGCTCGTTCTACATCTGATTGGAATTCTTTATAACCATTGCCGGGCATATCATTTATTGCCGTCGCTTGGAGCCCTACAACAGCACGGCCATTTTTTTTGACAACAAATTTAGCATATTAATACTTCTCTAACTCAATCCAAATGTTGCGTCTAGTTGAAGTAATATCAATTTCGAAATTAGTAGATTTAAATAATGAAAGTTGTTTCACCTGAGCGCCCTCCCGTGCTATAATTCAATTAACGACAATTGATTGTGGCTAGGGCAAACGCTCTGGCTTTTTTATTTAGGAGGATACATCTAATGAGCATAAAAGATTTACTGTTACTTAAATTCATTCCAAAATACATAGATTATTGGGTTATACTAAATATTATTTTCTGGCTTTCACTTTTATTTATTCCAGAGAGTATAAAAGCAGTTACATCATTTATAATATCTTTAATGCCTTCTTTCATAAAGTCTATTGATTTTATCCCCAATGTTAGTACTCAGCTTTACTTTTTTGTCCTGATTGGTTTTATAGTAGTAACTACTATAATTTTCTTATTTATAGATGAAAGTTTAATATCATTTGATTTCAGAGCACTTGGATTAAAACTTTTATCATACTGTTTATTTTTATCTACACTTGGTTATTCTATTTTTCTATTCTGTAGATATACTTCTCTTTATACTTTTAATGCATATAAAACCCATTATGATGACTTGGATAAAACAGCAGAATTTTTTCTTTTTATAGGTGTATTTATAACAGCTTTCTCTATTATTTGTACTATTATCGAAAAAATTTCTAATAGATTACATAGAAGAAATTTTTAACTTCAATTATAAATTCCAAATATAGATTAAAACAATGACGTGAAATTCCTTTTAACAGTTAATCTTCTCTGCAAATAAATCTAAAAATTTCACTTTCTAACATCCCGCTTTATTAATGCATTTACTACAGTAGAGATTATCACCCTCCCGCCGAAATCCAAACTTTTCTGCAACAGACACTCGGCAATTATAAGATAGATTAGTCCCAATCCAACTTTTTTGCTCACACTTACTACAAACCGCAAATACCTTGGTTTCTGTTTGATGAACGAATTCCATTAACTATCCCGCTCCAATCTCATTTGATGATATATTTGTTCAATCTCTTCAGGTGATTTTGCATCAAGCTCTTCTTGTGTTAAATACTCTGTGTATAGCAATGATGCTTTCATTTCGTTTAGTCGATTTTGTGGTGTTGGGTAATAACCCATAGAATCAAATAGGTTTTGCATAGTGAGCGCTTCTTTTGTTAAAGGTGGCATTCTTTTACTTGCACGGGCTTTAAATAAATTCCGTCTAAATGGTATAAGCGTTTCCCATCCAATTTGGTGGACTTTGCTGGGCATTTCTCTGGGTAAACAGATCAAGTGCGATTATCTATAATCATAGGTTTTCTATCTTTCCCTTGACCTATGGCATACACGTGGTATACCTCTCTTGATTAGCATGTGATAGAACTTTTACGATATTTAATACATAATAGATAAAGGAAATAAGTAATGTCTTCCTTGAGGTTGGTCCATTCATCATGAAAGAGGATATCAAACTGAAAGTAAAACTCTAAAATATAATGGATGAATTCTTTCGTAGTGGTTTGATTTAAATTAGCTAATCTAAATGGTTGAATATTTATGTAGTTACAAAAGGAGTTTTTAAATGCCATTTTGACATGATTACGTTCTTATTTAAAATCGTTGTTTATGAGGTCGATTTCCTCGCTCTAGGTGATATGGGGGTAGTATCACAAGCTCCATACGGAAGAATCATTGCAGGTAAACTAATTCTTCTGGGAATAAGTATAATTGGAGTTCTCACACATGTTATTATCTCTCTATTCATTTCAAATGAAAAAGATATATCCAAAATCATAGCAGATGTCGAAAATTCGCGTGAAATTAGAGGCAGGGTTAGGGATAATTCAATTTTTGCGCAAAAAAATACTCCTAGTGGCTGCTAACAACCGCTAAAAGTATAAAAGGGAGTTTAAGGTAAGTAAGACAACCCACTACAAAAAAGGGAGAAAAAGTAATGGCATTGTCATTGCTTATGGTTATATAATACCCGTCTCCCGCAATCCAAACCCTTTTTTTGTATTAAAATTAGATGACGAATTTAACTAAAATGCAACAGAAATCCCCCCCTATACTATAAACGATTACAAAAAACGCACCCGGAAAATATTTCATCCCAAGTGCGCTTTTTCAGCCTACTATTCTTTATGATTTTTATACCATTCTTCCGCCTTCGAGGTCGCAATAGGAATGGCACGGTTTTCTGAATAGCCATCCTTCAATAATGCATTGCCGATTTCGATCGCCTTTTCGCGTTCCGTTTTTCTTAGATTTTTCCAAGAATCCGGGTAATTATTTTTGGTCCATGGCATAGCTTTCCACCTCGTTTTTTAGTTAATTGGGGCTCCACCCGTGATTCCATATACTTGGCCAGTTGTGTAACTTGCCTTATCTGATGCTAGCAACACATAAGCGCTCGCGAGTTCTGCGGGTTGCCCTGCTCGTCCTAATGGTTGGTTTTGACCGAATTCTGGAATGCTTTCTTGTGGCTGACCGCCAGAGATTTGAAGTGGGGTCCAAATTGGTCCTGGTGCAACTGCATTAATTCGAATACCTTTTTCACCTAGTTGTGCAGCTAAACTTTTCGTTAATGAAATCAAACTACTTTTTGTCATCGCGTAATCAACCAAGTGCGCGCTCGGTTTAACACCTTGAATGGAGGAAGTTAAAATAATGCTCGCGCCTGCTTTTAAGTAATTGAGTGCTTCTTGAATGGCAAAAACTACCGAAAATACATTCACTTCAAACGTATCGCGCAATTGTTCCGCTGGGAGTTTTTGGATATCGAATTGATACTGTTGTAAACCTGCATTGAGTACAAGAATATCTAATCCACCCAACTCGTTGTATGCTTTTTTCACTACTTCTTGCGCGAAACCTTCCTTACGTAAATCGCCTGGCAATAAGATACATTTTTGCCCAGCTTCTTCCACAATTTTTTTCACTTCTTGCGCGTCAACCTCTTCATCTGGATGATAGTTAATCGCCACATCGGCGCCTTCTCTCGCATAAGCAATAACAGCAGCTCGCCCAATCCCGGAATCGCCACCTGTAACAAAAGCCTTTTTCCCCGTTAATTTATTCGCACCTTGATAGCTCGACTCACCCGTATCTGGAACAGGCGTCATTTTACTTTGCAAACCAGGGTAATCTTGCCGTTGCTTTTCAAATTTCCCTGTATGATATTTGTTTAATGGATTTTCTTTATTCATCATAAAACCTCCTATATTTTTGCGACGTAACCCATGACTAAATAGGCTACGAAAATAATTAAAATAGCTAATATAAGGATCCACCAAATATTAGCGCCAAGTTTTCGCTTCACTTTTTTATTCCCCATGTTCATCCCCCTCAATACTTTATGTTTTCCCTCGTGTTTTACGCTAAAACGTCTAACATCGAATTGAAAAAGAATTGTAGTAAACATGAAAAAAAGAGAACGGCAACCCGCTCTCTTTTCAAAAATTCCTATTAACTTCTAAGTCCGCGACCTTTACTAATCAAATACCAACAAACCGAATAAAGCACGACGATAAATAACACAAGAATCGACAGCGAAACGGCTACCGGCACATCACTAACACCTAAGAAGCCGTAGCGGAATCCAGAAATCATATAGACAATCGGATTCACTTTAGAAATAGCTTGCCAAATTGGTGGTAGCATTGAAATCGCATAAAACACGCCACCTAAATAGGTTAGCGGTTGTAACACAAAGGTCGGTACAATCGATACATCGTCAAATGATCTAGCGAAAATCCCGTTAATAAGTCCCGCGAGTGAAAATAAAATCGCCGTCATTAAAAAGGTAATAATCCCAATCGACCATGAGTGGATGTGTAACGGCACAAATACCATCGAAATAAGAGTAACAAGCGCGCCGACTAGAATACTTCTACCAATCCCGCCAATTAAAAAGCCCCAAATAATAATATGCGTTGGCACTGGCGCAACGAGAATTTCCTCAATATTCTTCTGAAACTTTTGCGAGAAAAACGAAGATGACACATTGGCATAAGAACTCGTAATAACGGACATCATAATCAGACCGGGCACAATGTATTCCATATAGGAAAAGCCGTTCATATCGCCAATGCGGCTACCAATCATTTTCCCAAAAATAATAAAGTAAAGCGAAGTCGTGATTACTGGTGGCACTAACGTCTGAACCCAAATTCGCATATAACGATTGGTTTCTTTCGCCGCCAGACTTTTTAACGCGGTAAAATATAGATTAAACATGTTTCTCCCCCACTTGATGTTTTTCTTCGGTAATTTTCAAAAATAGTTCTTCGAGTCGATTAGATTTATTGCGCATTGAAAGTACTTTTATCCCATGCTCACTTAATTGTTCAAAGATGTGATTAACCCCTTGATTTCGTTCGACTTCCACCGACAAGGTTTGCTTATCTTCAAACACATGATTGTAACCCGTAATTTCAAAAGATCCTTCATACGGCTCTAAATCAAAAATAAACGTTTCGAATTGCAATTTAGAAAGTAGTGATTTCATGCTGGTATTTTCAATCAACTCCCCAGATTGAATAATTCCGATATTACGACAGAGCATCTCCGCTTCTTCTAAATAATGCGTCGTCAAAATAATCGTCGTACCACCTTCATTCAACTCTCTTAAAAACGTCCACATCTCGCGTCTAAGCTCAATATCCACCCCAGCAGTCGGTTCATCTAAAATGAGCAACTTAGGTTCATGCATTAGAGCACGCGCAATCATCAAGCGGCGTTTCATCCCGCCTGAGAGCATCCGCGCACGTTCATTACGTTTCTCCCACAAGTTCGATTGCTTTAAATATTTTTCACTACGTTTGATAGCTTCCTTCCGAGAAACACCGTAGTATCCAGCTTGGTTCACAACAATTTGTTGAACCGTTTCGAATGGATTAAAGTTGAATTCTTGCGGAACAAGACCGATTTGCTGTTTTGCCCGAACGATATCTGTATCCAGATCGTAACCAAATACGCTCACTTGACCAGAAGTTTTATTAACAAGCGACGTGATAATCCCGATAGTCGTTGATTTCCCAGCGCCATTAGGACCAAGCAACGCATAAAAATCCCCTTCCTCTACCGTCAAATCCACACCGCGTAATGCTTCGACCCCAGTGGAATAAATTTTTCTTAACCCTTTTATTTCAAGTGCATAAGTCATGTAATTGCTGTCTCCTTATAAATTATGATTCCTTTATTTTAGCACTTATTTGCCAATAAGAAAAAACAATCGTCTTTCCACTTAAATAAGCGCGAAAAGACGATTATTCTTTCATTAGTATCTGCTCGTCGTTCTTCTTGCTACACCTAAAATAAGCAAGAACCAACCAACGACAAAACAAACGCCACCGATAGGCGTAATCGCACCTAAAACGGCCACTTTGGAAATACTTAAAACATACAAACTGCCGGAGAAAAAGACAATTCCGACCGAAAATAAAATCGCTGCCCACGTGTAAAGTCGACTAGCTTGTTTTTCCATTAATAATCCCACTACCAAAATGCCACCTGCGTGAAACATTTGATACTGAACGCCGGTTTCCCAAGTACTTGCATAACTTCCGAGCATATCTTTTAAAGCATGCGCCCCAAAAGCCCCCAGTAAAACTGCCAGCCCCGCGAAAATGGCTCCAGTAATAATCGTTTTTCTCATAGTTACCCCCTAAAAATCAAGCAACGAATCTCCATTCGCGCCATCTTCTAACTCTATTTTCTTGCCGTCCATACTTGCAATCTGTGCTGGCTCGGCTACTGGAATAGAGATCGGTTCTACTTCCGCACTTCTCTCATCGCCCGTTTTCGCAAGTTGAACAAGCAACATCAAGCCATGCAAATGCTTATCTTGGCTCGCTTTTGTTGTCGCCGCTTTTGCTTTCGCTAATTCACTTTCCATTTGTTCAAAAATCTTTGAATCTGAAATAATCATTTTTCCTCAACCTCAATTGTTTTAATAACGCGCGCTGGGTTACCAGCAACAACGACATTATCCGGGAAACTTTTCGTTACAACTGCTCCTGAGGCAACGACAACATTATTTCCAAGTTTTACGCCCGGGTTAATGATTGCTCGTCCGCCAATCCAGACATTATCACCAATTTCGACTGGTTTACCAAGCTCTAAGCCGCTATTGCGTTCCACCGGATCAAGCGGATGCGTCGCCGTATAAATATGAACCCCCGGCGCCATCATGCAGTTATCCCCAATATGTACTTCACACACATCTAAAATCACACAATCAAAATTAGCATAAAAATTCTCGCCAACATAAATATTAGAACCATAATCAACACGAAAATCTGGTTCGACATAAACATTTTCTTTTGTGCCACCAAAAAGACGTTTTAACACACTGGAACGAGACGCTGAATCCATTGTATCGTTAATCTCTCTGCAGAACTTACGCGCACGATTTCTTCCGTGTGCAAGCTCTCTGTCGCTAGGATCATACATTTCTCCTGCAATCATCTTTTCTAGTTCTGTTTTCATCCTGACACATCCTATCCACGTTTTATTCTTATTCATTATAACCAAATGACTCACATAAATATAGTAAAGTAATCGCACCAGCCAAAAAACTACGCGCAGCTACCTTTTGTGCATTTTTCTTAAAAAAATGATATTCTAGTGAAGTAGGTAAAATTGGGGAGGAATTTAATATTATGATTAAAGTTATTGCTTCAGACATGGATGGCACACTACTTAACTCTGATATCGAGATTGCACAAGAAAACGTCGAGGCAATCGAAAAAGCCCGCGCCAAAGGAATTCATTTCGTTCTTTGTACCGGACGTATGTATGACGATGCGATGGGGTTAATTAATAAAGCCAATTTATACGCACCGGCAATTTGCATGAATGGTGCTGAAATTCGTGACGAACATGGCAAAATTATTTTACAACATCCGATTGATAAAAACTTAGCGCGCAACACTTATAACACCCTGACTGAACTAGGAATGTATACCGAATTTTTCACGGACATGGGCCCAATCACAACAGACAAAGCCCGTGGCAAAGAATTTATGATTGAAATGCACAAACGCATCCACCCAGATGTTCCAGCAGAAACCATTATGGACAAAGTGGAAGAACGTTTTGAATCCAAAGACGTCCACGAAATTCCAGATGTAGAGCGCATTTTAGGCAATAAAGATTTAACTATTCTAAAATTCATCTCCTTCTCTTCTGATAAAGACGTGCTTGCAAAAGCCAAACAAAAACTTGAAAAAGATTCTGAGCTATCTGTCACTTCTTCTTTTTCCGATAATATTGAAATCACCCACCGCGAGGCGCAAAAAGGTATTTCCTTACAATATTATGTAGAAAAATTAGGCGTAACACTTGATGAAACGTTTGCAATTGGAGATAATATGAATGATATTTCAATGCTAAAAATGGCTGGTTATAGTGTGGCCATGGGGAACGGCGAAGAAGAAGTCAAAGACCTAGCAAAACACGTTACACTTTCCAATGATGAACACGGCGTTGCAGCAGCCATTTATAAAATGTTAGAAACAAATGACTAAAGTTTATTTTTTAGGAGGAAACACGAATGACAATCAAAAAAACATTAACTATTGCAGGATCTGATTCAAGTGGCGGCGCTGGTCTACAAGCCGATTTAAAAACATTTGAAGAGTACGGCACTTACGGTTTTAGCGCCATCACAACTATCGTAACAATGGACCCAGACAACAACTGGGCACACGGCGTTACTCCAATTGACGCGCAACTTGTTCGCGAACAACTAAAAACAATCCTTTCTGGCGGCCCAGTTGACGCAATGAAAACAGGCATGCTTGGTTCGATTGAGATCATTAAAGCAACCCGCGAAGCAATCGACAAATACGATTTAAAAAATGTCGTTATCGACCCAGTTATGGTTTGTAAAGGCGAAGACGAACTAATCCAACCGGAAAACGCTGAAGCAATCCGCGACTTATTACTACCAAAAGCAACAATCACAACGCCAAACCTATTCGAAGCCGGCCAATTATCCGGTCTTGGCAAATTAACTACATTAGACGATATGAAAGCAGCAGCGAAAAAAATCATCGAACTAGGCGCTAAATACGTTGTTATCAAAGGCGGAAAAGCCCTAGAAAGCGACAAAGCAATCGACCTACTTTACGATGGCAAAGAATTCACGATTTATGAAGTAGAAAAAATTTCCCCAAGCCACAATCACGGCGCTGGTTGTACTTTCGCAGCAGCAATCACAGCTGGTCTTGCAAAAGGTTTAACTGTAGAAGAAGCAGTTGCAAAAGCAAAAGATTTTGTCACTGCAGCTATCAAAGGTGGATTCGCATTAAACGAATTCATCGGTCCTGTTTGGCATGGTGCTTATAATAAAGCAGAAAATAGATAATACAAAAACCGCCCAGTGTTTGGGCGGTTTTTAATTATTACGCGGAGTAAGCATACATAATACCATGTAATACAGTCAACACTTTTAAATTATCTGTTGTTTTCATTCCTTCTAACTCGCTCATTTTCTCTGCACCTTCAATATATGCAATCACTATATCAGATTTAATCATTCCCTGTTTATCAAGATAAATCAGGTTTTTTTGTATTATTTTTCCTAATTTATTTAATTCGGTATTTTCCCAACGAGTATAGCCGATTCTATCTCGTTTAAAATATACTTCAGGTATATTTTTTGGAGACTCGGTTTGAAAT
Organism: Listeria cossartiae subsp. cossartiae; assembly: GCF_014224155.1. Lineage (GTDB taxonomy): Bacteria > Bacillota > Bacilli > Lactobacillales > Listeriaceae > Listeria > Listeria cossartiae. The sequence goes on along the minus strand of NZ_JAASUI010000001.1, from coordinate 441,159 downwards.
GCTTCGTATAAATGAAAAAGTAACTTTTCTGCTTCGCTATATTTTCTCGTTTTAACTAATTCAATTACATCTTGTATTTTTTCTATATGAGCATCCATAAAATTTCCTTTCTACTATTTTGTAATAGTAATTTTACCTATTGTAGAATCACTTTGCAAGAAAATCTATACATGTCCACTTTATTTATTGCAAGTTTCACATAACCTATGCTAGATTAAGTGTGCAAAGCTTATTAAACTTTTAATAGGAGATGAATTTTGATGAAAGTAAGCAAATCATTCGAAGTATTCGCAAAAGAAGCTCCTGAAGTACAAGCAGCTTGGATGGAAACTGTACATAAATTAGATACTGCAAGCAAGCTCGATAAGAAAACAGAGGAACTCGCATACATTGCCGTTTTGGCCGCCACCCGCCTCGAAAGCGGAATACCCTTCCATGTGAAAATGGCGAAATCAAGCGGCGCGACACGTGATGAAATTATTAGCGCCATTCTCGTTGGTCTTCCTGCAGTCGGCAACACAGTGATAAGTGCTTTACCTGTAGCTATTGATGCTTTTGATGAAGAATAGTCACTATAAAAAAGATAAGTGGGTTCACTTATCTTTTTTTACTGTTATTTTTTTCTAACTAGAAGCCAAGTTCCCAAACAAAGAAGCCCAACGAATATCGCTTTCGAAGTCGTGTCACCAGTTAGTGGGAGTTTCCTTATCACTAACTCCTCTTCCCTTTTTGGCTTGGGTGTTACTCCAGGATTTTCCGCAACAACAATTGCCGCTTTCTCAGCTTTCACAATTTTCACAGTAAAATCCACGGCTTCCCTTGCTATTACTTACTTTCCAATAACCACGTTTCATCCATCGTCTTATTCTTGCCAAAATGCTTCCCATGAACATCGATAACTGAGTGCCATTCTTTGCATAATTTATGCGAAATTTTTCCTACAATAGGCATAAATTCTTCGCGCATTTGCTCATAGGTTGTATATTCGCCAAAATCTAATCGCGTAAATAATCGCCTCGCATACAAATCAGCAATAAACACATTCCGCTCAAAAATATATAGCAACATCGCGTCAGCAGTTTCTTCTCCGACGCCTTTTATGCCCAATAATTCTTTTCGCAAATCTTCTGTTGAATAGCGTCGAAACTTATCAAAACTAGCTCCATGGCTGACAAACCACTGGATTAGCGCCTTAATATAAATACTTTTTTGTTTATAAAAACCGGCTGGGTAGATTAGTTCCTCTAATTTCGCCATATCGATAGCAACTAAACTCTCTAAATCTAAAAATGGCGCCAGATTGGCTAATGCTAGCTTGGCATTTTTCTCTGTCGTGCGCTGAATTAATATCATCGACAACCAATCAGCAAGACGATTCTCCTCTTCCCACCAATCTTGATAACCATAATGCTCCACTAAATTATTTAAAACCAACACTTTTTGCTCGTTTCCGTTCACCGCGCATCACCTCATCAATAAAACAGTTATCCCTCACCCAATCATCCGAAAATCATCCCGATTCCCTGTCATATCAACCATTAACTCAAATAACATTTTACTATTATCTGGTTTGTTTTGAACGATTACTTGCATAAAATAGTCATGCACCATAAACGTATAGCCATGCTCTTTCGACGTGATTGCGTAACCTTCTAAATCGTTTTCAGAGACAAACAGCCATTTCCACTGATACTTTTCCCGTACTGCTTCTCCGTATAAAGAACCTAAAACATAACCAAGTTCTTCTGCCAAATCAGGATCTGGCGAGGTATCTTTTAAGTACGCAGCGATTTTCTCAATTCGCTCTTCTGGAGTTCCATCCGTTTGGAGCATTACTTCGCCTTCTTCTTTTAAACGGATAATTTCGGCTTCTTCCGCTTTTGTTAATTCTCGTGCAATTATCGACATACGAAACACCCTTTCCCCAACCATTATACCTTAAAAGTTCAATCTTTCGCATCCGATATGTTCGTCATGTATAATGAAAGAAGTACAGCAATTTTTATATTTAGGGGGCTATTTTTTTCATGGAACAAAATAAAGAAAAACTCACAAAGCCGACATCAGATAAAAACTATTTTTGGCCGATAATGATTATTTCATTTGTCGCGGTTGTGGTGATTTTGCTACTATTCTTCTCACCAATTGGATATCAAGGGGCAGTGCATTTCGACATTACTATTTTCCCGCGGATGAACGCCATCTTTAATAGTTTTACCTTTGTATTTTTAGTTATTGCACTTTGGGCGATTATAAAAAAGAAAAACATTAAAATGCACCGTGGCTTTATTTTAGCAGCATTTACATCAACGTTATTCTTCTTAGTAACTTACTTAACGTTTCACTATATTTCAGCAGAAACTTCCACATTTGGCGGAGTTGGAATTATCCGTCCAATCTACTTTTTCATCTTAATTACACATAGTTTCTTAGCGGCAATCGTCGTTCCACTCGCGCTATTTGCACTTGTATGGGGCTGGACGATGCAAATTGAGAAACATAAAAAAATCGTTCGTTGGACCATGCCGATTTGGCTATATGTCAGCTTAACCGGCGTACTAGTATACTTATTTATGGCACCGTATTATTAAATAAAAAAGCATCAAATGAGCACTTTGAAAGAGCCCATTTGATGCTTATTTTTTTACAGAAAAACTTTTGGTGATGACCGTCTCTTCTACGACAACTCCGTGAAGTTCTCCGCCAAAAACCGCGCCACCATCGATATCGAGCCTCGTTTTATCGTCCGAAACCCAAATACCCGAACTTCCATTACTATGTAAATTTTGCACTGGTGTATGCCCGAAAATAAAGACTTTCCCAGTGTTGTTCTTCCCAAATAAAAATGGTTCGCGAATCCAGAAAAAATCGCGTTCCTCGGTATCATGCCAATCTTTTTTAGAAAAATCTACTCCCGCATGCACAAATACATATTTACCTTCTTCATAATAAAGTGGCAAATTCCGGATAAAATCAATCAGCTCCGAAGCCTCATTTTTAATCCGCTCCGCTAATCCTTCTGGCGTCATTTTTTTATCTAAGGAGTCGGCGATTAAAGATTGAATGGTTTCCATGCCACCTTGGCTTAAATAATAGTGCATTTTTTCTGTAGGATTCTCTAGAAAATCAAGTAGCATTTGTTCGTGATTTCCTTTTAAAACAATCACGTCTGTTTGGTCGGCCAAAGCTTTTACTTTTCTAAGTACTGCTGCTGGGTTTTCGCCGCGATCAATCAAATCCCCAACAAACAAAAGTCGTTCGCGCTCTTTATCCCAGTTTTCCAGCAACTCGTCTAAAAGCGTTATTTCTCCGTGAACATCCCCTACAGCAAAAATTGGCTTCATCGTTACACCTCCAAATCTACGTAAAAGAAACGCCCCTCTGCTAAATCAACAAATGGACGCCTTTTTCTTATTCGGTTTCGCTCTCTGCTTTTTTGATTTTCTTCTCTACTTCGGCAATCTCGTGACGTAATGCACTTAATCTAACTTCCGCTGCATTGATTGGACCATTTTGGAGTTGGGGGTCTTCAAAGACTCTCGTTTCGCTGATTACTTCTTGATACGTTTGTCGCAACTCAATTAATTGATCTTCTAATTCTCTTAAATTCTCATGGGCCATATGCGCCACCTCCAAATTAATCATACTACATAAAATTACTTTTCCCCTAAAAATAGAAATGTAATCCTTTTTTGAGCATTTTTTTATCACGCCTCTTATTACTGTATTAGTGCTGGAAAGTGTGCTATTTTAGGAGTAGGTATTTTTGCTATTATACTAAAATAAACGAAAAAGGAGTTTTCATTATGATGACTATTTCACAAGTAAAAAGAACCGCGAAAGAGTCGCTACGTGGTAACTGGGGAATTGCCATTGGGATTTTTGTACTCGCTTGGTTAATCTTAACAATAACCGGAGGAATACTTGGTTGGATTCCTTTCGTAGGTCAGGTTGCTATGATACTAGTAACAGGACCATTATACACTGGTGTTTCTTGGGTGTACCTGGCAATTAGCCGCGGAGAACAACCTGATGTTGCTTATATGTTTAGTGGCTTTAAAGAATTTGGCCGTACATTTGTAGCTTACTTGCTAATTTGTATTTTCACTTTCTTATGGGGCTTACTACTAATCGTACCTGGGATTATTAAAACTTACTCTTATTCACAAACACTCTTCATTTTGAGAGATAATCCTAATATTTCTCCATTAGATGCTATTACAGAAAGCCGCCATATGATGAATGGGCACAAAGGCAGACTTTTCGGACTGTCACTTACATTCCTACTTTGGTATTTAATTCCAATTGGCGTTGCGATTGTCGGATCTGTTATTGTATTTAGTGGGGTTGCCACTTCATCTTATTATGATGGTTTATCTGAAGTTATCTCCACAGTTTCTGCTGGTGCTGCTTTTGGTGGACTAGTGCTACTTTTAGCTGCTTGGTTAATTGGACTTGGTATTTCGCTTTATGTTTATCCTTATCTAATCACTTCTATCGCTGTATTCTACGATGATTTATTTGCAGCGAGCGAAGGCACTTTTACAGAAGAAACAGTAATTGTTGCCGACGAAGAAGTGGACCCATTCGGAACAACAGAAGCTGATCCATTCGTGGAAGATACCCACCCGGAAGGCTTTGGACCTGACACAGCAAAAGAACCCGAAGTTCCAGAAGTTCCAGAAACTCCTGAAACACCCGAGACTCCAGAAGCTCCTGAGGCACCAAAAACGCCTGAGACTCCCGAAAATCCAGAGGCTCCAAAAGATGACAACGAACCAAAATAAAATTACGGCTGGCGGACTGGAATTTCTAGTCCGCTTTGCTTTGCCAAATGATCGTCAGGCAATAACAGACTTAATGATGGATACAGCTCGCTGGTTAAAAGAATCGGGTTCAACCCAGTGGGGCGATATTTTACATGGCTTTGATGTGCATAACATCGAACAACGCATTGAGCTTGGCGAGGTTGCACTTTTTGAAACGAATGATGGTGAACTTGCGGGTGCGATGATTATTCGGAAAACACCGAGTGATTGGGATACGGATTTATGGGGCGACTTGGCGCATGATAAGGCATATTATTTGCACCGAATTATGGTCGCCCGTAGGTTTAGCGGTATTTCTTTGAGCAAGGAAATGATTTACTTTGCGGAAAAATTAGCGGAAGAACGGTCGATTCCGTTTGTTCGGTTGGATTGTATTGAAACGAATGAACAGTTAAATCAAATGTATTTACGCTATGGTTTCGCGTTTTCAGGCGTGAAAAATGGATTTAATCTATATCAAAAAGAGCTGTCCTAAATGGACAGCTCTTTTTATCTATAAGCTTGAATTGTAAGTTCCGCAAATAATGACTTTATCGTTTTTCTAGCGGCTTCTGTTTTTTCTTCCGCGAGTAGCTCATAAATCTGCTTACTCTTTTTGTTAGTCCATTCTCTAATTTCGACAGATTTAAAAATGTTAATGCCATCAGAAAAATGAACCATTTGGAAGAAAATTTGCTTGGCGATGCGAACTTGGTAGGGGTTTTCAGCAAAACTAATTAAACAAAGAATAAAACGGTGATGTGCCTCAAAATAATTTTCCACATCGGTTAAATACGAAAAGCGTTCCATCTCAGTCACGCGCTCATGCAGTTTTTCGACATCCATTTCATAACCAAAATGAGCAGCCTTGACGATAGCAGCATCGACAAAAATATCAATGGTTTCCATTAATTGCACATAGCGAGCCGCATCAATAAGGACATCATTTAAAACGGCGCCACTATTTTCGTGATAGCTGACAATGCCTTGAGCAGTGAGTGTTGCGATTGCTTTTCGTAGTGGTGAACGGCTCACACCGAATTCTGTCGCTAGTTTTTCTTCCGCTAAATGTTGGTTCACCACTAATTCGCCGTTTTTAATTTTTTCAAGAAGTAAATTGTAAACCATCTTATCTAATGTTTTAAATTTATTTGCCACAAGTCTGCCCCCTCTTCGCTCGTAATTATATCACAGAAAAATTATTAATGGATCAGCTTGCTTCGTTTTGCTTTTTCCGAGAGTTTTGGCACAATTTTATCGAGTGGTTTTTTGAGTAAAATTCCTAGTGCGATAAACAGAATCGCAAATCCGGTAAGGACGCTCATATCGATCCAGACTGTCGGCATGTAAAGCCCCCCAACACTTTCCCGGATTAGACTAACCGCATAAGTGAACGGCAAGAACGGATAAATCGCTTGGAAAAATGGTGGCGAAACTTGAATAGGAAAGTTTCCGCCTGCTCCTGAAATTTGCAAAACAAGTAAAATAATCGCGATTCCTTTTCCGACATTATTAAATAGCGAGACGAGCGTGTAAACAATTGTCATAAATATCACACTGATAAACATACTGAATAGCACGTGGAGCAGTGGTTCTGCAATGGATACGCCGAGTAAGAAAATATTCCCGAGCGTCACGATGAGCGCCTGCATTAACCCGATTGATAAGAAAGTTAGCAGTCGGCCAAAATAGCGATGATAATGGCTAAATATACCGGCTGGCACTTCTACATCAACGCGCAGTAGTGAAATCAGTAAGAGCGCGCCCACCCACAAACATAGCGCCGTATAAAATGGCGAGCTTGCCGAGCCGTAATTTGGAATTGGATAGTAGCTTGTTTCTTTTAAGTTAACTGGATTGGCAATAAAGGAACTATCTTTGTCGGCATCATTTCTGAGCATCTTGATAATGCTTTGCAAATCGTAATTTTTATCGAAATCGGTAATTTTGTTGGCTGCATTATTGATAGCTTTTTCAAATTCGGGTAGCTCTTCTCTGGAAAGATCAGCCGCAATTTTAATCGCTTTTTCGAATTCCGGCATTTTTTCTTGGATGAGGTTGGACGCTTGGTTAATTTCTTTTTCGAGTCCTGGCAAATCATCGCGAATGAAGTTAGCAGCTTTTTTAATATTCGCTTTTACATTCGGATAATCATTTTTGTAAAAGTTGGCTGCTTCGTTAATGCCAGCGATAATGGTATCTAGCTTGGTGTTGATTACCTTAGTCGCCTCGTCCAATGTTTTTTGGATTTCTGGTAGGCGTTGTTGGAATTCTTTTAAGTAGCTTTGGCCGGTTTGCAGCGTTTCTCTGGAATCTTTTAACACCTGCGTGATCTCTGGGATTTTGGCTTGCAAGGTTTCTAGTAGTTTTTGGCTGTCTTTTAAATCTCCTTGAATTTGGTTTAAGCCGACTTTGATTGCGGGAACAATTTCCGAATCGTAGTTGGCTAAAATTTGGTCCAATTTCGCGCTGACATTTTTCGCTTCGTCATTCAATTGATTTAAAAGTTGCTCGGAAGGTTGCGCACCGTTTTCCAGTTCTGTCCGGACTTTTGTAATCGTTTCTTTTTGCACACCTAATTGGCCGTTAATTGTTTTTAAGTTCGTGATTAAATCGGTAAATGGCTTATTTGGTAACGTTTCGTTTAAACTTTCCAAAGTCGCCGTTTGTTTCGTAATCATTTGCTGCAAGGAATCAATATCTTGTTCCATTTTTTTCAATTCCGCAATCGCTTGGTCTGCACTAATCGAACCGTTTTTAATCGCTTCTGTGACCTGATAAATATTGTCTGCCATTTGCTTCATTAGTGTTAAATTTTGTTTAATTGCAGGCGCTAACGTATCAAAAGACTTATTAATTTCATCTGCAAAATCAGATACTTTATCCACGTAGCCACTACCATTTTGAGCAATTTTTTCCACGGTTGGTATTGCGGCCATCGCCGTATCAATCACATCGAGCGCTTTCCCAGATTCATTCACCGCGTCATTGACCGTTTTTTTAATCGTTCCGAAGTTTTCGTCCACTTCTTTTACCGATTCTGCGATTTGTTTGATTTCCGGAATTTTCTTTTGAAGCACGAGAATATCTTGACCTAGTTGGTCGATTTTTGGCAGTTGTTGCTCTACAAGTAAGACATTTTCGGTCGCTTTATTGAGCTCTGGAATTTTTTCATTTAGCTCGACAACTTGGTTAGCTTTGGCTTTCAGTTCGGGTAGTTTGGCTTCTATTTTGACAGCCTCGGCGCCCATTTTTTTGAGTTCTGGTAAAGCATCTTGCACTTGGAATACTTTGGTTTTCAAGCGACGGATTGTTGGCAATTCGTTTTCAAGATCAATCCCAGCTTTATTAAACTCTTCCAAAACGGCCTTACTCACCGTGCCGACAAATTCCGAGCTGATTTGATTAACAATCGTAGTTGCTCCACTTTCCGTCATTTTTGGCGCGATAGCATTGATTTTTTCATTGACGGAGTAATCGATGGTCGGCTTTGTGACGTTATCACTGACAACCGAAACCATATCTTTGGAAAAATCTTTCGGAATGTGAATCGACGCATAATATTTCCCGCTTTTCACACCTTTTTTGGCTTCCGCTTCACTTACAAACGTCCAGCCCAGTTTTTTATTTTTCTCCAGCGTTTTCTTGAGCTCTTCCCCGACATTGACTTGTTGCGGCTTTTTCCCTGGCACATCTACTTCCGCGCCTTCATCATCAATCGAAACTGCCACTTTGATTCCCGAAGTATTCGAATACGGATCCCAAAGTGCTTCAATATTAAACCATGCGTATAAAGATGGCAAAATAATCAGTGCAATAACTAATAACAAAGCTAAAGGCGCTTTAAAGAGACGGCGCCAGTCTAAAATAAATATTTCGTATACTTTCCGCATTAAAAGCACCCCCTGTTTTCAAGCAAATCATTTTAGAAATACTATCTAAATGTACGGATAATATACAAATTGACTAATTTTTGCATTACCTCTTTTGCTAACTCATATTTCTTTTCAACCATATAATAAGATAATTGTTCTAGCGCGTCCATCGTTTCGTTTTCCAAAAGGACTGGAATTATTTTAATATCTTTTTGCGCTTTATTAAAGAAATCCCGCTTCATTTTCCGAACAATATCTTCGGCGTAACTATTGGCCAACTGCGCAACAAATTGCAACAGCCATTTACTAAGCAAAGATAAATACGCATCCACGTCTTCTTCTCTTTGCATTTCTCGCATTTCTTTTAAAAGTTCATTTCCTTGTTCTGGTTTATAAGTTAAATTTTTATTTTTACATTTTTCGATGGTTTGAGCGACTAAAATTTCTGCCATTTCTAGTAATTCGATAAAACGACCAGCGCTCATACTGCTTTCGATCACAATTGCCCCCCGGTTTAGTTCGTATTCGATCAACTCTTCGGATACTAAAACCGCAATTGCTTTTCTGACTGGCGTGCGACTAATCGATAATTCTTTTGCAATACCAGCTTCTGAAATATGTTGTCCAACATGAAGCTTTCCACTGAGAATTTTTTCTTTGATTGTATAATATGCTAATTTTTCGTATGTTTGTTTTTCCATGCTCATCCCTCGTTTTCTATATATTAAAAGTATTTTCTACGCCAAAAAATCACGGTTACTCCCGTCGTAATTAATAGCGTAAATAAAAGAATTAACGCAAATGCGTGCTCATTATGCATAAATGGCAACTTAATATTCATCCCATAAATACTCGCCACAATCGTTGGTAATGACAAAATAATCGTAAATGATGTTAAAAATTTCATCACGATATTCAAATTGTTCGAAATAACCGAAGAAAATACATCCGACATGCCGCTAATTATTTGCGTATATGTATCCGTCATCGCAATTGCTTGCTTATTTTCAATAATAACATCTCTGAGCAAATCATGATTATCTTCTTGCTGCATAAAATGTTCCACATCTTCCATTTTATCAAGAATGGCTTTATTGGATTGAAGCGCTGTTGCAAAAAACACTAAACTTTTCTGAACCGCCATAAAAGCATACAGTTGCTCGTTTTTCATCGACTGTTTAATCTGGATTTCTAAATTATTTGTCTGTTTAATGATTTGATTTAAGTATTTGAGGTAATAATAAGATACAGCATACAATAATTTTAACAAAAATTGCTTATGATTGGTTGTATCGTATTCTTCTAACTTCATAGATTGCACATCTTCTAGGATCGGTAAGTCGCGCAACGTTATCGTTACAAGATGTTTTCTAGTCAGAACAATCCCAATCGGAAGCGTTTCATACATCGCATAGCCTAGCTCATCTTTTGATTCGTATGGGTAATCCACAATGACTAGCGAATGTCTCACATCTTGCTCAGCCCGCTTCAACTCAATTCGAGAACGCTCCTCAGAGTCCAGTGCATCTAAAATATATGGTTTTGGCACATCCATTTCTTTGCTTAATATTTCAATTTCTTCATCAGTTGGAGCAGTCACTTTTACCCAACAACCGTCTTCCAAAGTAGAAAGTTGCTCCATTTTTTCATTGGTCGTTTTAAAAAATTCAATCATCTGTATATCCCCCTTCTTTGTATTTTCTTTACAAAATATTTCATTTATGTTACATTATTATTAATAATAATTCATTTATGACAAAGGAGCGATGAAAATGGAATTTACGTCTATGATAGTTACAGGAATTGTTTTAGCAGCAACTGTCTCTGGCTTTTCTTTTGTAGTAAGCAAACTTAGTGGTATATCTTGGTTCTGGATAGCATTTTGTGCCAATAGCGGCTTCTTTATTACCTTTCTCGCTGTACAAAATTCATTCCCAGACAATGCAGCCTTAGCGCTTTCTTATTTAACACTTGGAATTGGTATCGTTTTAATCTTCCAAACCATTTTTCAATCAAGCAATTGGTTTTTCAAGAAATCCTTTCAACGTAAACATTAAAAATAATTAGTCTAATCTACCTTTCCCTTATTATCGCATCAAAAAACTGTTTAAGCTCATTTTTCGCTTAAACAGTTCTTTTTTTATTTAAAATGAATCTTAATACCGTTCGAATCAGTCACTGAAATGGTATTTTCAAATCGTTTCACTTCATATCCTTGTTGTTCTAAGTTAGACGTTATCACTTCTTTGTCAGGCGTTATAATCGTAAACCAAGCAAGTCCTACTTCATTTTCGTGACGATTTTCCAAATTGCGTCCCGCCCACACATTAGAGCCAATATGATGATGATAATCGCCAGCTGCAAAAAATCTTGCGGATGGAATAGCGGTAGTCAAATTCATTCCTAGTGCTTCTTTGTAGAATTCTTCCGCCTTATCTGCATCAGCCACTTGCAAATGCACATGACCGATAATCGTTCCACTTGGCATCCCAGTAAAAGGTTTCCCTGTCGCCATTTGTAGCAACCCATCCACATCCACTTGTTCGGTTACCATTGGCAAGTTACCCTCACCATCGCGCATCCATTCATTTTTGGGACGGTCGGCATAAATTTCAATACCATTTCCTTCAATATCATGTAAATAAAGTGCCTCACTATAAGCATGATCGCCAGCACCATCAATCGGATAACCTGACTTAGCCAAGTGTGTAAGTACATCCGCCAAACTTTCCCGCGTTGGCAGAAGAAACGCCGTATGAAACAAGCCAATACGGGGTACTTCCGGAACCACGGCATGATCAATTTTTTTAAGCACAAGTAACGCCTCATCAGAACCACTCACGCCAAGTCTCGCCATTCGCTCATTTTCCTCTAATAACGTCAAACCAATAACTTCTTGATAAAATCCCGCCATCTCTTTTAAATGACCAACATTTAATACCACTTCGCCAAGTCGTAATTTTTCACTAATTGCTCCCATGTTAAAAACGCTCCTTTTATTGTAATACATTCATTACAACACAAGGAGCGTTCGAATTCCAATAAAACGACTTACAAAAAGTAAGTTAATTATTTTTTAAGTAATTCACTGTGATTTCTACCATATGCAAAATACACAATTAAGCCGATAACAAACCAAATCCCGCAAAGAATCCACGTATGAACGGATAAACGGCTAATTAAAAACGCACATAATAGAAACGACACGATTGGTAATACTGGATAAAATGGTACTTTAAAACCTCGAGCTTGAATATTTTTATTTTTACGTAAGAAAATAATACCAATTGACACCATCATGAATGCTAAAAGTGTCCCAATATTGACTAATTCTGCTAATTTATTTAATGGAACAAGCCCACTAATAATCGCGACTATCACCGCAAAAATCCAAGTGTTTTTAACAGGTGTTTTGTATTTCGGGTTAATTTCAGCGAGTACTTTTGGCAATAAACCATCACGACCCATGGCGAAAATTAGTCGTGTCGCGCCGTAACTCATCACTAAAATAACCGTAATCATCCCAACAACCGCGCCAAGTGACACAATTCCAGCGACCCAATCTTGATTAATTACTTGTAAAGCATAGGCTACTGGATCGGTTACGTTTAAATCTGTGTAAGGTACCATTCCAGTTAAAACAGCGGAAACCGCAACATATAATACCGTACAAATTAGTAGCGAACCGATAATTCCAATCGGCATTGTTCGCTGTGGATTTTTCACTTCCTCCGCCGCTGACGATACCGCATCAAAACCTAAATAAGCGAAAAAGACTAACGCCGCCCCGTTCATCACACCACTCATTCCAAACGGCATAAACGGTTGCCAATTATCCGGTTTAACATAAAACACGCCAACCACTAAGAAAAGTAAAATAACACCCACTTTAAGAGCAACCATAATTGTATTCACGCGCGTTGACTCTTTTATTCCAAGCGTTAATAAAAAGGCAATGACAAGCACAATAATAATCGCCGGTAAATTAATAAATGTACCTACTTCTGGATTAAAAGGCCCAGATATCGCTTTTGGAATCGAAACATGGAACCCAGAAAGCAGCGCATTCAAATAAGAAGACCAACCGCTCGCAACAGAAGCCACAGCAAGGCCGTACTCCAAAATAAGCGCCCAACCAAGTAACCAGCCAATTAACTCCCCAAATACGACATAACCATACGTATAGGCACTCCCGGCAACGGGAACACTAGACGCGAACTCGGAATAACACATTGCTGCAATCGCACAAACTATCGCCGCAATCACAAACGAAAAGATAATCGCCGGCCCAGCATTATTCGCAGCCACTGTCCCAGGTAAAATAAAAATCCCTGTCCCAACTATTGCCCCAACGCCAAGCAGCGTCAAATCAAACGGGCCCAAAGTTTGTTTTAAATGTGTACTTCCACTTTTATTTTGCATTAAATCTTCAATTGGTTTTCTTCTAAATAATGAATTCATTTTGTCTCCTACCTTTTTATTGTCTTCTAAAATAGTATACTTTTACACTTTAAAGGTCAATAGAGTTGTGAAAAAAAACACAAAAACTAATTAATCTTTCCTAAACTAGAACCTATTACCCAAATATATCAGAATCATCTTTCATGATTTGCACTGTTCGCACGATTGAGCTAAAATTAGAAGGAATGGATTTGTGCGTATTTCTCACAAAGCATGCTAGAAAGAGGAATTCAGTTGATTTTATTTTATTTTCTATTAATTATTGGTAAGTTCACTTTTGCCTATTTCCAGATTTTTAAAGATCCTAACTTCTTGGCACTTGGGATGGACCTGCTGTTTATCGTATTACTTCTTGGACTGATTCATTTATTTGCACCGGTTCGTTCGCATATTTATTGGTATGCAGGAATGTCTTTATTTATCGGGATTTTAATGCTCGTTTGTGTGCTTTATGCCCGGTTTTATAATGAAGTTCCGACGTACCACAGCTTCTCCCTTATCGGCGAAGTTGGCGTCGTTAAAAACAGTGCCACTAGCCTACTAAACGGAACTGACTGGTTATACATCCTAGATATTGTTTTACTACCATTTATTCTCTACTTCAACATTAAAAAAGGACATGATTTCCCGTCCTTCCGACTAACTAGCCGCGTTTATGGCGTATCTTTTGTGAGTACTTTGCTTGTTTTAAGTGGTTTTACGTATTTCATGATGCAACAAAACATTATAAGTGACTCCAAACGAGCAAAACGAATGGGGATTTTCACGTTTAATATTAGTACCGCACTTACTGGCGCCGACCATGTTAAAGCCGCGGATATTACCGCCAAAAACGTCAATGATATTAAAGGTGTAACCGTCAAGTCGAATCCTGACTACTTCGGTGCCGCTAAAGGTAAAAATCTTATCATCGTTCAACTCGAGTCATTCCAGCGTAATTTAACGAACGTCAAAATTAACGGCCAATCGATTACGCCAACATTAGACAGTTTACAAAACGAAACAATGTATTCCAACCAATTTTTCCAAACGGTTTCTAAATCCAATACGGCCGATGCGGAATGGTCCGTTTATACGTCGACTTTCCCAAGTGGCTATTACACCAACACTCAAACATATGGCGACCGGGTAATCCCGTCCATGCCACGTTTGCTTGGTAAAAATGATTATAAAACTGCGACCTTCCATACAAATGATGCTAGTTTTTATAATCGCGATGAATTTTATCCTGCTGTTGGATTTGATAAGTTTTATGATCGTAAATTCTTTGGTGATGAAGACGTGATTGGCTTCTCTCCTAGTGATGAAGTGCTTTACAATAAAGCCTTCCCGATTTTAGAAGAGCAATATAAGAATAATCAAAAATTCTATGCGCAATTAATTAGCGTAAGTAGCCATATGCCATTTGATATTCCAGAAGACAAGCAAGAAATTACTTTACCAGACGATTTAAAAGATACAGAGCTTGGTAACTATTTCGAAGCGGTTCATTATGCAGACAAACAACTTGGTGAGTTCATCCAAAAACTGAAAGATAGCGGTATTTGGGATGATTCTGTCGTTGTTTTCTACGGAGATCACCACATTATCAAAACCGATCAACTACCTGAGGAACAAAAAAAATACGTCAATCGTTCTACCGAGCTTAAAGCTGACCCGGCCGATGATTACCGTATCCCGTTCTTCTTGCACTATCCTGGCATGGAAAAACCTGGCGAAATCAACAATGTCGGCGGCGAAATTGATATTATGCCAACTGTGATGAATTTACTCGGTATTGATACTGGCAATCAAATTATGTTCGGCACTGATATCCTCAATTCATCCAACAATTACGTTCCCGAACGCTATACAATGCCAGAAGGAAGCTATTTCACTAATTCGTATATGTACCAACCAGACGAAAGTTTCGAAACTGGCGAAGCAACAAACTACGATGGTACGAATAAAGAACTTTCGAGTGAAGTCAAGAAACGCTTTGACGCTAGCCGAAAACTCTTGCAGTATTCCGATAGCTACGTAAACAATTTACCATTACGAGACGAAGATAAATAAACAAAAGGAAGTATCCGGATTTGCTGGATACTTCCTTTTTTACTCATTTTGGTAAAGCGGCATGATGTTCGTTAAATTTTTCAATGCTTTCAAGTGCCAGTGGCTTGTTCATCATTTGTAAGAATAAGTCGTAGCTAATTGTCACTGTATCCGCCCCACTTGCTAGAGCCTGCATGATTTGGCGACTATTTTTAAAACTCGCTCCCATGATTTTCACGTCTTCAAGACCTTGCAAATCTAACACGTAGCGCAGTTCTGCGATTGTTTTCGCTGCATCTAACCCACTTACTTCCATGCGATTGTAATACGGCGCTAAATAATCAGCCCCGGAAAGTGCGGCAATGTAGCCTTGTTCAGATGAGAAAATCGCAGTTGCAAGAATGATTGCATCTGGAAACTTAGCGCGCACTTTAGCGATCACTTGGACGCCAGCTTCATGGGCCGGAATTTTCAAACCAATCGCAGTACCTTCTGCCGGCTCAATTGCTTGAATTCGCGCTATGTCTTCCCAGATTTCAGCTTCCGTTAGCCCAGCCGCTTGAACAAATACTAATTTTGCGGGAATGTTGGCGATATGCGTTTTTCTCGGCTGATTTTCTTTTAATAAAATGGTCGGATTAGTAGTTACACCTTCAAAAAACGGAAATTGAAGCGCTTTCTTTATTTCCTCTAAATTCCCCGTATCTAAAAACATTTCCTCACTCCTTCAAAGTTTTCTTCTCATTTTAAGTGTAGAAAAGTTTGAAGAACCAGTCAATCGTTTCAGAGACCCAAAGTTGTTGGCGTTTTTGTGCAACTAAAAAAGCATCCGCCGATTCGCGCAGATGCTCTGTTATGATTATTTTTTCTTTGGTTCTTTTTTCCAATTTTTCCGTTTAAATTCAAAGCGTTCCATCCAAGGCCGGCCTTTTTTCAGTGCAAAATAGCCAACAATGACGATAAATAGTGCGCCGATAATATCGACAATAATATCCGTCATCGTGTCTTCTAGTGCGGCACGGCCAGTGAGCGGTGTGCCATTGGACAGGTTATAACGCTGCATATTGAGGTTTAGAATCCCGTCAAACGTATATTCATACACTTCCCAGAAAGCCCCCATTGTTACCGCGAAACAAAACGCAAAAACAGCTATAAAGCCCGGTTTCAGTTTCATCACTACTTTATCGTTGGCATTAAGCAAGCTGACGAACGAAAAACCAATTGCCCCAAGCATCGCCCCACTAAACGTATGTAAAATTTTGTCCCAATGTGGCACGGTTGAGTAGAATTTTTGAACAGTACCAAGGTAAATCGAGCCGTACAGAAAAACAATAAACAAAATGTACACAAGGCCCGGTATTTCAAATTTAAAGCGACGTGCAATAATTGAAGGTAACAGCAAAATAAAAATTCCTAACAAAATTTCAAAAAGTAAAAATATATAATCCCCTCGTAATGTCACATGCGGCCCGGTTGCCGGCTGCTTTATTGGTGCGGTGAAAATTTCGTAAATAGTAAAGACCACGGAAATCCCCATTGACGCAAAAACAAATAGTGCTATCCATTGTGTCCAGTTGATTTTCTTCATGCACTCATCTCCAATCTATCATGCAATACCCCTTTTTCCGCAAAAAGAAACTGCTCATCTATCTTAGACTAGGAATAGACGAGCAGTCAAATAAATCACTATTTTCGGTTGGTCCGAAGAAGTCTAAGTCCATTTAAAATAACCAGAATCGTACTTCCTTCATGCCCTACAACCCCAAATGGTAAATTGATTAATTGGAAAACGTTTGCCGTGATAAGAACAAGAATTACCGCAATGGCGAAACAAATATTTTGCCAACTAATCCAGTGAAGTCGGTCAGAAAGCGTATAAGCATAAGGGATTTTCTCTAAGTCATTTTTCATTAAAACGACATCCGCTGTTTCCATCGCGATATCCGTTCCCTCGCCCATCGCAATCCCAACAGCCGCATGAGCAAGCGCCGGGGCATCATTGATTCCGTCACCGACCATTGCCACGCTACCATAAGTAGTCGATAATTCTTTTAACACATCCACTTTTTTCTCCGGTAAGCAACCAGATACGACATAATCCATCCCTAGTTCAGCTTGAATTGCCGCGCCAGTTTGTTCGTTATCGCCTGTCACCATTATCGTTTTAATCCCTTTTGCTTGAAGTGCTTTGATCGTGCGAATTGCTTCAGGGCGACAAGTATCTTTCAGGGCAAACATTGCTAAAACAGCCCCATTTCGAGCGACATAAACAATCGTCTTCCCTTCACTAGCAAGTCGTTCAAACGCACCATTGGAAAATTTAGCCGCCGCTTCTGTGCCGACAAAACCAGCCTTACCAACTTGCCATGTTTCCCCGTTATATTCCGCTTTCACGCCCCAACCAGGCATATCCGTCACTTCCATTCCCGCTAATTTTTCGGTGATTTCTGCTTCTAAATCTTGCGTTATCGCCGCAGCTAACGGATGTAAAGATTGCCGTTCCATCGCAGCAACCACATTGATTACTTGCTGTTTATCAACATTTTCTGCGAATAATCGGTCCGTAAGTTCGGGTGTCCCATTGGTCAGCGTCCCTGTTTTATCAAATGCAATTGCCTTTACACCACGCAAATTTTCCAAATGTACGCCGCCTTTAAATAAAATCCCATGGCGCGCGCCGTTAGAAATTGCCGCTAACGTTGCCGGCGTTACCGAAGCCACTAGCGCACAAGGGGATGCAACCGTTAATAAAACCATCGCCCGGTAAAACGTTTCATTCCACGACCAACCTAATGCGAAATGCGGTAAAAACATCATTACTAATACAAATAATAGCACTGCTTTTACATACGCATCCTCAAATCGTTCAATAAAACGCGCTGTTTTCGAAGGTTCGCTTTGAGCCGTTTCAACCAACCGAATAATTTTACTGAAAATCGTATTATCAAACGTTTGCGTTACTTTGACTGTGATGGCGCTACTCACATTGACCGTCCCGCCAAATACGTCCGCCCCAATCGTTTTCGTCGCTGGCACAGATTCGCCATTGATCGCCGCTTCATTTAACGTTGTCGAACCACGAACAATCACCCCATCAATCGGAACACTCTCCCCCGGCCGAACCAATACCATATCATCAAGTTGCAAATCTTTCGCTGCAACTTCCTCCAAATCGCCATCCGCAAGTAAACGAAAAGCGCGTTCTGGTTGAAAAGCCATTAATTTCGTGATTTCGCGTTTACTTTTATTCGTCGTATAAGCTTCCAACGCCCCACTAACAGAGAAAATAAAAATAAGTATCGCGCCTTCAAACCAGTACCCGATAATCGATGCACCAGTAGCCGCCAAAATCATCAAAAGCTCGACATTCAATTTTTTCGTTTTAATGGTTGCTTGAATTCCTTCTTTAGCCTGCTCAAAACCCCCAATAATAAACGCACTCAGGAAAATGACTGCTGTCCAAAAATCACCGACATCACTGCCGACTAAACAACCAATAATAATCAAAACCCCACTAATACCAGTCGTTATAAATTGCCAATTCTGCTTCATCCATGCTTTCATTATGCTCATCCTCTCCAAATGATAATGATTCCCATTACCCTAAAAAACACAAAAATCTGCTTTCGCAAGCGCGAAAAACAGATTAAACAATAATTATTATAATTAATTCCTAAGGTAGGCGTCCCTAACTCACTTGTTATTATAGCACTTATAAAAACTCTTTTCAAACTAATTGATAAAATTGTTTTATAAATGAGAATGAGTTTCACTATCATTTTGTTGCGCAAAAAAACACTCAGGCATAACGCCCAAGTGTCTGCATAAATCATGGTAATTGGTTGCCCGCAGCACGATAAATTTCGTACCATTCTTCGCGGCTAAGCGTTACATCAGAAGCTTTAGCGATATCCGCAATTCTTCCCGGGTTCATTGTACCAACCACTGTTTGGAAGCTTGCAGGGTGGCGCTGAATCCACGCAACAGCAATCGCTGAATTAGTTACACCTTTATCAGCAGCAATTTTATCGATGGTTTTGTTTAATTCAGGGAACTTGTCATTATCTAAGAATACTCCCTCGAAGAAACCAAACTGGAACGGAGACCAAGCTTGGATAGTCATATTGTTTAAACGACTATATTCCAAAATTCCGCCATCACGATCAAGCGAAGGATCAATTGTCATATTCACATTAAAACCAGTATCAATCATCCCCGTATGCATAATACTAAATTGCAATTGGTTGGCAATTAATTCTTGGTCGACATATTTTTTCAATAGTTCAATTTGTCCTGGATTTTGATTACTTACACCAAAATGACGAACTTTCCCACTTTTTTCAAGCTCAGTGAAAGCCGCAGCTACTTCTTCTGGTTCGAAAAGTGTATCCGGACGGTGAAGTAACAGTGTATCTAAATAATCTGTTTTCAGGCGCTTCAAGCTACCTTCTACAGATGAAATAATATGCTCTTTGGAAAAATCAAAAAATCCTTGACGAATCCCACATTTTGATTGAAGAATCATTTTTTCACGAATCGTCGCATTCATATCAATCGCATCAGCAAAGACTTCCTCTGATTTACCGCCGCCATAAATATCCGCGTGGTCAAAAAAATCAATGCCATTTTCAAGTGCTGTATTAATCACTTTGTTTGCATCTTCTTTACTAAGATCCGCCATTCTCATACATCCAAGCGAAATTTCTGAAGCTGTTAAAGCGCTATTACCAATTGTTATACGTTTCAAACCAAGCACCTCTTTCTAAAAGTATATCCTTATTCTAACACTTTGTTGTAATCGTTACCAAGGTTAACCTTCTGAATAAAAATTAATCCCTTTATCCGTGTCCTCAACAACGATTCCAGTCGGCTGATTAATCAAAAGAATGCAGTAATAAAAATCCCCGACACAACCAGACGTATGTAGCGCAAAAATCAAATAAAGAACTGCTTCATTCACCCCAAGAAAACGCAGAAAAATGAACAAACCCGTAAGAACAATAAATGGCGCAATCGAAATAATAAAGAATTGTGCTTTCGTATAAAATGCTCCCGGACTTCCCGCGTAAGCCATCCCATTTTTAAAGCCAAATTTCACTTTTGCTTCTGGACGAAATGCTTTAAAGAAAATCCCGTGCACTGCTTCATGAATAATAATCGCTATCAAATAACCTACACCAAGCCACATAACCTCCGCCAAACCATTGGTAATTTGGAAACCGCCTGAAAAAACAATTCCTAAAACGGTTAATACGAGTACAACCGCAATCGCAACAATATTCAAATTCATCACTAACTTTTTATTTTCTAGTAAATTTATTTCTTGAACCAATTTTCTTTCCATTCAGCCCGCTCCTTTTATAAAAAACACTGGTATTTTCGTTAATTTTATTATACAATACTTCTTGTCGGCATTCTATGTCACAGTGGAGAAATACCCAAGTCCGGCTGAAGGGGACAGACTCGAAATCTGTTAGGCGGTGTATGCCGCGCCGGGGTTCGAATCCCCGTTTCTCCGTCAATATAAAAGGTTCATTGCTGTTTTAAAGCAATGAACCTTTTTATTTCATGAATGAAAAGTCAATCTTTGTTTAATACTTTGTGTGCAAAATGCTTCATTTTTTCAATTGTAGCAGAATTAGAACACATCAATTCAACATGCAACGCGTTTCCTGATTCAATTAGAACCGAGCCGTATTGACAAACTGGAACTTGACGATTGTTTTTAAATCTTCTATCCGGAGTTCCGTTTTTATTCACTTTTAACCAAGTATAACGAAGAATATTTGCATCTCTTGGTACTGGATCGGTTTCAACAAAATTTGTTGTACCTAAATCCATGTTAATATCGGAATAATTTAAAGCCCCAACTTTCCGTCCCGAGATTATTAGTAACTTATCTGGCAAAAAGAATAATTTTTGCTTTCGTAGTTTTAACCCAAATGGCTTCACATTTGCTTTCAAGAAATACGGTATTTTATTAATTGCTTTGGAAGATATACGCTCAATGCCGCGAGAAGCTCCCCCACTAACTCTTTCATTTAGACTACTAGCTGAAATAGTTTGCCAAAATCTACTATTCTCATTTAAGCTCATCCAAAGTTCACACAAATTATCATAAGAATTTTTACTTTCTTCATCAAAGTTATAGTCTAACTTTATAGGTAATTTCACATAAACATATATCTTTAATACAATACCTCCAATTCCTGTAATTAAGAAAATCGGCGATGCAGCTAGAAGGAGGGTGAAAATTAAAATTGTACTGAGCAAATTAATATTTTGAACCTTTTGGATGCTCTTTAGTAAATCCTTATATTCGACTGGTTGGTATTCACTCACATTAATCTTTTCTGTACTCTCAAAGTCATTGTCTACTTCATAAATATTTGGATTTATTCTTCTATTGGAATTTTCATCATCTCGATTTCGCTTTGTCTCATCTACATATGAAATTCCTGTTCCCGGGATTGAAAAAGTTGTCCTTGTATTCCCGTTAGCTTTTTTAGTTACTCTAGCTCCCTTGACTCCCCAGCTATAACCGACTCCACTCTTACTTACATTAACTCGGAAACCGCCACCTAAATTAATACTTTTCCTTAACCTAATTCCCATAGCTTTTCTCCTTTTCAAACATAGTAAATACAACATCCATCGGTGCACTTATTTTCTGTCTACCTATCATTTTGATAAAGGAATTCCCTCTTTGTGAAATATGTATCAAAAGATATTATATCATGAAATTTACTGTTTTTTCCCATTTATAAAAAAA
This sequence comes from Listeria cossartiae subsp. cossartiae, assembly GCF_014224155.1. Lineage (GTDB taxonomy): Bacteria > Bacillota > Bacilli > Lactobacillales > Listeriaceae > Listeria > Listeria cossartiae. The sequence goes on along the minus strand of NZ_JAASUI010000001.1, from coordinate 419,209 downwards.
TCAATCTCAAGCAAAAAATGTTCTTATTTGAACAAAATATAATTTTATTGAAAAAATAATTTATATTAATACTAAAGGGGTGATATAAATGGCAATGCATTCAACTGGCGAAAAACCTGGCACTGGAACATATACTTGCACTATGTGTGCGCAAAAAGTTGTTCTTGATGATAAAACAGATAAACTCCCTCCATGTCCTAAATGCCAAAATACTAATTATAGTAAATAAGTAAAAAAAGAGTAGGTTTAACACCTACTCTTTTTTTGCAAACGATATACAATTTCGTACTACTTCTTCACCGCAATACTCACATACATCCCCTCATCCAACTGCCAATTCTTCACCACTTCAAACCCAAATCCAGCAAGCTCATCCTTCAAGTTCTCCGCAGATATCTGAATTTCCACTGGTGGCCCTTTCAAATCAGTCCCTTTCGTATCAAATTCCAAACTTGCGAAATAGCCGCCCGTTTTCACAACTCTACTCACTTCACGCAAAACATCCGCCAGCGACTCCGCTTCATGCAACACGAGCGATGCAAGCACAACATCCACCGAACTTGCCTCAAGCGGAATATCATCCATGCTCGCTTCTAACGTCTCTACATTAGCCAACTCCGCATCTTTCGCTTTCGACTCAATCAACTCCAACATTTTCGCATCTAAATCTAACGCAAAAACTGTATTATCGACCAATTTTGCAGCTGGAATCGTTAAAAATCCTGTTCCCGCTCCTAAATCTAAAATACTTGCTGTTTTTTCGATTGACATTGCTTGCAAAAAATCCTCCGGCGACAACACTTCACTCCGCTCTGGTCGATCCAAATAATCTACTTTCCGCTTAAAACCAGCTTCCCCGTGGTGATTATGATGATGTTTCATTTTAGCACTCCTTTAATGTTGATGTTTTTCAATTTCGACGACAATACTTCCTACTGTCTGCTTGCTTAAATAGTCATCCATCTGTTGCTCTGCCTTATTCATCACTTCGCCAATCAAGCAGTGTGGCTGGCTTTCGCTATGATTTTTAGGGTCACAATGGAAAAATGCACCCTTCCCTTCAATCGCTTGAATGACATCTAGAAAACTAATACTACTCGCTGGTTCGGCTAACTTATAACCGCCATTGACGCCCGTTACTGACTCAACGAAGCCAGCTTTTACTAACATCGTTAACACCTTAGATAGATACGTTGGCGATACATTTTGCTTGGTCGCAAGTTCTTTCACACCGACTGATTTTTCTGGTGATAAATTCGCTAAATAAACCATCGTATGTAGCGCATAATTCGTTGCTTTCGAGAATTTCATATTTTCACCTTCTTAATTAAAGACTTAATGACTCTATAATATCCCCGTTAAACAAAATTGTCAATTCATAACTAAAAAACCTTCTCCCAAAAATGGAAAAAGGTCTTCAATAATTAAAATATTTTCTGTAAAAGCGTAAATAATTCTTGCTCATTTTCAACACAATAATCCGGGCGGTACACTGCATCTTTTGGCTCCAAATGATCCCGTCTATTCAACCAAATCGAATGCCAGCCAGCACTTTTTGATCCGATAACATCATTTTCAAAAGAATCACCAATATAATAGGTTTCTGCACTATTAATTCCAATTTGCTTTTCTACTAGCTCAAATATTTTTTTATCCGGTTTTTCGATGCCTACTTTACCAGAAATAAAAGTATTCGCAACAGGAATCCAATCATTAATTTGTAAATCATTTATTTTATGTTGTTGATGTTCTTTTGGTCCGTTTGTAATAATTCCCATCGTTATTTCGTTCTTTTTAGCCCATGCGAGAATTTCTTTAATCCCCGGCGAAAGTTCAATTTTGCGTTGGTTTTGTTCGTAGGCGTATTGAAAGGCTTCTGCTTCTTTTTTGGTAATTTGATAATCAAAATCATTTAGCGCCTGCGTAATCCGGTAAACGTGCATTTCTGCTTTCGGCATTTCGCCTCGGACAACGCGGTGATAAACTTCATCGCTATAAAATCGACTTTTAATATATAAATTTTCGATTTTCAGGTGGTCCGCTTTGCCAAAAGTAGCTTTAAATGCATTTTCAAATGGTTTTAGTTGGTCATAAACTGTGTCGTCGATATCAAAAATTAAGTTAATCATCATTTCCTCCTGCAAAAATTCACTCCTTTTACTCTACCATTAAATCAAAAAAGTAGGAAGAGCCTAAGCGTAATGCTTAGACTCTCTTAGTTATTTTCCATTTCATTAATTGTTTCTTCTATAGATATGCAGGTCGCGTAACGATCAGGCCACATCCATTCATTATAGTACTTGTAACTATTCTCCCCCGACATAAAGTGGTTTTCTTCCGTCGAATTGGCGTGGGCGGGAACAATCATCTGGAAGCCATGCTCAAAACCACATTTCACCGTAGCGTCAATGCAAAAATCGGTTTGCAATCCTGCTACTACAATTTTCTTCGCTCCTTTTTCTTTGAGATAAGCAAGTAAACCTGTTCCTTTAAAAGCGCTATTTACGGTTTTATCAAAGATTCTTTCGTCTTTAGTTGGTTGGAATTTTTCGTAAATATCGAAGCCTTCTTTTCCTTTTGTAAGTTCTGTATTAGGTCCGTCGTCATGTCGCACATAAATTATTTCTATTTTATTTTTTCGAGCGTTAGTGATTAATCGTTCTATGTTGGGTACCAGTGAATCGAAATTGTAAAGATTATTTGTCATAATTAATTTTTGTGTATCAACAACTAATAATATCATTCGTTCAGACCTCCGTAAGTGCTGTTTATATTATATCATAGCTTAACCAGCTGTAGGCGCCACATATGCCTTCCAGCCGCCAATCATTTCATCTTTCTCCGACTTACTTAATAGTTGCATACCGATGACTTGATTGACATTCACAGCTAAGCCTCGGCTAAAACGGTTTACTCTACTGGCTGAAACACAATTGATATACACATCGTTTAAGCGAATAAGCTCTCCTTTTGTTTCCACAATTCCTACAATATACCCGATTGCCGTTACAAGTAAAACTGGCTCATCGACTTCGATTGCTTGCAGTAGCTCTTCTTTCATCATGAAGCCCCCCTTATTTCATTTTTATTTGTATACCCGATTTTGCTTTATTCAAAAGAACAGCCGACCCAAGCTTACTCGGATCGGCTGTTTTCTTTATTTGATACTTTTTCTTCTAAGGTGTAGTCCTAAGAATAATAGTACTAATCCACCAGCAACTAGCAACATACCATTCGTATCACCAGTTCCAGGTAATTTTTTCGTTTTACTTGGTTTATTGGTAGAATGTGTAACTTTTGGTGTCGTTTTTGTTGCTTTTGTATTCGTTAAGTCCATGCCTTTTACTTTTACACTATAGCCAGATACTTGTTTTTCAGATACGGTATAGCTGTATTTTTCACCTGTTTTGTCTTTCTCTGGAAGGTTGGTAAAGTTGTATTTCCAATTCGATTTTGCTGTTACTTTGATTGGTGTTCCGTATGCTTTACCGTTTTGCAAAAGTTGAACTTCGATGGATGCGGGACGTGTTTTTTCATTGTCTCCCACCCAAGTTTTTGTACCGCTCGCTGTAGTTACATTTTTCTCATCGGTTACTTTTGTGTTGATTAAGTTCATTCCATCTGTGGTTGTTTTGTAGCCTGGAACTGCTATTTCAGCAACAGAGTAACGATAAGCGTTGTTGTTAGCATCGTTTTTAGGTAAATCTTTGAAGCTATATTTCCAATCGCTCTCTTTCGTTACTTTGACTGGATCACCATAAGTTTGTCCATTTTGTAAAAGTTGTACTTCGATATAGTCTGGACGGTCTTTGGCTGTGTCGTTTTTCCATGTTTTCTCACCAGTGACAGTGGTTTTTGGTGCATCTACTTTCGTGTTGATGACGTTCATTCCGTCGACTTTGGTTTCATAGCCTGGAACTGCTTTTTCGACAATTGTGTAGTTGTAAGCCGCTCCATCATTGGTTGTTTCTGGTAGGTTTTTAAATTCGTATTTCCAATCGTTATCTTTTGTAACTGTTACTGGGAAACCGTAATCTTGCCCATTTTGTTGTAATTGAATTTCGATGGATGCGGGACGATCATTTTCTGTATCGTTTTTCCACGTTTTTTGACCGTCAAGATTAATCATTTTTACATCTGGTTTGATTAATGTGTTGTTAATATCAAGACCAGTGACAGCACTTGTGTAGTTAGCTACTGTATTTTCTAAAACTGTATACGTGTATTTAGTTCCATCTGCTTTTGTTTCTGGAACATTTTTGAATTCATATTTCCAGTCGTCTGCTTTTGTTACAGTAATTGGATTACCGTATGCTACACCGTCTTGTAAAAGTTGTACTTCGATGGAATCTGGACGGTCTGCTTCTTTGTCACCAGTCCAAGTTTTCGCGCCATTCACATCAATCATTTTCACATCTGCATGGTTGTCAATAGTTGCTGTTGTTGCTCCGTAATCATCATTGGTGATTTCAAGACCTGTTTTTGTGCTAGCTGGAATGGATAAATTACCATTCGCATCGCTCTTCACTGTAACTGGATACTCTTTATTTTCATTTGATTCATAACCAGTTGGTGTCTTTGTTTCAACAAGAACTACATTCCATTCTTGATTTTTAGAAGTTGTTTTATAACCAGTCGGGATGAAATTTGCTGCGCCGGATGAGTCTGTCATAACAATTTCGTTATTAGCTGTATCTTTGACCGGTTTCGTTAAATCTGCTTTTCCGTTTTCGTCCGCATAATAAGCTTTGAATTCATAGCCTGTCAATGCTGTTTTGCTTATATCGTCTTGTTTCAAAAGGTTTAAGTTTAGCGGGACAACCGTAGCAACTTCTGATCCAGCTGCTTGGTTAACCAGTTTCGCGCCATATTTTACTTTTTGATAATTGACTTTGAAAAGAACGTTATATAGTTGCATTTGCGGAATGTCAACTGGGTTTGTGATATCTAATGTGTTCGCAGTTGCTTTTGCTTCTACCGCATACTTATCCGCAGCAAGTGGTACAGGATTTTCAAGTTCCCCGTCAATTTGGAAGCCCGTGTTTGGACTTGCCTCATAACCATTTACTTCCACATTAGAGATAGATTTAAAATTATCTGCAGCAATAACGTCTCCAATATTAATAGAAGATTTATCAAATTCATACGCACTTCTTACTCGTATTTTATAGCCAACTGATAAATTACCCTCTGCGTCAGGAGTAGCCACATTATATTGGCTTCCACTTATATATGCATTTGTTTTATTGTCTAAAACATATTTTTTCGCATAGGCCGTACCGCCACCAGCATCCCAGTACATTTCGCTATTTTCATAAGAAGTAATAACTTTATCGTTGTAAGTGTATGTTGCTTTATTTTGCATGATGCTACTGTAGTCAATTTCGTCTGGATCGATAACTACAATCATGTACACTTTGTATGCTGCTTTTGTTTCACTATACATTGGATCTGCGGCTGGTTGACCAAAATTAAGCGTTAGGGTACGCGCATCTTTTGTTACGGAACCAGTTACACCCATTTTATCCGCGTTATTTCCGAAATACCTTACTCCAACGTCATTTAAAGTAGGGTTGGCAATACAAACTTGTTTCTCGGAATATAAGCCTTTTTGATAAACAATAACATCTTGTCCGTCTGCATTTGTGAATTTCGGTGTACCTTCAAATTTGTTCGTTGTAAAACCATAAATGTGTTTATTGCTAGAATTTAAACCAGCAATATCATATTCAAGCATTTTCAACCCTTTTGGAAGTGTATCTGTGAACGAAGAATTTAGTGTGTCTTCTACTCCAGATGGGTTAATGTTCATTTCATAGACCATATATGTTTTTGGTGAAGTAATTCTACCATCGTCTGCAAGAGGCATATAGTCTTTGAGTGCAGAGCCCATAATGTCGTTACCAATCATATTGCGTGCTGTTTTTTCTGCATCAGCTGCCGATAAACGTGTTTTTTCAAACACTTTTCCTTCAGATGGAATTACTTCTGGTGTTTTAATGAAAGTGACATAATCAAAATCGAAATCATCTTCATCTTGTAAAGTCGCTGTTGATTTAGCATTTTCTTTTACAACATGTGGTTTTTCTTTTTGGAATCCGTCAATTGGTTTTATCGTAGAACCATCGACATTACTAATCAAATCGTTTCCTGGATTCATGTCTGGCGTCGAGTCCACATCGGTAATTGCTCCGTCTAAAGTAGAATCACCATTAAAGTTAGAAAATGAACCGATTTCTCCAGCCATGTAAAAGTCTACTGCGCTATAAGTCCCATCATCTGGCATGCCGATAGCTTTCATATACATGGTCGCGGTTGCAGTTGCACCTGATGCCATGCCTCCAGAAAGTGTAATTGAGTAAACTTTGATATCACTCCACACACCGCCACCACTAGGCACTGTTGTTTCGTATTTCCATTTATCATTCGTATTTTTGAAATCAGATGTATCATTATTTAGTTCATAACCTGCTGGTACATAGGCATAAACGACAACATCTTTTGTATAATTCCCTTGGTTAATCGCGGTGTAAGTCACGCCAACTGTGCTTCCCTCTGATATAGAAACGGGCGTAGTTGTGCTACTAACAGCGCCAATATATTTATTGTTTTTATCGTAAGTGGAGCTAATTTTTGTTGTAATTGCCATGTCATAAACATCTTTACCACTTGGCGTTACAGAACCAGATTTACCTTCGCCGCCTTTAGTCGGGCTTTTAGTAACGTTAGTCAAATCTTTCGTTGGATCTGTTACTTTTGCTGCAATCGTTCTATAAATACCGCCACCATTTTTGGAGATAGTCTGAGCTGGGGAAAATGGTAATTCGTATCTAGTTGCGCCAGGGGCAAGGTTTGTTTGGTCTGCTGAAGCAACCCAACCGCGTTGAAGCGAAGAGCCAGATGCAGTTGATAAAGCTTGCCATTCTGGTGAACCTTCCGAAATAATGGAAAAACCAGCTGGTAATTCATCTACCATTTTTTCTAAAACGGCATTTTCCCCTGAATTGTTCGTAGCATACACATAATAGAAAACTAGATCATCTTTTTCAGGTGTATAGTTTGTGGACGATGTAGCGACTTTAAGATATTTTCCAGTGTCTTTGTCTAAACGCCAAGCCGAGTCAATTACTTTAGATGCAGTTAGTACACCATTATCTGTATCGGGAGTTGGTGGTGTCACGGGGACTTCAATATTACTAATATCTACGTCTTTATCATCTTCAATTACAATAGCTTTATAGTCTTCTTTTGTTGTAATAGTCGTATTTATGGTTGCAAACATATCGAATTTAGCGTTAGTAAGCGGCTCATCTTCATATTTTGCCAATGCTTCCGGGCTCTGATTAAATTTGAGTGTGTAACCAACATACTGGACACCATTAATAGTCTTTGTGCCAATCGAGTTTTTCATGGAATCAGCTGTAAAAACATTTTGTCTCGGCGTTAACCCATCAATTGCTGGATTAACAAATGTCACTTTGTCTCCTTGGAAGAAGTCTTTTTGTATCCAAAATGTATAAGTTTCATCCAAGACTGCTTCTGAATAGGATGGGATGGCCAAACTTAGTGAAAACTTGAGTGAGTCTCCTGGTGCATAAGTTTCTTTCGTATTCCCGTTTGCGTCTGTTACTTTATTTGTAAAATTCCAATCAACGGAACCTTTTAGTAATTGCTTTCCATTAACTAGATTTTTAGTTGTCTCTTTATTGTCAGGTATTACGGTTGTTTTGTTTTCATCCGCTACTTTTTGATTATCTGGTTGAGTTATCTGTTGGGTTGTTTTTGTTTGATTTTCTTCTGCTCCGGCGAAGATATTAGACCATGGAACCAGTTGAAAAACAAGCGCAACCGCAACCATTACAACGAACACTTTTTGCCAGTTGTATTTTAGCATGATAATTCTCCTTTTACTACTAATTATTGAAATTACTCAAAATAGACTTTATTTGTTCTACTTGAATAATTATCTTAAACGTATCATACTCGCTAAAACAGCTTCCTGGAACAAGCCAATCAGACAAAACTGCCTATATAAAAGAGGAAGTTGTGACGTTTTCGCCACACTTAATGTTCAAACAAGAATAAGATAGTGTTAAAATTATACCCTTATGAATGAACAAATCTCGTTTCCTTTGATATAATTGAAACTAGTTTTCTCGGGTACATATAATAGTAGAGATAATGAAGGAGGAGAATTATGTGGAAAAAGCATAAGTGGCTAATCGTCGCACTTCTGTTATTGGCAATTTATGTCGCTCCATTATTTATTCTTGGCGGGAATAGTCATGTGAGGATTCATGATAACTTGGATTCCAATATGACTTGGTACAAAATGGTTTTGGATAGCGGAGATTATACCGCAAAAGTTGGGACAGCTAATATCGATCAAATAATGGATGATAGTGTTCCGAGAGATTCTTTTGATTCAGAGTTTGTTGGTATTGATTGGCTTTATATGATTTTCAGTGCGCCGATTGCGTTTGCGGTAAGCCAATTAATTACACGTGTATTTGCATTTTTAGGGTTGTTTTTATGGGCGAGGGATTATCTTATTAAAGATAAAAAATATCTCGTGCCGCTTTATTTTGTTTCCTTAGCATTTGCGCTGACACCATTTTGGCCATCGGGTATGTTGAGTACGCTCGGAATGCCGCTTGCTTTGTGGGCATTTTTGAACATTAGAAATAATCGGCGACGTATTTGGAACGTGGTCATCCTAACATTGCTTCCATTTTACTCAAGTTTAATTTTAGGATTTTGTTTCTTTTTAGTAATGGTTGGGTGTATTTGGCTATATGATGTGATTAAGAAAAAACAAGTGAATATCCGCTTTTTACTTAGTATGATTTATATGGGCTTGCTTTACGCCTTGGTGAATTATCGCTTTATTTATGGGATGTTTTTGCACCCCGAACCAGATTCGAGAAGTGAATTTAGTTTACCGCAGTTATCTTTTTTAAGTTCGTTTCGGCTGAGCTTTAAAAATTTTATTAATGGGCATACGCACGATCAGGCGCTGGCTGGATTCGTTATTTTACCAATTTTACTTCTCGTTCTTGTACTCATCATCGTTAAGCGCGAATGGGTGAAAGAAAAGCTATTTTTATGGCTGTTCGGATTTAATTTGTTTTTATCTTTTTGGTATGGATTTTGGTGGTACAAGGGCTGGAATGTCATTAAAGAGAACGTGGAAATCATGCGGACGTTTAATTTTTCGCGGTTCCACTTTTTACAGCCGTTTTTATTTTATGGATTATTTGCACTTGCGATTGTTTACTTAATTAAAAAAGGAAATTGGTGGCGGAAGTTGGCGTATGTGGCGATTGTACTGCAACTCGTGGTCGTTTTCGCTAATAATTCTGAGATTTACTATCGCACCGGAAATGGCTCGCCAAGCATTAATCAATTTTATGCGACGGAGCAATTTGAGGAAATTAAAGATTATATTGGCAAGCCGCAGTCAAGTTATCGCGTTGGTAGCATTGGACTGCATCCGTCTGTCTCTCAGGAAAATGGCTTTTATACAGTGGATGGCTACGTTAATTCCTATCCACTTGCATATAAAAAGGCCTTCCGGAAAATTATTGCTGGTGAGTTAGATAAGAGTCCTGTTTTAGAAGATTATTATGATAATTGGGGCAATCGTTGTTATTTATTTTCTGCTGAGTTAGGGAAAAACTATGACTTCGGAAAAGATTCAGATAAACATATTAAACAGCTAGATTTTAATTCGGCGACGTTTAAAGCGGTCGGTGGCGAATATATTTTATCGGCTGTTCCGATTGATAATGCAGCGGACATCGGTCTTCAATTCGAAAAGGCCTTCAACAACCAAGAATCATACTGGAAAATCTATTTATACAAAGTGACGAATTAAAAAGTGCGAGGCGCGATTTTTCCCTAGAGAACAAATCGTGCCTTTCGCTTTTTTTGTGGTATGATTAATGAAAGGAGTGATGATTATGAAGAAAACCATTCAGTCAGTTGGTGTTTGGGGCGATAGTATTATGAAAGGCGTTCTTTTCAATCCTGAAAAAAATCGCTATACTTTGCTTAAAAACAACTGCATTAAACGAGCATCTGAAAAACTTGGCCTGACTTTTCAAAATCATTCCACAATGGGCCGCACGATAACTAAAGGCCACGAAATTCTAACAAAAGACTTAGCAAAAGATGCGACAAATGATATCGCCATTATCGAATTTGGCGGAAATGATTGTGATTTTAACTGGGTGGAAGTATCCGAAAATCCGACAGCAGAACACATTCCTAGCACACCACTTGCCGTTTTTGAAACGCAACTTCTCGAGATGATTGCACGCCTTAAAAAACTGGATATTAAACCTGTTTTAATGACCTTACCTCCCCTTCACGCGAAACGTTATTTTGACTTTATTACGCGAGATGGGCTGAGCAAAGAAAACATTTTGCAATTCTTAGGCGGCGATGTAGAAATGATTTATCGCTGGCAGGAACGTTATAGCAATACTATTTCGCGAATTGCCACCGAAACTGGAAGCCATATTATTGATATTCGCGATAGCTTCCTTGCCGAATTCCATTATGAAAAGTTGCTTTGCGCTGATGGAATTCACCCGAATGAAGCTGGTCATATCGCCATGTCGCACAAATTTGTTCAATACGCAAGTTTCCACAAAGTATAAGGAGGAATTTTTATTTTACAATTACAAAAAATGACTACTACTGATTTAGAAGATTTTTTATCCACGGCAATTACAGATTACGCTAAAGAAAAAGTCGAAGCAGGCACTTGGGCCGAAGAGGAATCCTTAGCAAAATCTCAAGACAGCTTCAATAAATTGCTATACGATGGCATTACTACACCAAACGAGTACCTTTACAAGATTGTCGATGAGGAAAAAATCGGCTATTTATGGTTCCATGTAGACGAAACACTTTCCGGAAAAACGGCTTTTATTTATGATTTTGTGATTTTCGAGGCATTCCGGTGTAAAGGATTCGGAACAAAAACATTAGCTGCATTAGATACACTCGCGAAAGAAATGGGAATTATGAAAATCGAACTTCATGTTTTCGCGCACAATCAAACAGCAATCGGTTTGTATAACAAAGTCGGTTTTCAAAACACGGATATTACAATGGCAAAATATTTATAAACAAAATGACTTTATTTCCTAGGAAATAAAGTCATTTTTTGAAGCGTTCTAATTCAAGCAGTTTTTCATACCCTTTCGGCGTTCGGTAATATCTCGTAACTTGCTTTTTTGTACTTCTGAAAATATAATGTTGCGCTTCAAGCCAGTATACGCCGAACAACAACTCATTTTTAGTAAAAGCCGCAGCTCCTGGAAATTCCATCATTTCAAAAACCAAGTGATCCATCGTCGCATTTGGTTCTTCTGTTTTAGATAAAATTTGATAGATTACCGCTTTCGTTGGTTCGTCCATCCAATCAACCCCCGCTTAAAACATCCCGATTTCCCCAATATGATACACAAAATAAATCAAAATTAACAATAATATGTTAAATCCAAGCAACATCCATTTAACCAGTTTTTCCTTCACAAAAAAGACACTTATTGTAGAAATAATTCCTAAAAATAGCGGAATTATTTTATACCATACGCCTTTTTCGCCTCCTGGTACTATGTCAGAAATATGTAATCCCCAAGTTAAAATTATCCAAGTTACAGTTAGGATTGTTAGTAAAAATGCAGCAAAATCTTGCGGTTTCCTTTTCATCTTAACCCCTCCTACTCTCATTAAGCTTAACATAAAAATGCTTTGGACAACAAAAAACAAGCTACCTGAATAGCTTGTTCTGAACTAAATTTTAATTAAATTTAAAGCAAATAGGGCTACGAGTAAAATGTTGAATAAAATCGCAATCCATTTTTCATCTAAGAGTTTATTTAGTCGTGTTCCAATCAAAGCACCAATTATCGCCCCTGGTATCATATAAATCCCAATCGAAAAATCACTACCGCCAATGAGCGCGTAGGAACCGATGCTTGCGAGTGATGTCAGTAGCGTCACATAGCTCGATGTCGCGGATGCTGTCTTTTGATTTAGCATGAAAATGAGTAATAAAATCGGTATGACAATAGGTCCTCCGCCAATCCCAAATAAACCAGCTAAAAACCCAATAATCACCCCGAATACATAAGGAATTATACGATATTTACTTAAAAAATGTGGTTTTTCATTGTGTCGTTTCTTTTTCCAAATCATTATCCCTAGTAAAACAACAATTAACGCACCATATAAAAAACGATAAACGGCTTCTGGTAACATTTGGTTCACCATTGCACCAAGAAAAGTCGTCGGAATGCTAGTTACAGCGATTTTCAGCGCCAGCCCTACATCGCCTTGCTTTCTTTTATAGTAAATACTGCATGTAAAAATCGCCATCGTGAACACGGTAAGCGCCGAACTAAATGCCGCCGTCCCTTGAGAAACTCCCAGTAAGAGTAGAATCGGCAAAAGAATAACTCCGCCACCAATCCCTAAAAAACTCCCTACAACACTTGTGCTTAGTGCAATCAGAAAGTATGTGATAATATCCATTTTCCATTACCTCTCTTCTTTCAACCTTCTCAGCATAACATAATTTCAACATTTAAAAATACTAAAAAAAGACAATAAATTATTGTCTTTTGCATTTTAAACGCTTGGAATTGGTTCGATTACTAAATCATTTCCAGCATTATCTATATAGGTTACTTTCATTGCAGTTAAATCAGCTTCCCACAGTCTGACACCTGCTAACCCAGCTAGTTTGATAAATGTTTCAAAATCTATTTTTCCCGCTTGTGCTTGTTTGATGGCATCTTTCATTTTCTCGCTTGAGATTTCTTCTGTAACTGGCATAGATACGCCATTTAATTTAGATTCTACTCGAGTATTTGTTTCATCCCAAAAGACATAAACGCCCTTTTGGACTAAAAATTGATATTTAGTTACACCGAGATCTTTAAAACCTTGAACTACTTTTGGAAAGTCTCCGGCGTTTTTTTCACTTGTTGCTGCTTGTAAAATCGATTGCTCATTTATCATAACTAGTCTCCAATCATTTAGGTCTCCCTAAATTATACACGATTTCTAGTTAAATCTAAACAAGTGGTTTTTCCTCTTTATATGTTTCGATTAAAGCTTCTTCTAGGTCGTATAATGAGTCATTGGTTTGATCTAGCGTGTAGCCATGGTCTAACGCGAAAATAATAATCGCATCCCGCCGATTTTTTGCATAGAGTGGCGGATATTCTGTATATTTTAGCAATCTACTTGCCTCTAACCCTGATAGTTGAAATCCAAAAGAAAGAGCGATTGTCCGGTCACGTGATGGCCTTCTAACCCCACTGAAAATTTGATATCCATATGTTTCATGGAGTCTAGCCGCACGAATGACGCTTGCTTTTGTTAATTTTTTCTCTGCTAATAATTCTTTTAAATATGTAACCATTTCACTTGATTTAAATTCCGCCTCGTTTTCATCTAACACTTGGCGTAAATTGGTCGCTTTTTTTAATTCATGCAGTAATTTACTTGTCTCTTTTTCCCCATCCATAAGGCACACCCCCGACTGTTTTTTTCATTATAGCATGAAATATCTACCCGACTACTATGCTTCATGCTATAATTTTACTATAAAGTGTAGAAGGGATTTTAGATAAATGGGAGAAATGACACTCGCTTTTATAGAAGAACAATATAAAGAATTAGATAATCTTAATAATAAAGAAAACCCTGCTGTGCTAACGAGAAACACATCCACAGGAGAGTTATTTGTACGTAAAATAATTCCTATCAGCTTTGCTCCTGTGATGGAGCAGCTTAAAAATTTATCTAGCAAATACTTACCTAAAATCGAAGTACTGATTCCAAATGGTAATCAATTAATTGTGTATGAAGAATACATAAATGGTAAAAATTTGGCGGACTTAATGAAAACAAATACTACGTTTGATGCGGATGAAGTGACGCGGCTAATGTTGATGTTGTCTGATGCACTTACAGAATTACATGCGAATGCGATTATTCACCGAGATATTAAGCCATCTAACATTATGATTTCTAGCGACGGCGTATTGAAATTAATTGATTTTGACGCTTCCCGTGTGTTTGAAGTCGGCAAAAATCAAGACACTGTCAATCTCGGCACAATCGGTTATGCAGCCCCAGAACAATATGGTTACTCTCAAACAGATGCCCGGTCGGATATTTATAGTATCGGTGTTCTGATGCTGGAACTACTACTCGGAAAAAACACTTTACCTGATAAAGAACAAGCCACCTCACTTGAAAAAATAGCGATGCAAGCAGCAGCCTTTGATCCTGAACAGCGTTATCAATCCATTCAAGAGTTCAGAACAGCAGTCAAAAACGATTCGCTCGGCCCAAGTTATGTCTCTGAATTGTCGGATTTCACAGAGTTAGATAATTTTTCTACTGAATCTGAATGGGAAAATGTATCAGCGGACTACGAAAAAGACTTCATTCCATGGTATAAACACATTCCCGGATTTAGAACCGGAACGCCTTGGAAAATGATTGTCGGCGTATTAGGTTATATATTCTTGCTATTTGGTTTATTCACCCCGCCAACCGAGGGCGTCAAAATGTCACCAACAGTAAACTTTTTTAACAATTTCTTTCTAATCGTTCCTGCATTTGTCATTTTTACTAATCTTTGTGGTATTTGGTCCAAATTGCCTTTACTTAAATCCTCCTCTCCTAGTACAAGGAAAGCAGGCATTGTCATTTATATTATTGTTTGCATATCTATTTACGGTGTTTATAATGAAATCTTTTCCTAGTCCTATGCCCACTGCATAGGACTTTTATTCTCTTCGCATGGTCTAATAGAAACAGATAAAAGATGAAGGAGAGAAGAAAATGAAAAAATTGAAAAGCGTTTTATTATTAATGGGGATTGTTACTTTTGCCCTAGCACTAACTGCATGTGGTGGGACTGAGGATAAAGCAAGCACAGAAAAAACAGAAACAGCAAAAGCCGAGACGAAAAAGAAAACAGATTCCAATGAACTTGGGGATTACAAAGTAGAAATTCTTAGTTCAGAAGTAGTTAAGGATTTTGAAGGGAACGATGCTATCGCAATTAAAACTAAATTCACGAATAACAGTAAAGAAAATATTTCTTTCATGGTAGCTATTGATCAACAAGCATTCCAAAATAGTACTCAGCTAGAAACAACCGTATCAGCTGATGCTAGTATGGGTGGCTCTGAAAAAGACGTACAACCTGGTGGGACTTTAGAAGTAACCGAACTTTACAAACTACAAGATACCCAAAACAAAGTCGATGTAGAAGCAAAAGAATTAATCAGCTTCAGCAAAAACTCTGTTAAAAAATCATTTGAGTTAAAATAAGAATTGCCCGCAAACAATCACTGTTTGCGGCTTTTTTTTATTTAAAATCCTAATCTATTCTCGATTCGACTTCGCAAAGAATCATTTTCGCTAAATGACTCCCTAAGCTCTATCGCCTTTTTAGGATAATTGGTGATAATTCCATCGACATTTTTCCGTAAATACATTTGCATTAATTTTTCTTTATTTACCGTCCAAACGAACACCATTTTATTGTTTTGTTTCGCTTGTTTCAGTAATCGTTTATTGATAGAAAAATCCTCTAAAACAATAAAATCGGCTGATGTTTTTGGTAAGTTTCCGATGTTCAGTGCTAAAATGATACCAGTTTTCAATGTCGGATCTGCTTGTTCTATTTCCTCCATAATAGGTTGACTCAACGATTGAACTAAATATTTATCGGTTACTTTTTCTTTCTTTAATAGGCTGACAAGTCGTTCTACCATATCGCTTGATTCCCCGCCGTGTAACTTCACTTCCACCAGTAAATCTATCTTATTCTTGTTCGCCGTCTTGATAACTTCATCAAAAGAAGCTATGTGGGATGAATAATCGCCACTAGTTATTTTGGTTTGTTGCAATTCTTTTAATGTCATATCCGCTACTCGCTTAGAACTTCCAGCTAGCCTTCTCAGTGTCATATCGTGAAAGACGACAAACTGATGGTCTTTGGTTTCTTGAATATCAATTTCGCTATAATCTGCCCCAGCCTTTGCCGCTGACTCGATGGCTTCCACCGTATTTTCAACAGCATTCATAGTATCACCGCGGTGAGCAATTATTTTCGTATTCGGCTCATATAAAGTCGCGTTCACTGCATAAATATTAAAGCTGCTAAAAACAAGGAAAACGAGTATCCCAACAAAGAAAAATCGTTTTTTATGTGGAAATTGGCTACGTGCCGAAGAAACCGGTTGTCTTTCTATATTAAAGGCATTTTTCACTAATAACTGCGCAATGATTCCTTGGAAAATCCCCGCCACAAAAAAGCCCATCACTTGAAGTATTGTTAAAGTAACGCCAGCTATAACTATCGCAATTCCCGGCGTTATTTTTTCTATCAAGAGTAGCGGTAACATAATAACCGTTGCAATAATAGAAGCTAAAAAGCCCATCGCTACAATAATTAAAAACCATTTTAACAGCATGAGAAATAAGCGTTTTTGCGGGTATTGCCAACTTTTTCGGATGGCTCCGCTTATTTTAAGTGATTTGTTTTCAATGAAATATGGTAAAGCAAACACCAGTCTAGCGCTAATGTAGAAAATAAGCGCGATTGCGATAACATACAGCCACGTTCCCGTCGTCGTTTTCATTAGTTCATCTGTAATAAAATGCGGTAAATAGAGATTTTCTGTAATCGTAATTGGTAATGATAATCCAGCAATCGGCAAAAGTAAAAAGAAATATAGCAGAAAATAAATTGCTTGATAGCTAAGGAAATACTTCGCTTTTAGGTTCAGTCTCTGGATGATTTTGAGAACGGTATAGCTTTCCCCTCGTAGCTGATAAATCGCCATCATTATGAAGAAACCCAGTTCATAATATACAAACAATAAAATGAGTAAGGCTAAAATCAGCAGCATCACAACAGCAACTGGACTTGAAAAAACTTCCCCTAGGTTTGCGTCTGTAATACCTGGTACTCCGATAATCCGGAGAATAAAGAAAAAGAAATAATAAATAAATGGTCCAATCACAAATGCCTGCAAGATTGTTAATAATAAGGTTACTTTAAGATAATCTGTTTTAAATTGATACAAAACTTTAAAACTGTCTTTTAAATCGCTCATTTGCTTCTCCCTTTTTGTTCAATTTTCAAGGCTTTATAGTTTATCCAAGAAGCAAATTTAGTTATAATTAATTCATAAAGTTAACTATTGAAACGAGGTGAAATGATGCATCCGATTGAACAATTGTTAGCAAATAATCACATTACTGCCACTGATATCGAATCAAATACTCGCTTAAAAAAAGGCACTTTGCAGAAGCTTATCGACAAAGATATTCGCACTTCTGACATTAGTCTCCGCACGCTCAGTCAAATGGCTCTCTTTCTTAACACTGGTGCGGATATTATCGCGAAACAACTTAGTGATTTTGAAGTAGCGAGTGACCTTGCCTTTCTTATCGAAGACTGAAATCCCCGTCCCACCTTTTTTTGCTATTATAGCCCATCTGCCTTGTTCCAGCAAACAACCAAAAAAGCTAGATGATAGCATCTAGCTTCTCGAAAATCTTATTTATTAAATGAAATGACTATTTTTCCTACCGCATGGTGTGTTTCGCTTAATGCATGTGCGTCAAAAACACCTTTTTCAGAGAATGGGAAAGTTGCGCCAACGATTGGTTTAACCGTTTTATCAGCAAGCAATTTGCCTAGTTCTTTCAATTGTTCGCCGTTTGGTTGAAGCCAAATTCCAGTTGCTGTTACATTTTTTTCTTTCGCACGTTCTTCATTGGAAATACCAACGATACTAACTAAACGCCCTGTTCCTTCTTTTAATACATCATAGCTATCTGTTTCGATTTGACCGCCCATTGTATCAAACACGACATCGATATCAGAAAGGACATCTTTAAAATTAACTTCTTTATAATCAATGACTTGGTCTGCGCCAAGTGATTTAAGTAGTTCATGGTTTTTCGCACTAGCTGTTGTGATTACTTCTGCTCCAGCATGTTTTGCAAGCTGAATCGCCAGTGTTCCAACGCCGCCAGCACCAGCATGGATTAAGACTTTTTCCCCTTTTTGTAGTTTCGCGTGATCGAATAATGCCTGCCATGCAGTTAAGCCTGCAAGTGGAATCGATGCCGCTTCTTCAAAACTAATCCCATCTGGAAGTGGTGCAAGTAAGTGGTCATCTACCGCTGTATATTCAGCATACGTACCAAAACGCGTTGTTTCAGGGCGGGCAAATACTTCATCGCCGACTTTCCAATCTGTAACGCCTTCACCAACTTCTGAAATAACACCTGCTACGTCCCAGCCTAAAATAATCGGGAATTCCCAGTCCATCATTTGTTTTAAGTAACCTTCGCGAAGTTTCCAGTCAATCGGGTTAATTGATGTCGCTGCTTCTTTGACAATCACTTGATTTTTACCCGCTTTTGGCATTGCTACTTCTTTTTCTTTCAACTCTTCTTTGCCACCATAATTTTCAATTACAACTGCTTTCATTTTAACTTCTCCTCCATTTTCTCTACATTATTCATCATTTTTGTGACTGATTTAAGTAACGCACTCACTTCTTCTTCTGAAAATGCCTCTAAAGCTGCTTGCTGGAATTTTTCTTTTTCCAAGAGTAAGGAAGCTAGTTCCGCCTCGCCAGCTGGTGTTAAAAACAAATACGTATAGCGTTTGTTCTCGTCTTGCTTTTTCCGAACGATAAGTCCTTGCTCTTCCATTCGCTTTAAATGGCGGGTGATACTCGCCGAATCGATATAAAGCTTTTCTCGTAGTCGGTTTTGACTCTGGCCGGGTGTTTGTTGAATATGAAATAAAATCTCCACTTTCGTAAAACTCATATTCGTTTGTTGTTCAAACACATGGCTAATTTCCTTAGACAACAAGTGCATCCGGTAAAGTAATTCGGATCGTTCTGTACATGGTTTCAGCGTTTCCACCTCCATAGTTGACATGTCAAATGATATATCAACTATTATACGCTTCCTTTCCAAAAGCACAAAATATCTGCTCAAATATTAGCGGCTAATTTTTTGTAAGCAATTTACTTGCCGTTAATAGGCAAAATACGCTACACTTAATAGATAATTTAATTTAAAATGGAGGCAAGATGTAATGACAAACGTACTTTTCATCAAAGCAAATGGTTTACCTGCCGAACGCTCAGTCAGCGTGGCACTATACGAAATTTTCCTAACTGAATACAAAAAGTCCCATCCGGACGATAATGTAACAGAATTAGATTTATTTGAAGCGGATCTACCTTATTATGATGTAACAATGATGAGTGGATTACATAAAGAAGCAGCTGGTGAAACATTAAGTCCAGACGAAAAACGCTTAGCAGATATTGCGAATAGCTACTTAGATCAATTTTTAGCTGCTGACAAAATCGTGATGGCGTTCCCACTTTGGAATTTCAGCATTCCAGCCCAATTTTTAACGTACTTATTCTATTTAAATCAAGCAGGCAAAACGTTCAAATATACTGCAAACGGTCCTGTAGGCTTAGTGGCTGATAAAAAAATCGCCCTACTTAACGCTCGCGGTGGTATTTATTCTGATGGCCCAATGCAAAGCTTTGAAATGTCCTTGAGCTACGTAAAAAATGTATTAGCTCACTTCGGCATCTCTGAACCAGAAATGGTTATCGTTGAAGGACACAACGCAAAACCTGACCAAGCAAAAGACATTATCTCTGCTGGAGCAAAAGAAGCAGTTGAGTTAGCTAAAATCTTTTAATTAATTCAAAACCGTGAAAGAGCTTATTCTCTTTCACGGTTTTTTTGTGCGATTCTCGTTAATACTTTTGTTTAGAATGATGCTAAAAGAGGAATTGTTTAAAATGTGTATAAAAATAGAATCATTGTTAATTTTTGAGGAGGCTTAAACTCATGAGAAAAATTGGACTAAAAATTGGTTTATGTATTCTTTTGATGGCTCCACTTACTATACCAATTTCTACGCATACATTTGCAGAAGAAACGATTGACGCAAAAGCAGCACAAGATGTCGTAAATATTCCCGATCCTGTTTTAAAAAGCTATCTAAATGGGCTTTTAGGTCAAGCGAGTACAAGTGATATTACCGAAGCTCAAATGGATACAATCACTGAGGTCACTATTAACAATGCTAGTTTAACCGATTTAACCGGACTCGATTATGCGCATAACTTATCCGTTTTGCGATTATCTAGCACTGGTGTGACTGACTACTCTATCGTCGCTAACATCCCAAGTTTGACGAATCTTAGTATTTCGGGAAACAATTTGACTGATAGTTCACTACCTGATTTAAATGGCTTAGTAAATGTAACCAACCTCAATTTAAGCCCTGGTAAATTAGATAACAACTCCTTAACTAAAATAAATAAACTCCCTAACGTTACTTACTTAAACTTAGACAGTAATTATGCGATTACTAATCTAATGCCTCTCAAATCCATGCCTAATCTAACTACTCTATTTGTTCAATTTTGCGGAGTGAATGACTTTCGTGGGATTGATACTTTTCCAAAATTAACTAATCTATCTGCATACGGACAAAATGTCGGGCGTAGTGTTCCAATCGAAAGTACCATTAAAAGTTCCGCATTAACATACGATGAAGCTAATCAAACACTTTTCGTTCCATTCTCTTTAATGATTGGACGAGGGGTTAACTTTGACGGCGTTGCGTTTCCTTTTACAACTTCAAGTAGTGGTTCGTCTACTATCTTTGCGCTAAATGACGAACAAATTAATGGCACTCGTTTGAGCATTGATAATACGGGAATAACCGTTAGCGGAGTAACAAAAGCGTACTTTGATTCCATTGAAACCATGTATTATAATGCGCTTTATAATAATCCCGCTGGTAGTTACGCAACACCGCCTAGTTTTGCTAACTATTCCGTATCAGGCGGAACCTATCGTCAATCTTTCAACGTCGATCACACGCTTACGATTACTAATGATTCTGCCATAAGCTACACGGAAAAAACGACTGTTACAGAAGAACAATTTTTACAAGATATCCATGCTGAAACAGATGACGGTACCCCAGTTACGAGTGATTTTGATAGCGTAGTTGATTTGAACACACCTGGCGTTTATACGGTTACGCTAAATGCCGAAAACGCTGCTGGTTTAAAAGCAACACCGACACAAGTTACCGTAACCATCCTTGAAAAACCCATCATTACAGCCGATAAAACAATCACTTATTCAAAAGGAACGACGAAAACCGCGGAACAATTTTTACGAGATATTTCTGCTACAGCGAGTGATGGTAGCGAAGTAACAAGTGATTTCACTAGTGTGGTTGATTTAACTAAAGTTGGAACCTATACTGTTACGTTGCGTGCGGTTAGTGCGGATGGTGTAGAAGCGGATCCTATCACTGTCACTGTAAATGTGATAGCGGGCGATGAACCACCTACCCCACCAGGACCAAATCCAACACCTGACCCAGATAATCCTAATGTTCCAAATGAAAATGGTCAATCTGCTAATTCGGAAAACTCAGCAGATCCTACAACTAGCGATACAAAAGCCACCCTTCCTTACACCGGTGACGAAAGCTCTGCAACTACTGTATTAATCGGAATTATTCTCGCAGGAGTAGCCATTAGCATTTTCCGTAAAAGAAAACATAGCTAAACCCGAACCGTAAAAGAGGTTTTCCTCCTTTGCGGTTTTTTTGTGCCTTCCCATTCATGCTCTCAATATGTTTTTTATTTAGAATGTGACTAAAAAAGGAATTGTTTTAAATTCTATAATTTTGTATAATGAAGTACTAAGCACCAATTTTTTAGGAGGATTACATACATGAAAAAAACTGGGATAAAGATTGGTTTATGCATTCTTTTAATAGCACCCTTGACTATACCTAATTTTACAAGTACTTTTGCTGAAGAAAATATAGAAACAAATGAATCACAGGATATCGTGAATATTCCTGATCCTGTTTTAAAAAGCTATCTAAATGGCTTATTAGGACAAGCTGCCACAAGTGATATTACCGAGGCACAAATGGACAAAATTAAACTAGTTGATATTAATGTAAGTACTTTAACAGATCTAACTGGGCTTGAATTTGCTCACAATTTAACATCTTTATCTTTGTTCAATACGAGTGTGACTGATTTTTCTTTAATAGCGAATATGACTAGTTTAAATAAGTTAAGCATCTCTGGAACTAACTTAACGGATGATTCACTACCTGATTTGAACGGCCTAATAAACTTAAATACCATGGATTTAAGCAATACTAACATTAATGATAACTCATTAGATAAAATAAATAAGCTTCCACAATTAACAACCTTAACTTTAGGATATGTTTATGCGCTTACCGATATAATGCCGCTTCAATCATTACCTAACCTAACAAGTTTGGATATTCAGTTTTGTGGTGTTCACGATTTCCGTGGCATCGAGAATTTCCCCAAATTAACGAGCTTGTCTGCGCATGGACAAAACGTCGGCCGGACTTCGCTAATTAATAGTACAATTAAAAGTTCTGTGTTAAGCTACGACGAAACGAAGCAAACTATTTTTGTTCCATTTGCCTTAATGAAAGAACGTAGCGTTAATTTTGATGGTGTTGTGATTCCTTTTACAACTTCTAATAGTGGCTCTTCTACTTTCTTTTCACTTAATAACGAACAAATTGCTAGCACGCGTCTAACGATTGATGATACAGGGATAACGGTTAGTGGCATCACAAAAGAATACTTTGATTCAATTGAACAAATGAAATATAATGCTCGTTATAATAACCCAGCTGGAGCTTATGCAACGCCGCCTAATTTGACTAGATACACGTTAACTGGCGGGACGTACACGCAATACTTTGCGGTGGAACATACGCTGAATATCGCAAGTGACTCTTCGATGAGTTATGTAGAGCAATCGACCATTACAGAAGAAAAATTTTTAGAAGATATTCATGCTGAAACAGACGATGAGGCTCCTGTTACGAGTGATTTTACTGATGTCGTTGATTTAAATACGCCGGGTGTTTACACTGTTACGTTAAATGCAGAAAACTCAGCTGGTTTAAAAGCAACACCACAACAAGTGACGGTAACGATCCTTGAAATCCCTGTTATTACAGCTATGCAAAGTATCACTTATCTGAAAGAATCAGCTGTAACAGAGGAACAGTTTTTATTAGATATTATGGCTGAAACAAGTGATGACAGTACCGTAACAAGCGATTTTGAAAGTGTCGTTGATTTAAACAAAGTTGGAGCATATACAGTCACTTTACAGGCAGTGAGCGAAAGTGGCATAGAGGCAGATCCAGTCACTATTTCCGTAGAGGTCGCTGAGGAAGATGAACCGGTAGAACCGACGCCAGATCCAGATAAGCCAAATGAAACAGGTGATGACGGCGATTCTGTGAGTGCAAACACGCCTGGGAAAAACGTGTCCGATCCAGTAAACAAGGCTTTACCAAGAACAGGTGATTCCAATCAGGCAACCACCGTCTTAATCGGTATTCTTCTAGCCGGAATAGCCACAATCTTTTTCCGTAAAAGAAAACATAGTTAAATAAAAAGAAGCTACGATTACGTAGTGTCTCATAAGGAAGAAAATAAACTACTAAGAGTGACAAACAACAAACAGATAGTGTATAAAACCCCAGCAGAATTTGAAGTTCAAATTCTGCTGGGGTTTTGAATTACTAATTATTATAATGAACAAGATCATATGGATAATATGGTGAATTCTTCAATTCTCTATCATCGAGTTGTAATAATTCGCAAGAGCACCTCTTTCATAGCTCCAGTAACCAGTGTATATATCATGGCTACTTTTATGGGAATTATACCATTCTTTATCAAGGTAAATACTTAAATTATAAATAGCATCCTTATTATCATTAGCGTTTATCACTGTATTAAGTAATTCGTATGGAATAGGAAATGCAAATTTTTCAGTTCCTATCTCCCATTTATTACCTATCTGATGTAGCAAATAGTCAATAAAATAATCTTGATTTGTTCTTTTGTCATATCAATCAAAATCCCTAATGAAACCGTTACAACTAATTGGATATAACTCCCAGTTTCTTTACTCCATGTTTTTAAAAATAATTCAAGATATTTAGGATATATACTTTGTATAGATTCAATGGGCATTCCTATTGAATAAATGCAATTAATTTTTGAAGTATAGTAACCCAATAATGTTAGGTAACCACTCCTTAAATTTGCCTTTTCAGAATTTATATTCTCTGCGATAAGTTGTTCGAATTCATCAATACTCGTGTTCAAAAATCTTAATCGATTTTCAAAATAGTTGAGATTTTTAATGGTGTCTCTCATAATAATTACCTCCTATTAGTTTTTCATTTTCTTCCCGAATTCATCTAAGGTGCTCTCAATAATCCCCCCATTCTCATCAACATTTATTAATACTTTTTGAACATTTCCAGGATTTAAAAACTTCTCTTTTCGAAGTTCCTTTGACATGGCTTTTCTTCCTTTCTTGGTAAATTTTCTGTATAATCATTGGATCAAAATCTCATATATCTCCTTGATTACAACATTAGTTTTAAAGGCCACAAAATAAAGCTAGACAAAAAATAACATGCACCTCAAACGTTAAGCTGAAAACCTAACGTTTGAGGTGCATGCATATCATTACAATTTTGAATCTTTTTTCTAAATACTAAAATTTTTCCATTAAAACAATCTGTAAGGAAGTATTCCTGGAACAGGAAGTCGTGGAATCCACCAAGTAAGTCCACCATTCAAATTGCTGAGCTCACCATTTCCCAAATCATGGTAATTCAAAAATTCACCTACGCTAATCAACTGAAACAGCCTCCTACTCTACGTTACTCATTTTTTAAAACAAATTTACCAAGTAGAAATCGAAACTATTAACATCATAATATTAATAATACCATTCGCTTCTACTTTAAAAATATTTATACGGTTTTATAATAGCAAAGCAGATGACCAAGACTATGGCTATTATAATAAGCAAACCTAATTTATCCCCTTGGTATTTATATATTGCGTAGCCTCCAATAATAGCAACAATACTTGCTATTATTATTGAAATCTTCATTATCATGTTAGCGTCTACTGTTTCCCCATACAAATCCAGCTCCAAAAGATGCAACACCTAGGGCACCTAAGGCAACAAGTGTACCTAGGGCTACAACAAGACCACCTTCAACCTCAGAAAGCTCACTTTCATTTAATACTTTATAACCTTTTTCGTCCATTTTTGCTCCTCCTATCTCATTATGAATAAATAGCTATTCTATTAGCGTCTACTGTTTCCCCACGTAAACCCTGCTCCAAAAGATGCAACGCCCAGACCCCCTAAGGCGATAAGTGTAATAAGAGCTACTCCTCCTTCAACTTCCGAAAGATCATTCTCATTTAATACTTCAAAATTTTGTTTGCTCATTTCATATTCAGCTCCAAACATTATTATAAGAATCTCCCAGCTACATAGCCTAACCCGCCACCAACTAATATAACTCCACCAACAACTACACATCCCAGAACAATACCGATACCACCATCAATTTCTTCTAAATCTGATACATCCAACTCTTTGTAATTTTCCATCTTTCTTCCTCCTTTTTTATTTTAATTAATCATGATTACAATTTAAATTATAGGGAGTTGCCTTAATATCTACAACTCAAATTTCCTAAATGGTTAGGTTTCACTCTGTAACGGTGTTATATTTCGAAAGTCTCCATTTACAGTAATTATCTCTAAAGCGCAATATAAACAAAAGTACACCTAAGCAATTTTTAAAAATAGCCTTAGTGTACTTAATAGCATAACCTATTATAAGATTTAAACATTTGTATATAGATTTATTCCAACTTCGGTATCTTCAATAATCGTATCTTTTGATGATTTAAATAATACCCAAGCCCAATAGAAATCACCTGTACATCCGGCTCCGTGGAACGAAACAAGAAAAATATAAAAAGTTGATGGAATTACTCCAAATAAAAATAACAATGTTAAACCAATTGTTACAAAAATAAATGGTGCTAAACTTATACAATAAAATTTTCTTTTCGAATAAAAAGATTTCGGACTTGTTGCATAAAACATCATATTTTTAAATCCATATTTCACTTTATTTTTAGGACTAAATACTTTAAAGAAAAACCCATGAATAAACTCATGAATAAGAATAAGCAATATAAACATCACAAAACATTGTATTATGTAATATAATTCATCTCTATCAAAACTTACTGTGGGTGTAAATCGCACAGAAACCCTCCATGCTAAAATCGCAAATACTATTAGTAATAAGACACTCAAAAAATTCAACCAAACAATCATTTTCTTATTTGTAAGTAAATTTATTTCTTTTATTAGATTCATAGTAACACTCTCCAAAATAATCAATTGTATTTTTCAGCTCTAATTATACTTTCTCAGATTTTCTACATCAACATCATTTTCCTAAACGGTTTAAATTGCTTCTTAAACGGTAATTCCGACCGTTTAAGAAGCAATTTAAACCGTTCATGAATTGTATCTTATAAAAGGTGCACTTAACTGGTACATTGAGTTATATGGGAGGATGATACAAATGATTTTCAAAAAATATGCCTACGTTCCTCAAGTAGATACCCGAGATTGTGGAGTGGCGTCATTGGCGATGATTTTAAAACATTATGGAACCGATAAATCTTTAGCTAGTTTAAGAGAACTCGCAAAAACAAATATGGAGGGAACAACCGCACTTGGAATAATTGAAGCTGCTAAATCTTTAAATTTTGAAACAAAAGCAATTCAAGCAGATATGTCTTTATTTGATGCAAAAGATATTCCATACCCTTTCATTGCACATGTTGTGAAAGAAGGTAAACTATTACACTACTATGTCGTATATGGAGTAAAAAATGATTATATTCTTATTGCTGATCCAGACCCTACAGTGAAGATTGTAAAAATGAAAAAAGAGAAATTTGCAAAAGAATGGAATGGTATATCCCTATTTCTCGCTCCAGCTCCTGATTATAAGGCTGAAAAAGAGAAAAAGAATGGGCTATTAAGTTTTGTACCATTGTTACTTAAACAAAATAGTTTGATAAGAAATATTGTGATAGCATCATTACTAATAACAATCATCAATGTCATTGGCTCATACTATTTACAAGCTATCATTGACACTTATATACCCGATCAAATGAGAACCACACTTGGTATTATTTCAATAGGACTTATCGTTACTTATATAATTCAAAAAATACTAAGTTTTGCTCAAGAATACTTACTTAATGTTATGGGGCAACGACTCTCCATCGATGTAATCTTGTCATATATTAAGCACATTTTCAACTTGCCCATGTCCTTTTTCTCGACTCGGAGAACTGGTGAAATTATTTCAAGATTTACAGATGCTAATTCAATAATAGATGCTTTGGCAAGTACTATAATTTCTGTGTTCTTAGATGTATCAATCGTGTTAGTGGTTGGTATTGTTTTATCTATCCAAAATCTCCAGTTATTTCTATTAACGCTTATTGCTATTCCAATATATATTGTAATAATCTTTGCTTTTATGAAACCGTTTGAAAAAATGAATAATGACGTGATGCAAGCTAATGCTGTAATGAGCTCATCCATTATTGAAGATATTAATGGTATAGAGACGATAAAATCGTTAGTCAGTGAAGATGTTCGCTATCAAAAAATCGATCGTGAATTTGTCGATTATCTTGACAAATCATTTAATTATGCAAGAGCAACAGCTATTCAAACCGCATTAAAGCAAGGTGCTCAATTAATACTAAATATTATTATTTTATGGTTTGGCGCTATTTTAGTAATGAATGGAAAGATAAGCATAGGGCAACTTATTACATATAATACGTTGCTCACCTATTTCACGAATCCTTTAGAAAATATTATAAATCTACAAACAAAATTACAATCTGCTAAGGTTGCTAATAATCGTTTAAACGAAGTATACCTGGTCGAATCAGAGTTTAAGGACAATAAACAAATAAAAGATCCATCATTATTGAATGGTGATATTACATTTAATAATGTTTCTTATAAATATGGTTTTGGGCGTAATGTTCTATCTGATATTAACTTAACTATTAACCAAGGATCAAAAATTAGTTTTGTTGGTGTGAGTGGCTCTGGAAAGACAACATTAGCTAAGATGATTGTTAACTTTTACGAAGTAAGTTCGGGGGACATTAATATTAATCACTCTAATATTAGGGAGATTGATAAACAGATTCTTCGAAAGCAAATAACATATTTACCTCAAGAACCTTATATATTTAACGGAACTATTTTAGAGAACATTACTTTAGGAGCCCAACCAGGAACAACGCAACAAGATATATTTAATGCTGTTGAAACTGCAGAAATACGTAAAGATATTGAGTTGATGCCAATGAATTATCAAACTGAATTAACCTCTGATGGAACTGGTATTTCGGGGGGCCAAAAACAGAGAATAGCTTTAGCAAGAGCCTTATTGTCAAACGCTCCTGTTTTAATACTTGATGAAGCAACAAGTAATCTAGATATAATGACTGAGAAAAAAATTATAGATAATTTAATGGCATTAGAACATAAAACTATTTTATTTATAGCTCACAGATTGACTATTGCGGAACGTTCGGAAAAGGTTGTCGTACTTGATCAAGGTAAAGTTATTGAAGAAGGCACTCATGCAGAACTTATCAAGGCAAATGGCTTCTATCAAAAACTTGTTTCTAGCTAAAAACATAAAGGAGGAAGCAATATTGGATACGCGTTTTCTAGAAAGTTCAGAGTTTTACCAGAGAAAATACAAAAATTTTTCCACATTAATTATTGTCCCTACCCTGTGCTTATTTATTTTTATTGTGATATTCTCAGTTTTTTTTACAAAGGAAATAACTATAAAACTAAATGGAGAAATCCAACCTACAAAGATAGTCACTAAAATACAATCCACTAG
Organism: Listeria cossartiae subsp. cossartiae; assembly: GCF_014224155.1. Lineage (GTDB taxonomy): Bacteria > Bacillota > Bacilli > Lactobacillales > Listeriaceae > Listeria > Listeria cossartiae. The sequence continues at coordinate 390,202 of NZ_JAASUI010000001.1, read as the reverse complement.
TCCAAATATGATAACTGAAAATAATCTATCTGAAAATAAATTGGTCAAGAAAGGTGATATCTTAATTTCTTACAACAATAATTCAGACTCAGCCCAACTTACCAATTTTAAAAAGCAGCTAGACGTCGCTAAACAGCAGGAAATACAAATTAATTTATTAAAAAAAGGTATTGAAAATGAAGCTGATACCTTCGATAGTCCAGACTCATATGGATATTCTCAAATGTTAGATGATTATTTAAAGCAAACAGAAAATTTAAGATTAAATGCTAAAAAAGAAAATGAAGATATCTTCAAACAAAATCAAAGCATTGTAAATGTAAAAGCATCTATATCAGAAGAAATAATGAATATCAATAACAAAATTGATGAATATAGCGTATTGAAAAAGGCAGTAAATAACAATAGTAATTTAGGTAAAAATCATTCATTATACCCAATGTATGACAGCTATAAAAAGCAATATAGTGCAAGTCAGGATTCCGTCATAAAAAATCAATTTCTGGTTGAACTTGACAAAAATATTAATCAATTACAAACTTCTCTAGCCACATTAAAAACACAACAAGCAAGTGCTGGAACAGAAGTAAACCTATCAACATCACTTGAATCCCAATTGGATATATTAAAATCGCAACAAGCCTTAAATGCTAGCAAAGAATTTACAACAGTTAAGTCTAGGATAGATGAGCTTGAGACAAATATCACCATGCAAGAACAATTATTTGAAAAAGGTAAGATTTATTCTCCTGCCAATGGTATTGTTCATTTGAATGAAGAAATAAAAGGAAGCAACACAATTCCAGAAGGGACAATAATTGCAGAGCTATATCCCTCTATTGAGGATCAAGGGAGTGTTACTATTATCACCTACGTCCCATCACAAGATATTACTTCTGTGCATAAGGGGGACAAAGTTAGATTCACTACTCGGAGAGATGCATCAGAGTCTATTACATTAGATTGCAAAGTCACTAGCATAGATTCATCACCTACACGAACCAAAAACGGAAATTATTTCAAGGTTAGTGCTCAGGCAAAAGTTAATACTAAAAATGCATCTACTATTCGATATGGAACGGAAGGAAGCTTTATGATAATAACTGGTGAAAAAAGTTATTTAAATTATTACAAAGATAAATTATTTAATAATCAATAAAAGGAGTGAATGAGATGACAAAAATAGTCATAACAGAATTAACAACAAAGCAGTTAGAAAACATTTATGGTGGTGCGAAAAAATCATCCAATGATAGTTGGTGGTTTTGGATGTTTCCCACTACAAGATAGTAAAAGCCTACATGAAGCCATATTAATTTAGCTTCATGTAGGCAATACTTTCTATTATATCCTGATAAGTCTTAAATCTATTCTTATGAAGAATAACGTCAAACACTTGCAATTGTGAATTAAAAATTTCATCTATTGAAGTCTTTGTGCATACCAATAATAACTTTCCAAAATGATCTTTAGATATCAACCTCTCACAATATGTTAAAACATCCAGTATCTCACTTTCAAAAACCAAGTACACATTTGCATTATGACTATTTATAATTAAAGGTGTTGTACTCGTCATTCTTATAAAGTTTATTTTTGTTCTAGAAAATAGAAAAGATAAACACAAGTAATCGTAAAAGTTTCCTTTAAAATATATATTCAAACCATCACCTCAAAATGATTTTACATCAATCAGAAATTTTTAAAAATAAGAATTTCATAATAGGGTACATTATATTCTTAAAAGGATAAGATATTTAAAAAATTATTTAGTAAGGAGGTTATGGAGTGATATGTATATATTGAAATCTAAGGAGGTTATACTAGAAATTCCTATAGATAATATTCTTTATATTACATCTAGTAAGAAGCCCCATCAAGTGAAAATCGTCACTACAGATGAAGAGTATTTCGTTTATAGAACTTTAAAATCGTTTGAAGAATCTTATAGCATATTTGTTAAGTGTCATAAATCAACAATAGTAAATATTAAACAAATTAGTAAAATTAATCGTGAAAATAAAAAAGTAATATTTAAGAACAATAACTATTCGATATCTTATTCAAGAAGGGAATATCGGCAACTGGTAACATCGTGGAAAAATAGTATACTTCCTAAATAAATGATATAATAGAAAAACTTAGGAGGTTACAATATTGAAACTTATTATCAATCTTTTTGTTATGTCTATTCAATTAATAGCACTATATTCTATTTACTATCAGGTTACAAAAAGGCGGTTAAGGTTAATTGAAGTTATTATTTCAATTATTGTGCTCTCCCTAAGTGCTTCCTTTTTAGGAAAGTACTGGATTATTATAGTGCTTCCTTTTCTTTACATATTCACTATTTTTAAATATAAAAGCGTTAACAATTACTTGAACTACTTTTATAGTATCTATACTTGTTTTGTCACACTCTTTTTAAGTAACCTTATAAACTTAATTTTAAACGAGATATTACCAACAAATTTATGGGATCAAATTAACTTTATTATAGCAATTTCTTCTGTCTTACTCCCAGTTCTAATACACTTCTTGATAATAAAATTGTTTAAAATTGATTTCCGAATTCTTGATGGTGATGATTCCTTTATAAAGAATAAAATCATCCTCCCCTCAAACATCATACTTACCATATTTTTCACTATTTTTATTTTTGTTTATTTTTTTGAAATATTCATCGGTAGCTGGGCTCCCATTCATGAGAATACAAAATACATTTTCTTCATCTACATTTTTATGTTTCTAAGCTTAGTCATATTTGTGAGTGTTCAAACTAAAAATTATCTTCAGCTCCAAATTTATCAAAGTAAAGAGAGAGAATATCAACAACTAAACATCTATACCAAGCAAATTGAAGGACTTTATGAAAAGATAAGGGGCTTTCGGCATGATTACGCTAATATGCTAATCAGCTTAAAAGAAGGTATTAATACAAATAATATTGATGAAATAAAAAAAATCTATCATGATGTGCTTGTTAATGCTAGTGTCCAACTTGAGAAAAGTAATTACAATATAGCAGAATTAGCAAATATAAAAAATACTGCTATTAAAAGTATTTTTTCAACTAAAGTAATGGTAGCAGAAGATCAAGATATTACTGTTAGTTTAGAGATAAAATATATTATTGATAATTTTAATATTAGTGTAATTGACTTTGTGAGGATTTTATCAATATTTTTAGACAATGCTATCGAGGCAGCGACGGAAACTTCAAGTCCAAAAATTAATATAGCCTTCTTCAAACAAAACTCAGATACTGTGGTAATTATTCGAAATAATGTTAGCTCCGAATCTATTCCTTTAAATAAGATTTTTAGTACAGGTTTTTCAACTAAGGGTAATCATCGCGGAGCAGGCCTATATAATGTGCATAAAATTATACAAAACTATTCTAACATTTCTCTTGATACCACCATTGACAATAATTTTTTCACACAAACATTATACATAAAGGGGTAGTCATATGAATATTTTCATTTTAGAAGATGATTTAAACCAAAGACAAAGGATTGAAAAAATTATAAATCAAATCATCAGTAGTAATAAATTTAAATGTAAAAAGTTATTTATTACTGGAAAACCTGATGAATTAATTAAAAAAATTACAGAAATAGGTAATCATCAAATATATTTTTTAGATATAGAAATAAAGAACTATGAGAAAAAGGGACTGGAGGTTGCACAAATAATCCGCCAAAAAGACCCATACGGAACTATTGTTTTCATAACTACCCACTCAGAGTTTGCCCCTCTAACATTTTCATATAAAGTATCTGCACTAGACTTTATAGCAAAAGATCAAAATGATGTAGATTTTTCTAATAGAATTACCAGTTGTCTAAACTTTGTCGAAGAAAATCAAGTAAAGGAAATAGCAACAGATGTTTTTATTTTTGAGAGTAATAATAAGCAATTTCAAATACCTTTTTCAGAAATACTATATTTTGAAACATCAACTCAGCCACATAGAGTGTTTCTTGTCACAAAAAAGCAGCGTATAGAATTTTATTCAAATCTAGCTACAATTGAAAAACTTGACGATAGACTATATAAATCTCATAAATCATTTGTTGTAAATTTAGCTAATATAAGCAAGCTAGATAAATCAAGTAATATTCTTCATTTTGATAATGGAGAAAGTTGTTTCGTCTCTAGACGTAAATTAAAAAACATCATTGAATTAGTGTCTGTATCAAAATAATTGCATAACTATTTGCAATATGACGAATCAATTTCATAGAAAAGAAGCGGCAGGAACATTTGAGAATCTTCCGATTCCCTTTAGGTCCCTGCCGCTTCTTGCATTTTCCATCAGCATTGTTATTTTTCAATAATCTTGCCTTCTTCGTATGTTGCTAAAAGTCTAGCACCATTATATGAATTCAAAAACATTTTATAGTCTTCAGGTATTGTCGCATCGACGTACTTTTCTAATGACTCCAAATCTTCTTTTGTAACTGTCTGATTGTATTCGCACACCACGGTATAAATCTTCCAATCCGCCGATTCTAGTTCAACTGGAGCATTAGGTTTATAATTATCCTCAAGATTTTTGAGTACTTTATTAATTACTTCTGTCACAACTTAACCACCTTTAGTTAGTAGGCTGTGCACCATGGAGAGACTATTTTTTGATGTATGGATGTATTAAATTGGAAAACGCATTAGTTCCACTATATTGTATATGGTAACATGTGATGAATCTGAATATTTGCCCAATCTATTTTAACATTATATTTTGCTTCAAAGTCATTTCTGAATTTTGTTCGAGTTGTTGTTGTCCATTTTGTCCTATTCGCTACAGGGACTTTAGCATTTGTTGGACGTGTCATTTTTAATGTTGCTTTGTTCGCTACATTAACAGTAACATTTGAGTAAACCACACCTTTTTTATTTAAAAGTTCAGGTAGTGTCTGTTCAGAAGTTGTTTTAGTCCCAGCTCCAAACCATCCTGCTATTGCATGATTTTTAGCAATCCAAAATTGTGAAGCCACTACTCTTTGTATGTTTTAGAATATGATAGACCCGATTTAATACTTGTCCCTGGTATTTCACGTGTATGAGCCATTATTTTACTATAACTACCTTGATAGGTATTACCAGCATACAGATGATTTCCAGCCATAAGTAATACTGGTGGTGTCCCAGTCATAGCAACAATAGTAATCTTTGTGGTAATTGTTCCATTCGTGCTATTTATTAATGTATCATACCTAATCTCAGTGTATTCGCAACAACCGCTGCTTTCAGTTTAGGTTTTTCAATTTCTGGATTCTCAGAAGCTGTATAAGTAATAACCAATCCACCCTTTTCTTCTACTGAAAAGTCCGTATAATTTATTTTATTAGACTCTTCATTTAAGTAGCTTCTTTTCTTATTGGGTAACGGCCCCGTGAAAGGCTCCCATACCGCCCATTACATTCGTTACATCAAAACCTTCTGCCGCTAAAAATTGACTCGCGCGCTCTGAACGTCCTCCTGCGTAACAAATAATCGTATAAGTTTGCTCTTTATCAAGAGTTGCTAGTTTTTCTGGTAGTTCATTGATTGGAATATTGATTGCGTTTGGAATGTGCCCCACAACAAAAGCATCTGCATCTCTGACATCTAGTATATTAAGCTGTGAGTTTTTTAATTCTTGCTCTAAATCATTTGCCGTAATCGATTGATACATCTATTTTCACCTCTTCAATTTCTTCTTTACTAACCATACCGCCTAATCCACCAGCAAACAAATTTTCTGCTCAAAAAAAGACAACGCAGCGATGGGCCACATTGTCTTTGTATGTTTAAACTGCTTGTGCTCCAGTAAACTGACTGTTGTAAAGATCAGCATAGAAGCCTTTCGCGTCAAGTAATTCTTGGTGTGTTCCTTGTTCGATAACGCTACCGTGATTCATGACGAGAATTAAGTCTGCATCGCGAATGGTGGAAAGTCTATGGGCAATAACAAAGCTTGTGCGTCCTTCCATCAAATTCCCCATTGCAAGTTGAATATTTAATTCTGTCCGAGTATCTACGCTGGAAGTTGCTTCATCTAAAATTAAGATAGATGGATCGGATAAAATCGCGCGGGCAATTGTTAGAAGTTGCTTTTGACCTTGCGAAATATTAGAACCTTCTTCATTCAAGACAGTATCATAGCCATTTGGAAGTCGGCGAATGAAATCATCTGCGTATGCTGCTTTTGCTGCTCCGATTACCTCGTCTTTCGTTGCGCCTTCACGACCGTAAGCGATATTTTCTGCAATTGTTCCGTTGAATAACCACGTATCTTGCAGTACCATCCCGAATTTTTCGCGGACGGCATCTTTCGTCATATCGCGTGTGTCGATACCTTTCATGCGAATCTCCCCGCCATCTACGTCATAAAAACGCATCAGCAAGTTGATAATCGTTGTTTTACCAGCACCAGTCGGACCAACGATTGCTACCATCTGACCTTCTTCCACATGAATATTTAAATCCGTCATCAGTGGTTTATCCGGAGTGTAACCGAATTTCACATGGTCGAACACAATGCTATGTTCTTCGCCAGCAACTTGGTTAATATTTGCTGGAATTTCGTCTTTTTCTTCTTCTTCGTCCATCATTTCAAATACACGCTCTGCCGAAGCAATAGTGGATTGAATGATGTTCGCGATGTTTGCTACGCTGGAAATTGGTTGCGTAAATAATTGGACATATTGCGTAAATGATTGAATATCCCCAACTTGAAGCGTTCCGTTAGTAACAAAAATACCACCGGCCACACAGACACCTACATAACCTAAGTTACCAACGAATTGCATTACCGGCATCATAATCCCGGAAATAAATTGTGCTTTTTTAGCCGCTTTGAAATAATCTTCATTGACTTCATCAAATTTTACTAACGTTTTCTTTTCTTGACCAAAGGCTTTAATGATTGTTTGGCCGCCGTAAGTTTCTTCTACAGTATCATTTAAAATACCGAGGTTACGTTGTTGTGCGCCGAAATAGCGTTGTGATCTTCCGGCAATAATTGCGACTAGAATAATACTAATTGGAACAGTAACAAGCACGATTAGCGTCATTTGCCAGCTGATTGTTAGCATCATGATTAAGACACCAATCATTTGAACAATCGCTGTAATGGCTTGCGTTAGTGATTGTTGCAGCGTGTTCGCGATGTTATCCATGTCATTAACAGAACGACTTAGAATATCACCATTTGAGCGCGTATCATAATATTTCAGCGGAAGCCGGGCCATTTTCGCCTTTAAATCTTTCCGCATGTCATAAACAGTTCGTTGCGCAACACTCGACATCACATATTGTTGAATAAAGCTAAATAAGGAACTACCAAGATATAAAACTAAAACAATCATTAATATATTGAAAATCTTATCGTTATTAATTCCATCTTGACTCATAACGCCTTTAAAAATTTCGGTTGTTGCTTTCCCGAGTTCTTTCGGGCTGAAAATATTGAAAATCGTGGATAAAATCGCAAAGATAAATACGACAATAATTGCGACAGAACGAGGTTTCATATAGCCTAGAAGCCGAAATAGCGTTTGTTTAAAGTTCTTCGGTTTGGCATTAGTTTGCATTCTCATTCCACCACCGGGACCTGGACCACTCATGCGATTTCCTCCTCTGACAGCTGTGACCTCATAATTTCTTGATAAATTTGATTCGATTCTTTCAATTCTTCATGTGTTCCAATGCCGGCAATTTTACCTTCATTTAGAACGATGATTTGGTCGGAGTTAACAACAGACGTAATCCGCTGCGCCACGATGAGTGTCACGGCTTCCGTTGTTTCCGTTTTTAAAGCTTCACGCAGTTTCGCATCTGTTTTAAAATCGAGTGCGGAGAAGCTGTCATCAAAAATATAAATTTCTGGTTTTCTAATTAAAGATCGTGCGATCGAAAGGCGTTGTTTTTGTCCACCAGAGAAGTTATTTCCGCCTTGTTCTACACGACTACCAAGCCCATTTGACAGTTTGGATACAAAGTTTTCGGCTTGAGCAGTTCGAAGTGCTTCCCAGATTTCTTCATCGGTCGCATCTTCTTTCCCGTAGCGCATATTAGAAGCAATTGTTCCAGTGAATAAAACGGCTTTTTGCGGTACAAGTCCAATTTTTTGGCGCAAACTGGATTGGTCCATTTCGCGAACATCAATCCCATTAATTTTTACAACGCCACTTTCGACATCGTAAAAGCGTGGAATCATGTTAATTAAAGTAGACTTACCAGCACCGGTACTCCCGATGATTGCGACGGTTTCACCAGCATTTGCTTCGAATGAAATATCTTCAATCACTGGTTTTTCAGCACCTTCATAACGGAAAGTTACATTTTCAAAAGAAAGTTTTGCTGGCGGTGTACTTGTTTTTGGATTTTCAGGGTTAAGTATTTCTGCTTCCATATCTAGCACTTCGTTGATACGTTCTGCGGAAGCCCCAGCACGTGGAATCATAATAAATACGGCCGAAAGCATCATGAAGGACATCATAATTTGCATCGCGTATTGAATAAACGCCATCAAGTCCCCTACTTGCATATCACCATTCCCAATAAAAATGGAACCGATCCAAACAATTGCGATGGAAGTTAAGTTCATAAGTAGCATCATTAAAGGACTCATTAGTGACAGCAAACGATTGACTTTAATTGCTGTTGTCGCATAATCCGCGTTTGCTTCTTCAAATTTTTCTAGTTCATCTTCGTTACGGTTAAAGGAGCGAACAACACGAATCCCTGTTAAACCTTCACGAATAACACGGTTTAATTTGTCCATTTTCTTTTGTAATGATTTAAACATTGGCATTGCTTTTCCGCCTAGAACGACTACTAATAGAAGCAGTAGCGGTAAAACAACGACAAAAATAAGTGATAGTTTTGCGTCCCGACCGACAGCCATAATAATACCGCCGAGTAACATGATTGGCGCCATTACCATTAGTCGCATCATCATATAAAGAACGTTTTGGATTTGAACAACATCATTTGTCGTTCTCGTAATCAGCGAGGAAGTCCCCACCTTATCAAATTCTTGTAAGGAAAAGTCCTCTACTTTTGTAAAAATTTTATCGCGTAAGTCTTTCCCGAATCCCATCGAAATTTTCGACGCGAGATAAACAACGATAACCGACAAGATAACAGAGGCGAACGATATGAGTAGCATCTGCATTCCAGTGCTCCAAATATAATCTGTATCACCAGTTACAACGCCTTTGTCGATAATATTCGACATAAGCGTCGGTAAATAAAGCTGTCCAATAACTTGTCCGAAAGTAAGGACTAATACGGCCGTAATGCTCAGCCAATAAGGTTTTAATCTTTTCATCAATTTCATCATTTGCGGTTTATGCCTCCTTATTTTCGGATTTTGTGTTTAAGTAATCTGTGAGTTTCTCTAGTAGCGTAATCAATTTTTCCATATCTTCTTCGCCTAAAAATTCTTGCATATCCTCAAAACTAGCTTGAAACTCATCGAGCATTTTTTCTGATACTGCTACGCCGACTTCGGTTAATTCCACATACATCGAGCGCTTATCTTCTGGGTTTTGAACGCGTTTAATGAGTCCTTTCCCTTCTAAAGATTGCATCATTTGCGTTACGCTTGGTTTTGAGATTCTAAGCATGTGACCAAGATCGGAAACACGAATTTTCGGCCCTTTGCTTTTAAGCCCGCGAGATAAAATAAAAATAAATCTTGTTTCAGATTTACTGTAACCTGGAATTTGGAAACTTTTTAATTCAGCATGCTTAAAATTCATGAAAGCCTTAATTACTGAGTGCCCCAAGTCTTGATTTTTCGAAGACATTTCTCCACTTCTTTCTATCATTTGATTAGTTTACCTAACTAATTATATAAAATATCTATTTTTTGTCAAGCAATATCTTGGTGTCATTTTGAAATTAATCTATACTTTTAACTTTAATTGCCTTATAATGGCTTTAATTGTGTTAGAAAAAGAAGGGAGGGAAATAAGTGAATTCAGTACATAAGGTCGCCAGTATAAGTCTTTTTACACTTGCTTGGCCGATTTTTCTGGAGCAATTTTTACGACTGATGATTAGTTATATCGATGTCTTTATGTTGGGGCATTATTCGGATGATGCGGTTGCTGCGACTGGGGTTGCCAATCAGATTCTGGTTATTTCTATTATTATTTACGGCTTCATCAGTGTGGGTGTGCAAATTATCGTTGCCCAAATGATTGGTGCGAAAAAACATAAAGAAATCGAGAATGTGATTACAAATGGTTTAGTGGTAGCTTTCTTAATTGGCATTGTGATGAGTATTATTTTCATTTTTATGTCGAAAAATTTCCTTACTTGGATGGGAATTGATCCTCATTTAGTCCAAGTCGGCGCACCGTTTTTAGAAATTATCGGTGGGAGTTCGGTGGTTATCGCCATTCATGCTTCGATTTTGCCAATTCTCCGAGCGCATGGTTATGTGAGGCAATCGATTCTTGTTCCTGTGACGATTAGTATTATTAATGTTGTCGGTAATTACTTATTTCTTTACGGCCCGCTTGCATACTTAGATTACGGCGTGGCAGGTGTCGGAATTTCTACTGCTGTCGCTAACTTCGTCGGAATGGGTCTAGCCATTTGGATGCTCAGAAAATATATCGGCTACACGTTCCATTTCAAAAAATTGGAACAAGTTTCTAAAAAACTACTTTATTCGATTTTACGTCTGGGGCTTCCCTCGGCTGGGGAAAACTTATCATACGCTGGGTCGCAGCTTGTTGTTACGGCGATCATTGCGATTTTAGGTACAGAGGCGCTTACAACAAAAGTCTATGCTTCGACGGTGAGCCAGTTTGTTGCACTCTTTGCTATCGCGCTCGGTCAGGCCTCGCAAATCATTATCGGTCGCGCAGTTGGTGCGAAAGAAATTGATAAAGCTTACAAACAAGGTTTACGCAGTTGGAAAATTGGGTTAGTTGTTGCGATTGTAGTCAGCGTGTCGATTTACCTCTTTGCTGAGCCGATTATGCGACTATTTACAACGAATACCGAAATCATTGCAATGACGAAAGAACTGTTCTTACTTTCGATTTTCCTTGAGCTTGGACGTGCCACGAATATTATTATCATTAGCAGTCTGAATTCTACTGGCGATGTCCGTTTTCCATTTATATGTGGCCTTATCGTTATGTGGATTGTTAGTTTGCCGTTCTCCTATGTACTTGGCATCTCTGCTGGGCTTGGGCTCGTAGGTGTTTGGCTGGCGTACATTATTGATGAAGGCGTTCGAGCCGTTTTAATGTACCGCAGATGGCGCAGTAAAGTTTGGTCCTTAAAATCTGTCATATAAAGAAACGTCTCTTTGATTTTTTTCGAAGGGGCGTTTTTACATGACAAAACTGTCATTTTCATTTACATATCGTCACCTAATTCGATGGTTTCATTTCTCTTTCCCCGCTATACTGGACTTATAAACAAATGAGAGGATAGATGAGAAATGTTAGATAAAAAAATTATTAGTGCGCTTAGTTATTTTAGTCTTTTCTTTGCTCCGGTTATTACTCCCGCGATTATCTGGTGTACAAATAAAGATAAAGAAATACGGCATCATGTAAAATGGGCGCTCCTCACGCAGACAACATTTGTCGCTGGTCTTATTGTTATAATTTTACTTTATAACAATGTTCCATTTAGTACCAATAGCGCGGATACCATTCACTTTCTTGCTTTAGCCACTGTATTTTTTATCGTTTTTCTAAATGTATCGATACTCATTTTCAACTTGATTCGAGGTATTACACGTATCGTAAAGCGGAATGACGATAACTGGGCTAGATGTTAAGCTAACTTCCTAATTTATGCTATAATATAGTGTACTTTAGGAGGTTTTTTTCATGCGTTTTATTATCGCTTATTTATCGATTTTTGTTTTAGGTATTTTTTCTGCACTGTTAGTCGAAACCATCCTCTATGAAAATGTCACACCACAACTTGTCTTTTCAGCAATACTTTTTGCGGCTCCGGTGATTTTAGTTGCCTCTACGTTAGGCGAAATATTCTACGGATTTAGCAAAAAAGCTAGCTATTTCACCTTTGCCATATGGGGATTTGCTTACGGGGTTGTTGCAGCAGTCATCATCCTAAGCATTATCCAAGTTTCCGGCATGCTCATTTCAGTTGGCGTTTCCGTTCTTACAGGAGTGATTATGGCAATATTAGCCGTGATTTTCTTCTTTTTACGCGGTGGAAAAACAACTAGCGGGAGAGCTGCTACGAAATAAAAAAATGTCTATCCTAATTGATTTATTCAACTAGAATAGACATTTTTTTATTCTTCTTCATACGCATGATGACTCAAATTGAAGCGAATTGTTTCCAGTGGGTAGCCATAAAAATCCTCGGTAAATTCCTCCACTTGAACAAACCCTTTTGCCACATAAAAATGGATTGCGGTTTCGTTGCCTTTTTCCACGTTCACAAACATTGGTAAAGGCACGTGAAATAAAGTCATTCCCACTTCTAATAGCTCCGTTCCAAGTCCACGTTGTGTTACTTCCGGCAGTAAATAAAATGCCGCTAGTTCGCTTTTTCCTTTTTCAAGTTCAATAAAATTCGCGAATCCAATTACTTTTCCCGCTTGTTCTAAAACAGCAAAAGGCGTTGCTGAAATACGATTATGAAGCGTTTCAACATTATAAAATCTTTCTAAAAAGTCGTCTTGTACATCATTTGGAATTAAGTCTTGATAAGTATGATGCCACGAAGTAATCGCTACGTGTTGAATGGCCTCGGCATCGCTATTAGTTGCTTTTCTAATATGAAAATCCATCATCCATTCTCCTCCCCTTGCGCAAATTGATAAAACAGTTTATCTGACTTTACCCCTTTTTAACAAAAAGAATGCGCTAATTAGATAATTAGCGCACGGATTTTTTATTTTTTGATTTTAATATCGCCGGAACTTGTTTTTACAGTTACGCGGTTTGCTGTATTCGAATCGCTCGTTGGGACTTTGATACTACCGGAATTGCTACTTGTTTCGTAAATAGCTTTAAAATCACCTGGTATTTCTAGCTCCACTTCACCAGAATCTGTATTGATATTGATGTTTTTTACTTGTTTGATAAATGCTGCATCCACATCTCCTGAGCTTGTTTTAGCCGTTAAGTCATTCGTTACGCCCTCAAGTTCAATTGATCCAGAGTTAGATTCTGCTTGCACTATACCATTTGTATTCGCATCAATATCGCCGGAACTCGTTGTTAACACAGCCAAATCGGTCACACTATCAGTCAACTCGATTTCACCAGAATCAATCGCGATTTTCAATTTTTTCGCTTTAACTCCGCTAGCAGTCACATCTCCTGAACCACCATTTACTTCTAAATCGCCGGTTAAATTAGTAATTTTTGTCTCGCCTGAACCTGTTTCAAGCGCTGTATTTGCTTTAATAGTAGCTAATTCTAAATCACCAGAAGAAGTCGCCATTTGAGCAGTATCCGCTTGAAGATTAGTCACTTTCAACTCACCAGAATTTGTTGAACTAACAAATTTCTTTACGTTAAAATCGGCCACACTAATATCTCCTGAATGAGATTTCACTTCTAAATCAGCCACTTTTGTATCTTTCGTTAAGTAAACCGTTACTTTTTGTTTGCCGTAAGCATAGATTTTGCCAAAATTGTTATACCACTCATCTTCTTCGGGAACGGTAATATTAAATGAAGTTCCATCTTCGGAAACTGGCTCTAATTTTTGGATTGCTTTTTTATCATTTGCGGAATAATTTCCTTTTAATTCGATGTAATTTTTTCCAGTTGTGCTTTCTTTCCATTCAATCGATATATCTCGCTCGGAAGAAAAAGCAAGCGTGTTAATATTTTCGTTTGCTAAGTCCCACTGCTTTGTAAGTGGTTCTCCTTTTTCAATCATATTTCCTGTGTTCATTGTGATAGCCACGCCGATAGCACCGATAATAAATAGCACCAAACCAGCGAAAAATAATTTCTTGCTCAATTGATGTTTACGCATTGCTTCCGCCTCCTTTGACTGCATATTTGTGCCACTCGATTATTGCCATTGTAGCTTTGCTTGTAAACTTCGTAAGTGCATTTGCGACAAACAGAAGCATCAGCCCCAAGCCCACAAGTCCAATCGAAACAAACATTTGATAAAATGCAAAGTCAGCGCCAAATAAAAGCATTACGCCAAGTAACAACGGCGAAAGTATAAACGAAGCAACTGCTGACCAAAGTGAAATAACTAATGACCATAGCGAGACCATAATTGGAATAATAAGGCAAATATCTAAGAAAAATAGACCCACTCCAATTAAAATTTGCTTACTTACAGAGCGATTTTCATTTTGGTTTTTACGTGGCACATAATAATATTCCGCTTCGACTTGTTCTTCGCGGATATTCCGTTCACTTAAAATATCTGCCGCAATTTCTTCTGGCGTTCCTAGGTCAAAGACAATTTGTTCTTCACTTTTTCCCGCTTCAATGCCATTTCTGAAATGCTCTTGATAGTCAGACAACAGCTCTCTCCGTTCTTTAGGATCAAGCAATTCTAGGCGTTGGTTTAATTCATTTAAGAAATCTTGTTTATTCATTTACTGCTTCCCCCTCAGTTAAAAGCTTTGCAACACTGTCTGTAAAATTGTTCCATTCGGAAATAAGTTCATTTAAGTAAATTTCCCCTTTGACAGTTAGTTGATAATATTTTCTTGATGGACCTTCATTCGATTCTACTAAATAAGTGGAACAATATTCTTCTTTCACTAATCTTCTAAGTACTGGATAAATAGCGCCTTCTGCTACCTCAATATATTTAGAAACTTGATTTGCCAACTCATAGCCATAACAATCTTTCTTTTGAATTAAAAATAAACAGCAAAGTTCTAACACACCTTTTTTGAATTGTGGGTTAACTTCCATGCTAACTCCTCCATTCTGTTAAATTCCACACTAGTATTAACTAACCACTACTATATATTGTTCACTACCACTATAGTTTATCATACACTAGTGTTCAATGCAAGGTACTGATTAAAAAAACTAGTATTGTTTTTTTAAGAAATAAATGTTAACCTATTTTAGTATTAAGTTTACATTAAAAGGAGATATGTTTATGCGTGATCAGAAATTGAAGTTTTTAGTAGTTGATGCTTTATTTGCAGTCATCATTGCTTTGCTTGCACAAGTTGCTATTCCACTCGGTCCTATCCCACTTACAGGACAAACATTTGCGATTGGTTTAGCTGCAACCATTCTTGGAGCTCGTCATGGTACGATATCTGTATTAGTTTATATTGTGCTTGGTGCTGTTGGAATTCCCGTTTTCCAAGGAATGACAGCAGGAATTGGGATTATTTTCGGACCAACTGGCGGATTTATTATCGGATTTATTTTTAATGCATTACTTACAGGCTGGTTGCTCGAAAAAACAAAATTCACGGTTCCTTATGCTATCGTTGCCAATATTTTAGGCGCCATTGTCACACTTATTTTCGGCGTGTTATGGTTGAAGGTTAGCACTGGACTTGACTGGCCGGCTGCCTTTTTAACAGGAATGGTACCATTTATTATTCCAGGTATTATTAAAGCTGTTTTCGCGGCGCTTCTAGGTATTCTTATCCGTGATCGCCTCATCAAAGCAAAGCTACTTAAAGCAACCTAAGCCCCATTGATACACATTTGAAGCTAACTCCTATATAATGATAATGATTACCACTGAGAAAAGGGGACTCGGTATATGTCATTACTAAATGAGGAAAATAGCTTTTACAACGTGGATTTACTTAATTTATTAAAAGATTCTAGTGAAGCAGTTCTTCCATATAAAAGAATTCGCTTTAGGCGCAATCAACAGATTTTAGCAGAAGGCGCGGAAACTGATTACTTCTATATCATCGAAGAAGGCGTAGTTGCGATGAGCAAAAACACTTGTAAAGAAGACAACATCATCAGCTTCTTAGGCAAGCAAGATTGTATCGGACCGCTTACACTACTCGGTGGCGCGATATCACCAGTAAATTACGCAACGATTAGTGAAGTTAGTGTTTATCAATTTGAACGGAAATATGTTCTGAATAAATTCTTAAGTTCACCAGATGTATTTTGGCAGATGAATGCACTTATGCAAAGTATGGTTACACCAATGCTAGAACGCGAAGCTTATGCAAATTTACCTTCTAATGAGAAAGTTTTAGCTGGATTAATTGCTTGTGGAGAACGATTTGGCCGAATTGAAACAGATGGCTCTTGTTTGATTCCGTATTATTTTACGCAAAAAATCTTAGGGAATTATCTTAATTTAGCGCGCGCTTATGTTGCGACTAATTTACGGAAATTGGAGGAAGACGGTATTATTGCCCTTTCACCTAAGCCTTGGCGTATTAATAATTTCGAAAGTCATAAGCAAAAACTGAAAGATACATATAATCCATACATATAAATGCAAAAAAATGCGCTACCCTAGTGGATAGCGCATTTTTATTTTTTAATAATTTTTACCCATAAAGAAGAATGTGGCAATTGCGCCGATACCTTGAACGATGAAGAATGTTGCGACAACGATCATGATACCAATTGCGGAAACTACTGGGTTGAACAAAGCAATAAATCCAACAACGATACCGATAATCCCAATTGTTAAAATCCAGCCCCAGCCACGCACGTTGTTTTGTTTCGCGGTAAATGCCCCAATTGTACGCATAATACCAGCAAACAATACCCACATACCGAACAGTAAGATAAGTGTTGCAGTTCCATCAAATTCATTAAATAATAGCAAGAAACCTAGTACGATGGATAAAATCCCGTCAGCTAGCACCCAGCCAGAAATATTTTGTGATTTTCTATCTGAAAAATAAGTAATTGTGTGGAAAATACCAGAAATGAGTAGTAAGAAACCTACCATTAATGTCGAGGTTAACAACGAAACTACTGGATGGAATAAGAACCAAAATCCAAGTATAACCATTGCAATCCCTGCCAATAAAACAAGAATTCGTGTAAAAGTTTTCATTTTTATTTCAACTCCCCTTTGTTTTTTCTAATTCAACCTCATGTTTAATGAAATATAATTAGTCTTAACTATAATAGCCTAAAAAAGCGGATTTAAAACCTTTCGCGCGTAATTATTCATCGCTAAAAATGCCCTTTTCACAAAAATATCAAAAAAAGTACTAATTTCAGGCTTTTTCAATACATAGTTGACAATTCATATCATCCAGCGTAATATATAACTTAATTTAATAGTATTTTCTTATCACGAAAGGTGGAGGGACTGGCCCTTTGAAGCCTTAGCAACCGGAATTTATTTTCACGGTGCTAATTCCAGCAGTATATTCTGAAAGATAAGTCGGAAATCCAAGTTTAGGAAACTCTATCCTCTCTGGCGGCTTATATACTGCTAGGGAGGTTTTTTGATGGAAATTACTGATAAATACATATTAAAGAGGAGTGGTTTTTATGAGTAATGAGTATAAATTCGAAACAATTCAAGTACACGGTGGACATACGCCCGACGGAGACACGCATTCAAGAGCCGTGCCAATTTATCAAACAACGTCGTATACATTTGATAGCCCGGAACATGCCGCAGCCTTATTTGGTTTACAAGAAACTGGAAATATTTATACCCGCATTATGAATCCTACTACTGCTGTTTTAGAAGAACGGTTAACGTTACTTGAAGGTGGTATTGGGGCCGTTGCAACTGCTTCTGGCATGGCCGCTATTACTTACTCTATTTTAAATATTGCTGGTTCCGGTGATCATATTGTCGCAGCCGCAACACTTTACGGTGGAACGCATACACTTTTTTCTCATACATTTAAAACTTTTGGAATTGATGTAACTTTTGTTGACCCTAACGAACCGGAAAACTTTGCAAAGGCCATTAAAGAAAATACGAAAGCTGTCTTTATTGAAACCATTGGAAATCCCGATATTAATATTGTTGATATCGAAAAAGTGGCGGATATTGCGCACGCATCCGATATCCCGCTCATCGTTGACAACACATTCGCGACCGCTTATTTAAATCGCCCATTTGATTTTGGCGCTGATATCGTCGTTTACTCGGCAACGAAATTCATTGGTGGTCATGGGGTTGCGATTGGTGGTGCGGTCATTGACTCAGGTAAATTCAACTGGGCAAATGGCAAGTTTCCGAAGCTAGTTGTGCCGGATGATAGCTACAATGGTTTATCGTACACAAACGATGTTGGCGCGGCGGCTTATATTACTAAACTACGTGTCTCGCTCCTTCGTGATACTGGCGCAGCACTTTCACCATTCAACGCTTTCCTACTGATTTTAGGCCTAGAAACACTTTCCCTTCGCCTAGAACAACACGTAAAAAATGCTAAACAAGTCGCCAATTTCTTAAATGACCATCCAAAAGTTGCTTGGGTGAACTACCCCGGTTTGCCGGATAATAAATACAACGAGCTAGCCCAAAAATATTTACCAAAAGGCCCGGGTTCGATTTTCACTTTTGGCGTTAAAGGCGGCTATGAGGCTGGTAAAAAAGTGATTGAATCTGTAGAATTATTCTCGCATTTAGCCAATGTGGGCGATGCAAAATCGCTTATTATCCACCCAGCATCCACGACCCACCAACAACTAAGCGAAGAACAACAATTAACCGCTGGCGTGAAACCCGAATCGATTCGCTTATCAATTGGAATCGAAAACGCCGATGATATTATCCAAGATTTAACGAAAGCCTTAGAGCAAATTTAGGAGGAAGTGAAGAGAAGTGACCTTACAACAAAAAGAACTATTTCAAAAAAGTCCTCTTCTACTTGAAAACGGAGAAACTTTAAGCCCGGTTTTAGTTGGCTATGAGACATACGGGACACTTTCTGAGTCACGCGATAACTGTATTTTGTTAGAACATGCGCTTACTGGGACTGCTCATGCGGCGAAACATTTTGACGACGATGCGCCTGGTTGGTGGGATGATTACATCGGACCAGGAAAAACAATTGATACCGATAAATATTTCCTCGTTTGCACGAATGTATTTGGTGGTTGTAGTGGCACGACTGGCCCTTCTTCGATTAATCCAAAAACAGGCGAGCCTTTCCGGTTACAGTTTCCCGGTTTTTCGATTAAAGATATTATTAAAGTGCAGCGTGAACTTTTGGAACAGCTTGGGGTTACGCGGATTGTTTCGGTGATTGGCGGATCGATGGGCGGCATGCAAGCGACAGAATGGGCGATTGATTATGCGGATATTACAGATAGTATTATCAATATCGCCTCCCCGCTTGCTGCTGGACCTGACGCGATTGGTTATAATCTGATTATGCGTATGGCGATTTTGAATGATCCTGACTTTAATGGCGGCAATTATGTCGGTCAACCTGAGGGCGGGCTTGCGACGGCTAGAATGGTCGGGATGATGACGTACCGGACGAGCGAGCTGTTCTCGAAACGTTTTGAACGCTTCACTGTCGCCGAATCTTCCCCCGCTGCTTTCTCAAAAGAGCATTTTCAAATCGAGTCGTATTTACAATATCAAGGCGATACTTTTGTGGAGCGGTTTGATGCAAATAGTTATTTGTATTTAACAAAAGCAATTGATTTGTTCGATGTTACGGCTCCTGCGAAAGATGATTTGCCCGCTTTTTCGAAAATCAAAATTCCGTATTTGCTTATCGGCATCACAACCGATCAACTTTTCCGAATTCATGATTTACGTCGTGGTTATGAACTTTTAAAAGAATGGGACGTGCCGGTTACTTACCATGAAGTGGCTTCCGAATACGGTCATGACGCTTTCTTAGTCGAAAAAGAAGTACCCAAATTCGAACCGCTAATCCGCTCATTTTTAAGTAATTTACCCGTTAAAAGTATATAAAAAAAGGACCTCAGAAATTTTCCGAGGTCCTTTTTTAATTAGTCTTTATAAATTGATTTTGTTCGGTTAAGCCAAGCATAGCCTAGTCCGATAACAAGGCCTCCGCCTACAAAATTCCCAAGTAAAGCAAGTACTAAATTGACGGTCACATTGCCCGCTGTCATTGCAGCAAGTGTTCCACCAGAAGCGAAAAATGCTAATGAGAATGATGAGAAGTTGGCGATAACGTGCTCGAATCCTAAGAATGCGAAGATGAAAATAATGAAAACCATCGCAATGACTTTCCCAGCATCATCTTTCATTCGAAGCGTACAAAGCACGGCGGTATTTACAACAATATTAGCGAAAATACCTTCTACAAAAATTTCTAGTGGTGCTTTTTCTAGTTTACCGCTAACGGCAGTAAATAAGAAATGGTCTGCAGGTAAATTATGGAAAACGGATGTCAAGGAAACTAAGTACCCTGCAAGAATTCCGCCAAATAAATTACAAACAATACATAAAAGCAAAATTTGTAATGCCTTTCCTGGTTTAACAATTTTTTGATAAACACCAGTTGTCATATACATCATGTTAGAAGTACCAAGCTCAGCATTCATATAAATAATCATAACGAGCGACCAACTAAACATAAACGCATACGTGATTTTACCAAGTCCTGGTGCGAAATGATCGACTTTATCACCAATCATCACAGCAACCGCAGTCCCTAGTGTCAAGAATAAACATGCTAACATTGCGCGCACAATATAACGAAGAATACTATTATTTACTAAATCAATTTTTTTGCGCGTACTATAATCAATTTTCTGCATTAATGGACTATTTTCCACATCCAAATTATTTCATCTCCAAACAAAAAAATTTTCTTGTGAAATTCACAACTTGTTTATTGTAGCATGTTTTTAATTTGATGCAAATAGTTTTCAGAAAATAAAAATCAGTTAAGCGTTACCATCTTGAAAAATTTCTCATTTGTTGTTTTATGTTGTTAGTTTCCCCGTTTTTATAAACTTAAAACAAAAAAAGAGAACAGATTTCTCTGTCCTCATTATAACTTTTATTATTTACCAAACCAATGTTTCTTCGCGGAATCTTTTGCTTTTCCTTCTGTTTCTTGTGCGCTTTTGATTTCTTGAGCTACGATTGCTTCATCCATACGTTGCACACGACCATGCAACTCATCCATTGCTACGTCATTTACATTTGCTAATTCTTGTTCTGTTGCAATAAGGATAACGCCTGTAGAGCCTTCTGGAATCGTTTTTAACGTTCTTTCGAATACGCTCAAAGCATTTTTCACTTCGCCAGCGTCTTGCATAGAACCAACGATTGCGCCAACCATCCAACCGATTAAAATTCCGAATGGTCCACCTAAAATACCAATTAACATCCCAATAAGGCTATCTTTCATATTTTTGTCGGCACCAGTAAAATCAAGAAAATCTTGTGCAACAAGTTTATTTCCTGGCTCATGTTTTACAACCGCCATTTGATAACCAATGATTTTGCGTTCTTGGTGCAATCTTTTCATTTCTGAGAAAGCTTGGTAAGAAATACTTTCTTCATCGAAATTCATAATTAACACTGTTTTTTCTTTTTTCATCTGTTGTACCCCTCTCGCCTCATAAGTATTGTATTTAGGTACGTTTTATCATACCCAACTCTTATTCTACTCGCTCTAACCTGCAAATAGCAATTAATAGCATTATTAAGACAGAATCACTACTTTTTACAGACCTTTTTTACCAATAAAAGGGAAAAATTTGGACGTTTTGTTTGCGTAGGCTTCGAAATCTTTTCGGCCTTGATATTTTTTCTCTAGCAATGGAACTCCGGAAACAAATAATAGTAATAGCGTGATAACGATCGGGCTAGTAATCAGCCAAAAATCTGTCATTTGCGTTAATGCGACTAAAAATACGCCCCACCAGCTAAGTGCTTCCCCGAAATAATTTGGATGCCGCGTAACTGACCAAAAACCAGTTGTTAATAATTTTCCTTTATTGGCTGGATTTTTTTTAAAATTTTCTAGTTGCAAATCGCCGCCAACTTCAAAAATGAAGCCAATCATCCAGATAACGATGCCGAGAATTTGCCACCAAGCAAATGCCGCCGACTCATTAGCAAAACTATGCGTAATCGGCAAAGCGATAATAAATAAGAGAATCCCTTGCAATACAAACACATTTAAAAAAGCTTTCAAATTCACAAGCGTCGTTCCCCAGCGTTTGCGCATATTAACGTAGCGGTAGTCTTCTGGCTTATTCCAATTACGGCGAGCTAAATGCCAAAACAAGCGCACACCCCAAATCGTAACTAAAATAAGAATAGTAATACTTTGGGCAGTGACGCTAAAAGTAGTTAAAAATCCAGTCCAAGCGACAACAACAAAACCTCCACCCCAAGCAATATCAACGAGCGAATATTTCCCTTTTATTTTTGAAATAATAAACCAAAGTACAAAATAAACAAGTAAAGCAAGTGCTACCATCCCATACATCATCTTGTTTCCTCCTTTTTAATCCCTGCGACCGCGACACTTCCAAGCCCAGCGCTAATCGCAATTGCTGCCGAACTATCCACAAGATATCCAGCTTCCCCTGTTTCCTTTTCAAATTGCTTCTGCCAAATTTCCGCATCACGTTCCGCAGAAACATGCGTCATCGCCAGCTCTTGCAGTTGTAATTTCGTGACTTTTTTAATGATTTTTTTCATACTTTGTTTTTGACTAAACGATACGCCAATTAATTTCCCGTCCCCGGACTCATCCAAGCTTACAATCGGATACAGCGATAATTTCTGCGCAAGTTTGCCTAAAACTCGTGGAATTCTCCCTGATTGCACCATTGGCGACAAATCCGCAACCGCGACATAGATGAAAGTCCGCTCGATTAATTGTTCGATTTTCTGGCAAACGTCTTCCCAAGTTTCCCCTGCCTCAACTAACACCACTGCTTGCTTCACTAAAAGACCTTGCGCGACCGAGTTCAGCTTCGAATCAATCACACGAATCCACTCTGAAGACAATTGGCGCGCTTTGATTCGCTGTTTGATCAATTGATACGTTCCACTTAACTTGGCCGAGACCGCGATAATAAGCACATGCTCATATTTATTTTCTAAAAATGACAGCAAGGCATCCACAGTTCGAATCGTGGGCTGCGCTGTGCTCATATCACATTGTTGCGCAAGTTTGCCTTGTATAAATGCTGGTCCAATCGTCAATTTATCCAGAAAATTTTCCTCTCCCGCTAAAATATTCATTGGCAAGACGTGCACTTGATGTTCTAGTAAAAACGCTGCTGGCAAATCAGCAATCGAATCCGTCACTATCGCAATCTTCGCGCGTGGTTTTTTCGTCACCTCATATTGAAGCCGCATATCATCTACTTTTTGATACGTCATCACCCCATAATCCGCGAGCATTCGTAAAACTTCCTGAGGTTCATTTGTATGGATGTGAATTTTTATTTGTTTTTCATTGCCGACGATTACGAGTGAATCCCCTTTAAACGCCAGAACCTCGCGCAACGTTTGATGCGATACAGTCGCTTGCTTGATAATAAATTCCGAACAATAGCGATAAACTGGCTCACTCGTTTCAAAATGGACATGTTCTTCTAGCTGGTCTTTTACTGCCACACTGACTGGTGCAGAAACCGCTCCGCCGCAATAAGCATTCGTTAATCCCGCAATAAAATAATAAAAACCTTTCGCACCCGAGTCCACTAACCGATTTTTGCGTAAAATGGGCATTTGAAATTCCGTGTTAATTAACGCTTGCTCCGCGACGATTTGCGCATTTAATAACGATTGCGGGAAAGAACGCTCTACTTCATACGTTCCAGCAAGCGCCTCCGACCACGCCCTCATTACGGATAAAATTGTCCCTTCTTTCGGATCCAGCAAAGCATCATAAGCTTTATGGACAGCCTTTTGAAACGCTTGAACTAGCCCGTCAAAAGTAGACTCCAAATGATGATAACTTTCCGCAACAGCATTTAAATATTGTGCAAAAATCATCCCTGAATTGCCTCGCGCCCCGATTAAAGCCGCACTAGCCACTTCTTCCAGTAACTCCTTTGTTGAGTAGTCTTTCAGGGAAACATGATCAATAATCGCTTGCATTAACGAAGCTAAATTACTACCCGTGTCGCCGTCTGCTACAGGGAATACATTAATTCGATTCAGCTCCTCTTTTTTACTAATTACCTCCGCCGCCCCGTTCAGCATACTTTGTAATAGACGTTTGCTCTCAGACTCCATCATCACGAACCTGCCCCTGAGAAGAAATGTAGATTAATAAAATAGACGATTACGGAAGTCACCGTTGTCACAGCCGTCCCCCAAACAAGATCAATAATCGTCATCGTAATCGGCCAATCTTTTAATGTCGCTAAGTTCGTCAAATCATAGGTCGCATAACAAACTAAGCCAAAAAGCGCCCCTGCCAAAATCGTATAACCTAGACTTCCTTTCTCTGTCCCCGGCATTAATACAAAAAAAGTAACACCAACAACATAAATAAAGTAAAAAATAACTGCCGGCGCTAACCGAACATCCCCCATTAAGTCCCCGATAAATTGTTGATACATTTTCTTAGAAGCTACGAGTAACCAAAAAAGATCAAAAATCAAGAACACTACTGCACTCGTTAAAAATAGCTTTAAAAATTGCGTCATTGTGATTCCCCCTTATCACTTGATAAGTGAATTTTAACATACCTCTATCCCTACTCCTAGAAGGTTGCTCAAGACTCACCCTTTGTGAATATTGCCACAAAAAAGTCAACCATTTAATTAAATGATTGACTCATTATCTATATATTTCCCCTGTAATGCTCCTTGCTAAACTCATAACGCGCAATGGCTAATTTCCGCCGTTCTTTATGGTCAACGATGGGGAATGGATAGTCTTTTCCAATAATGATGCCGTGCTCTTTTTGCTCTGTTTCCGACATTTTCTCTGGCTGATGGATAAATTTATCCGGGATATTCACCAATTCTTTTACATACTTACGAATGAATTTGCCAGTTGGATCAAATTTTTCTGATTGCGTTGTTGGATTGAAAATTCTAAAGTACGGCACCGCGTCCGTTCCAGTCGAAGCCGCCCATTGCCACCCACCGATATTACTAGCCGGGTCATAGTCAATCAACATTTGCTGAAAATATTTCTCGCCAAAACGCCAATCAATCAGTAAGTCTTTCGTTAAAAAAGAAGCCGTAATCATTCGCAGGCGATTATGCATCCAACCCGTTTCTTTTAACTGGCGCATCGCTGCATCAACGAGCGGGAATCCCGTTTGTCCGTCTTGCCACCGTTTGAAAAATGCGCGGTTGTTTTCCCATTCAATATAGCGATAATTTTCTTGGATTGGTTCGTTTTTCTGATTAGGAAATGAAACGTAAATCATATTGTAAAAGTCGCGCCAACACAACTCTTTTTCGAAAGTCGCTCGGCCTTCAGTGGCTTCGGTTTGTTGCAGCGCCTGCCAAATCGTCCGAATTGAAATTTCACCCGTGCGTAAATAACGGGATAAATGGCTTGTTTTATCCAGTTCTGGAAAATCTCTTGCTTTATCGTAATCAGCTAAATCTTCTTTAATAAAGTTCGCCAATCGAGTGTTTGCAGCTTGCTCGCCGGCATCAAATACGGGCAACGCATGAACCAATTCTGCAAACTGTGCTTCATATGTTGGAAATAAGCTTTCTTTCCTGATATTTTCCGGCATTAATGTGACTTTTAATGGCATTTCTTTGATTTCTTCGCGCCATTTTTTATAGTAAGGGGTGAAAATTTTGTAGTATTCGGTGGGGGATTTTTTTACTTCTTCGGCTGAATGAAGATAGCTATCGTGAAAGGCGTGAACCTTGATTTGCCGCTCATCAAAGAACTTTTGCGCCGCCGCGTCCCGACTTGCTCCGTAGCCAGTTTCATCGCGATTAAAAAACACTTTATCCCATGTGGGTACTGCTTCTTTCAGTTGTAGTAAACATTCCATTGGATCGCCAAACATGATTTGCAAACGGGCGTTTTTACTGAGTTCTTGTTGAAAATGGGCCACACTTGCAAAAAAAGCTTGATGGCTAGGGCTTCCTGTAATAAATTGGGCTGGATTTACTTGGAATAACAAAATCAAATCATCTTCTTTACTCGCATGATAGAGAGCTTTATTATCGCTTACTCGAAGATCTCTCCGAAACCACATTACGGAAGTCATATTTTCCCACCTTTCGCAAATTACTTACCGTTATTATACGAAAATCTAGCGCATTTAGAAAAACAAAGGGCTTATAATGCTAAAAAACCTGTTAACTTTTGCTAACAGGTTTTCTACGGAGCATCCGTCAAAGTCCACTCAATCGTCGCCTCATAACTTTCATCTACATATGCTTCCGCCGCATCCACTTCTACAAGAATCCCGCGGTCATCGGCCCAATCAATCGGAACAATCATTTCACTAGCCGACTGCGACTTAAAAACGGTAATTGGTTCATCGGAAAGTTGTTGTTTCTCCCCAGTATTATCAATGAAAATCAGCCCATTTGGCAAAATATGTGCAGGATTGGTCGTTGAAGTGAGTGGCGATTTCACTGTCGCTGTCACACTAAACTGGCTATCCGCCCCTCTTGAATCAAGCACGGACAAATCAAAATCCGCAGTTCGTTTCGCAATATTTTTTTGCTTATCAAGCTTGATAGACTCGAAAGAAATCGTTTCCGGCACATAGTTGAATTTTAGCTCACCAGTCACTTGAATCGCAATTTCTTTCGTTAGCCCACCAATTTGAATTATCGCTGTATAGGACCCAGTTACTTTTTCCAAATTGGTACTAGTTACTTTCACTTGCGCTGTTAAGTCCTCACCAGTCTCAATATCGAAAGCTTTCGCAGCCGATTTCGTTAAAATTAATTGCTGCATTTCAGCCTCATTCAGCTCAATGATTTCTTTTAAATTCACGGAGAAGTCCGTTGCTCGTAAGGCTTTATCGTCTTGTATTTCAGTCATATCATCTTTCATAAAAACAGGTACACGGATATCGACATAATTGTGCGCCTTATCTTCTAAGCGAACAACTGCTTCTGCCGGCCCAAATACATTAGTGTCCGGTGCGCTTCGTAACGTTGTTGTGACCCCTGCTCCAACAGTGTTATCGGAGTGATCAGTAATATTGGTTACTAGTTTGGATACATCTGGAAATGGATCCCCGAGGTTTAAAATTTGCGTAACGGCTTCCCCACTAGGCGGCGTGACATCTTCTACAGTCACATTAGCTAACGTAATCCGTTTTTGATCCTGCGTAATTGTAGTCGTTAAATCAATGTAGGGCTTTATAAAACCACTGGGGATAGCTATTCGATAATCCCCCGCGCCATCTGCTTGCCCTTTTAAAAGTTTGTTCTCACCATTTTCGGTATATGCAATACTAACAAACGCATTCGGGGTTGCGGTTCCAGTGACTTCGCTATCTGCATCGGTTACTGGATTTATTGTTCCCTCAAGGCGCCCCATCGCAATCATCCGAGCCATATTTTGATTAAAATTCGTTGGCGTCATTCCCGCATTACTAGCAAGAATTTTCGTGGTTGTCCCTGTGTAAGTCAGGCTCCCCGTCACATTTTCTCCACTCGGTAAACTAAACATTTGCGACGGTGAATCAGTTCGATCAATTGCTCCCGCCGTATCCCAATAATTCACCATTTGCGCATCTAAATTAAATGTGTTTCCAGACGGCCAGTAAAACATCGGCGCATTCGAATTTGTCGCAATCAAAAAGCTCCGCGGATTTTGAATATCTAACTTCGCCGTCGCATTGTAAAACTGGATAATGTAACCAGTCCCACCTGTTTTATTCAAAATTAAACGCGCATCAGGACTTACAGTAATATCATCCGCGGACCAAAGTAGCGGATTCGCGCCAGCTGTTTTCGTCATCGTCACATCGGCACCTTCCGCGATTTTAACCGCCCCGCCCGGTGTATCTCGAAAAATATTATTGTTAGAAGTAATATCCAACTTCGCATTCTTTTTCACATCAATCTCGACTGGCTTCGTTCCCGAGCGATAAAACATTCCTGTTCCATTAGAAAGTATCGTTACATCGGCATTTTCTTCCACCGTAAAAGTGTTCACTTCTGCAGTTCCACCACCAAACCAAAAAGCACTATTCGCATTGGAGCTCGCATGGTTGATAGTTAGCTTCCCTGATACACTCACACCTTTAATTTCAGCCACTTCATTTGGCGTCGCAGAACCAGTAACAACTGACGCAATTGTTACATCATTCGTTCCCCTAAAATTCGCTGTACCGTTCAGATTATAAATCATTTGCGGTCCTTGATAGCGAATATTTTCATAGTTTTGTACGACATTTTTCGCCGCCCCATAAACCGAAATCGTGCCATAGTAATTTTTTCCAATAATATGAATATCCTTTAATGTCGTTTCTTTCGTTCCCGCGTTTGTATTAACGGTAATGACACTGCTCTGGGCGCCTGATGATGCCATCGTTTCTGTTAATGTATGAATTTCGCCCGTTGCTGGGTTTTTCCCTGATAAAGTGAAAGTGCTTTTCGAAGCTGGGATGACAATGCCACCCGATAACTCAACATCCGCACCTAAATAAACCATATCAATCCCATTGTCTTCTGAAATTGCTTTTTTCAATTCTGCAAAATTGGTCACTACCGCCTCATTTGCTGCTAAATCAGCACTCCCATTTTCCGCTGCCATAACTACTTTAAAACCAAGAAAAAGAGCCGCCATGGTCAATACAATGATTATTTTTTTGAAAGCCATTTCGCCAGCCCCTTTCTTTATTGTTCTTTTCTTCGTTTTCTAATTAGGAAAATAATAAGTAGTATCACAAGTAACGCACCCGCTGCCATTGCAACATAGAGCCATTCGTTCGTTTGTTGTAAATCAACAGCTTTATTATTTAAATTTTGCCCTTCTTTACCAATTGTGAAAGTTTCATCCCACTTCCACGTTTCTACGCCATTCGTTGCCGTCATTTTTAATCGGTATTTGCCTTCTTTTAGTGGCTTATTACCCCAATCAATTCCGAAATCAAAATTGGAATTAGGTGCCATTGTCATCGCTTCTTTTTTTGTTTGGTAGAGCATTTTATCCGAATTTTGTTGGTAAACTTTCGCATCAATGCTTAAATTATTGATAATGACAGGTTGGTCGTTTTGTAACTTGGCAGCAACTGCTGTGTGGTAGTTGATTAGCGTTGGCTTGATACTTAGTAAATTCATATGTGGTTTGACTAGTTTGTCGGTTTCAGATAACTGCATGCCAACAATATAGGAATATTCATTTTTCAGTGAGACACCTTTTGTTCGTTTCGTCTCGGTGGTGTTTTTCTTTTTAAATTGCACTGCGCCCAAAACAACGCCATCTATTGATTCATCTGGCATTTCAATCACAACTTGAACGGTTTTTTTGCCATTTACTGGAATAGTTAGGTGTTGCTGGTCGTCTGGAATTTTAGCTAGTTCTGGAAGTGGATATTTTAAGCTTTTGTCTTTTTTAGTTAGGTCGTTTTTCGTGTAATCTATCAGACCTGTTCGATTGGTGGATGCGTAATTGATAGATGCTTCCACTTGAATTTCTTCATTCGAGCTATTCATTACTTCGATTTCTACGGTTTGCTTTTGTTTAGGTTTCATTTTTAAATCGAAGTAGGTTTGCTTTTTGTCTATTTGATTGGCAGGAATTTTAGCTTGAACGGAGTAGCCAACATCTCCCTCTGCCGCTTTTGCTTCTGTAAAATTACTGAATGTCACTAAAAATGGAACAATGAACAATAAACTAAGAAAACTTTTTTTCAATTAAACCTTCCTTCCATCGTCTTTAATAAAAATTTTGCGTCTAGAAATGAAATTCTAAACGCAAATTTTTTAAACTCCTGGTGCGTCAGATAATGTCCATGTAATCGTTGCTTCATGGTCTCCAATTGTTGCGCTCCCTGCTGGTATCGTTAATTGTACATTGTCATTTAAACTAGCTGCGTCGTTCGGTGTTGCGCCAAACCAACGATTAATCCATGTTCCCATACCTTCTGATGCTTTCGCGGAAACAACATTTACGATAGAAGTTCCATCGGTTGGTAGCTCTACGGTTTGAGCTGCTGTTGGTGTTGTCGCTGTTGTACTTGCAGAAGCAGTTTCTCCGTTTTTAAAGGATAGTTTTGCTCCCGATAGAGAAGCTTCGCCATTTTCATCTTGGAATGCAGTAGCTGTGGCAGTAACTTTCCAACCAGCGCCTGTTCCACGACGGTCAGATACTTGAATAAATGGCTTTCTGGAAGTCGATGAATAGCTCTGTTCTGTCGTTGATACTTCCTGTTGTCCGAAATTAACAGAAGAAACATAGTCCATTGTCAGCGAACCAGTATTACCAGTTCCCGGGTCAGTTGGATTACTCGGATCTAACGGGTCAATCGGTTTCGTTGGATCTTCCGGATCAACCGGATTGACAACCCCTGTCCCCGCCTCAAATGTAATGGAAGCCTTTGATTCCCCCTCAGAAGTTACTGCAAAAGCTGATGGTGCAAAAAGTGTGACTGAACTTATGCCAATTAATCCTACAATTAATGTTTTTTTGATAATCATTTTTTATTTCCCCTTTCGTCATACGTTGGCTTCATATTATGATGAAAAAGGAGTCAATTCAATGTACAATTTATTACAAAAAGAGAAAAACATCATATCCATAAGTCGTTTTTGTAATAAATATTACACGCGATCGGCACTATTGCTGAGATTAGCTTGTAAAGAAGAAAATTATGTCTTTTTTGTGAACATTGTCATTCCAGCACAAAAAAGCACTACCAGATAGAAAAATCGCCTTTTCTACTGATAGTGCTTTTTCACTTATTATTCTTTTTCTTCTGCGGGTGGAGCCACATATTCGCTTTCCGGTTGTTCACCGTAAAGTCCAGAAACTCGTTTGAACCAGATGAATACGTGCGTTACGATTACTTTTAGCACCGCGTAACCTGGTACTGCGAAGATAACGCCTAGGATACCGAATAGATTTCCGGCTACTAAAATAACGAATAGAATCGTAATTGGGTGCACTTTTAACGTTTTACCCATTACTTGAGGTGAAATAAATTTACCTTCAAGTAATTGAACGACACACCATACGATGATTAGTTTAATTAATAACCAAGGAGATGTTACAATCGCGATAATAATGGCTGGTGTAATCGCAATTGCTGGCCCTAAGTAAGGAACAATACTCGTACATGCGGCTATAATAGCAAGCGTTAATGCATATGGTAAACCGATAATTAAATAACCGATAAATAGTAAAATACCAATACATAAGCTGACGATAATTTGTCCACGGATGTAAGAACTGATTTGGTGGTTTGCTTCACCAAGAACTTGGCGAGTATGCGCACGACCATTTACTGGAAGCATTTTAAGTAGGAAGTCTGGCAATTTTTTCCCGTCTTTTAGTAAGTAGAATAAAACAAGTGGCGTTGTAACGATTGCTAAAATAACCTCTGTTACAGTCCCGACGATGCTACCAATGCTTGAGATAGCGCTATTAATTACGGATGTTCCTTTAGTAGAAACAGTCTTCATAATATCGCTCATATTCGTGTTTAATTTATCTTTTATTTGATCAAATAGGCTCGAACGGCTGAACTCGTCAAATTTCTGTGTAATTTGATCCCAGTATCCCGGGAATGATTTGAACAAGCTAACAATCTGATCTTTCACAGCTGGAATAACGAAGCTGAATAGTAGAATAATCAAACCGATAATGACTAAGTATAGCAAGGCAATTGCCCAGCCACGCTTCCACTTATGTTTCTCCAACCAATCAATAATTGGATTAAATAAATAGTAAGAAATCCCCGCTAAAATGATTGGTGCTGCAACGGTTTTAAGAATAACCATTAGTGGATCGAAAATAAAGGAAATCTTCGTTAGTACATAAATATCAAGTGCCACTAGTAGAAAAATCAGCAACCCCAGCACAAACTTATTCTCAATAAAAAATTGTTTAAACTTTGTGAGTGAACCCTTCACTTTACCACCTTCTTTTGTCTAAATTTATTTTCGTTTGGTACTATTATATAGATTAATACCCTCGTTCACACTAAATTACCCATAAATTTGAAAAAAATCAGGCGTGAGTTGTATTTTTAACCTTGAATTAAACCATCTGGATCGAGTTCAAGCAACGCATGTGCAAAATAGAAATGGTAATCAGCTTGGAACTTCTCGAATAATTGTGCGCCTTCTTTTTGGTACATAACAAGTGGATCTTGTTGTCCGTATGCCCGCAAATGGATGCCTTCGCGCAGTTGCACCATTGCGTCCAGATGCATAACCCACATTTGGTCCATTAAATTCAAATACACTTCTCGTTCTATCGCTACAATCGTTTCAACCGGGAACTTGTTGCGTTCTTTTTTATGCCAAGAAACAATTTCTTCTACAACTTCTGCTGGTTCCATTAAGGTTACTTCGTCAAAAGAAATCGGGAATTTAGTTCCGCCAAGTAATTCTTTTTGACGTGAGTAATATTTCTCCAACTCTTCTTCCGGCACATCACTTGGATGAATAAACGAATATTCGGCAACCTCACGTAGAATTTTTTCGGAAGATACGCCAAGTTTATTTCTTTCCAGTAATAAGTCACGTTCTTTATATACCATTTTGCGCTGTAAATCGATGACTTCATCATAGGAAAGCAAATCTTTACGAATATCGTAGTTGGCACCTTCTAGACGTTTTTGCGCATTGACAACGACAGCATGAATTTTTCGTGAGTTAACTGGTTTGCCGTCACGTGGTGCTTTTCGTTTTAATTTCGTGGAAAGTTTCTCCCAGCTTTTACTTTCAAATTGTTCTAGTAAATCGTCCTCTAAAGAAATCATAAACTTACTAAAACCGGGGTCTCCGCGTCGACCAGAACGTCCCATAAGTTGTAAATCGATACGGCGACTTTCATGACGCTCTGTCCCAATTACCGCAAGTCCACCAAGTTTATGCACGTCTGGATCAAGCTTGATATCCGTTCCCCGTCCAGCCATATTCGTCGCTAGCGTTACCATGCCGCGTTTTCCGGCCTTCGCAATAATCTCCGCTTCTTGCGCATGGTTTTTCGCGTTTAAAACTTGGTGCGGAATTCCGGCAGCATCAAGCAAGCCACTAATCCATTCGTTACTTTTAATAGAAGAAGTCCCGATTAACGTCGGCTGCCCTTTTTCATAACGCCATGAAACTTCATAAACAATCGCGCGTCCTTTTTCCTTTTTCGTATAGAAAATATCATCCGGCATATCTTCCCGGTTCACACGTAAATTAGTAGGAATAACTACGACATCCATATTGTATATTTGGCGAAATTCTTCTTCTTCGGTTTTTGCCGTCCCTGTCATACCGGACAGTTTCTTATACATGCGGAAGTAATTTTGAATCGTAATGGTCGCTAGTGTACGCGATTCTTCTTTTACTTCAACGCCTTCTTTCGCTTCAATTGCCTGGTGTAGCCCATCATTAAAACGGCGTCCCGGAAGCGCACGACCTGTATGCGGATCAATAATGAGTACTTCATCATCCAACACCACATAATCTTTATCTTTATGCATTAAGAAATGAGCGCGCATTAACAGCATCGTAATCCTTAGCTCTGACTGCGCCTCTGCTGAATAAAGTGACTCCACGCGCCAAAACTTCTGCGCTTTCTCAATCCCCGCATCATTTAACCAAACAAAGCGTTTATGTTCTTCGATTTCATAATCGTCTTTCATCATCTTTTTCACAAGTTCATTAGCTGTATGATAAAGCGATAAATCTTCCTCTTTACGATCAGAAATTAATAAAGGCGTTCTTGCTTCATCAATTAAAATCGAATCCGCTTCATCGATTAAAACAAAATCAAGTCCGCTTTGTACTTTGTCTTCTTTTTGGCGAACCATGTTATCACGTAAATAGTCAAAGCCAAACTCAGAAGCCGTGCCGTAAATAACGTCCGCTGTATAAATCGCCTTTTTTTGGTCTTTATCTAAACCAGATTCATTTAGAGCAACCGAAACGCCTAAATATTCAAGCACTTGACCGATTTCTTCCCGGTCACGTCTGGCTAAATATTCATTGGCAGTAACAAGATGCACGCGATTACCGCGCATTACTTCTATAAACATCACAAATAACGACATCAATGTTTTACCTTCACCGGTTTTCATTTCTGCCACTTTACCATCACCAAGAACAAGCGCACCGATTAATTGCACTACAACCGCATCCAAGCCGATAATCCGACTCGCCGCTTCTCTTGCTAATGCGAAAATATTAATTTTATCCCGATCAGTCATTGGTTTCGACTTGAACTTTTCACGCCAAAAATTGGTTTGTTCACAAAGTTCAGATTGATCCATGTTTCTATATAAGCCCTCTTTTTTCACAATTTGGCGGGCTATTTCTCGGTACTGTTTTACTATTTTGCGATCATCATAATTCTGTCTCATTATATAATATCCTCCATACCTTCTATTATAGAATACCATAAAGTCATCTGGCAATTCATTTCGAGTCAAGAAAACTAGCAAAACTGCTGATTTTAATATTACAAATGTATTAAATATTTCTGTTGTTAAAAATCAACAGGTTTCCCGAAGCGAAAGTTGTTGCTTAATGTTCACATCCCACTTACACCATAAAGGTCCCCCTAGCAGTACATCCCAAGCCCTAAGAATACACGTTCGCTTTTTGTTTGTTACAGAATTATTACAAATAGTTGGTATAGTCCGTTTTCCCGTTTAGCAGCGTTCTCTTGGTATTTGTTTTTTAGGTAAAAACTGGGTAAACTTAGTATTAATCACTAATAAAATTAATTCTCAAATACTAATTACGTACTGGGATTTTCTGAAAAAAGAGAGGAGTTTTATGAACATGAAAAAAGCAACTATCGCGGCTACAGCTGGGATTGCGGTAACAGCATTTGCTGCTCCAACAATCGCGTCCGCAAGCACTGTAGTAGTTGAAGCTGGAGATACTCTTTGGGGTATCGCACAAAGTAAAGGGACAACTGTTGACGCAATTAAAAAAGCAAACAATTTAACAACTGATAAAATCGTACCAGGTCAAAAATTACAAGTAAATGAAGTTGAGGTTGCTGATGCAAAAACAGAGAAATCTGTTAGCGCAACTTGGCTTAACGTCCGTACTGGCGCTGGTGTTGACAACAGCATTATCACGTCGATCAAAGGCGGAACAAAAGTAACTGTTGAAACAACTGAATCTAACGGTTGGCATAAAATTACTTACAATGATGGAAAAACCGGTTTCGTTAACGGTAAATACTTAACTGACAAAGTAGCAACCACTCCTGTAACAACTACACAAGAAGTGAAAAAAGAAGCTACTACTCAACAAGCGGCACCTGCTGCTGAAACAAAAACAGAAGTAAAACAAACAACGCAAGCAACTACACCTGCTCCAAAAGCAGCAGAAACTAAAGAAACTCCTGTAGTAGACCAAAATGCTACTACATACACTGTTAAAAGTGGTGACACAATTTGGGCATTATCCGTAAAATACGGTGTTTCCGTTCAAGACATTATGTCATGGAATAATTTATCTTCTTCTTCTATTTATGTAGGTCAAAAACTTGCTGTTAAACAAACTGCTAACACAGCTACTCCAAAAGCCGAAGTGAAAACAGAAGCTCCAGCAGCTGAAAAACAAGCAGCACCTGCAGTAAAAGAAAACACAAACAAAACTACTGCAACTACTGAGAAAAAAGAAGTAACAACTGAAAAACAAACACAAGCAAAAGCTCCAGCAGAAACTGCAAAACCAGCACCTGCTCCAGCTCCAGCACCATCAAAAAATACAAACACGAATACAAGCACACCATCTAAAAACACAAATACAAACACGAACACGAATGCTAGCCAAGGTTCTACAAACAATGCGAGCGCAAGTGCTATTATCCTTGCTGAAGCTCAAAAACACCTTGGAAAAGCTTATTCATGGGGTGGTAACGGACCAACTACATTTGATTGCTCTGGTTACACTAAATATGTATTTGCTAAAGCGGGTATTTCCCTTCCACGTACTTCTGGCGCGCAATACGCTAGCACTACAAGAATCTCTGAATCTCAAGCAAAACCTGGTGATTTAGTATTCTTTGACTATGGTAGCGGAATTTCTCACGTTGGTATCTACGTTGGTAATGGTCAAATGATTAACGCGCAAGACAATGGCGTTAAATACGATAACATCCACGGCTCTGGCTGGGGTAAATATCTAGTTGGCTTCGGTCGCGTATAATTAATAAACTTAAAGTAACCTGTGGAGCAGACAGTTCGCTTCACAGGTTTTTTGTTGGAAATTTTATCTTAATGAAAGACGGTGCATGATGAAAAACCAAGTAAAAGTAAAGATCTTCCCTAAGTTTACAAAAGGCTATAAAGATGGCTATCCCCTCATCCTGAAAGAACGTATGGAAAAATGGCCGAAAGAATTACAAGAAGGCGATGTATTTGAATTAACAGATGCCAATGGCCAATTTGTTGCCAGAGGATACCACGGAGAACAGAACAAAGGTAGTGGCTGGCTTTTCACGTGGGACAAAAAACAACAACTAGATGAAGACTTTTTAACTAGCTTAATTACTTCCGCTATCGAAAAACGGCAATTTCTATTTGCCGATGACTCTACTACTGCTTTTCGGATTTTCAACGGCGAAGGGGATGGTCTTGGCGGCTTCACGGTTGATTATTATGACGGCTATCTGGTCATTCAATGGTACAGCCTCGGCATCTACGCTTTCCAAAAAATGATTCTTGATATTTTCCTAGCATTCCCTGAAATCAAAGGAATCTATGAAAAAAGACGTTTCCAAGAAGATACAAAAGAAGATTTCGTTGCTGGTCAAAAAGCGACTTTCCCACTTATTATTAAGGAAAATGGTATTAATTACGCCACTTATTTAGATGATGGTTGGATGACAGGCATTTTCCTAGATCAGCGTGATGTACGGAGACGCATTAGTGAAGATTATTCGGTTTCCAAAAATGTCTTAAACACCTTTTCGTACACTGGGGCATTTTCTGTGGCTGCTTTATTTGGTGGCGCAAGCAAAACGACAAGTGTAGATGTGGCCGGTCGTTCGCTTAGCAAAACAAAAGAGCAAATGGAAGTGAACGGATTAGACCCAAGTGGACAGTCTATTATCGTAGAAGACGTTTTCCATTATTTCAAATATGCCACGCGGAAACAATTAAGCTTTGATTTAGTCGTTGTGGATCCACCGAGCTTTGCGCGTACAAAAAAAGTGACCTTCCGTGCAGCGAAAGATTACCCAGCAATGCTTCGTGAAATCATTGATATAACTGCTCCAAATGGTACAATCATTGCTTCAACAAACTATGCAGGATTTGGCATGAAAGCATTTAAAAAATTAATTGCGGAAGCCTTCCAAACTAGCGACCGTACATACAAAATTGTCGAAACTCATTCCCTGCCAACAGATTTCACAGTTAATAAAAACTTTCCAGAGGGAAATTATCTCAAAGTCCTTTTTCTCACTTTGGATATTTAAAAAACCAGCGACCATATGCGGTCGCTGGTTTTTATTTGTTTTTCACTGGTTGGTTCGGCAAAAAGCTTTCGAACCAGCTGTATAAGTCGTCCTCTTCTGCTTCGTTAACATTATGCCCAACAAAATAGCTATGTTTTTCGACATTACAGCCCATTTTCTCGAAGAATTTGGCAATGTCCTCTGCTTCAGCAATTTGAATGACAGCATCTTCAATACCGTGGCCGATAAAAATACGCTTATCTTTCAGCATTAAATTAACCGGTCTGTCTTCTATATAATATGGCAAGCGACCACTTAACAATGCCGCCGCTTTATATTGACCGCCGTAACTTTGCATGATGGATATGGTTAAAACAGCCCCTTGATCAAATCCCGCCAGAAAAATTTGTTCGCTATCAATCGAAACATAATCACTACAAATTTGATCAATAAACTGTGCAACACGTAAGCTTGCGTAGTCCACCTCATGCGGATTCGGGTCTCCTTCTGTTACCATATGATAAAAACCATACGTCGGACCATATTCGACATCACCACGCATCGAAACAACAACAAAGCGGTCCATTAATAATTCCAGCCGACCCGCCATATCAAGCTCATCCCCGCCAAACCCATGGAGTGCAAAAATTACCGGGAAAGTGTCCCCGTCTTTTCTACCAATTGGTTCATAAATATCATACGCAAACATTCTCATCCTATACACCAGCCCTTACTATAACAGTTTTTTTAGTTCCTCTGCCTCTTCATCAGTTAGTGTAATTCCTTTGCCCATTTTTTCGTGATCGTCTGACCAATCGCGGATATCATATTTCGGTGGGCGTCCGTTCCAACTTACTTTATTTAGTTCTTTCCGCCAGCCACGTGCATTTTCAGATAAAACGCCGATTTCTTCTATAATTTCATATTCAATATTCGCCAAAATAATCCTTATCCTTTCCGGTGCTATATCTACCATACTATCAAATATTTACCCCAAATCACATCGAAACAATCGCAAATTTTAAAAAAGCACCCTTTCCACTAGAATTTTTGATTTGATTGCGTTACGATTGAGTAGGAATAAAGGGTTGGAGGTGCTTAGTTATGTCGACGGAAACAACAGATTATTTGCTAGAAACATGCTTAATGGCAGGCAAAATAATGATGGAAAGTGGCGCGGAAATGTATCGCGTAGAAGATACAATGAACCGTATCGCAACCATCGCTAGTAATAAACAAGGGATTAGTTTCGTGACGCCAACTGGGCTTTTTATGTCGCTTGAAGGAGAACGTAATGTGCAGTTACAGCAAATTCCGACAAGAACTATTAATTTAGAAAAAGTATCGATGGTCAATGAATTTTCTAGGGATTTCGCGGAAAAGAGGATTTCCTTGCAAGAATTACATACAAAGCTCGTTCATTTAGATAAAGATGTCCGCTACTTTCCGATTTGGTTGCAGATTATCGCGGCATCGCTTGTTAGTGGCTCACTAATGGTTATTTTTGGTGGCGGTTGGTTTGATTTTATTCCAACGTGTATCATTGGTGCTATCGGTTTTATCATTTTTTATTATACGCAGATTTTTATGAAGGTGAAGTTTTTAGCTGAATTTTTGGCTTCTTTGACGGTTGGACTCTTAGCTGTTTTGACGATTTCGATTGGTTGGGGGATTAATTTAGATACGATGATTATTGGTGGCGTGATGCCGCTTGTTCCCGGGGTTCCGATTACGAATGCGGTGCGGGATTTGATCGCTGGGCATTTGCTTAGTGGAATGGCACGCGGAACGGAAGCGCTACTTACTTCTTGTGCAATAGGAATTGGAATCGCGGTTGTTTTCCGCTTTTTCTTATAAAGGAGGCGCTATAATGGATTTAATTTGGACTATTATTATTCAATTAGTGCTGAGTTACGTTGCGACTGTGACGTTTGCGATTATTACAAACGTGCCAAAAAGAGCGTTGAATGCTTGTGGTATTACCGGGACATTTGGTTGGATAGCTTACTGGACTTTAATGCAAATGGATTCTGGAACAGGGGCGTCTTCCCTCGCCGGCGCTTTCGTCGTCGCAATTCTGAGTCACTTTTTTGCGAAACATAAAAAAATGCCGATTACGATATTTAATGTTCCCGGAATTGTGCCACTCGTTCCTGGGGGCCTCGCTTACCAAGCCGTGCGGAATTTTGTGTTAGGTGATTATACGGAAGCGATTGGCTTTTCTGTACAAGTTACAGTGGTTGCTGGCGCGATTGCTGCTGGGTTAATGCTCTCGGAAGTATTCAATCATAGTATTAGGGCATTTCGTGGACGGAAAGAACGTATTTAAAAAAGCAATCTCTAGACGAGATTGCTTTTTTATTATCGAATAATTTGATTTACTTATGGCTCAGGAATCATAACCCCATAAACAAGTATCTGATACGTAACCACCACATCTTCGCTAGTCAGCGTTCCTTCGCGATTGGTTGGTATACTTTGGTAGTTTTCCCAGCTCTCAATCCCAGTACTACTGAAATCGGCATTTTGCGAAATAACGTAGGGGATTTGTTTCCCTTGATCATCCAGTATATTAAAGGTCATTCTTTCCGGTAACGAATATGTTTCCCCTTCTTTAGCTGGAATAACAATATCAGGCACTGCTTCACCTTGATTATAAATTTGTTGATTGTAATTTAATCTCATATGATATTGATCTAAATTAGGATAAATAGGTACTAAATCGCCGTTTTTATAAGTTGTTAAATCCGTTAAAACAAATGGATCCCCATTGCTATCAACAAATTTAATTGTTATTTTAACATCTTGCGCTTCTTTCGTATAGATATACGTTACTTCTATAGCTTGATTAGTGAAAATACCATTTGCATTGTTTGGCAGTTTCGTTGTATCTAATGTGTATCCATCAATTTGTAATTTGTATTTATCTGTTGAAGCATCATATGGTTCGCCAATATTACCGCTAATTGTTTGTGGATCATGGATTTTGTTTCCATCTTGATCAAGGTATTTAACAGTTACGGTAGCTACAGGTACTTTTTGATAAACATAAGTAACAACTTGCGCTTTTTCTGTAAAAGTTCCTGTTGTATTTCCGTTCACTTCTTTTAATTGGTAGCCCTCAATATTTTTCGTTGCAATCTGATATGGTTGACCAATGTCACCTTTGAGTGTTTCACTGGTCGCCAGTGAATTTCCTTGTTCATCCTGGTAGTTTACAGTTACAGTTCCTTTTTCAACTACGGGCGGTGTATTATTTTTACTTGTGTGTATATATCCTACATACGTATACCCTTCAATTGATTCGGGTTGTTTCGTTTCTTTCGTTCCTTTTGCAACTGTTTGAGATTCTTGGGTTTTTAAGTTACTATTTTCTGTTGCTTGGACAATCGATCCGACTAACAAACTACTACCGCCAAGGACAACAAGAAATACTAGCAGCTGTCTGGCGTGTCTTTTTTTCAATGTAAGAAGTCCAATACCACTTCCGAATAAAATAAACCCAAGGATGATTAAATAGCTATTTGGGCCAACATCTCCCGCTTTTAATAGTGTCCCATTTTGATTTTTATTATTGTCAGAAGTATTATCTGTATTTGTAGTTGGTTCTGATGTGTTTTTTTGATACACAAAGGAATAATTTTCATAATCATTTGTAAGTGTCTCGTTTGGATTTCCTTTGATAATACTATTTTTTTGCGTTTCTGTTAATGTGCTGATATCAATGTAATTATACGTCACATTGCTTGTATCAGTTTCAGCAGCATTCACCGGTGAATTTCCAAAAAGAAAACCTGTGAAAAATAATATTACTGCGAATACACAAAGAAAGTATTTTTTCTTCATAGTACTATCCCTCCTCATATAACTAATTTCTCATTTTAACTGCTCACGCTCCTATCAAAAGGAGTACTAAACTAGCGCTTAATTGAGCTCAACAATTATATATTAGGCAAAAAACATAATCAATGAGTTGAAATATGTCTATTTTGTGAACAAAAAATGATTTCTTTAAACTATTTAAATAATCTTATACTAGGAGTAATATTATTTCTTTCCACAGTTCCGTATAGCCTAAACGGTAGAACTATATTTAAAATTTGTGCGTAATTGGGTTAAATATTATATAAGAATCCTAAATTATTATCAAGCGTATAAATATGTCTATTTTGTGAACAAATCCATTCTTTTGTATAGAATTGAACCTAAAATGCTTAGATATTCAAAAAAGAAGCTAGATAAAATGATTTCTCACTTTTTCTAGCTTCTTTTTATTTTATCGTCTAGCGATATTCACGGTAGTAAAAACGAATTTATCATAACGGTGGCGCGATCTGGAAAATTCAAACGCGAGACCATTGTTTAAATACACGGTTTGTTCTACTTCAACAACTGGGTCATCAGAAGCGCAGTCGAGATATTGCTGATCAAGCAGCGTCGCTTTATCCGCGCGAATTTGTTTGTACGAACTAGCGATTTTTAGGTTCAAATCATCTTGAATATACGAATAAATCGATCCTTCCAAAATTTGCTGATTGATGCCTGGGATAACCCCAACTGGCATATACGTGTGTTCTAATACATATGGTTCATCTTTCACTAGCCGAACACGAAGAATATCATAGATTGGCGTTTCCATTTCGATATGAAGGCGCTCTGCAATTTCTTCAGTTGGAAAAATGACTTTAAACTCGATTACTTTACTAATAACTTTCTTGCCGTTCAAAAGTTTAGTGAAGCCGTTTACTTCTTGGTTATGAATCTGCAAGCGGTCCGCGTCCAGCGCCGATTTGATAATGAAAGTACCATGTCCGCGTTTTCGGTATAGTAAGCCTTCAAGTACGAGTACCTCAAGCGCTTTTTTCATTGTCATTCGACTACAATCAAACTCTTTCGCCAAAGTTATCTCATCAGGAATAGGTTGATTTAGCGGATAGGCGTGATTCATAATTCTTTTGCGGATTTCTTCAGCAATAAAGCTATATTTCGTCTGGTTCTGAGCCACGGAAGTTCACCTCTTTACACATAATACTTTTATTTTATCACATTTAGTCTTCAAAACCATTGTTTTCTGAAAGTTCTTTGTACCAATGGCCAGATGCTTTCACGGTACGTTTGAAGTCATTATCCAAATCAACTTCCACTAAGCCATAACGGTTTTTGTAAGCATTCGCCCAGCTCCAGCAATCCATGAACGTCCAAAGGTGGTAACCGTGACAGTTAGCGCCTTCTTCAATTGCTTTATGAAGCCATTTCAAATGACTCTTAATAAAATCAATTCGGTACGTATCTTCAATCATTCCATCTGCATTACGGTAGCGACTTTCGCCTTCCACGCCCATACCATTTTCGGAAATAAAGAATGGGATATTATCGTAGTTGTCGCGCAGATTAATCGCAATATCATAAATCGCTCTTTCGAAAATTTCCCACCCACGATATGGATTCATTTTGCGGTAAGGCATTTCATAATTATCAAAAAGATGTTCTGGCATAAATGG
Source organism: Listeria cossartiae subsp. cossartiae (assembly GCF_014224155.1). Classification (GTDB taxonomy): domain Bacteria; phylum Bacillota; class Bacilli; order Lactobacillales; family Listeriaceae; genus Listeria; species Listeria cossartiae. Next base: position 347,294 of record NZ_JAASUI010000001.1, on the reverse strand, counting down.
TGCATCCGGGTGAGCTGCGTATTCTTTCGCTTTCACACGGCGCGGTTGGTAATAGTTCACACCAAGAATATCGATAATGTTGTTTTTAATAATCGCTAAATCTTCTTCCGTATATTCTGGAAGCGCGTCATGCTCGCGAATAATTTCTACAAGGTCAGCCGGGAACTCCCCTTTTGTAACCGGATCAAGAAAACTACGATTGAAAATGAGATCCGCAATATGAGCCGCTTTTAAATCAGCTGGATTTTGGCTTCTTGGATACGATGGTGTTAAGTTTAAAATGATTCCGATTTGGCCTTCTGGAATTTCAAGGGCGTGGAATTCTTTTACAGCAAGGGCATGGGCCAAAGTAGTATGATAAGCTACCTGTGTCGCACGTTTAAAATCAACGACATTCGGATAGTGCATATCGTATAAATAGCCCGCTTCCACTGGAACAATTGGTTCATTAAAAGTAAACCAATGTTTCACACGATCTCCGAATAATTCAAAACAAGTTTTCGCAAAAGTTGCATACGCGTCCACTACTTCACGGCTTTCAAAACCGCCTTTTTCTTGCATCGACATTGGCATATCAAAATGATATAAATTCATAAATGGTTCCACGTCATTTGCAAGCATTTCATCAATAACCCGATTGTAAAAATCAACTGCTTTCGGGTTCACTTCGCCAATACCATCTGGAATAAGGCGCGACCACTGAATCGATGTACGGAAGGAATTATGTCCAGTTTGTTTCATTAAAGCAATATCTTCTTTATATTGATAGTAAAAATTAGATGTATTTGTAGGTCCCACATCATTAAAGAAACGACCTGGCTCGATTTTATACCAGTGATCCCAAATGCTTGGTTTTCTGCCGTCTACATCTGCTGCGCCTTCTGTTTGCGGGCCGGATGCCGCACTTCCCCACCAAAAATTCTCTGGAAATTTATAAGTCATTTTTTTACCTCCAACTATTATTTACTTTTATTATACCTTATTTATTTAAAAGTATAAACTTATTTATACAAAAGTTCGTTTTTTATTTTTATTTCTTACACGTATTGCCAAAAATCGGCTAATCCGCTACAATAATAGAGTCGTATAAGTTCGGTAATATGGACCGTTCGTTTCTACCAGGCAACCGTAAAATGCCAGGCTACGAGCTATTGTAAAATTTAATAGGGATTTTTTTGCTATTTTTATTTATTATTCCCTTTTTTACCTAGGCTCTTTCCGTTATGTGCGACAACATAAATAGGGAGGCTTTTTTTAATGGATAAATTTTTCAAACTACGCGAGAACAAGACGACTGTTCGGACAGAAATACTCGCGGGGCTTACGACTTTCTTGTCGATGGCTTATGTACTTTTCGTCAATCCATCCATGCTTGCAACGACTGGAATGGAGTTAAAAGCTGTTTTCGTGGCAACCATTCTTGCTTCTGTTGTCGGATCGCTTGCAATGGGGCTTATCGCTAATTACCCAATCGGACTTGCTCCGGGTATGGGATTAAATGCGTTCTTTGCTTATACGGTTTGTGCGCAGTGGGGAATTCCTTGGCAAACCGCACTAGCTGGCGTACTTGTTTCTGGTTTAGTGTTCATTTGTTTAACACTTTCCGGAATTCGTGAAAAAATCGTTAACGCCATCCCAACTGAGCTAAAATTCGCAGTTGGCGCCGGAATTGGTTTTTTCATCGCCTTTTTAGGATTAAAAAATGCTGGCATTATCGTGCCAAATGAATCGACTATTTTAGCGCTTGGTGACTTGCATTCTGGCCCGGTTTTACTGGCTGTTTTTGGGATTGTAATTACTGTTGCTTACATGACGATTGGTTGGAAAGGTGCAATTTTCTTCGGGATGGCGACTACTGCTATCGCGGGAATGTTATTTGGTTTAATTGATGTGCCTAACCAAGTTGTGTCCTCGGTACCAAGCATTGCGCCAACTTTTGGTCAAGCTGTTATCCATTTGCCTGATATTTTCACACCGCAAATGTTGATTGTTATTTTGACATTTTTCTTCATTGATTTCTTTGATACTGCTGGGACGCTGGTTGCAGTTGCGACACAAGCCGGCTTTATAAAAGATGATAAAATCCCGCGTGCCGGTCGTTCGCTTTTTTCTGATTCGATTGCAACGGTTTTTGGAGCGATTTTCGGGACATCGACAACTACTTCTTATGTAGAATCTACTGCCGGGGTTGCGGTTGGTGGTCGGACTGGTTTAACTGCCGTTGTTATCGCCATCTGTTTCTCGCTGTCACTATTCTTCTCACCGCTTCTTGGTGTGATTACGAGTGCAGTTACGACGCCAGCGCTTGTTATCGTTGGGATTTTAATGATTGGAAATGTGGCTCATATTGACTGGACAAAATTCGAAGTAGCCGTTCCGTCCTTTTTCGTTATTTTAATGATGGTACTTACTTTCTCTATTGCTACTGGTATCGCGATTGGTTTCATTTTCTACCCAATCACAATGGTGCTTAAAGGTCGTTACAAAGAAGTTCATCCGATTATGTATGTGATGATGGTGCTGTTTATACTGTACTTTATGTTTGTCGTTTAGACAGCAAAAAAAACCGGGGATTCCGCATCCTCGGCTTTTCTTTTAATCGTAATACACTATCATGTAGCTTTTGCCTTTTTCCTCGTCATATCCTTGCACAAAATCGGTTTCTTCGAGCTGCTCTAAATCCTTCACGACAACTGAAATATTTTTGCCAAGTTTGATCGTTTTGCGGATTTTTTTCGATAATTTTTCGCGTTTTTCTTCATCTAATTGGAACGTCTCTGGAAAACGGACATTGTTTTCGCGTTCGAACGTATCGACCATCGTATTGAATTCGGTAATTTCTTCCGGTTTTTCAATCGTCGTACGGGCGAATTCAGCAATATTCAACGTTTCTTCCCCTGCCAAATATTCGGTCGTCGCTTTCACAAAATTAGATTTATCAAGCAGCGACTCCTCACGTTGCTTAATATAATCCGTGCAAACTTCCACAAAACCTTCCGTATAAAACTTCTCATCAGTAATCTTATCAATACTTAAAAACTTATCTTTCCAATAAACAGAATCACCACGGTTAAGCCGATCTAAAATCAACACTTTATTCCCCGTGTCATGATCCACATTAAAAATCAAACAACCTTTATCCAAATCCGTTCCAGTAATCCCTTTATCATAGCCAATTTGGAATTCTCTGCCGTTAAAATCATTTTTCAGAAAGACTTCCTTGTTTTCGACTTTAAAAATCCCAATGCCATTTGTGAAATCCCCATCGACAACGCAACCTTCAATAAAGAAAATCCAAACGTCACCACTTTTAATATTCGGGTGGGTTGTTTCACTATATAAATGCTCTAAAATCTTCTTTGATTCATCGAGAAACTCTTCCTCCGCGACAAACATATTCGAAGCAAAAGTTCGGACTTCATTAAAATCCAAATCCGTTTCATGGCTAAATTGATAATATTCATCTTTCGTAAATGGCTCTAAGAAAATAGAAGATAATGTTTGGTTCATTTCGGACCCGATATCCGCAAGCACATTCGCTGAGACCTCGGTTCCTTCTTCTCTTGCTTTATTTCCAGCAAAGTGGACCACTAGTTTTGTAATTTTTGCGTAAGAAAAATCTGGCATTCTTGTATCATCCTAACTTTTATAAAATAGGTATTTCCTGTATACTAAATTTATTATGAACAAATGGAGGTTACGAAATGATTCCAGCTGATTTTGAAGATCGCGTCTATACTGTCGTGCGCCAAATTCCGCGCGGTAAAGTGACGACTTATGGTCAAATCGCTTATATGATTGGCTTCCCTAAAAACGCCAGACTCGTTGGCGCTACACTGAAACATTCGAAGCGTGACCAAATTACGCCGTGCCATCGTGTCGTAAATGCAGCTGGTCGACTTGTCCCGGGTTGGGAAGAACAGCGCGAACTGCTTTTGCTAGAAGGAGTGACATTTAAAGAGAACGGGCATGTCAAAATGAAAGCTCACTTTTGGCAATAAGTACTATATCCGCGCCCTACATCTTGAACACCATGCGAATCGGATCCATACACAAATGGAATCTGTAATTCTTTAGCTAACGTCACGATTTCTTTTGGTGGATAGGTTTCCCCGCAAAGTGGCTTGAATAAACCAGCCGTATTAAAATCAAGCTCATAATCCCGCTTTTTCACTAAAGCAAGCACTTCCTGAAATCCCGCGATTACTTCCTCAGAAAAATCATGCCCATTTGCTCCAAAAAACTGCTGAAACTTCTGACATAGCGAAATATGCCCTATTCTCCGCGGCTTAAATGACCCCAAATCCGCTTCCACCGAATGCTTCACACCTTCCAAATAAGCGAGTTGCGCCTGTTCAAATCCACCATAAAATTGCACAATTCCTTCATTATAATCTTCCGCCGAAAAATCAATCGAACGAAAACCACCTTGCCCCTCTAAAAAATGTAGCGACAACACGCCATCATCCGTTTCCGGCCCATATTCATTCAAAAAATCACGCGTGAAATCCTCATAGCCAATCAAATAATCCACTTCAAACCCGATATGTATTAATAAATCACTCGCATATTTTTTCTTCATTTGGTTCATTTTCTTCAAATAATAAGGTAAGTCACTCATCGCCATACTCGCCGTCGCGACTGCTTCCTTGTCACCAGCAGTATTTTTCATAAAGTCACTCGAAAGCGGCGCGTGCTCAACGATAGAATACTCATCAAAATCCAGTTCAATCGCTTTTAAAATCATTTCTTCCACATCATCATGCGTACCATGTGGACAAAATTCTGTATGCGTATGCCCGTCTCTTTTCATATTCAACCCTCTTTCAAAATTCTTTTCCCTAAACGTGCTAAATGGTACACTAATTATACCATAAGCAACTATTTTTCTATTCATTATTTACAAAAACACTTTAACGTGCTAATATGCTAATAAACTAAAATATCGTAAAGGAGCTAACCAGATGAACTTAAATAAGAACTTGCCGACTGGAACACGCGATAAACTTTTTCGCGAAGCACAAGCCGCCTACAAAATTGAGCAACAAGTGAATCATTATTTTGAAAAACGTGGATTTAAGCGAATTGAAACACCTGTTATTGAATTTGAAGATGTCTTTTCCTCTGAACATCAAGCCGACGCCAAGCTATATCGTTTCTTTGATGAAAAAGGGCGCTTGACGGTTCTTCGGCCAGATATGACCTTGCCAATCGGTCGAGTCGTTAGTACAACTGGTGTCACGCTCCCGCTCAAACTTTCTTATAGTGGAAAAATCTTTCGAGCAAATGAAGATTTTGGTGGCGAACAAAACGAACAAACCCAAGCCGGCATTGAAATCATCGGATATCCTTCCATCAAAGCTGAGATTGAATGTATTCTAAGTGGGATTGGGGTATTAAATACGCTAGAAATTCCGAATTTTCAAATTGAGCTTGGCCATGCCGCAATTTATAGGCGCGTCATTCATCTTTTAAACCTCCGTGAAACCGCCGAAATGGATTTCCGCCTCCTAATTCAAAATAAAAGCCTCACTGGCATTCAACAGTTTGTTGCTGATAATCCGAGCACGCTGGACGATTTCATTCTCGCCTTACCACGATTATTTGGCCCAGCGACAGCAATTTTACAACAAGCGAAAAACGTAACTACAGACAAAGGAATTTTAACCGCACTGACCGAAATGGAGACGATTGTCCAAGCTGTTTCTTACGCAGCTGAAATTAGTGTCGATTTAGGACTCGTGCAAGATTTTCATTATTATACTGGGATTATTTTTAGAGGATACGCCGACCTTGCTGCCGATAACTTTTTAAGTGGCGGTCGTTACGATCACTTACTAGAACAATTCACCAGCTCTTCCTCTCCAGCAGTCGGTTTGGCCCTTAACCTCGACTCCCTCACAACACTTCAAAACCGCGCTGGCATCATCAATAAACAAACACCAACTACCCTTTTAATCCACTACGACCTAGATGCACTCCAACAAGCCGAAAAACTCATGCAAGAAACACCAAATAGCGAATTAAGCTTTTTTGAAACACCCACAAACGCCATCTCTTTTGCGCAAAAATGGCACATCCCTACTGTCGTTCACGTTTCCAGCCAAGGAAGCCAAACCATTTTCCGAAAGGAGGCGGATTTATGAAAGCTTTAAAAATCGCCTTAACGAAAGGTAGATTGGAGAAAGACGCGGTTGCCCTTTTGGAAAAAGCAGGAATTGACTGTTCTTCAATGGCAGATAAAAAGCGCAAACTGATTTTTCATAGTAGCACCCAGCCGATTTCGTTTATTTTAGTAAAAGCCGTTGATGTTATGACTTATGTGAAACACGGCGTCGCGGATATTGGTATCGTTGGAAAAGACGTGCTGATGGAAGCCTCAAAATCACATTACGAAATGCTCGATCTTGAAATCGGCAAATGCCAGTTCTGCCTTGCTTCCACGCCCGAATTCGATCCAAGTAGCTACCGCCGAAAAATCATCGCCACCAAATATCCGGCAGTTGCTTCCAAATTTTTTCGCGAAAAAGGCGAAGACGTGGAAATTATCAAAATCGAAGGCTCCGTCGAAATTGCACCTGTGCTTGGTCTCGCTGACGCCATCATTGATATCGTCGAAACCGGCTCCACTTTAAAAGAAAATGGCTTACTTATTTACGAAAAAATGTATCCCATCTCCGCCCGCCTGATTGTCAATAAAGCTTCCTTAAAACAAAATAAAACGCAAATTTTCCATTTAATCGACCAATTAGAACAAGCGATAAAGGAGGAGCGTACCCAATGAAAATTGTAACCGGAACAACAGCCGCCATTTTAAACGAACTCAAGACTAATACCACAACAACCACCTCCCAACAAGTCGAAACTGCCGTAAAAGCAATTATTGAAAAAGTAAAAACAGCTGGCGACCAAGCCTTACTCGACTATACTTCCCAGTTCGACGGTGTGAAACTAACCAAACTACGTGTCCCAAATGCCGACATCCAAGCAGCCACAACCAAAGTCGATTTCGCCTTCCTAGATGCCCTTCGCCAAGCAAAAACAAATATTGAAAGTTTTCATAGCAAACAAAAACAACACGCTTTCCTTGATAGTGAAAAAGATGGCGTCATTCGCGGCCAATTAATTCGCCCGCTAGAAACCGTCGGCGTATACGTTCCCGGCGGCACGGCAGCCTACCCATCATCCGTTTTAATGAATGTCCTACCTGCTAAAATCGCTGGCGTCAAACGAATTGTAATGATTACACCACCTGGCGAAAATGGCATAAATCCTCACGTTTTAGCAGCTGCACAACTTGCTGGCGTGGACGAAATTTACCAAGTTGGTGGTGCGCACGGCATCGCGGCCTTAGCTTACGGAACCAAATCCATTCCGAAAGTAGACAAAATCGTTGGACCAGGAAATATCTACGTCGCCACCGCTAAAAGAGAAGTTTTTGGCTTAGTTGATATCGATATGATTGCCGGACCGTCTGAAATCGTCGTGCTCGCAGATGAAACTGCAAACCCTGCTTTCATCGCCGCCGACTTACTCTCCCAAGCAGAGCACGACACATTAGCCCGTGCTATTTTAATCACAACAAGCGAAAAAATCGCCCAACTTACCAAAACTGAAATTGCTAAACAACTCGAAACGCTACCACGAAAAGCCATCGCGCAAGAATCCATCGAGACGCAAGGAAAAATTATTATCACTGCAAACACGAAAGAAATGTTCGATATCATGAACGAAATTGCCCCAGAGCACCTAGAAGTCCAACTAGAAAATCCAATGAATTATTTGCATCACATTAAAAATGCCGGCTCCATTTTCCTAGGAAGCTATGCATCTGAACCACTTGGCGATTATTTTGCCGGACCGAACCATGTGCTCCCAACAAGCGGCACCGCCAAATTCTTCTCCCCACTTGGCGTAGAAGATTTCACGAAACGTTCTGCTTTTATTTCTTATACAAAAGAAGCACTTGCCAAAGAAAAAGACGCCGTGATCCTACTTGCTAATAAAGAAGGTCTTGATGCCCACGCCAAAGCCATTCAAATTCGTTTTGAGGAGGAAAAATAAATGAGAACTGCAACTAAAAACCGAGTTACCGCCGAAACGTCTATTGAGCTTTCCATTAATCTCGATAGCCAAGAAGAAGCCACTATTTCCACTGGCGTCGGATTTCTGGATCATATGCTCACCTTATTCGCCAAACATAGCCGTATCACTTTAAATGTGAATGCAATTGGCGATACATACATCGATGCGCATCATACGGTAGAAGATATCGGCATTACACTCGGCCTTTGTTTAAAAGAAGCGCTCGGCAATAAAGCTGGCATCAACCGCTACGGCTCCTCTTATGTGCCAATGGATGAATCACTTGGATTTTGCGCACTCGATTTAAGCGGCCGTTCCTATCTTGTTTTCGATGCCGAATTAACGAACCCAAAACTAGGCGATTTTGACACCGAATTAGTAGAAGAATTTTTCCAAGCAGTCGCCTTTAACACCGAAATGAACCTCCACCTGCGCGTTCTTTACGGCAAAAATACCCACCACAAAATTGAAGCACTTTTTAAAGCATTTGGTCGTGCTCTCCGCGAAGCAATCACGATTAACCCTGAAATCCAAGGCGTAAATTCCACTAAAGGGGTCCTGTAAATGATTGTTATTATTGACTACGACACAGGAAACACGAAGAGCATCAGCAAAGCACTGGATTTCATTGGACTACAAAACCAAATTTCTAGCAATCAAACAGAGATCAAACAAGCAGACGGCGTTATTTTACCCGGTGTTGGTGCTTATCCAGAAGCCATGCAAGAACTCACTAGGCGCGGACTTGATGGGACGCTAAAAGAAATCGCTGCTGCTGGGAAACCAATTCTCGGCGTTTGCCTTGGTATGCAGCTTTTGCTTGAATCGAGCAGCGAGCATACTTTCACCAAAGGACTCGGTCTCATTCCCGGTCGTGTCGAAAAACTGCCTGATAATCCCGAATTTGCCGTTCCACATATGGGCTGGAATCAACTAGAAATCAAGCGCACAACCCCGCTAACGAACCAACTCGGTGGCGAATACGTTTACTATGTTCATTCCTATTACGCCAATTGCCCAGCCGAATATATTATCGCAACAAGCGGTTATTCCGTTGAAGTTCCCGGTATGATAAACAACGGCAATATTTACGGTGCCCAGTTCCATCCCGAAAAAAGCGGACAAATCGGTCTAGAAATTTTAAAAGGGTTTAAGGAGGTCATCGAATCATGCAAATCTTCCCAGCAATAGACTTAAAAAATGGACAATGCGTCCGGCTTTTCCAAGGTGATTTTTCCAAACAAACCGTCGTGAATGAAGACCCAATCGCTCAAGCAAAAGCCTTTGCCGCAGATGGCGCGACCTATTTGCACATCGTTGACCTAGACGGCGCATTAGAAGGACGTCCAGTTAACCTCGAAATCATCCAAAAAATGAAACAATCCGCCAAAGTTCCCGTCCAAGTTGGCGGAGGAATTCGCAGTATGGCACAAGTGGATTATTATCTCGAATCTGGCATCGACCGCGTTATCATTGGTTCAGCCGCACTAACAGACCCAGATTTTCTCCGTGCAGCCGTCCAAAAATACGGTCCTAAAATAGCCGCCGGAATCGACGCCAAAAACGGCCTTGTCGCAACAAGCGGCTGGCTCGATGTCAGCCAAGTTAGCTATTTAGATTTAGCCAAACGAATGGAAGAAATGGATGTCGAAACCATCATTTACACTGATATTAGCCGCGATGGCACGCTAACAGGTCCTAATTTAGAACAAATGGCTGCATTGCAAAAACACGTCAGCATCAATTTAGTTGCATCTGGAGGTGTGAGCAGTCGCACTGATTTAGAAGCACTTGCCAAACTTGGCCTATACGGAGCAATTGCCGGAAAAGCCCTTTATAATGGTCATATTTCAATGTCGGATGTTGTCGAGGTGGAGCAATATGCTTACTAAACGAATCATCCCCTGCCTAGATGTCACAGCTGGTCGCGTCGTCAAAGGTATTAATTTTGTTTCCTTAACGGATGTCGGTGATCCCGTCGAAATCGCCAAAGCCTATAACGAAGCTGGCGCCGACGAACTCGTTTTCCTTGATATCACCGCAACCGTCGAACTGCGCCAAACAATGATAGACGTCGTCGAACGAACCGCTGAGCAAGTGTTCATCCCACTCACAGTTGGCGGCGGCATAAGTAGCGTCGCCGATATGAAAAATCTATTACAAGCTGGTGCCGACAAGATTTCCCTCAATTCTGCTGCAATTAAACGACCTGAGCTCATCCAAGAAGGCGCCGCAAAATTCGGTAACCAATGTATCGTCGTCGCCATTGACGCCAAATGGACAGGCACAAATTGGAGCGTCTTCACTCGTGGTGGTAGAAATGATACCGGACTGGATGCCATTGACTGGGCAAAAAAAGCCGTTCAACTCGGCGCCGGTGAAATCCTGCTCACTAGCATGGACGGCGACGGCACCAAAAACGGCTACGATATTCCACTTACAAAAGCAATTTCAGAAGCAGTTTCTGTTCCCGTCATCGCTTCCGGTGGTTGTGGTAATGCCGCGCACATGGTCGACGTTTTCGAACAAACTAACTCAACCGCCGCACTCGCAGCCAGCATTTTCCATTACGGCGAACTTAGCATCAAAAACGTCAAAACTACTTTACTCAAAAAAGGAGTGAACATCCGCCCATGATTTCCGTCGATTTTTCTAAAGGCCTTGTCCCAACCATTATCCTAGACGACCAAAATGGCGAAGTATTAATGCTCGCCTATATGAACGAAGAAAGCTATCAAAAAACGCTTGAAACTGGCTACACGTGGTTTTTTTCGCGCTCCAGAAATGAACTCTGGAACAAAGGCGCAACAAGCGGCCACACCCAAAAAGTAAAACAAATCTGGACCGACTGCGATAATGACACCTTGCTCATCCGGGTAAACCAAATCGGCCCAGCCTGCCACACCGGTAAAAAAAGCTGCTTTTTCAATCTCATAAAGGAGGACTTTTAAATGCTAAATGACCTATATGAAGAAATTAAACTGCGCAAAGAACAACCAAAAGAAGGCTCCTACACCAACTACCTATTCGAAAAAGGACTCGATAAAATCCTCAAAAAAGTTGGCGAAGAAGCTACCGAAGTCGTCATTGCCGCTAAAAATGACAAGCAGGAATTAATCGCCGAAGTATCTGATTTGACCTATCACCTGCTCGTGCTCTTAGCCGAAAAAAATATTCCATTATCCGCTATCCAAACAGAGCTTCAAACGCGCGAAGGAAAACTCAGCACGACTCGTGACCGCAAAGAAATTAGCGATTTATAAAAACATGACATTTTCGTAACCTTAGAGATTATTATTGTAAGAAAAAGCGCATGATTTTTGTAACCATCTTTTATATACTTGTCTACGTGGAGAGCTTTTATTTTTCCCAAAAGAAAGCAAGTAATGTTAGAGCAATAATTCTAGTATCCGAATTAGTCTTATCCCTTGGCTCGCTTTAACATTATTACTCCCTAATACTCCCTTAACCGCATCCCCCTGGTGCGGTTATTTTTTTCGTCTTTTATTGGTTATTTCTCCAATAAAATATAAGCAAACGTTCTCATTAACTTGATTTTAAAAAATTTCAGAAAAATTGGTTTTTATGCTTGAAAATATTCTCAACAATGTGTAAACTAACAACATAGGTAAGAAAAGTTGACCTACTTGGCGCAGATAAGCCGATGTTTTTCCGCTTTATAACATCACGTGTATCTGCATTAGGTTTTTTACTTTTCCTTATAGTCAAAATATTTAAACAAGGAGCGATTATAGTATGGCACAAACATCCACTATCCAAAACGACACAAAGGCAGCCGAAGAATATGCAGCTCGAGTGTTTGAAACAATTAAACAACGGAATCCTGGCGAAACGGAATTCCACCAAGCAGTTGAAGAATTCTTAAACTCTGTTATTCCAGCTCTTGCAAAAGAACCTAAATACGAAGCAAATGGTATTTTAGAACAGTTAACAGAACCCGAACGCCTTATCAGTTTCCGAGTTCCATGGGTGGATGATTCTGGCAAAGTACACGTAAATCGCGGTTACCGGGTCCAATTCAATAGCGCAATTGGTCCATATAAAGGTGGTCTTCGTTTCCACCCTTCTGTAACAGGAAGCATCGTCAAATTCCTCGGTTTTGAACAAATCTTCAAAAACTCCCTAACTGGCTTACCAATCGGTGGCGGTAAAGGTGGCTCTGACTTTGATCCAAAAGGAAAAACAGACGCAGAAGTAATGCGTTTCTGCCAAAGCTTTATGACAGAACTACAAAAACATATCGGTCCTGATACAGATGTTCCCGCTGGTGATATCGGTGTTGGTGGACGCGAAATTGGCTACTTATTCGGCCAATACAAACGTCTTCGTGGCGCTTATGATGCTGGTACAATTACTGGTAAAGGCCTTACTTACGGCGGAAGTTTAGCTCGTACAGAAGCAACTGGCTACGGTCTTGTTTACTTCACAGTCGAAATGTTAGAAGCAGCAGGCGAATCTATCCGAGGCAAGAAAATTGTCGTTTCTGGCTCAGGTAACGTAGCTATTTATGCCATCGAAAAAGCACATGAATTAGGCGCTAAAGTAGTTGCATGTAGCGACTCTGCCGGTTTTGTTTATGACAAAGAAGGCATCAAAGTAGAAACAGTAAAACAATTAAAAGAAGTAGAACGCAAACGCATTAGCGAATATACAACGATTCACCCATCCGCTGAATATTATGCAGGTGGCGACGTATGGTCCGTTCCTTGTGATATCGCTCTACCATGTGCAACTCAAAATGAAATCAACGCTGATCAAGCCCGCGCGCTTGTAAAAAATGGTGTTATCGCTGTTGCAGAAGGCGCAAACATGCCATCTACACTTGAAGCAGTAGATATTTACCACGAAAACAAAGTACTTTTTGGTCCAGCAAAAGCGGCAAACGCTGGTGGTGTTGCAGTATCAGCCCTTGAAATGGCTCAAAACGGCACACGCATGAGCTGGTCTTTCCAAACAGTCGACGAACATTTACAAAACATCATGAAAGATATTTATAAAAACTCAAGCAACGCAGCAAGCGAATACGGCGCTCCTGGTAACCTAGTTATCGGCTCCAACATCGCAGGATTCTTGAAAGTTGCAAATACGATGATTTCACACGGCATCATTTAATTTTAAAAAGCCCTTCTCTCTTTTGGAAAGAAGGGCTTTTTGTTATCTCATTAACTTCCGCAAAATAAAAGAAAGTCCAAACCATAGAACAATACTAATCAAAATCGTAATCAGCCAACCAAAAACATTATGTTCTAACGGAAGCGGCATATTCATTCCAAAAAATCCCGTAATAATCGTCGGAACCGTCAGTAAAATAGATAAAGCCGTCAAAATTTTCATCGTATCATTCAGATTATTATTCAAAATATTATTATACGTACCTGACAATTGCTGTAAGATTTCTGAACTTAATCCAGTCATCTCCACAAGCTGTTTTGCTTCTATTAAAGCATCTTCAAACTGTTCTTTTTCCACTTCATTTAGCTCACGGTAAATCAAATGCGCTTTCATTTGTTCGAGCAACGCCGCATTTTGCTTAGACGCCGAAACAAAATAAACAATTCCCGTTTCTAAATCCGATAAAGACAATAAATTTTTCTTCGTCGTTTTAATTTTCAACTTATCATTGATCATTCTTCTATCCATATCCATCTCTTCCACATACGGAAAAAAAGCATCCATAATAAAATACAAACTACTAAATAAAAACTGAAAAACAGTTACTCCATCTGAATCCGCTAAATATCGCTTCATTTTCCGGGTAATATACTGATTATCATTATTCGTAATCGTGATTAACTGCTCGTCTTTTATAATAAAAACCATTGGGATTGTTTCATAATGATTATCAATTTTCCTTTGATCCGGCACATTAAATACAACCACAAATGTGTTCGTCTTTTGATCATACTCAAAATGGGCTCGTTCATTTCTATCAATCGAATAAGCAATTACTTCATTATCAATTTGATACTGTTCATAAAAATCCGCTAAGTTCTCCGTATTATCCGTATCGATATTAATCCAATTATATTTCCCATTTCCAAAAACAGTTTGAATAGACATTTTGTTCTACCTACTTTCCTTGATGTCATAAAAAAAGAGAGCCTCAATGGAAGAGCATCTCTAAATCTACATAATTATAGCACAGAATCTGGGAAATTCTGTGCTACAACTATCTTAAAAGGAGTGTTTATTTGAAATAAGCAATTATCAATATTTCTATGGGGGAAGTAATTTATTTTCAATTAGCTTATTTCAAATGACAATCTCTATGGGATAATTATATCTTACATTACTTTTATGTCTAAGTCAATACTTTTGTTACAGAAACATTTCATATAATGCTATTAAAGTGTATTAATAACAAAGTGTAATATTAATGCAATAAACGTGATATTTTTCCATCTTTTCCTTACTATGCTATAATTAACTAGGAAATATCTTATTTATAGGAGGAATAGGCATGTCAAAAAATGAAGCAACTGCTTATATTGGTACATATACCAAAGTCGAAAGCCAAGGTATCTATCGCTTAGTAATCGACAAAACGACTGGCGAAATTAAAGAAAATAAATTAGCTGGAAAAATGGACAACCCAACATATCTTAAAATTTCAGATGACGAAAAATTCGTTTACTCTGTAGCAAAAGATGGCGATAAAGGTGGCGTTGCTGCTTTTTCTATCGAAGAAGATGGCTCGCTTGCCTTCATCGGTCAAGACGTTCAAGCTGGCAACCCGCCATGTTACGTTGATGCGTCACATGATGGTTCTATCGTCGTTTCCGCTAACTACCACTTAGGTACAATCGTTAGCTACCCAACCGAAAACGGCGCATTAAAGCCTTCTGTTTCCACTATTCAACACACTGGTAAAAGTGTTCACGAACGTCAAGAAAAACCACATGCGCACTTTGCTGGTTTCACTCCGGACCAAAAATACGTTATCACATGTGACCTTGGAACGGACAAAGTAACTACTTACTCCGCTACTGCAGGAAAACTGGAAAAAGTAACGGAATTAGATGTAAAACCAGGAAGCGGTCCTCGTAATCTTGTTTTCCATCCAAATGCGAAATATGTGTATATCATGACAGAATTAACTTCTGAAGTTGTTTTTGCTGAATATGACAAAGCTACTGGCGCGTTAAACGTGATCCAAACAATCGCTTCTCTTCCAGAAGGTTTTGACAAAGAAAATAAAGGTAGCGCAATCCATATTTCTCCAGATGGTCGTTTCCTATATGTTTCTAACCGCGGCCAAGATGCTATCGTTAGTTATGCAGTTGCCGAAAATGGTACATTAACACTTGCAGCAACAACTCCAGTAGAAGGCGTAGGTCCACGTGACTTCGACCTTAACTACACTGGCGAAATCTTAGTAGCAACAAACGAAAACAGCAATAACGTCACTGTTTTTGGTGTAAATAAAGAAACTGGCGCCCTAACATTACTTCAAAAAGATGTAAAAGTTCCAGAACCAGTTTGCATTAAATTCGTAAAATAATAATAAAAATCCAGAATGGCGTTTAAACCATTCTGGATTTTTTTATACTAAAACTGTTTTTCCTGCTTCAATGTAACTTAAATCATTCACAGCCTCAATGGTCCATGTGCCATTTTCAAAGCCTAGTTTTGTAACACTTGCATTGGCAAGTTCAGGATTGATTAACGACTTATCAAAGAAGGAAATAATTGTATTGATTGCCATTCCATGAGAAACAACTAAAACATTCGCATTATCCGATTTATTTTCCGCACTAACTGTTTCTAGCGCATTTTTCAATCTACCAACCATCGTATCCCATGATTCGGACATACCAGTTTCATCAATTTTTTCCACTGTTTCGGATATAATTTGGTACCCATCATCACCGAATTTTTCAAAAGCTTCTTCTACTGACTTGAAGCCTAAATATTCCATTACTTGGCCAAACATAATATCTTCATACTCACCTTCAAATTTACCAAAGCCAAACTCACGAAAATCACGTAATTCATTGATTTCTAAATGGGCTTGTTTGCTTTCGCGTAACACGATTCCAGCCGTTTCAATCGTCCGGCCACGGTCACTCGTATAAACTGCATCAAATGGAGTTTCGCGAAGTCCACGTCCTAAAAATTCCGCCACTTCGATTCCTTCATTTGTTAATGGCGTATCTGACCACCCTTGCACACGACGAGATGTATTAAACATCGTCTTGCCGTGCCTAACTAAGTACACATTCAGTTTTCCTGCTGTCATTTAAACTCCCCCTTATGCTTTTTTACCAGCTTCTACATACGACATATTCCCCGGTTCTTCAATCGAATACGCCCCATTTTCAAAAATAACTTTAGTCACGCTGGCATTTTCAATAATTCTTATACTTTTACTCGGATCAATCATTTCAATAATGCGATGAATAACCATACCATGTGCAACGACTAAGACTTCTCCACCACCACGGTTTTGCGCATCTGTAAGAATTGCATCAAGCCCAGCAGTTAATCTTTCTTCAAAAATAGCTGCGTTTTCCGTCATTCCAGTTTCGTCCATTTTGTGCACCGTATCAATCACGATGTTAGCATTTTTTTCAGCATTTTTTGCATAATAACTTTCAATTGATTCAAAACCGTGTGCCTTTGCAACCATTTTTAACACCGCTTGGTTATATTCCCCTTCAAATTTACCGAAACCAAATTCACGCATCTCAGCTAATTTTCCTAGTTTTAAATGATTGTTGTCGCTTTCGTTCATGACAATTCGAGCAGTTTCAATTGCGCGTCCCCGGTCACTTGCGTAAGCGGCTACAAAATTAGTCCCCTTCAAGCCACGACCTAAATCATGCGCAACAAGTGCTCCTTCTTCGGTTAAAGGCGAGTCAGCCCAGCCCTGCACCCGATCAAGTGTGTTTAAAATCGTCTTTCCATGTCGCGTTAAATAAATAACTACCCTACCTGCTGATTCCATGTATACACTCCTTTAACTAATCACTTCTCCCTTTAATAGTAGCAATCTTAGGAGTTAATGGCAAACTAATTTATTTACAATAAAACTAAATAAAGCTCTAAATAGTTTGATTTTTATGCACCTTTAAACTAAAATGCATAAACAGGAAATATTTTCATAAAATAAAAAGTAAAGATAACTTTACTTTTTATAAACTTCATTATATAATCCAAGTAAAGATATCTTTACTCGGTGGTGATTTAATGATTGTTACAAATAAGGTTAAATACTTAAGAGAACAACACGATATCCCTCAAAATGATTTAGCTAAAGCTTTAGAAGTATCTCGACAAACTATACATGCTATTGAAAAAGGTAAGTATAACCCTAGCTTAGAACTTAGCTTAAAGATAGCCAAATATTTCCACTTACCTGTTGAAGAAATTTTTAATTTGGAGGGAGAATAACAATGAAAAGGTACAGTATACATAGAATTATTAGTACTCTTTTGCTTATGGTGTATGTGGTTTCGATACTGTCCATAATGAGAGGCGAAAAGCCATTTGAAACTACCAACTTTTTAGAATTTATACTAATAGGTATTATCGTAGTGAGTATAACTGTTTTTGGAAGTAAAAATACTATCAAAAAACAGTTTGAAGAGGATAAGGTGGAAAAAGATGAAAGATATCTAAAAAACAGAAATATATTTTCCTATTATTTTATCATCTTATTAGGTTTATTAATCCCAATAATACTTGTATTTGCAAGCATCATTGGAATGAAACAGCTATCATTGAGTAACATTGCAACTACATTTTTTATATTTAGTATTGTATATATGGTGGCAATTGAAGTAATAAAAAGAAAAATCTGACCACAAAAAACAAAAGTAAGCTTTTCGGTATTTATTAAAGCGATTTATAGAATTACTACTAATTTTGCCATTAGGAGAAGTATATCCTAATGGCAAAATTTTAACTTTTTATTTTTTCACAGTAGAATAAGATGTTGTTACAGGACCTTTCCAAGTTGTTTTGCTATTTGAATACTCATCAATTACTTTATATTTATCTTGCGTTTTTGTTGAATATTTATAAATAGTTTGTCTTAAATATTTGTAGCCTTTGTAATTAATTCCATAATCGGCTGCTACTGTAACCACTGTCCCCGCTATAGCTTTTTTAGCAACTTGGGTAACAGCATTATAACTAATTGCTAAAAATGCCCAATGATAAAGCGTATTAGTGGTTTTCATGTTGACTACCTGTTTTGAAACTAATTTATATTTTGATCCTCCACCATCAGTTTGATTCGAAAATAATTTCATTGGTGGTTCTAATAAATTTACATCTTGATTAACAATTAGTTCATCTCCTAACAATAATGTTTCTTCATTCAGTGGTGAGTATGTATTAAGACCCTCTTCATTTTGCAAATCATTCTCTTGCGCTGAAACAGTGATTGTATTTGCTATTGGCATTGATACAAGAACCATTATTATAGCAAAAGTCAAAATTTTGAATACGCTTTCTTTTTTTAGTTTCATAATTTCATCTCCTTAATTAAATATAATGTCAGAATAAATGAAAATTACATTTATGTCAATTTCTTTTCCATTAAACGTCTTAAATTTCATTGCAATTACTTAAAAGAAAAAACACTTCCTCCAAAATCGAGAAAGTGTTTTTAAATTCTTTTAATGAACACCCTTCATATACTTTTTCAAGAATGGGGCGATAATGAATAATGCTACCGCAAAGGCTATTGCTACGAAGCCTGTGATTCCGAAGTAAGCAATTTCTGTGTCGGCATTAAAGTATTGTGTTAATTGGGCGTTGAATGATTGCCCCATCGCATCTGACAAGAACCATAAGCTCATTGTTTGAGATGCAAAAGCTTTTGGTGCTAGTTTGGTTGTTGCGGATAGGCCAACTGGCGAGATAAACATTTCCCCAAAAATACAGATGAAGAAGCTTAGTACTAACCAAAGCGGACTTACAAGTGTTGTCGTATTTCCGTGCAAAATACCCGGAAGCATCATGACAACAAAAGATAAACCGGCAAAGAATAGTCCGAGCGCAAATTTGCGTGGTGTAGATGGTTGCCTGTCGCCGAGTTTCGTCCAAATCCATGCAAAAATTGGTGAAAGCGTAATAACAAACACTGGATTAAGCGACTGGAAATTGGCCGGATTTAAGTTCATGCCCCAAATAGATAAATCCGTTCTTTCTGCCGCGAAAAGTGCTAGTGTTGACGAGCCTTGTTCTTCAATCATCCAAAATAATACTGCGACTAAAAATAACGGTATGTATGCAGTCAAACGTGATTTTTCGTCCGCCTCTGTTTTCTTACTAGTCATCATCATAATAAAGTAAAAGAGTGGAACCCCCACGCCCATCACCGTTACAGCAAGAATAATCGTATCAATTGTTAAACTACCTGTAATCCAAGTTAAAACAGCAATTAATAACGCTATTCCTAAAACAATGCCAACTATTTTGAAGGTAAGACTTTTTGCTTCTGATTTTTGAAGCGGATTTGGCGCTTTTTTGCCAGCGTCTTTTAAGTAACGTTTTCCTGTTAAAACATAAACCACAAGTGCAATTGCCATCCCAACTGCCGCCACACCAAAACCAGCGTGGTAACTTCCAGCGTTGTCAGAAACAGCTGAAACGATTGGTGGAGCAATAAATGCACCTAAGTTAATCCCCATATAAAAAATACTAAAGCCAGCATCGCGACGATTATCGCCCGCTGGATATAAATCCCCAACGACATTAGAAACGTTCGGTTTAAGTAGACCAGTTCCTAGAATAATAAACGCCATCGAGCCAAATAGTGCCGCTGCTCCACCACTTGGTATTGCTAGAACGATATGACCGACCATAATCAGTACGCCACCGTAAAAGATGGTTTGACGTGCCCCCAAGACACGGTCAGCAAACCAGCCACCAATGACGCCTGACATAAATACTAGTGAACCATAGATAGACATAATCGCCGTTGCTGTTGATTGGCTAAATCCAAGTCCACCATCTGATACCGCAGTATACATATAGTAAAGTAATAACGCGCGCATTCCGTAATAGGAGAATCGCTCCCAAAATTCGGTATTAAATAATGTTGCCAGGCCACGCGGGTGCCCGAAAAATGTTTTTTCCTTGTTGGTACTCAAGAAAATTCGCCTTCTTTCTTTTCGTTTTTATTCAAGCAAGCAAATTTCTTCTCTATGATTTACGCAAAAGTTTCGTTATCCATTATAAAGCATTTGTATAAATTTGACGAGATACTTCTAAAGTTTGGTCGCCACGTTCGGAAATATTTGTTAAACCGTGACGTTCCAGTTGATCGACAAGTAAGTCTACTACTTCTTCGCCAAGTCCGTAATCACTAAATCTAGTTCCTGCCCCTAAACTTTCAAAAAATTCACGTGTTTTCAGAATTGCTGCATCTATTTTTTCTTCCTCATTGCCAGTCGTAATCCCCCACACTCGTTCGGCATATTGCACTAATTTATCATGTTTTTCACTACGACGAACATTTAAAAGGGATGGAAGAACAATCGCCAAAGTACGCGCATGATCAATACCATAAAGTGCTGTAATTTCGTGACCTAAGCTGTGACTCGCCCAGTCTTGCGGAACACCTCTTGATAACGTCCCATTAAGCGCATTCGTAGCTGACCACATAAAAGTAGCCCGTGTGTTGTAATCGTGATTATCTTCCTCAATCACAGCTGGACCAATTTCGATTAACGTTTGTAGTAGACTTTCCGCATAACGATCTTGTAATAACGCGCCCACTGGATAAGTCATATATTGTTCCATCACATGCACATACGCATCCATAATACCATTTGCCAGTTGACGTTTTGGTAGTGTGTACGTAAGTTCTGGATCAAGCAAGGAGAAAACTGGGTACGTATAAGCGCTACCGAAGCCAAGTTTCGCTTTCTTCTCTACAAAAGTGATTACTCCGCCGCTATTCATTTCAGAACCAGTTGCTGGAAGTGTCAATACTGTACCAAAAGGAAGCGCCTTTGTGATTGGACGTTTTTCGCCAATGCCGCTACCAAAAATATCCATCGGTTCACCGTCAAATAATGCACCAGCTGCAACAAATTTTGTACCGTCAATAACGGATCCGCCACCAACTGCAAGTAAAAAGTCATAGTTTTCTTCTTTTACTAATTGGATTGCTTTAATTAATGTTTCGTATGTAGGGTTGGCTTCAATACCACCAAATTCGCCAACCTCTCGTGATTTAAGAACTTCTTTTACTTTATCGAGTGTCCCAAATTTTTTCACACTTCCGCCGCCATATAAAATTAATACCTTTTTATCTTGCGGGATCACTTGATTTAATTCCTCTAAACGATTTTTACCAAAAATAATATGAGTAGGATTATAATAATCAAAATTCAACATTTCTTTTTGCATTTAAACGTCCTTCTTTCTGTTTACAAATTTACATAGCATAGTTAATAATACACTTTTTCCAGAAAAATTAAACCTTATGCCAAAAGTTTCCAATTACATAAGTAAATAATCGCATTTTTTCCGAATTATCGCACCAGATTACAGTGATTTTCTATACAAAAGTCCTACTTTACGTTAAAATGAAAGGGAAGAAGAATGGAGTGAAGAACATGTTGATAAAAAACCTTTGTATCCCTAAGATCAATTTAACAACCGTCCCTGGAGATGCTACGTTACAAGAGGCTATCCATTTACTAGAAGAATCTGGTTATCGCTGTGTTCCTGTATTAGACGAAAAAGGTGAAAAATTCCTAGGCAACATTTATAAAATGCATATATACAAACATGCAGCTAACGGTGGAAGCCTTAGTGATCCTGTAATGAGCTTAATCAAAAATGCAACGAAACATATTTGTGTAAACGCATCTTTCTTTGAAGTCTTTTTTACAATTAAAGAGCTACCATATATCGCGGTTCTAAATGAACAAGGTAACTTTTATGGAATTTTAACGCACGGAAAATTACTTGGTTTGCTACAAGACGGCTGGAATGTGCAAACGACTAGCTATGTTCTTACTATTGCAACTGGTGAAGTTCAAGGTGCCTTAACAAAAATCACCAAAATCATCGACCGTTACTCGAGCATCGCAAGTTTAATCACACTGGATAACCAAACAGAAGACTTCATTCGCCGCGTGCTTGTTTCACTACCAGTTGGCGTAACAGAAGATAAGAAGAACGAAATCATCACCCACTTAGAACGTAAAGGGCTTCGTGTTGTGGAAACAGAAAAAATTAAAAAATAATAAAACAGCTTGAAGTAAGGTTAAATCCTTATTTTCAAGCTGTTTTTTTGTGTACTTTTATTCGGCATCATGATTTTTCTTTGCTGTGCGTCTACCAATAAAGTATGTTGCTGTGAGGATAAGCAGGAGCAATAGAACGCCACCTGTAATATACATCCATGTGTAATCTTTCTCTAATCCTAATGCTACTTTATTGGCTTTTTTCGCTTCATCTGAAGAAATAGTGAACTCTTCCGTCCACTCCCATTTATCATCAGTATTTCTGGCGACTAAATGTAACTTATATTTGCCCGGTTTTAACTCTTGGTTTTCCCAGTCTACACTGTAGTTAAAATTGGAGTTTGGTGCCATCGATAAATCTGTTCGTTTCGCTTCATGTAATACTTCATCGCTGCCTTGTTTATATATTTTGGCATCCACGGCCAGCCCGCCAACTAAGGTCGCTTTTGTATTTTGCAAATTTATTTCTACTACATTGCGGTAATTTCGAGTAGCTGGTTTAATTTGATTCAATTCTAGTTCTGGTTTTACGACAGTCGTTTTTTCGGTTAGCTTCACACCGATGACGTAGGCGTATTCATTTTTAATTTGGACATCTTTTTCGTCAGAAGCTTTTTCTTTGTCTTCTGCTTTCTTTTCTTTGAAATGCAATCCGCCCAAAATAATGCCGTCAAAGTTTTCAGCGGGCATTTGAATCGTAACCGTCCATGTTTTGGTTTCATTTGGGTCAAGTGTAACCTCGGACGCGCTCTCTTTCGCTATATCCGCAAATGGATATTTTAACGTTTTATCTGGTTTGGTGTTTGGAATCGAGTAATCCACATAGCCCATCTCATTGGTAACAGCTGTATTGGCAACGCAATTAACGGTAATTTTTTCTTTACTATGGTTGGTGATTTCGACATTTAGCGATTGTTTCTGCTGCGGTTTCATTTGTAAATCGAAATAGGTCACGCTTGATGCCTGATTATCAGGGAGAATTGCTTTTACGGAAAAACTACTATTTTCAGTTGCATCTGCCTGCTGCCCCGGAAAGCAAAGGACAGCGATTGTACAAGCAAAGATGATTGCGCATATTTTTTTCAAGTTACTTTTTCCTCCTCGTTGCTCAAAGTAAAAAGAGAAAACAACATCAATTAATGAAGTTTTCTCTTTTGGAAAAATGTTAAACTCCTGGTGTATCGCTTAAAGTCCAAGTTAATGTACTTTCGTAAGTTCCGTCTGCTACAACAACATTTTGCGGAATAGATAATTTAGGTTTCGAAGTATTGGTTGCCGAAACTGCTGCGGAACCAAAGCTATCTGTCCATGTTCCCATTCCTTCATCATCACTGAAGTTAGTTGGAGTGGCTGTTTGCTTGTCTTTGGCTGCCATTACTGGAACTGCTGCTCCGCCAGTCATGGAAATCGTTACGTTATCATATCCTGTTGGTGGTTGTGCAGTAGAAGTCGCCGAGTCAACAGTCGATTTCGGAATAGTTAATGTTGCACCTGGAATTGTTTTTGCTGGTGTGGAAGAATCCTTGAACTCGCTACCTGTCACGGAAAGTGTCCACCCTGTATTGGTACCACGAACATCGCTAATTTGCGCATAAGGTGTTACGTCTTTAGCTACAGTAACTTCCCCTGGTAAATCTTGTTGTCCATTACCATTTGTATCAACATACGTGGAAATCGTATCATCTGCGGCATGTACATCTAACGAACCAGAAGATAAAGTGGATACGTTATGTGTTCCGAAATCCCAGTCAGATACTGCTAAAATCCAAAGTCCATCGGTGCCAATTGGCGGATCAGTCGGATCTGGAATAACCGGATTTGGATCAACTGGATCTGGATTTACTGGAGTCGGATCAGGCGTTGTACTCTTATCAAATTTTACAATCCCTTTTGAATCTTTCGTTACCGAAGTCGCTGCTGAAGCAAAATCTCCAGAAAGTACTGGTGCAACAATCAATCCTAATGCTAATAAACTCGCTGTTGTTACTTTTACTGTTCTACTTGTCATTATTATTCTCCTCTTTCTGTTATCCTTTTTTTGTCGTGCTGTTTCACCGAATTTCTTTCCTCACCTCCTTAAAGTAGCCATTTCTCGCGATTAAAATACAACTGATTCCTAGCAAAATAAAATATAAATCGGTCGTATCTCCTGTTTTCGGCAGCTTTTTGGGAGGGACTTTGGTTGGAAAAGTGCCGCTTCTATCATCTGTTCCAGTTTTTGGTTTTCGGGGGTCATGCGTGAAAATCACTCCCGCTTTGCTTGTCGCTTTATCCGTATTCGCTTTTACATAAAACGGCGATGCGCACACAAACAAACAACAAATTAAAATGAATCCCATTTTTTTCAATTTAGATAGCTCCTTTTATTTGATGTAGCTGATTATGGTCGAGGTGCATCTTCCAACGTCCACGTAATTTTCGACTCATAGGAATCGTTCACTAGCGCATCGTTTGGCTCAATTTCCATGGATAAACTGTCTTCCAGATTGAAAACAGTGGAATCATATTTCGGGTCAGTCACAGCTGATTGTTTCTTTTCGATAGGTTGATTTGTCGTATTTAAATAAATCGGACTGCTGGAAAGGGCTTTGCTTTGATATTTTAGCGAAGTTTGTAGCACGTCGCCGCCGCTATTGGTAAATGGTGTCATCGCACCGGTTATCGTCCAGCCTTGCCGCACAGTTCGTCTATCTATTACCTCTAACTCAGCCTTTCCAGACGAACCATAGCATTTAAGCGTTTGTTTCTTATCTGAAATTGGTACAGAGTCTTCATTTGCATCTATATCCATTCGAAATTCATCTGGGATTTGCAATTCCAAAAGTTCTTTTACGTGAACGATGACTGTAACAGGTATTGCATCTTGCTCATAGTATCCACTTTTAGGCGAAGAAAGAGTTACAACATAATCTCCCGCCGTATTAAGTCTTACTTTAGTTGTAAAGTCATCTCTTAGTGTTCCTTCACCTGTCAAAGTTGCATTTACATCTGCTCGAAATTGAGTAGCATTCACTTTATCTCCTACTAAATAGGTGTATTCTGCATCTGCGGTTATGACTGGTGGCTTATACTTAATCGTTACCATAATATTGGCCTCCGCATTTCCTTCAATATTAGAAGCTTTGACAGCAACCCAGTAAATACCTACAGTGTTTAGATTCTTTAGTTTCACATCAAAATCGCTTGTAATTGTTGTTGGTTGATCTGTTATCAAATTGACATCGTTTAGAAATTGTTGTTCCGTAAGTGATGTACCTATCTCATAAGTAAGGCCTGAATTGTAAGACACAACTTGTGGTGGGCCAATATAAGTTAATGGCTGAGTAATCGTACCCCTGAAGTCCACTAGGCTATTGCTACCATTTAACGGAAAATCCTCGTCCCACGAATAGGTAACTCCTGGAAACAAAGGAGAGTAATAAAACGGTTTTTTAGCCATTTCTTCTGCTGAATATGTAATTTTAGAAGTAATAGGATCAATAGTTGCTTTGGGTTTAGTAGCAGTTATTTTAACTGGCTTGGTTGTTCCGAAAATAGATGGCTGTATAGAAAATTCATACTTACTAGAAGTAACTACCGGTTCCATATCTAATGTTTGATATCGAACATATAATCGCTGTAAATTAGGCATTTTGTTATTTGTAAGACTAGATAAATCAGTAATATGATTCTCATCCAAATTAAATATCTTTATTTTAGTACTGGCAAATTTAGCAAGTGGCGAAACATCTGATATATTATTTCTTTCCAAAGATATTTCTTCTAAATTAGGGAATTTATTAGGCAGCTTTGGAAAAAGGGATAAATCAGAAATGTTATTACCTCCTAAGTCTATATCGTTAAGCGTTGGTGCACTCAGTTCAGTAAGAGGTGAAATATCTGAAATATTACCATTATTAATACTTAACCGATATAACTGTGAGTATCCATTTGGTGCCTTTAAAAAAGGAGATAAATCCTTACACTGTTTATTAATATATAACCGTACATCGTAAAGATTAGGTAGATATTGAATGCCTTCGATACTTCCTATAGGAGCAACTGAAGTTAAGAAGGCTATTTTATTTAACTCCACTTCAGTAACAACATCATCCACTTTCCAATCCGTTTTAGCAGGTGTTTGAAAATTGTTATTTTCTACTCTTGCTAGTTGGTTTGCGATAGTTTTTGCCATCCCTTCATCGGGAAACAAATCTGCTATCGTGCTATTTGCTGGAATTGTTAGCGGGCTAGCCTTCAAATTTTTAGGTGCATTTACACTTTTTTCCGTTTCCACAGCACTCGAATAAACCGGAACAATAAGCGTTAAAATTAAAACAAAAAGCAGAACTATTTTCCAATTGATTTTCATTGTTTGTATGTCTCCTTTTAAATGCTAGTTAGCTGGTTTTCATAATGACTTGCTACCTTTTTCTGTACGATAAATGTTTTTTTATGCGGCTTTAAAATTTCTTGTTCTAATAAACGAAAGCGTTGCCGGTAAAAAGCCGCCTTCGATAATGTACTGTATTCAATTAACACTTTTAACGTCACTTCTGGAGGTAACGTAACATTTCCGTTTTTATCCGTTTTCCCAATGAGTTCTCCCAAATATTTCATCGCATAATATAGTTTTTCCTTATGCTCCTTGCTATTAAGTAACGCCCTATAATACAAATGACGCCCAATTCTCTTTAGAAAAAAATATTGAAAGCCAAAATTTTCCGGAAATAGCGTTAATGCATACTCGACATCTTCTTTTTTATACTCGTACACTTCACAACTATCCGAGAGAGCGATATTCGTTACAATTTGCGGTGCATCTTCTAAAATGGAATAACTTAGAAAAATCCCTGGCTCAAAAATAGACAAGAGCTTTTCAGGTGCTTCACATGTGTAACTACTTATATAACCATCTATTAATAAAACGACATTATTCAGCTTAGAAGATTTTTCCATTAAATTTTCGCCACGTCTCAATTTACGTTTTGTATGCCTAATCCCATATTTTTGCATCATGTTAATAAATTCTTTATATGTAAATAATTCTTCCACTCAAATCCACTCCTCTTCTCGAATAATTTAGTAAGCAATACGCGGTTAAGCTTGGCGAGAACTCAACTTATGTTACCATGTGTGCAATTACCAATATTCTCTATAGAGATGGAATAATAGACTTTCTAAAAGGAAATTCCGGAAAATTTTGGCTGAATTCCTCGTAAATAAGTAAAAATCTCGTTTGTTTTTTTGTCACAAATAAATAACGTTTTCGTACTTTTGAAGAAGAAAATCGATTTTTCACGAATTTCAAGACACGCCAAATAATGCTCTTACCACAGAGAACAAGTTCCACATTGGTGAGCAAGCTTATACATATAGAAGATTTTCGTTTATTTCCAACTTTCACTATTGGCGCGAGCATTCCATTTTAACAATAAAAAACATTTTGTGTGATATTTCACCTTGTCATTCCCTTCTGTTTTCGATATAATTACTTTTGTAACGATAATGAAAATCATTTTCAATTAGGGAGGAAATACACAATGTTCCAAAAGCATAAATGGGCTGCTATTTTGATGACTGTACTTTTAGCAGTAGTTTTAACCGCTTGTGGCAACTCTTCGGATAAAGACGCGAGCAAAGACAAGGAAGATGCAACAAAAACGATAACTGATACAATGGATCGTAAAATACAAGTTCCAACAACACCGAAAAAAATCGTCGCACTTCAAAACGTAAGTGAAATGGAGATTTTAGGCGTTAAACCAGTTGGAACGACAGATTATTACATCACTACCTACCCCGAAGCAACAAAAGGGACAGAAAGTGTTGGTAATGACAAACCTAGCATTGAAAAAATTGCTAATTTAAACCCAGATTTAATCATTATTAGTGATTACCAAAAAGATCTTTTAGAGAATTTGGAAAAGGTAGCACCAGTGTATATCACACATTTCGGTGATACGCCGGACAAACAACTTTCGAACATTGCAGATCTTTTAAATAAGAAAGCAGAAAAAGAAAAATGGGATAAAGATTACGCGGCAAGTTCCAAAGAAGCTAAAGCAACACTCAAAGATGCTGGCGTGGAAAACGAAAAAGCGGCAGTTATCCAATTTTATGGTAAAGAAATCTATGTGCATGATGCAAAAGTTTTTGATGGACTATACTCCGGTGCGGGTTTCACACCGACTGATGCTGCAAAAGCAAACAAAGAAACAAAAGCTATTTCTAGCGAGGCAATTCCTGAATATGCAGCAGGTGCGGATCGTCTATTTATTTTAATGCCAGCTGATGGCAATTCAGATTCTGTGGATGAAATGCTTAAAGGCGTTTGGAAAGATATTCCAGCTGTGAAGAAAAACCAAGTATACAAAGTTGATAATACTAAATGGAGCGACTATAGTGCCGCTGCTCAACTATATCAAATGCAAGATGCTGTAAAACAAATTACTGGTAAATAATAAAAAACTCGATTCTGTCAGCAGAATCGAGTTTTTTTATTTATTTAGAAAACCATAAATGTCGTTATTCACTTTACCAAAGGAAGCAATATGATTTTGGACGTTGGAGAATAAAACAACGTAAGTTCTGCCGGTGTGGCTAACACTGTTAGACACATCCCATCCGGTTACTACCCCGTGACTATTATAACTCCCTGGATCCACATAGAATCCCATTCCATAAGTTGACTTACTACCCGGTGTGAACATTTTTTTCAAACTTGCTTCTGAAATTAATTTTTTATCCATTAGCGCTTTGTCAAATAAATACAAATCCGTCGCAGTCATACTAATATCCCCTGATCCGTATAATTGCGTTAAGTCTACAAGTTTTGGACTTTGGAAAATTCCGTTGTCGTCAATTTTGTATCCTATTGATACGTTTTTGCCCCCATCGACATCTTTCTGTAAGTATCCAGTGTGCTTCATTCCAGCTGGGTCGAAAATATTTTCTTGTAAATAGGTTGCCAGTGGTTTTCCACTAACTTTCTCTACAAGATAACCAACCACAGTGTAATTAGCATCCATATAATCCCATTTCCCAGGTTGTGATTTAATTCCCCTCTTCTCAATAGCTTGAATCAATTGATCCGGCGTCATGTTACTTGTTAATTTCGGACGCCCGACAATCCCAGATGTGTGGTTTAAAAAGTTCTTAACTAAAATCTTATTACCATTAGGAAAACCAGGTATATACTTCGAAATTGGATCATTCGTATTTATTTTACCTTTTTCTTCTAATTGTAAAAGAGCTGTTGCTATTATCGCCTTTTGAGATGAACCAATATAGAACAACGTATCTGGTGTATTCAATACTTCTTCATCACGATTGGCATACATATACCCTTTTTGTATGATAATTTCTCCGTCGCGAACAACAAGTGCTGAACCACTAAATCCGATTTTTTGTAAATAGTCATCAATTTCTTGATTTTTTACAATCGTTTCTTTTGGTTTTTCTTCTGCTGGCTCTGGTTCTTTAGTTTCTTCTTTTTTGGTCCCTGAGTCTTCTGGTGGCTTTGCGGCAGTTGCTGCTTTCTTCTTAGTTGGTGAGGATACTGTTTGCTGTTGTTTACTTTTAAATTCAAATATCATCCAGCTAGTGGCAATAAACAGTAGAAATACAGTACTCAACACGATAATCAAGTTCTTGCGTCTTTTTTGTTTACGTCTTTCGCGTCGATTCATTTCATCACTCCTGGTCTAGTCTAATCGTTAAATGACTTTCCCAAAAGAGAATGTATTAGTAGAAATTATCCCGAACTTCTAATAATACCTAACACTCCACATATATCGTAAATTATTCTACGCGATAAATCAATACGGAAATGTACCTATGTTTTAAAAAAATTATTCAGTGGTATAATAAGGAAGGATAAATTGATTAAAGCAACGACAAATTGCTATAAAGGAGACTAGATAAAAATGGTACAAATTACAAAAGGTAAATTTGATGGTTTACAAAGACTCTCCAACGAAAAAGGTGTAATTGCAGCGCTTGCCATTGACCAACGTGGCTCACTCAAAAAAATGATCCAACAAGCAAAAGGAACGGAAAACAAAAAGGACGTGGAAGACTTCAAACAACTTGTGTCTGAAGAATTAACGCCTTATGCTTCTGCCATTTTGCTTGATTTAGAATATGGTACTCCAGCAATCAAAGCTCGCCACGAAGGTAGCGGACTTTTAACTTCTTATGAAAAAACTGGCTATGACGCAACTACTCCTGGTAAACTTCCTGATTTAATTGAAGATTTATCAGCGCTTCGTATAAAAGAAAATGGCGGAGACGCTGTTAAAATTCTGGTTTATTATGATCCAGATGAGCCAGCTGAAATTAATGAAATCAAATATGCCTTTTTAGAAAGAATTGGGGCTGAATGTCGCGCAGTTGACATTCCATTTTTCTTAGAACCAATTACTTATGATGCAAAAGTGACTGACTCTGGTTCGTTAGAGTATGCTAAATTGAAACCAGCGAAAGTAAAAGCTTCTATTAAAGAATTTTCTAAACCTCGTTATGGTGTAGATGTACTTAAACTTGAAGTTCCAGTTAACTTTAAATATGTGGAAGGTTTTGCGGAAGGTGAAGTCGCTTATACGCAAGACGAAGCAGCTCGTCATTTTGAAGAGTGTTCGGATTTAAGCCCGCTTCCATTTATTTATTTAAGTGCTGGTGTAACTTCTGAAATGTTCCATAAAACAATCCAATTCGCGAACCAACATAACGTACAGTATAGCGGCGTTCTTTGTGGTCGTGCAACTTGGGCTGATGGTATTGAAGTGTATGGTAAACAAGGCGATGATGCTTTACGTGAATGGCTTCGTACACAAGGGAAAGAAAACATTACTTCTCTTGATAAATTGCTTGACGAAGGTGCCGTTCCTTGGTGGACAAAATATGGTTCTTTCGAAGATGTACATGTAGTAGAAAAACAATAGTATGCAAAAAGCCTCCAGTTAATTGAATTAGCTGGAGGCTTTTTTTGTTATATTTCATCTTGGTTTAAATAGTTATAGGCGAACTGGGCGTATAACTCGGCGCCATTTTTCATAGCGTCCTCATCGATGTTAAAGCGACCGTGGTGATGGGCCCATTCGGTGTCTTTTTCTGGATTGCCGCAGCCAACGAGTGCAAAACTGCCGGGAGCTTCGTCTTGGAAATAGCTGAAATCTTCTCCGCCGGTTGTTGGGCGTTCAAAGTAAAGCGTGTCTTCGGCGAATGATTCTGTGATAGTTTTTTGGACAAGTAAAGCGCTCTTTTCGTCGTTGATAACTGGTTGTGTGCCTTGTTTGTAAATCATTTCTGCCGTGCCACCGTAGATAGCGGCGGTTTGTTTGGCGTAGCGTTCAATTGATTTGGCAACTTTGGCGCGTGTAGTGTTGTTGAAGCAACGAAGCGTCCCTTCTAAACGGGCATTTTCTGCGATGACGTTATAGCGTGTGCCAACGTCCATTTTGCCGATTGTTACGACGACTGGATCAAGCGGGTCTGTTTCGCGTGCTACGATAGCTTGGAGATTCATGACGAATGAGGAAGCGATAACTGCTGCATCGATTGTGTCATGTGGCATTGCTCCGTGACCACCTTGGCCTTTGAAATCGATTTGGATAATATCTGCGGAAGCGAATGTAGAGCCGACTACGCATGATATCTTCCCGCTTGGAGTTTGGGACCAGATATGGATTCCAAACACGTGGTCCACACCTTCCATCGCTCCTTGGGCAATCATTTCTTTGGCGCCCTCCGCAATTTCTTCTGACGGTTGGAAAATGAAGCGAACTGTTCCGGGTAGCTCGTCTTTTATTTCTACAAGTGCTTTTGCCGCGGTTATTAACATCGCTGTATGAGCATCATGACCACAGGCGTGCATTTTGCCGTCTTCTGTGGATTTATACGGGAGGTCTTGATTTAGCTCTTGGACGGGGAGTGCGTCCATATCGGCACGCAAGGCAACTGTTTTTCCCGGTTTCCCGCCTTTCAGTTCCGCGATTAATCCGGTTGGTTCCGTGCGGCGGTAAGGAATGCCCAGTTTGTCTAATTCTTTGGCAACTTGGTCGGTTGTTCGAAATTCTTGCCATTGAAGTTCGGGATGCATGTGCAAATCACGGCGGAAGGCAATCATTTCACTTTCATTATTTAAAACTACTTGCTTTATTTTCTGATTCATTCGCGCTTTCCTCCGTCCATTTTTTTACTGTTTCAAGTACGACTTCGATTCCTTTTTGGAGCTTGTCGTAATCGGTCCATTCTTCTGGCGCATGACTTATGCCGTTATGGCTAGGGACAAAAATCAAGCCCACTTCGGTCAAACTGGCGAAAATCATCGCGTCGTGTCCGGCCCCGCTAACCATTGTTCGATATTTAAAGCCTAATTGGTCGGCACTTTCGGTTAGGGCTTGATGTATCTCTTTTGATAAATGGGTTGGTTGTTGGTAAATCATATCTTCTATTTCGCAAGTAATACCGTTTTTTTCGGCGGCTTGGATAATTTCTTTTGTTTTTGCTAATGTATTTTGGACGTGAATTTCGTCTTTTGCGCGAATATCCACGGTGAAAATGACTTTATCGGGGATAACATTGGCGCCATTTGGATAGACGTTGAGTTTGCCGACTGTTAGCACGGTTCCGCCGCCTTCTTGGATAGCGAGCTCTGGCAATTGTCCTAAAATTTCGACCGCTGTAATTAGTGCATCTTTCCGGTCTAGCATTGGGGTTGTGCCTGCATGGCCAGCTTGCCCTTTTACAGTTACTTTTATTTGTGTTAAACCGACTACTGTATCGACTAGCGCTACGTCTTCATTGGCGTTCTCGAGGACGGGGCCTTGTTCGATATGCAGTTCGATAAACGCTTTGATGGATTCTTTTGTGCGAATAGCTGTATGTACTTGGCTTGCGTCAAAACCGACACTCGCCATCGCATCCGCGGCTGTAACGCCATTTATATCTTCCATTTCGTGCAGCATTTCTGTTGTGACTTTGCCTGTGATTGCTCGTGAGGCAAGGAGTCCTGCACCAAAACGAGAGCCTTCTTCTTCCACCATCGCAATAATTTCAAGCGGAAAATGTGGCTTAATGTGCTGTTCGTGGAAAACGCTAGCTACTTCAAGACCTGTAATGACGCCAGCTGGTCCGTCAAAAGCGCCACCATTTGGCACGGAGTCAAAGTGAGATCCGACAATAACTGCTGGTAAATTAGGATTGGTACCTTCAAGACGTCCATAAATATTCCCAATCGCATCTTCTGAAACTCCAAGGCCCACTTTAGCCATTTCTTGTTTTAAATAGTTGCGCGCGTCGAGGTCTTCTTTGCTATATGTAAGCCGAGTTGTCCCCTGACCCGGGGTTGCTGTGAAAGTATCTAGTTTCTCTATGTGTTTTTTTATTCTTTCAAGATTTGTTTGCATTAAGCACACCTCCTTTTTTCTATTTTACAGGAAACTTGAAAAAATGCTCGCTAAAACAACTCATAAAAAAAGTGATCCCTGTTTTCAAGGGATCACTTGCGAATTATTTAGCGAATTGTGGTAAGAATTCTTTGTGCGCTTCTAGCATTTCATCTAAGATTGTTTTTGCTAAGTCGCCGCTTGGAACGAGTGGATTGGAAGTGAAGGCTTGTAGCGCAGTTGCGTAATCGCCTGTTACTGCTGCTTCAATTGTTAATTCTTCCATTGATTTCATTACTTGTAGCAAGCCGCGTTGTGCTGGTGGGAATTTGCCGAAGTTGATTGGTTCCGCACCGTGTGCACGGATAACGCTTGTAATTTCTACAGCACTATCATAAGGAACATCATCAATTGCGCCATTGTTACGTGTAGATACGACCATTACCGTACCTTTGTTGTTGTATATCGAGTTGATGATTTCGCATGCTGCATCACTATAATGTGCGCCGCCGCGTTTCGATAATTCTTCTGGTTTGTAATCAAGATTTGGATCTTTATATAATTCGAATAAGCTGTCTTCTAATTTTTTCACGACTTCTCCGCGAGTCCCTTCGTTTTTGAAGGATGCAAGTTCTTCTTCAAGCATTGCATCTGTCATGTAGTAATAGCGGTGGTATGGACAAGGCAGCATTTTTAGATGTTTCACTTGTTCATATAAGAAGCGCATGTTTTTAATGTTTTCAACGACTTTTCCAGGGTTAGCATCTGGTGCGTAAAGGCCGTCGATAACTTTTTCTGTCAATTCGGTACCATCTTTGTCGAATACGCGGTGCCAGTGCAAGTGGTTGATTCCTGCAAATTTGAAGAATAAATCTTCTTCGGGTTTGCCGAGAACGTCAGATGCGCTTTTCACAGCTCCGATTGGCACGTTACAAAGACCGATAACTTTATCCCAGTTGCCGTAACGAAGAACTGCTTCTGTTACCATACCTGCTGGGTTTGTGAAGTTGATTAACCAAGCATCTGGGCATAGTTCGCGCATATCTTCTACAATACCAAGAATAACTGGAATTGTACGGAATGCTTTAAACATCCCACCTGCTCCGTTTGTTTCTTGGCCGATAATGCCGTGACTAAGTGGAATTCTTTCATCTTTAATACGAGCGTCTAATAAACCTACGCGAAATTGTGTTGTAACAAAATCAGCATCTTTTAAAGCTTCGCGACGATCTAGTGTTAAATGGACTTCGCAGTCAATGTTCGCTGCTTTGACCATACGTTTTGCCATATTACCAACGATTTCTAATTTTTCACGACCAGCTTCAATATCTACTAGCCAAAGTTCTCTGATTGGAAGTTCATGATAGCGTTTAATAAATCCTTCAACAAGTTCTGGTGTGTAACTAGAACCCCCACCAATTGTAACGATTTTTACACCTTTTTTCATAATTTACTTACCTCCTAGAATTTTAAAGCGTTTTCTTTTCTTCTAGTTCATCATAATTCATGTAATGCATTACAGGTCAAGCACTTATTTTAAATTTATCTAAACTGGCTATTTGGCGGGCTTTTTTGGTATACTAATTACAGAGCTACGAGAAATCGAGGTGTTTGGCAATTGGCAAATATACAAGAAATCGCGAAACTGGCAGGTGTTTCATCGGCAACAGTTTCACGAGTAATTAATAATCGCGACTATGTAAGTGATGAAACGAGAAAACGCGTCCAGACAATAATTGATCAGTTAGATTATGTTCCGAATATAAACGCCGTATCTTTGAAAAAAGGGGCAACGAAGTTAATCGGCATGGTTATTCCTAGTTTTACGGATTCCCTTAATGTATTTTTAAAAAGTTTTACGATGATAGCGCAAGAGCACGGCTATAACGTCACGTTATTTATGACGCGGATTGATCCGGATAAAGAACTAGAAGCCCTAGAAATGCTGCGCCAAAAACAAATCGATGCGCTCATTCTAGTGATTCGGTCGAATGATTGGAAAACGATTGAGCATTACACAAAATACGGTCCGATTGTCACTTGGCAACGCGTCGAAAGCGAAAAAATCCCTTCTGTATTTATGAACCAATACGATGGCTATACGCTTGCCCTGGAGCATTTATATGCAAAAGGTTACCGAAAATTTGTGAACGTATACGGGAATACAACGGGGTTAAATACGCAAAGTCGCATGCTTGCTTTTAAAGATTTTTGCGCACGTTATGAGCTTGACCCGCATGAATTCAGACAATTTTACGGGCAAGGTTCGCGGCAAGACGGGGAAAAGATTGCGCATTGGTTGGCGGAAACCGAGCACAAACCTGATGCCTTTTTGACACCAAATGATTATTTTGCGGCGGGGCTGTTGACGGAAGCGAGGCGACTTGGTTATAGTGTGCCGGAAGATTTTGCGATTTGCGGTTTTGATAATATGGAAGTCGCGCATTTGCTTGATATTACGACGATTCATTATCCAGTCAATTTACAAGCGGAAAATGCTTTTACGCTCATTATGAACCAATTATTTGGTAGCAATTTGCCACTGCTCGATTTAGATTTCCATTTAGTAGAACGAAAAACGACATAATAAAAGGTTTCCTCCGAATGTGCGAGGAAACCTTTTTTTGTTAGTTTTTGAAAGAATGAATTGGTGCTGGGATTCGACCTCCGCGCGCAATGAAGTCCACGGAAGACTTACCGTTTACTGGCATTACTGGTGCTGTTCCTAGTAATCCGCCGAATTCGACCATGTCGCCAACTTTGGTGCCGCTTGCTGGAATCACTCGGACAGCAGTTGTTTTATTGTTAATTACGCCAATTGCGGCTTCATCAGCAATCATCGCTGCTAGAGTTTCTGCAGTTGTGTCACCTGGTACGGCAATCATATCCAGACCAACCGAGCAAATTGCCGTCATTGCCTCTAATTTTTCGAGGTTGAGCGCGCCTTGTTGCACGGCTTCAATCATACCGGCGTCCTCAGAAACTGGGATAAATGCACCTGATAAACCACCGACATGTCCACAAGCCATGACCCCACCTTTTTTAACAGCATCATTTAAAAGTGCGAGTGCCGCTGTCGTGCCGTGCGTTCCGACCATTTCAAGTCCCATTTCTTCTAAAATGTGTGCGACCGAATCACCAATCGCCGGGGTTGGCGCAAGTGATAAATCAACAATTCCAAAAGGAACGCCGAGTTTTTCGGAAGCGACTTGACCAACGAGTTGACCCATCCTAGTGATTTTGAAAGCTGTTTGTTTCACGGTCTCTGCAACAATATCAAATGGTTCACCTTTTACTTTTTCAATGGCGCGTTTAACCACACCTGGACCACTGACGCCGACATTGATAACGCAATCCGCTTCACCAACACCGTGGAATGCTCCGGCCATAAAAGGATTATCCTCGACAGCATTGGCAAATACAACGAGTTTCGCGCAACCTAGGCCTTGTGTATCTGCTGTTAAGTCCGCAGTTTCCTTGATTACTTCGCCCATTTGACGAACAGCGTCCATATTAATTCCAGTTCGCGTCGAGCCAACATTGACCGATGAACAAACCCGTTCTGTTTGCGCGAGTGCTTGTGGAATCGAGCGAATCAGGATTTCGTCACCTTTCGTGTAGCCTTTTTGAACGAGTGCGGAATAGCCGCCAATAAAATTCACACCAACTTCTTTTGCTGCGGCATCAAGTGTTTTGGCAAATTCCACGTAGTCCGTGTCGGCGCTAGATCCCGCGATAATCGCAATCGGTGTGACAGAAATTCGTTTATTAATAATCGGAATACCGAACTCGGATTCAATTGCTTCACCAACAGCCACTAAATTGCGCGCTTTGGTGACGATTTTTTGATAGATTTTCTTTCGAGCCACTTCGCCGTCGCCGTCCATACAATCTAGCAAAGAAATCCCCATCGTAATCGTCCGTATGTCCAATTTTTCTTCTTCAATCATTCGTATCGTTTCTAAAATTTGATTTGTTTCCATACTAGCATCGCCCCCATCCTAAAGTTTGTGCATTGCGTTGAAAATTTCTTCACGTTGAATATGTATTTTTACTTGGAGGTCCTCGCCTTTTCCGGCTAATTCTGCTTTTACTTCATCAAATTCTTTCGTGATTTGGCTAATATCGCACATCATCATCATCGTAAAATATCCATCCATAATCGTCTGAGATACGTCCACAATATTAATGTTTAGTTCAGCTAGTTTATTACTAACACCCGCGATAATCCCCACGTTATCTTTTCCAATTACAGTAAGTACAGCTCTCACATTCAACACTCCTTTAGTTCGTTAATACGTTCCATTATAGCATAAAAGTCTAAATCTTGTGAAAAAGAAAGCAAAATCACTCTGCTTGCCAAGAAGTGCAGTAAGACGCCATCGGCAAGCTGTTTTCGAGCGTGATTAATTTACTTTGACTGAGTAAAAATGCTTTAAATTTTTCCGGTAAACCTAAATCGGCTTCCAGTTCTTTCGTGATGAAATCTTTCACATAACTAATTTCCCAACGGCTATCTTGCATTTTTTCTGAAAAAATACTGGTTTCTGCGTTCATTTTCCAGTTGTGGGCTTGGATGATTTCTTGCATATCTATTGGAGTGATGAACGTTCGGATGTTGGACTGAGTTTCTTGTTTGAACGCTTCGTAGGAAGATTGGGTTAGCACGGCTAGCATGTGTGATGTTTGTTTCACGTCGGTAATTCTCGTATCCCATTCCGCATAACAAACCCGTTTCGCCCACTTACTTAGTAATACGAGCATTTGGATTAACTCTGCTTTGGAGCTGAAATACCAAGAAGCATGCGACAAAACCGCCACATCAAACGCTTTCTCTGGAAAATTGATATCGCCTTTTAAAATATCCGTCCCCAGCTTAAAATCAATCTGCGCACCGAGCTTCGATTTCTTCAAATAATCGGTCGCATCGCCAATCGTAAATGGAGCACCGTAAGTTCGAGGTGCAATATCAATACCTTGAACAAAGCCATCCGCGCCAACTGCATTCGCAAGTACCGCGGTCGTATCTCCTTGCCCACAGCCAACTTCCAGCACCCGGTCCCCCTTTTTCACTTGCCAAAAATCGACCAATTTGATGCGATGCTCCGTTTGCGTCCGCTGAATTTCTTTGTCATTTTCGTTTAATAACATGCAATCGACTATTTCTTCTAAATTCATCATGCTCCCCCAATCAAAAATGAAAGTTACCCTCTAATTATAGAAGGTAACTCTCTTTTTTACACGTCATATTCTAATTCTTTTGTCGCTAAATCGATAAAATCAAGTGGTGTCTTCACTTTTTCGCTATCAAATTGGCTTGTTCCTATGCGGAGTTCTAGCTTCACACGGTACTTCGCGGCGAAATCTTCGGTGTTCGCTTCAGCAATGCGGCTTTTAATTCGGTCAGCAACTAATTTCCCGCCCGGTTCGTCTGTTAGAAGCAAGAGGCCCCAAGTCGCATCATCCTTGTCTAGCAAGTAAAGCACGTCACTCGTCCGAATACAGGATTCTAAAATCGCCGAAATATCTTGTAACGCTAGCCGCATTTCTTCTTCGCTTTGGAATCGTTTCAGTTCGCGCCAATGACGTACTTTGATAACCATGAGTGATAATGGCAAATCATAACGGCGCGAAATGCTAGAAAAAATCCGCTCATCATTTTGGAAAGAAACGATATTTTTTAGTAGCGTTTCTTGATCAATCGTGCCTAAATACAAATTTTGCTGTTTAATTTTCGTATTTTCTTCTTGTAGCCGCGACGTATTTCTTGTAAACATCGCACTTGCTACCGTGAAAAGCGGCGTGATAATTAGCCAATAGTAACTGCCAACGCCATACGCAATTTGATTTGCCACAATTTCATAAATAATGTAAGTCGCATAAATAAAAATATAGAGGACATTCAAAATCAGCCCCAGTGTTAAATTCGTAAAATAAGTGATTACTACAAGTAAAAAAGTAATATTTAGCAAGATAATGTTTCGCAAATATTCATCCGGCGTATTAATCATAAAGCCGATCGTGATGAAACAAAGCAAGATGAAAAATAAAAAGCCAATATCTGCAAATAAGTTATTCGTCATTTTTTTCATTTTTATTTCTCCCTCACTTCCGGCGATATTTACGCAAGATTAGTAGGACAGCAACAATTAGGATAACAACCGTCAGAAGCGCGAATGCTCCAAACACGGTTACTTCTTTGTTATTGCTAATTTTCGTCCCAAAACTTTCTTCTTTTGTATCTGCTGCTTTTTTAAATCGGTAGGAATGAATCGTGTTGTCGGTATCAACTATGGCGCCATCTCCGTAAATTTCCGCTAAATTGGCTTTTGTTGCGATTAAGTCAGAACCGAGCTCGGTTTGTTTTGCGCCCGGACCAGTGACTGCGAGAATCGGCATGCCATCTGAAGTGATTAATTGTACGCTACCAAGTTGTTTACCGTAATTTTTTTCGATAGAGATTTTTTCGTTGGAAAGGAAATAGCTTCCCGATTTGTTGTATTGGAAATATAGGTCGTCATTGGCGTTTTTAATAACGGGATTGTTGTTCATTGTGCCAACTGCGATAATATTCGAGCCATCTTTCGGCTTTTTCCAGTTTGCAGCGTGCATCGCAGTTAAATCGCCTCTATTTCCGTCATGGAAGCGGCCAAGCAGATTGAAAATATTTGCTAATGAGTCAGTATCTTCTGTCGTAAGCTCATCCGGAACAACGACCACTGCATTGTTAAAGTCACCGTCAGCAATGAATGGGTATGGATATTGCTCAAAAAGTAAATCTGTTTCTTCGCTTGTGTTTAAGTTAATAACAGATTCTGGCGTGATATAGGCCCACGGAATTTCGGAATCCGCAATAAAACCACAATAATTATTCGTTAGAACTAAATCGAATGCCACGGTAACTGAAAAATCACCTTTGACATTTAAATCGCTCGGAATTTGGAAGGTTACTTTATCGTCATTCGCTTTTTTAGCGGAAAGTTTTTGACTGCCGATTGGTTTGCCGTTCACTAAAATTGTTACTAACGAATGCTCGAAATCCAAGTTTTGTGCGTATCTGAAATCAAGTGATACTTCGGTTCCTGTGGAGGCACTTCGGTTGGCCGGCATACTGATAAAATAATCTTGAGTAATGTGGCCAATTCCTTTTAGTTTGTCGCCAGTTGTTGTTAGTTTGGTGTTTTTGTCGACATTATTTGCTGGAGTATCGATTTTTTCGTCTCTTGTTAGCCATTTAGTATTTGTGCCAAGCTGACTCAAGTAATTTTGGTTGGCGATTAACTTCCCGGCTTTTTTAAGTGCATCGTTTGATTTGGACATAATCACTAGAGTGTTCGTATTTCCTACTGTCACTACTTGGAAAAGTGCTTGTTTTTCTAGTTTTTTATCGTCTTGTATTTGCGATTTTAGGTCATTCGGCAAATTGTCGTAGCTCGAAAAAAGAACGACATAGTTTTTACCATCGCGCGTTTTCGCTTCTTCGTATTGACCAAATGCGATATTTTTATCTTCTAACGTGTTCGCCGCAGAAAATCCAGAAAGCCCTTCAAGTGCTGCGCCAAGTTCCGCGTCGCCAGCTTTATTTGAAATGGCTACTACGCCTTGTCCACTTTTCACCGTATCAATCCCAGTGAAACGTTCGCCAAAATCCGCAATTGTTTTTTGGAAAGCCTTATCAGAATACGATACATTTACCGCACTCGTTTTATCGAATTGCAGCCAGTTTGCCGGCGTGTCGTCAATCGTACAACGACCATCAGGCAAATCAGTGTAGACAAAACTTTCGATGGATAGAACATTTACGCCTTTTTTCAGCTTATCTTTCGGAATTTCGATTTCAATTTGTCGTGTTCCTTTGTCGGTTTTATCTGGTTTAAAAGAATAAAACGCGACATCATTTATTTTCAGCGTCATTGTCGAAACTTCTTGTTCACTCAGCTGGGTAATTGTGTAAACAAGCTTCACATTTGCGTTTGAAACGTCCCAGTAATTTTCCACCGTGAAGTTTTGTTTCGTTGTTGTGAATTTCCCTTGGGCGGTTTTATCTGTTCCAAAAACGGTTTGATAATTTTTATCTGCTGCGAAAACGTCTGGCCTATACAGAAATAGTACGGCGAACATAAGCAGCCCGATTACAGCTAATTTTTTCATTAGGCACTCTCCTTTTTAGAAACGCTCGGTTTTATACCATTTGGTTTCCCTTTTTAGTAAGGTATCTTTTAAGAAAATAAAGAATCCATATGCGGCGACCACCATCCAAAGCTGGCAGTACGTCACATACATCAACATAATAAATAACACATTCGAAAAACTAATTTCCCCTTTTTCCGTGGTAAGTGTAATAAAAGTACCTGCGACAAAAAGTAAAATAGCAAGTAACCAAAGCGCCCCGCTAAGTCCGGCAAGCGTCGTATGTACAAGTCCGAGCGCATATAACACAAGTAAAACATCACTAACAATCAAGGAAGTTAATAATAAAAAATAAATCGATAAAAAGTACAAAATATCAAAGCGAACGCGTCTACCTTCTCGTTTGAAAAGTAGCGGCACATTTTTTAAAATTACGTAGATATTGCCTTTTGCCCATCTGGAGCGTTGTTTAAACCAGACTGGCAAAGTTTGTGGTTCCTGTTCCCAAGTGACCGCCTTTGCTTGAAATTTGATGCGGTAACCCATCATGTAAATCCGGAAACTAATTTCGGTATCTTCGGCGACAGCTTTCACGTCCCAGCCACCGATTTCTTCTAGGAGCGACCGTCTCACAATAAAATTGGTACCGGGAATCGTGCATAGCTTGAACAGCGCCCATCTGCCAGCCTGAGCCATCCACTGAAAGCTTAGCGTTTCGATATTAATAAAGCGTGTGAGCCAGCTGGCGTTTCGATTCCGCGTCCTGAATTTACCAATAACCGCGCCAAGTTTCGCATCATTCGTAATTTCGCCAACCAGAATCCTTAGTGCCTGCCGTTCTGGCGTATTATCCGCATCGTAAATCGCCACCAGTTCACCGCGACTTTCCGCAAATCCGATATTGAGCGCATTCGATTTTCCTTTTCCGCCCGTGATGTTATCGGTATTAATAATTTTCAAAAAGCGTGTCGGATTTTTCGCTTGAATCGCCGCCAAAAGTTCCGCACTATTATCCGAAGAATTATCATTAATCACAATAATTTCATAACGATCGACCGGATAATCAAACGCCAGCAGCGACTCCACCGTTTTCACAATAACTTTTCCTTCATTATGGGCCGGCACCATGACGGAAACAAATGGCACTTCCGCTGCTATTTCTGGGACTTTGCGCGCTTCGTTTTTCAAATAATAAACATATCCCGAAACAATCAACACGATATTAATCAATAATAGCCCCCAAATACATACCACCGCGAATAATGCTAAATAATCTGCAACAACCATTTATTTCACCTCATTTCATATATTTTTTCATGTAAAGCCGGTATCCAAAAACAAATAAAACCCCAATAATACCAAGCGAAAGTACAATAACTATCGTGAAAAAGGTATTTTGATAGCCGAAAAATCCTTCTAAACTCCCTGCCTGTTTCACCGTTTTCGCATGGGTTTTAATATATTTCAAATCACCATCAAGTGTCACCGATTGATGATTGATATACAGCGAACCAGCGCTTGATTCAATCGTGTCTATGCTCGTTTTTACCCCATGATCTTGAAATCTAACATCACTAATATTGTCGTTTGCAAGTTCATCCACTGCTGCATTAAGTGCTTTTTCATTCTTGAAAAATGAGTAAGTGACCGCGATGTCGACCGGGAAATTTTTCTTACCCACCATCGTTTCATAAAAATCACTCGTCACACTATACGGCGACTTTTCAAATGCGCTACCATTGTTCTTTTTCGTCGTATGAATAATTTTTTGATTCGGCAATAAAATCCCCGTATTAAACGGCGCAAAGCCTTCCACGCCATACACTTTGTCAAAATTCCAGTATAATTCCGCTGTAACCCCAACCGGAGCCACATCATTTTCAGCGAAGAAATGCACGGATTTCTGGACGATGCCTTCCAATTCTCCCGGCGGACTATCTCCGTACGTCACTACTGGAACATTCATCATAATAGTGCCGTTTTTCGCCTGAACGTAGCGCAAAATCTCGGCATAATTTTTCGCCGCTTGGAAATCTTGATTATAAAAAACAGGCCCGGCACTCACAATAAATGGAATCCCTTTCGCATAAAAAGTATCGGCTGTTTTTTTAAGTAAATCAAAGTCGACAAATGGGTTCACGTCTGTGATAAGCGCATATTGGTTGGATGTCGTTTTAATGTCGAACACGGCTTTGAGTAGATTCATTAA
Organism: Listeria cossartiae subsp. cossartiae; assembly: GCF_014224155.1. Lineage (GTDB taxonomy): Bacteria > Bacillota > Bacilli > Lactobacillales > Listeriaceae > Listeria > Listeria cossartiae. The sequence goes on along the minus strand of NZ_JAASUI010000001.1, from coordinate 303,267 downwards.
AGCAAATTCGCTCGTGTTGTCGGCTTGGAAAATTGGCGCGTAAGCATAGTTTCCCGCTCGAACGCCGTATGTCGCTTTACCATTTTCCGCCGCATCCATTTCGCCAAATCCTTCTCCTTGAAAAGAAGTAATGAGATTGGTTTCATTTATGAGCTGTGTTTTCCCAGTCAGGCCTGCTTCCGTTTGAAAAGTGATAGAAGTATCTGTAATCGGCTTCGTTTTCAGCTGTAATTTATCCGTTAAAAAGGTTGGTGGATTGGTGCCAATATATGCGATTTGCGCCTTGCTTTTCGCCAATTTATCCGCCCATTCATCCGTTAGCCCATCTTGTTTATTTTGCAACACGATAATTTCACTCGCTTGGCTCAAATCCGGATTTTCTTCCCAAGAATAAATCGTCACCCGTTTGCCCAAACTATTTAGCATTCGCAGCAGCGAGTCGATATTTCCCTCATTCTCCGTCCCTTTCGCCAAACTATCATAAAAAACGACCACATCACTATCCGCTTTTGCCGCAACAGGACGTTCGCTTACCATTAAAATCACGAACGCAAGCAGAAGACTAATCAGCATTTTTTTACGCATTCCGCTCACCCCGTTTCTTCAAGTAAACCTCGAGCAGTGAAGCCGCACCAATCAACATCGTTAAATCAAAACAAACATTAAATAGGAAATTATGCTTCGTCAAATCCGCTTCCCCGTCACCAACAATCGTCACCAAAATCACTGCAAACCCAGAACCAATCAGCAACACAACCAAATCAAACAGCAACATCCCACGAATATTCTTCTCACGGAAATGTTTAAACGCACTCACTCCATAACAAATCAGAAAAACAAGCGCCCATAAAATTAAAAACGTGAACTTCGCCGGAGCCAATTTTTCTTTTATATCACTATAAGCCGAGAAAAAATGCGTTTTCTCTTTAAATTCATACCCCGTCGCCTTCTCAAAATTCCCCATCTCGAATGGACGAATCGAAAAACTATTTTGCGCGGATAAATCAAGCATTTTCCCGAATTGTTTCGGATTTTCCAAATAATAACTTAAAACCGTGACAAAATTATAGTTAGGATAAAATTCCTTTTCCATCAACGGCGAATCCAAATCAACCATTTTATATTTTTGATAAAAATTCGTTCCTTTAAGCAAAGCGAATTCCGAGTTCATCCCCATTTCCTCAAGCGATTTCTCCGGATTTTCCGAATCAAGCAACACCCCACGAGTCATGGTTTGATACTGATTTATCGTCACAAACTCGCCAGGAATAAAGACGTACATCACTACCCCGCTCATGAAAATCACAAAAAAAGTCGCCGCAGCCGAAATCCGGAACGCTCGATTTTTCCGAATAAAAAACACGAGTATTCCGCAAACCGCGATAACAACCGCAATCGGCGCATTCTGCTGTTTAGCCGTAATTAAAATAATAGAGGCAACAAAAATCAAGCCTAGCATCGCATAATCATTGTATTTATGCTGATATAAAAGCAAAAATCCCGCCGAAATATACAGCATCATAATCAAAATAAGTCCTTCACTGAAAAACGAATTAAAATATGCCGTATAAGCCGTATCTGCAAAAATAAATACTGTCAGCGCAGCAACCACATACCCCGGCCAGCCTTTCATTTTTGCCGTTAAACCCGCGACCAACAAATAAATTGCCGGCAAAAGAAGCACTAATTGCAAGCCTCCCAAAAAGCGTACATCAAACACCGTAGTTGACCAGAAAAGCTTATTTAAAAGAAGCGCTATTTGGATAAAAATACTTTGTGACGAGTATATTGCCACTTGATTTTCATTAAAATACTGATAAATCCCAAACTCTTTCACAAAATGCCCAAATTGCAGCGCATCATAATTCGTATTATTAACAAATAACCCATTGCTCGAGAATATCCGAAAAAAGTCTCCATTGTCAGCCATACCAATATACGGCGGCACAAACAGCGCTATAATCGTGATAATAAAAACACAAATAACCGCAAATATTTGCGGTGTTAGATGTTGCCATAGCCACACACTAATGGATTTAATTTTTCCCCTCATGATGCTATCCCCTTCATATTCTCGATATACCAATGTCACAAATTCGACACATTTATATTTCATTATACGAGAATGTTCCCTTTTTTTCCATGCTTTTATTCATTTTGTTAAAAGTTGTCGGCTACAACTTATTTTCTTTCAACACTTTTCCACCAAAAGAGTTATAATAAACACAAAATCATGCTTGACTATCACGCCGCGTCATACTTTATAGTGAAAACAGAAGGAGGAATCATTCATGCAAACAAAAGAATTAGCTGAACTCACTGGTGTAAGTGTGCGCACGCTCCACCACTACGATACAATCGGCCTACTCGTCCCCCAAAAAGACGACTGGAATGGCTATCGTATCTACTCAGAAAAAGACGTCGACAAATTACAACAAATTCTTTTCTTTAAAGAACTCGATTTCCCTTTGAAAAAAATAAAACAAATTCTTGATGACCCTAACTTCGATAAAGAGGCCGCGTTAGACTTGCAGCGCTACTTATTGCTAGAGAAAAAAGGCCGAATCGAAGCCATGCTAGCAACACTCGACCAGACCATCAAGAACGAAAAAGGAGAAATAACAATGACAAACAAAGAAAAATTCACTGGTTTTGATTTTTCCTCCAATCCATATGAAGAAGAAGCAAAAAAACTTTGGGGCGATAAAGTAGTAGAAAAAGCCAATAAGAAAGTGGCCAATATGACTGAAAAAGAACAACAATCTTTAAAAGAAAGCTTCGATGCCGAATTTCGTCAGTTAGCTTCTGTTCGAAATTCCAAACCCGAATCTAACGAAGCCCAACAAGCTGTGGCTCATTTTTTCCACTATTTGAATGATACGCATGGTAATATTTATTCCTTAGAAGCTTTTGCCAATCTCGGGGAAATGTACATTGCCGATGAACGTTTCACTAAAAACATCGACCAATTTGGCGAAGGGCTATCCGCCTTTTTAAAAGAAGCCATGCACATTTATGCAAAAAACAATTAAAAAAAGCCACGATTTCCTATCAAGAAATCGTGGTTTTCCATTGAAAAAGTTGAAAAAATCCACATAAAAGAGGATTGGCGTAACGAATAACGGGGTAAATAGTATAAGATTTCATTAATAAGTAGCAATGCTGTAGAATAAGAAATAAAAATACATTTCAAGGGAGGAACTTATGTTTAAACACATCTTACTTTCACTAAATGGGTATAAAATATCCTATTTACGAAATGATGTCATTTCCGGAGTTGGTGTTGCCGCACTGACAATTCCCGTTGCAATGGGCTATGCACAAGTAGCAGGACTACCGCCTATTTATGGCTTATATGCGTCATTTTTACCGGTAATTGCCTATGTTATTTTTGCCAGCTCACCACAACTTATTTTCGGGATTGATGCAACGGCAAGTGCAATCGCAGGATCAATTATTTTAGGAACAGCTGGACTTACGGCTGGATCTAAAGAAGCCATTACGCTCGCTCCGATTCTCGCATTCTTTTGTGCCGTGTTTTTAGTTCTTTTCTCCGTATTAAAATTAGGACGTTTTGCAAAATACATATCTGCCCCAGTTCTTAGTGGATTCATTTCTGGACTTAGTGTTTCCATTATTATGGGTCAAATCCCTAAGATAATGGGCCTAAAAGAAAGCGGAGATAGCTTCTTCTCTAGTCTAGGCATTATTTTCGGCCAGTTTTTCCAGTCCAATTGGATTTCATTTGCTATGGGTATCGTAACCATTATTATCGTTATTACGTGCAAAAAAGCTATTCCAAAAATCCCGATGTCGCTCGTTGTTTTAATTCTCGGGACGATGGCGGCTTATTTCTTCAAATTAGATCAATATAATGTGGATATCGTTGGTAAAATCCCTGTTGGCTTCCCGTCATTAGCGCTTCCGGATTTTGGCGCTAGTTCATGGGCACTCGCTATCGGTGGCGGGCTCGTCTGTGCCATCGCTACATTCGCCGGTTCGCTTTTACCAAGTGAAAGTTTTGCGATGCGTAACAAGTATACAATCGATGACAACCGCGAACTATTTGCTTACGGTATTTCCAATTTTGTTGCTGCATTTTCTGGATGTTCTCCTGCCAGTGCCAGCGTATCAAGAACTGCTGCTAACGAACAATTCCGTGGTAAAACACAAATGGTGTCGATTGTTGCCGCAGTCATTATCGCGCTCATCGTTGCCTTCCTAAGTGGCTTGCTTTACTATATGCCACAACCAGTTCTTTCCGGTATCGTGTTTGCTGCGTTAGTTGGAATTATTGATGTGGATGTGTTAAAAGGATTGTTCCGCGTTTCTCGTCGTGAAGCAACTGTTTGGATTGTTGCAGCACTTGGAACCCTTTTAGTTGGCGTAATTTTCGGGGTATTACTTGGAATTTTCCTATCATTCATTAACGTAGTAAGTCGTTCGATGAAATCACCAATTGCGATTCTTGGCGTAATCGAAGGCCGCCACGGTTATTTCGACTTAAAACGTAAACCAGAAGCAAAACCAATTCCAAATGTCGTCATTTATCGTTATAGCGCTTCTCTTTTCTTCGGTAACTTTAATAAATTCGCAGACGGTTTAAAAGAAGCTGTCCAAGAGGATACAAAATTAGTTATTTTTGAGGCAAGCGCGATTATTAATATCGACACAACCTCAACAGAATCAATGAAAGACTTGCTAAAATGGCTCGACGATAAAGGCATTGAATATTACTTCGCCGACCTCATCGACCATTTGAAAACAAGCTTTAGAAAACACGATCTTGGCTACATTATCGATAACGGCTACACGAAGAAAACCGTGGAAGACGCACTCGATGCTTATAACGCCAAACAAAAATAAGAAAACGCTTAGCCGGGCCTAAACTCGACTAAGCGTTTTTCATTTTACAAAAGGGCAAAAATTCGCGGACTAATTAACCGCACAAACGGTGACACGATAAAAATTTGCAAAAATAAAGCGACAAAATAATTGCGTAAAATAAGAACGCCTAAATGACTCCATTCGCCTTGGTTTACAATCAGGCTAAGCGTTGACATAAGTACACACATAAACGTAACCATCAACAATTGCATCATAATGATCTTTTTAAATTTTGAAGCATCTTCACTAACCAAAAGGGCGTGCAGACGATACACAATTTTTCCGACAACAAAAAAGTCTAATAAAAATCCAATAAAAAGAAACGGGACAAATGCTTTTAAAACAATCAATAAAGAATCTGTACCAATACCATTTTCAAGAAAGATATTATAAGAGCTCATGCATAAAATCATCAAAGAACACATAATAAGTGTAAAAACGACCTTCTCTTTCATATTACTGTACATAATTTCACCTCCAAAGAACTATCGTAGCAAATTAAAAAATTCTTCGTAAGTGACAATTTTGTTACAAAAAAAGTTTTGCTCGGAAATCCAAGCAAAACGTAGCTTTTTACATTTTTTCTTTATCAATTTGCGTTCTTATTTCCCGGGCAATATTTTCAATTGTATATAGCGCCGGTAGTTGGGACGTGATATTCGCTTCTTGATACATTTCCTTATTAATATAATAAGCGATGTTCGCGTCAGATAGCCTTGCAATAGTTGATTTCGCACTATTTGTAATCGAAATTACTTTACAATTTTGCGCTTTCAGTTGGTGAATGTAGCGAATGATGTCTTCATTTTCCCCTTCCACCGAAATCGCAATCATGCAGATTTTATCGGATAATTTGCTTGATAAATGGTAAAACGGGTGGTTAAGCGGATCTTCAATATGTAGCGCCAGCGTAAATAATGACGAAAAATAAATCGCGCCATATTCAGCAATTACGCCCGACGAACCCACCCCAGCAAATAAAACAAGTTCGCGGTCACGGAGGATTTCCACTGCGTTTTGAATTTGCGCTTTAAACTCCGGTTGCGCCGTCCGTTTCAGAAAATCAATATAAGTCGTTTCATCCGCCATATCAATTTGCGCCAACTTCTGCTCTTCCAAATAAAGCTGCAACTTCACGCGAAACTCCGAAAAACCATTACACCCAAATTTTCGGCAAAAACGCAGAATCGTTGTCGTACTCACATGCGCTTCCGTCGCCAAATCACGAATCCGCATATACACAACTTTATCTAAATTCGCCACAATATAATTATAAATATCTAATTCCGTATCATTTAATTCCAAATTTTTATCCAAAAAAAGCATTTCCGCACCTCTTTTCGCTTTATTTTACCATGTAACACCTCGTTACTCAAATGTGACAAGTTCCTATTTAGAAAATCCTTACCTAAACCTAACCAAATACTAGCTATTTCTCCATAAAATTCCTATACTATAACTGTGAGAAGAAAAGGTGATACCAAATAAGTAAGCCTTTTCAAAAAAATATCCTTGGAGGTATAAATAATGACTAAAGGTATTAAAATCGCGACTATTGGTGGCGGATCAAGTTATACACCCGAACTAATCGAAGGATTTATTAAACGACAAGACGAATTACCAGTTCGTGAACTATGGTTAGTAGACGTAGAAGCTGGTCGTGAAAAATTAGAAATCGTTGGTAATTTAGCAAAACGTATGGTGAAAAAAGCTGGCGTTAACATGGAAATCCATTTAACACTAGACCGCGAAGAAGCACTTAAAGACGCTGATTTCGTAACAACACAATTACGTGTAGGTTTACTAGATGCACGTGTGAAAGACGAACGCATCCCGAATTCATATGGCGTAGTTGGTCAAGAAACAAACGGACCAGGCGGCATGTTCAAAGGACTTCGCACAATCCCAGTTATTTTAGATATTTGTAAAGATATGGAACGCCTTTGCCCAGATGCTTGGTTAATCAACTTTGCTAACCCAGCAGGAATGGTAACAGAAGCAGTTCTTCGTTACAGTAACCAAAAGAAAGTTGTCGGCTTATGTAACGGCCCTATCGGCATCGAACGTAATATCGCTGAAACTCTAGGCGTAGACGTTTCTGAAATTTATGTAGAATTCGTTGGTCTAAACCACATGGTATTCGCGAAAACTGTTTATCACAATGGCAAAGACGTAACAAAAGACGTTGTTTTCAAAATGACAGAAGATGAAGCTGGCTCAAGCCTTAAAAACATCAACGCAACTGGCTGGGACAAAACATTCTTACGTACACTTAACATGATTCCAATCGACTACTTACGCTACTACTGGCAAACAAAACAACAACTGGAAGACCAAGCTCGCGCATACGCAGAACATGGTACTCGTGCAGAAGTTGTTAAAAAAGTAGAAGCGGAATTATTCGAGCTTTACAAACAAGAAGAACTTGCTGAAAAACCAAAACAATTAGAACAACGCGGCGGCGCTTACTACAGTGAAGCAGCATGTAACCTAATTAACTCTATCTACAACGACAAACGCGACATTCAAATCGTTAATACTCGTAACAACGGTGCCATCCTTGATATCGACCCTGATTCCGCAGTTGAAACAAACTGTGTTATCACTCGCCAAGGCCCAATCCCACTAGCAAGCGGACGCCTTCCAATCGCGATCAACGGCATCATCCAAGAAATCAAAACGTTCGAGCGCCTAACAGCCGAAGCAGCAGTTACTGGAGATTACGACAAAGCCCTTTTCGCAATGACAATCAACCCACTAACTCCAAGCGAATCTGTAGCTCGTGAGATTCTTGACGAAATGTTAGAAGCGCATAAAGAGTATTTACCGAATTTCTTTAAATAAGTAAAAAAGAGCCTGTCAAAGGGCTCTTTTTTTATATCCGCCAATCCGTCATATTATTCTCCAAATAATCAATCCCAAACGCCAAAAGCCCAATCCGATAATCCGTCGTAAACTTACGCGACAACACAATCTCCGGCAAAACCGCATATGGATAAACTTGCTTTAATTCTTCCGTCAGTTCCTCGGTGAAGTCCTTCTGCCCAAAATAAAAATTTGTATAGAGCACAATCGTTTCCGGATCATAAAAACTCATCGCGAGCAGCACCATTTTACGAATATGCGATTTAATCTCATCCACCGAAAAATCAAAATTATCCCAGTCCACCTGAAGCGGCATATGCTTAATCTCACCAGCCAGCCCATTTTGCCCTTTCAAAATCTCGCCATTCATCAAGAGCCCCGCACCCGGTGGAAAACGTTCCGGATAATAAAGCCCCACAATATTGTCCTCTTTAACCGGTCGATTTTTATACCCTAAAATTGCCGCATTCGTATCCGTCTCAACCAACACCGGCAAATTCACTTCCGCCTCCAGAGTCTCCCGCAATTGCACATTTAAAAGTAGCGGAAAGTCCATCGCACGCAACTTGCCGCCAATCTCAATTCCCGGCACCCCAATCACAACACAAGAAATCTTCGGAAAAGCGCAAACAAGATCTTTCGTATTCCGTTTCAGCGCATTAATATCCAAATCCTCCCCAGACATGTCCTCCACAAACTCCGGCTCACCAAGCAAATTATAGACCGAAAAAGAATAAGTAATTTTCTTCCACTTTTCTTGCAAACTAATAACCAACACTTGCTGAAAATTAGGATTAATTTCATACGAAACAGCTCTTCTTCCGCCAGTCACAACCGAACTATCTTGTTCTAAAATTTCTTCATTTTCCGCTAAATCACGAATCAACTTATTCACCGTAACCACGCTAAGCCCAGTCACTTCAGCGATTTCCGCTTTCGTCATCGCGCCTTGTTGCCGTAAAATCGACTTGATATTTTTCTTATTCAATTCTTTTAAATCACGAGGAATTGCCATCATCAACCGCTCCATTCGTAAAGTTATTAAATAAACTTTATAAACTATATTTACTATCATTTTAACCACTCAGAATCCATTTGTCAAAACAAAAAAAGAACCTCTCATTACGAGAAGTTCTCTTCGCTTTATTATTTAGCTCTCCGAATAAATAATGAACACAGAAGACCAATACAAGCCATAATTAGCCCAAAGACAAAGGCATTTTGAATTCCGGCCGTCAGTGAAGCAACCATTTGTTCAGGTCCCATCCCCTGCGCCGTTTCCATATAAGCTTTTTGTCCAGCTGACATGATCGTAATCGCAACAGCTGTTCCAATCGCACCGGAAACTTGTTGCAACGTGTTCATAATCGCCGTGCCATCAGGATATAATTTTGGTGGCAATTGGTTTAATCCGTTTGTTTGTGCTGGCATCATGACCATCGAAATCCCAATCATTAACACCGAATGAAGCACGATGATGGTTAATGCAGATGTTCCAACTTCTATTCTCGTTAAGAAAAATAGTGCCACAACCGCTACGATAAACCCTGGGATAACAAGTGCGCGCGGGCCGTATGCATCGAACAAACGCCCAGTAAATGGTGACATTAAACCATTCAGCACCCCACCCGGAAGTAATACTAATCCCGCCGAAAATGCCGCGAGCGCTAAACTATTTTGCAAGTATAGCGGTAGTAAAATCATCGTCGAAAGAATCATCATAAAGCTGATAAATACTAAAATAAGTCCTAATGTGAACATTGGGTATTTGAATACTTTCAAGTCCATTAAAGGTTTTTCCATTGTTAGTTGGCGCCAAACAAAGAGCCCAAGTGCAAGTCCACCAACGATAATTGAAACTAATACCGTCGCGCTTCCCCAACCACTTTCTCCCGCACTACTAAAGGCAAATACAACTCCACCAAAACCTAGCGTCGAAAGAATAATCGATAAAATATCAATTTTCGGCTTCGTAACAACCGAAACATTTTGCATAAATTTCATTCCGAATAATAACGCAATAATAAGGAATGGCAAGGAAATCCAGAAAATCCAGTTCCAAGTCAAGTTTTCTAAAATTAGTCCTGAGATTGTCGGACCAACTGCTGGTGCAAACATAATTACCAGCCCGATCATCCCCATTGCCGAGCCACGTTTATGCTCTGGGAAAATCAGTAAAATCGTATTAAACATTAATGGTAGTAATAGCGCCGTACCTACTGCTTGCACTATACGCCCAATCATTAACATCGCAAACGTTGGCGAAAGCGCCGCAATCAGCGTACCAGCAATCGAAAAACTCACTGCTGTAAAAAATAATCCTCGTGTCGTAAACCATTGTAAAAGTAATCCCGAAATCGGTACTAATATTCCAAGCGTTAGCAAATAACCTGTCGTAAGCCACTGCACTGTCGCTGAACTAATATCAAACACCTGAATCAAATCACTAAGCGCCATGTTAAGAGCAGTTTCACTGAATAGCCCAATGAACCCCGCCATCAAAAATGAGGCAATAATCGGTATCGGCCGAATTTTCTGCCCACCTGTTGCTTCTTGTTGCATATAGTTTCCCCCTTTTCAGACTAAAAATTAAGTAGTCTACGTTTGATATTACGGAGATTTCACCAATAAGTCAACGTTTCAAGCTCTATTTTTACGAAAAATTTACAAGCTATGCTATACTTCGAAGTAGAAAAGAGGGATTTTTCATGGCCATTTTAGCATTTATTTTAACCTTCATCGTAATGATCGAGCATATTTACATAATGATTTTAGAAATGTTTTTCGCCAATACCAAACTCGCAGCCAAGACATTTGGTGTGGAGAAGGAACTACTTGCGAATAAGAAAGTGCAGACGCTGTTTGCGAATCAAGGGCTTTATAATGGCTTTCTTGCGGCAGGGCTTGTGTGGGGAATATTTTTCGCGGGAGCTGGAATGGCGGAAACTGTGCAGATTTTCTTTTTGAGTTGTGTGGTTGTGGCAGCGCTGTTTGGCGGGCTGACTTCTTCTAAAGGAATTTTAGTGAAACAGGGCTTGCCGGCGGTTTTGGCGTTGGTTGTGGTTTTGTTGGTTTAGGTGTTATGGGAAAAGACTTGGATTGGGGTCCAGGTCTTTTTTATTTTTGGAGTTTGAATGTTGAGAGGAAGTTTATGGTTTCATGATAAGTAGTTAAAACCCGGTTCGGTCACTGATAAGCTGCTGTACCTGGTCGATTTACATTTACACAAGCAATGATGAAGCATGATTTACATTTCATAATAAGTAGTTAAAACTGAGTTCAGAAATGAAGCGATTAGGCTTTCTTGTATTTACATTTCATAATACGTAGTTAAAACAGACTCTAATTTAGAACCAACATTAGTTTTAGAAGAATTTACATTTCATAATAAGTAGTTAAAACGGTATGCCGTAGTCGCGAGCGTTTAGTATTTTGAAAATTTACATTTCATAATAAGTAGTTAAAACATTCCGCCGAATTACCCACAATTGCGATAATTCTATATTTACATTTCATAATAAGTAGTTAAAACTTCATAGACTTTGTAGCATCTAGTGTTTATAATGTATTTACATTTCATAATAAGTAGTTAAAACAAGATATAGCATTTGATAGTCGTTTGTTTTCAAGTTTATTTACATTTCATAATAAGTAGTTAAAACGATTAAAAGAGACATTTGTAAATGCGTTTAAATCGAATTTACATTTCATAATAAGTAGTTAAAACGCCTTTAAAAAAATATTAACACGAATTAGATACTAAATTTACATTTCATAATAAGTAGTTAAAACACAGCTCCATTGGCCCTTCTTTGCGGTCACTGGTATTTACATTTCATAATAAGTAGTTAAAACCTGAGAATGGCTTTGTAGAGGGATTCTTATTTTTAATTTACATTTCATAATAAGTAGTTAAAACATTGTTACACCAGATGGTACAGTTCGTGCTAAAAAATTTACATTTCATAATAAGTAGTTAAAACTTAACATTATAACACGGAGTATAATTAAAATGAAAATTTACATTTCATAATAAGTAGTTAAAACAGCAACTTTAAATATTGCTTCCACAATCTTATCGAGATTTACATTTCATAATAAGTAGTTAAAACAATTCACCTTCTAAGATTTTGAACCAAATTGAAAGCATATTTACATTTCATAATAAGTAGTTAAAACATTATTGAACTTAAGATGGTACATAAGTGATTAATATTTACATTTCATAATAAGTAGTTAAAACGTAACATCTTTAAAACATCACCTACAGAACAATAATTTACATTTCATAATAAGTAGTTAAAACAGTCCATCCACCTTTTTCCGGACGTGGATTTGCAGATTTACATTTCATAATAAGTAGTTAAAACTTACTTTACGTGGTGTTTTATCAATTGTATAACCAGCATTTACATTTCATAATAAGTAGTTAAAACCCGCTCTATTTTACGCCTACTCCCATCATAACTCAGGTCACTATTTTTGTCGACCTCTTAAAAATTGCGTAAAAATCATAGCTTATCCCTTCAGATTTCGGCTAAAAAGCTTCAAACTCTTTCTCCCCCAATGATTTCCCTAAATCTGTCGAACCCCACTATTTTTCGCACTACTAAAGGTCGACAGACCGAGAACATCAAAAGAAATTAGAAGTTTTTTCATCCGTTAATCCCCAAAATTCTTTTTCTAGCCACCTTTGTTGCCTACTAGAAAAAACAATTACTGAATCTTGATCATCTCGAATATACTTATCTAACTCCATCCTTAACTTAACTAAAAGCGCCGGAGTTATTTCACCTTCAAAAACTGATTTTTGAACATGAGTTAAGTACTTTTTACAAATCTTAAATACATTTCTCCAGACTTTTGCCCCACCGTTTTCTATTGAAATATCATAAATTAAAATTACATACATATCTTCACCACCAAATTTTAAATGCTTCGTATTCTTTATCATTCATTAAATGCTTTACTAATTTATAACATTCTAAGCGAATTAGATGACGATAAGATACACTTCTTCCTAAATCCCGATGTTTAATTGTTTCTTTCATACGCAAATCATACGCTTGTAATACCTTTTGCCGAGCTGCTTTTTTCATATAGCAAAAGTTAGCCTCTTTTTCAAAATCATCTTCGGTAATAATATGTTTGTTTAACAAACTAAAAATAATCCGATCAGCAATTAAAAGAGAGCTCACTGCATAAAAATCCCTATCTCATCCGAATAACCACATTTAAACTCAATAACACTCTCATAACGGTTTATTTCACGCACAACGCCCTCGCCTTTTTTATAAAGATAATCAGGAACACTCACCATAAATTCAGCTAAATTGGTTCTTGCAATCATTTTCTCTTTTGTTGATATTTCTTTGGAAGTTTTGCGAAGCGTAGCAAAATAAGAATTGATTTCTTCCGCATTATCTTGCCAAACTTTTTCCGGAATAACAGAAACCGAATTAATGTTTCTAAATCTCGTACGAACATCCGCTTTATCCATTAAATAACTGTCAAAAGCTTTCACATAGTTTATCTTTCTTATTAATTCTTTATAAAATTCACTCCCACGCAAAGCCTCTGTTGAATAAACCCGCTCCACCAGCTCCATTTTCTTCTCTTCTGTCAAAACGCCAGCATGCTCATTCAAAATCGTCTTAGAATTTCCAAATATCAACTTATCGATAAAAGTTCCAACTCCTGAACAAACTTTCGCCCCACCATCAAAAACATAGACATTCGTATCCACATCCAACGACCGGTTTCGATAGCATCTACCCATCCGCTGAAACAGCCCATTCACATCCGACAACTCGGTGAACAGTAAATCAAAATCAATATCCAAAGAAGCCTCCACGACTTGCGTTGCCACCCAAATACATTTTTTCGTACTATTTTTTTGCCCATCTTTAAAAATTGCTTTTTCTTTAGCTGAGCGATCTTTTTTAACAAATTGACTATGAATGAGATGAATTTCTTCACCTTGAAAATGTGATTTTAACTCCGAATAGATTTTTTTCGCTTTATTAATAGTGTTACAAATAACTAAAATTCGATTATTGTTAAAAAATGGTTTAATAAATTCACTTTCAATCTCTGTATGAACCATCTCCATGCTATGCCGAACCCGCGACGATACAAATTTCTCTTTTGGTTGGACAAAATTAACGCCGTTTTCTAAAAGTAAATCTGTCACTATTCCCGGTAAAGTCGCCGTCATAATGCAGAACTTCCCACCAAATTTATCAATATAAGACAACCCTAAAATTAGATAAGCTAATAAGTCTGATGAGTACATCTGGATTTCATCAATAATCACTTTGGAATAAGATAGAGTGGCTAATTTATGCTCAAAACCAGCATAACGAAAGACAAAATCAAACAATTGATCGAGCGTGCAAATAGTTACAGGTAAAGACATTTGCCTCGTCCGCGTATAATATTCATCAATATCCATCTCTGTATTTCCCTCGTGCAGCAAATACTGACTATAAGTTTCCGAATGAAGTAAACCGACTCTCTCGGCTTGGTTTGTCGTAACAATATTTTTCGTGATTCGCTCATAAATCGCATTGATTGCCGTGCGCAGTGGCAGCGTGAAAAAGCCTTTATTATTCCCAAGCCAAAGCAGCCCAGCCTCAGTTTTCCCCATGCCAGTTTCAGCAATAACGACGATATTATCATTTTGATGCTGCATCATACATTTTTGCAAAGCGTTCCAATCAGCTTCTGGATTTTCCGTTTTAAAATTAGCTAGTTGCACTTCCATCGAATTCATCAAAAAATCATTTTCAAGTTCTACATCAATTCCCCCACTTGCTGCAAAATCAATCCGATTGAGCAAACCTTTTAGCAAAACGTATTTTTTGAATATTTCTGCGTCCGCTGCGGAATTACCTTCAAAAATTCTGGATCCTGGGTAGAAATACAGCATTTCAACTTCACTACTATATTCCGCATTTCCTCCTAGCCGACTGTAATTAAAATTCGTCCACTGCTCTTCTAATCTAATAATTTCTTTTTTCCACTCTGAATCAGAAAAATCATATTTCCTTTCATGATGTCGCGCAATCGCCTGATAAACAACTTTAATTTCATCCTCCGAGTATCCCATTTCTTCAAGTTTACTATCTGGAACAAATGCAACAGACAAATAACCATGCGGAATTTCTTTACCTTTACCAGAAGCATTACCTAATTTCGTTTGGAATAATAGATTCATTTTCCCTAAATCATGTAGTAAACAAACTAATTCTAGTAAATACCAATCTATTTCCACAGCTGGGTATAGTTTTTTTAGTCTTTGATAGTTTTTTAATAAATTATCCGTATGTTCTTGAATTGTTTCTTCTGGATTAGATTTCGCTAAATATTTATGCATCTCAGGGCCACTCCTTATACAAAATCCCCTTGAACACAGTGCATTCAAGGGGTAATTGTTCGTTATTTATTACTCCTCTTCTTCAATAAAGACTAAGTAATCATCTTCATCAAAAAAGAAAACATCTTTCTTAGAGACAAAAATTCTACTTGAGTAAATAACATCTTTCTTTCGCCACTTACGGAAAAACTTGGGTGCTTTTTCCGTTCCATGATTAACTCTTTCATATTTTTCAGTTAGCAAATACCTTGTACCTAGCAGCTTATCGCGACCAACCGAGCTTTCATGTGATTTGAAATGAATAGAATTATTTTCAGTGAGCGAGATTGGCACATAGGCATTGTAACCATCTGATATTTCTGTGCTTTTCGAGGGCTGCTGTTTCTCCACGTCCACAACAGCTACCTCTTGAATAGTCGCAATATCCTCGCGGCGACCTAGTGATGGAAATTCGATAGGTTCTTTAAATGCTTTTTCGATGATTGGTACAAGTGATGAGTCTTCGGGAATGATGTGCAGCAGTAGTTCTAAATCCACAAGAAGCTCTACCGTTGATACACCACGACTCACACCATAATCACCTACTTTGATTTGGTGACGAGTGGCATCGTAATTCAATCCATTTTTAAATTCATATCTCGTCGCTAAATCATTCACCTTCGAAAAGTACTTACCTTGAATACTAATTTTCATTTCATGATAGCTCGTAAAACCACAAAGCGTATGAACCATCCCGATTACAGTTGAATAAGGTGGTAAAGGATACGTTTCTTTTAATTGAAAACTAGTTGGTTTTTTAAAATTCACCAAATCTTGCCAAAGTTTTACTCTAATTGCTTTCATAGTAAGCATCAATCTTTCCTTTAATATCGTTGAAGAATGCTGGTACAGACTCTGCTTTTAGTGTTGCTTTCACTTCATCAGAATTAGCAAATTGCCCGTCAATAATACCCACTTTCGTATTTTCTTTAATATCTTCATACGTGAGTAAATCTTCAATATTTTTAATAACAATTTTATTATCTACCACATCTACAACATTTTGGAAAACTGGATTTTTCACGTCATAAACTCCACCAATGATGAAAAGTGGTTTTAAATCTTCCCGACGTCCGCGAATGTCACGATATAAGAACGCCACTGTATCCATCAATTTCTTCACACGACGAGCTTTTTCTTTATTATCAATTTCAATATTTCCGTCAATACCAATTTGGTCTAAATCAATTGTGATTGTATAACGATAATAGGATTTATGGATTTCTGCTTGTGCGATATTCATATTTTCATTTAATTTATCAGCTTGCCCTTTATTAGTTAGGAAATCCAAATCACCTTTAAATGTTTCAAGCGAAATGGCATTAGATAAACGGACTTTTGCAGAACGTTTTTGTCCACCGCTTCCTTTTTCTGTTTTAAGGTAACCGAAGAAATCTAGTTCTGGAAAATCTGTAATAGTCGCCTCACTCAGGAATTGAATGACTTTCTTATCGCCGCCACCTTCCGCCTTTACAGGAGCTTCTTTCTCTCCAATTTGATCCATTAAGTTGTAGCGAATTGCTTGGCGAGAAATATATGTATATTGGTCACCGTTATTTCTAGAAATCTTTTTAAGTGAAGAAATATTACCAAGAGACTCCCCGTAGTTAGCACTTTCTGCTTGGAAAATGATTGTCATTGCTAGTCCTTTATTTTTCATCTGTGTTTCCCCCGTCTTCTTTTTTAGTTTTCTCTCCACCCACACCGAGCATAAATGCATAACCTACTGATTTAAAAGCTTCATCATTCGTAAACACATTCATAAATACATTCGGAATTGGCTTAGCTAAATAGGAATAACTATTCAATAAAGTATCCATAAATCCATCTTTATCATTTACTTTTAAAGAATTTAATAATTTGTACGTTATTCCCGAAATTTTATTTTCTGATTTTTTGGTAACGTAACCTTCTTTAAATTCTGCACCACAATTT
The DNA here is from genome assembly GCF_014224155.1 of Listeria cossartiae subsp. cossartiae. GTDB lineage: Bacteria > Bacillota > Bacilli > Lactobacillales > Listeriaceae > Listeria > Listeria cossartiae. The sequence goes on along the minus strand of NZ_JAASUI010000001.1, from coordinate 286,163 downwards.
TGAACGAACCATAATTGTTTTTGAGAAATATTTGTCATCACTTCAATCTCCTTCAAAAATTTTGTATTTATATCTAATATCCCTGAAACATGTCCCATATTGTAATACAAACCATTCACATTAGTTTGCTTATAATAGATTAATTTATGAATAAGTGTAAATAAGTTTTCATTGTTCATTAAATGTTGGATAACCTCTTTATACAAATTAATATTCAAATTACCCTCTTTATAACCACAACGAATTAAACTTTTCAATATTCCCTTTGAATCATTTACAATATCCAACATTTTTTTAGAAAGTATATTGAAACGATAGTGCTCATTTTCATACCTGACTAACTGAATGTCTGCAAGTTCATAGCGTCGATTATTTTCGTGCTCCATCGTAATAGACTCCACAAGTGCTCGATAAGTATTAGTTGAATTTATTCCATCTTTGTTAAAGTGCAAGATAGAATTCCGAATACGTTCATTGACGCGATATAATTCATCCACACCATAAGAATCGTTGACAAACATACCTTCTCCGTAAACATACGTAAATCCAGCAGGAACACACGAATAAATCAATCGACAAACTGGGCAAGTCGCTACATCATTGTTAAAATCCCATACGTGGGCAGTTTTTCTTGCAGTATCAAATCCAACTTCATTCATAAAACTAAGATCTAATTTCAAATTCTTAATTGGTTGATTACAGCTGAAACAATTATATTTTGCTTTAGACAAATCTGTATCTAAATATTCTATTATTGGATCAACAAAGCTAGTTTTGTAATCTAAATAAGGATCCATAATTTTTGTTTGTTTCAAAAGGAAAGATATTCCTGACCACCCTTTATTAATAACAGAATAAATCAGATTCTTTGCAGCTAGATATTGGAGACCTTTGTCACTCGCACAAAAATCAATAATAGCATCTAATTGAGTATAATTTTGCTTTACTTTTTCAATTATATCCGCCTTCACATCTTCCCATTTTTGTTTTTTAGTCAGATTAATCGTATTTAAATTTTCTAGCCATTTATTTACATCAGCTTTGGAATCAATTAACGAAAACACCTTGATGTAATTAGCCTTCTTCAAGTAAAACTTCACTACATCTTTCACATATTTATTTAAATTATCCAAGGCTTCTTCATCAAAAGAAGCAAAATCCTCCGCTCTAAATCGTTCCATTGTATCTTTATAGGAAACGATTTTAGACCAAGATAATGTTTCTTTATATTCTTTAATGAAAAAATTAAAATACTTAGTTTCAAAATCCTCTAACAAATCTGCTGTAAAATAAATCGCTTGTCCATCAATTCTTACATTTTCTTTTCCAACAATATTTAGAAAACCTACTAAACCTGCGTTTATCAGCCAATCATCTGCTCGTACTTCTATTTCTGTCTGCATCCTTCCACCTCCAGTCTAAAGCTGCTCGATCATGCCAAACCCCGATCCTGTCATCGTCCCAAGCCCATTCTCCACCAAATACTTCTGCAAATAAGCCTCAGCCTCCAATTCAAAAATCCCGACCGAGCTTTCAATATGTATCTCGTGGCAATAAACAACTACTTTCTTCATCGAAATTGGCGTTATTTTCAATTTCTCCAAATCATAACGAGCTTGCTCACCAAATGCATCCATTAAATAAGGCAATATATTTCTTTTCAAAGTTGGCTCAAATTCCTCATCCTCAAAACTGTAAAACCAATTCTTGAAAGTTTCTCTATCATGAGCTCGACTAACCAGTGGTGAAAGCGTTCTCAAAACTGTCCGATTGCCGATAATTTTTTTCTCCGGGACTATTTGGATGTTTTTTACCGTAATATGATTCCCAGCTCCAAATAAAACTTTGCTACCTCTCAAACTGATCAATGCGTTATAAAAAATGACTCCCGTTTCCGCATCTCCCGTTGAAAAATTAATAATACAATTCGCTTCATCGAGCTGAATTTCTGCCCCTTTATTTCGAGGTTTGGGCAGATATACGGAAAACGTATATTGCTTATGTTTATTCCCGCCAAACAAATCCTCATATCTCTCTGGACTTGATTTCGTAATCCCCGCTTTGAACAGACTAACAACTTTACTTTGAAAATCTTTTGGGATTATTTTAGAATCAAAATCACAATTTATCTTTAATCTCATTGTGTCTCCACCTCCAATCTTTAAGTTAAATTTAACACAAAAAAACGCCCAAATCAATTGCAAATAAAGGCTTTTTAATAGTTTGTGTTTTTTCGAACATTTAGCAATAAATTTCTTTATTTTTTTCACTTTTCCTCTCAAAATAAAATTTTCACATTTTACTATTTTTACTAAAATTAGACTTGTAACCGCTTTCCATCCATGATAAAATCGTCCTATAAACAAAATAACCTTATTTAGGAATGTAACCAACCTGGGCATAACCTAGATAAATCAAAAATTGGCTTTTTGGGCGAATTTTCGATTTATCTAGGTTTTTATTTTGCTAAAAAAACAAAAAAAGGAGAACAAGATGAAGAAAAATATTTTTAAATTATTGATGGCGTTATGCGCAGTACTGCTAATTGCAGGTTGCGGTAACAGCACAGATGCAGACAAAAAGGAAACAAAAGAAACTAAAGAAGACGGCACTGTGACATTTTATGTAGTGCGTCACGGTAAAACAATGTTAAACACAACTGACCGCGTACAAGGTTGGTCTGATGCAGTTCTTACTCCTGCTGGTGAAAAAGTAGTTACAAGTGCTGGTAAAGGATTGAAAGACGTTGATTTCTCTGCAGCTTATAGTAGTGACAGTGGTCGTGCTATCCAAACTGCAAACTTAATTTTAAAAGAAAGCGCTAAATCTGCTGATAAAGAAGTTCAAACGGATGCACGTTTCCGTGAATTCAATTTTGGTTCTTATGAAGGCGATTTAAATGAAAATATGTGGACTGATATTGCGAAAAGCCAAGGTAAAACTTTAGAAGAATGGCAAAAAGCTGGTATCTCTCCAAAAGGCTTCGCGGATAGCGTAGCTGCTCTTGATAAAACTCGTGTTAAAGAAGGCGAAAACTGGCCTGCTGAAGATTATGCAACAATCCAAGCTCGTCTAAAAGATGGTTTAACAGAAGTTGCTAAAAAAGAAAGCAAAAATGGCGATAGCAATGTATTATTAGTTTCCCACGGACTAAGCATTGGCGCGCTTCTTGATACTATCGAACCAGGTTATAAACTTCCTGCTGCTGGTATCAAAAATGCAAGTGTAACTAAAATCACTTACAAAGATGGTAAATTCACTATTGGTGATGTAAATGATTTAAGCTACGTTGAAAATGGTTCTAAATAAATAGTTCGATTAAAAGCCCAAAATATATTATTTTGGGCTTTTATTTTACTAAATAAAGACTTGTTTTTCTCCCATACAATTACTATACTTAGAGAAAAAGGAACCACGGAGGACATCTAGTTGAAGAAACTTACTTATATTATTATCACTGGTTTGGTGCTTGTTTTTATTGTCGGCGCTTTTTGGATTACGAATTCCACTAACAAAACGGAACAAAAAGCTACTCCAACCGAGACACCGAAAAAAACAAAGCCAGCTAATGTTAAAACTATTTCAGCACAAGCTAAGAAAACCTTGAATTCCCTAGCAAGCTCCGGAGCAGACAAAGCGTCTATTTCCGATTTAAATGAATTAATTAAAGAACTAAAATCCTACCCCGCCGAAAAAAATAATTCCGGCGAATATCTCCAAAATCTAACAACTTGCTTAGAAGCCGTTGAGTCATATACAACTGGTAAAGCAGACGAAAAAGCGCTTGGTAAAGTATATCCAGCCTTTCTCGAAAGTGAAAAAAAACTATCAGCTATCGAAAAAACAACGCAATACGATTGGTTTTACGCCGCAGCAGCAACGAATCAACAAGGATTAAAAGAAAAAGGCGTTGTCACCTTAACAATGGTTGGCGATAACTCATTCGGAACCTATCCAGAAACACCCGAACACCTTAAATTCGATAATGTATTCAAAAAAAATAACGGCGACAATACTTATGTTTTTAAAAACTGTCTTCCTTGGTTCAAATCGGATGACTACACTGTAATAAACGCCGAAAGTGCTTTTACAAATGCAACAAAAGCTGAGAATAAAATGTGGCGCATCAAAAGCGATCCCGCTCACGTAGCCTTTTTACCAGCAAGTGGTGTTGATGCGGCCAATCTCGCAAACAACCACACCATGGATTATTTCCAAGTTGGCTATGACGAAACATTAAAAGCATTTAAAGACAACAATATTCCAGTTTTCAATGCGGATGCTCCACTTGAAACAACCATTAAAGGTATGAAAACAGTTATGCTTGGCTACGATTGCCGCATGAGTCAGCAATCCCCTGCCTATCTCGAAAGAATTGTAAATGATGTTAAAAAATATAAAAAAGAAGATACACTAGTTATTGTCAATATGCACTGGGGTGTCGAATACCGCGAAACGCCAACGAATTATCAAACTGAATTTGGCCACGCGATTTTAGACGCTGGTGCTGATATAATTATGGGCTCGCACCCACACCGCCTTGAAAGTGTGGAAAAATATAAAGATAAATATATCGTTTATAGCATGGGCGACTTCGCGTTCGGAGCCGACCCAACGCTACTTTCGCGCATGACTTCGATGTTCCAACTTCGCTTTACGAAAGCAGATAATAAAATCGTTCTAAAAGATATTTCAATCGTTCCTACTTATGAAAATTCAGATGGTAGCACGACCGAAAATAATTACCAGCCGCTCCCTGTGTTCGGTGAGGATGCCAAAAAAATTGTCGACGAACTGAACCGCATCAGTAAACCAATTGAAGGCGGCGTAACTGAATACACTTACTTTGATCCATTTTGATAAGCAAAAGAGTGGCTATCTTCCATTTCAGAAGATAACCACTCTTTTTTATCTAGCTATTAATGTGTCACAAATTGCATGGGCCATAATATAAGAAGAAACGCTACCTAGTACTAGTTTTTCCACTCGATTCATCCCAGTCGCTCCGCAAATGATTAAATCTGCTTGGAACTCTGCTGGAATGTCTGTAGAAAGTAAGATTTTCGGATTGCCTTTAGCAACAAAAGTTTCGACATGCTTCACTCCTGCTGTTCTGGCCTTATCAGCATATTCATTGACCTGCGTTTTGAGTTCGAGCTCTGCTTTTTCTTCCAAGCTCCCATCATAAGAAACATTTGGAGAAAAGGCACGTAAATCGACAATACTTGCAATTCCAAGTACCCCGTCTAATTTGAGCGCTAATTCCAGTCCTTTTTCAAAGGCTAATTTGGCTGGTTCAGAGCCATCCACTGCTACAAGAATGCGATGATATTTTTCCATCATATAAACCCTCCTACAACTTTTCTTATAGTATTCATTACCCTATAAAAATGATTTTAGGCCTATCATTCGTTGTTTTTGCGAATTGTTTCACATATTTTAGAATTTACTTTTTCTGAACATAATGAGTGCGATGAAACTAAGCATAATTCCGGCTAACGGTGATGCGCCCATTCCTTTATCGCCGGTTTTCGGAAGTGCTTTCGTCTCTGGTTGTTTTGTATTTTCTGTTTTCGCCACATTATTTTCTTTCGTTGTTAATTTCGCCTGTTCGGTTGTTTCTTTCACTGGTGCTTGGTCTTCGGAGTTTTCGCTAATGATGTCTGGGATGGTGTTGTTATTGTTTGTTTCTTCTTGAGGTGTGGGTTTTTCTTCTGGTGTTGGTGGGGTTGGAATTATTGCTTCACTGTTGCCTGCAGTTACTGTCACGATTACGGTTACAGGATCTGCTTTTTGGCCACGTTCATTTTCAGCATTCAAAGTTACGGTGTATTCGCCCGGGGAGTTTAAATCTACAACTTGATCAAAATTGCTTGTTAAAATGGCATTTCCAGTGACTGAACCATGGATTTCTGCCAAAAATCCATCTGCTGATTTCGTCGTTTTTTGCTTATAAGAAATTTTCGGATCGGCTGTAATAACTGGTTTTTCGTGAACGGTTACTTTCACTTTTACAGGTGCTGCTTTAAGTCCAGCAGCATTTACCGCGTTTAATGTCACGGTATATTCACCTGGCACATCGAGCTTCACAACTTGATCAAAATCACTTGTTACAGCAGTTCCATCGTCTGTTTTCGCTTGTACATCTTTTAAAAATTGTGCTTCTGAAATGGCATCGTATTGGTTATAATCAAAATTCTCATCGGCAGTTAAATCTAGCGTATGACTAATATCAAAATATTGATCGTATGTTCCGCTTGAAATTGTATAGGACGTCATGCTTGGGGGTGTTGGGTAGCTGCCCGTTGGAAAATCATAGCGCGCATTGTATTCAATTTCTGTTAGATTATCGATTTCTTCTTTTGTTACGCCACTTACGGTAATGCCGTCATCGGTAATTGTCAGACGTGAACTCGGAAGTGCCACATCGTTAAATCCTAAATACGTATTACTCGCGGAAGTTGATTTTGAAAAAGGTGCAACGGTTCCATCGAAACTAGTTAATGGATTTGGCATCATCGAAAATGGTAGATATAACGTTTGGTTTGCTTCGTTAAAATTCAGCTTGCTCGATTTAAGTGTAATGCGCGGATTTGTTCGGCCGGTATTTTGTCCGAAAGCTGCGAGTGCTTTTAAGTTTCCATTTTTAAAACTTTCAAAGTCATTTAACGGTCTAAAATCATCAATTCCGTCAAATTGCACGAAAAGTGTCGTTAATGCTGGTAAAGATGCGAGCGCCGAGATGTCCGTAATTTTCATGGAGTTTTGCGCATAAAGATAAGTTAATTTCGGTAATTTATTAAAATTTTTGAAGACATTATGTGTCACTTCGCTTCCGCTAATGCTGAGGCTTTGTAAATTAACAAGTCCATTTAGATCTACGAAAAGGCTATCTACCACGTTATCGCCACCAACTGTTATGTAAGTCAAAGATGTTTGGTTTTTGATTGGTGCGAGTGTGGTGATTTTCGTATTATTGAGTGAAAGCGTGACAAGATTATCCGCTTCTTCTAAACCAGTTAAATCTGTATAAGTGTTTCCAGAAAGTGTCACGGTTTGGATTGTGTTCATTTGCGTTTTCGTTATCGGCGCGTCACTTGCTTGTTTGAGTAGACCATTGAGATAGGCTCTTAAATTTGTATCCGGAATAGTAACATTATTATTCGTTTCTTCTGCGTGAGCTGCTGTGGAAGGATATATCATTATGAACAGACAAATTATCGCAAGAAATATTTTCAGTGCTTTTTTCATTTAAAGTCTCCTTAGTGGTTAATTTCTTCCCAAAGTATAACCGCCTAAAAAACAACTCTCAATACGTTTTCGTAATATTTTTCACGTTTGATTCGTTCCAATATTCATATTATTCAATCTTATTTTTATGAGAATGGCTTTAAATCAACAAAGAAAACGTTTTTTTATTCAAATAAAAGGAATTTGAAAATTCTATTAATGTAACATTTTGTACACAAATGACCGTTTCAAAATACTAATATTACACAAATCCTTCTAATATTTTTGAATAAGTTCTCTTTTTGAACGCGAAAAACCTTCCAAAAAAGTGATGCTCTATCCGTTATTGCTTTTCCTAATTTATGCTATACTGTTCATATTGATAGAAAAAGGGGTATATTTATGAACAATGAGCAAAACATGAATCAACAAATCGCTTTATTTTACTTCGGTTATAAGGCTTTTACAGAGACAGCTGATTTAATTATTGCCAAACATTCACTAAAAAGATTGCATCACCGTATTTTATTTTTCACAGCGCGGATGCCTGGCCTTACCATTAATGAACTTTTAACCTTTTTAGAAATATCCAAACAAGCCTTGCACCAGCCACTTGCGGAACTGAAAGAGCGCGAACTTCTCACGATTGAGCAAGGCACGCGCGACAAACGCCAACGCTGTATTTTCCTAACGACAGCCGGCAAAGATCTAGAAAACGAACTCGGCGCAGCACAACGCAAGCAAATGGCAGAAATTTTCGCCAACTCCTCAGATACGGACGGAAAGCATTTCACAGAAATAATGGAAGGCTATGCGAAAAACCGACCGGGCGCCGCTTTAATAAAAGATTTTAAGGAGTGATTCTGATGGAACAAATTTTATTTATCCAAACTGGCTTTGGGGTCGATGTCCATGGTCAAAACATAACAAAAGCAGCTGAACGTGCGGTACGAAATGCGATTTTCACTAACTCGATGCCGGGAATTCAAGGGCTTTTACCAGACGGCGACTTGCAAAATATGGTCGTTAATATCAAATTGGCATTGCCGTGTGATGCGGATAAGCTCGATGAAGATACCATTCGCGCGATTATCCCTTATGGCACCGTGACAATTGAGAAAATGGCTGGCGGAATGATGACAACGAGCGGCATTTTCTTGGAAGACAAAGAAGATAAAAATGATTTAATGTATATCGTCAATGCTTCTGTTGAAACTGGATATTAAAGAAAAAACCATCTGACTGATCAGATGGTTTTTGTATCTATTAAATAGTCCAAAATAGCTTCAAGCATTTGTTTATTATCTTCCGGAACGTCCTCCGCTTTCATTTCTGCAAGGCTTTGAACATATTTGCCCGGTGTGATAAATTCCTCGTCAATCTGCAAAATCGTCTCAATCCCAGCCTTTTCCATTTCAAAATGAAATTGTAAACCGATAATGTTTTCCGCATACAGAAAAGCTTGATTTAAACAGCCTTCGCTCGCAAATAAACGTGTTGCACCTGCTGGTAACGAAAACGTGTCTTGATGCCAGTGGAAAACATGAAGTGATTCTGGGAAAAAAGGTAGCTTGTCAGAAGTTCTTTTGACCGGGAACCAGCCCACTTCTTTTTCTTTATTTACCGTGATTTCACTTCCGAAAGTTGCGGCGATTTGTTGCGCGCCGAGACAAACGCCGAAAACTGGCTTATTTTGTTCGCTTAATCGCTTTATTAAAGCACGTTCATCAGCCAACCATGGGAATTCCGCGGTATCATTTATCCCCATCGGCCCACCAAGAACGATTAAAAAATCCGAGTCATTTGGAACATGAGCATTTTCTTCAAATAATAAATGTATTTTTAACTGATGCTGATTCTCTTTCGCCCAATTCGCTATAAGTCCAGGTCCTTCGTGCGTCACATGTTGCAATACATCAATAATCAATTTATCAGCTCCTGTCATTTTTTTCTATTATGACGGAATTTTTTGGTTTGTGCAACTGCGCTTTTGAGCAAATTTTCGGATCTATTCATTTATATTTTGCGAAAACTTGTTGCTTGATTGCTTGGTAGTTTTCTACATCATCCGGATTTTCTGAGATAAAATCATATTTTTGTACTTCCCCGAGTGTATTAAAATCAGCTAGGACGGATTGGGCTTCTTTTTTAGTTTCGCTGAATTTGCCGTAACCCATGCTAGTAATGGGATGGGTGTCTTTGTCTTTTTCGCCAAGAAACATGGTGTATGTTTGTTCTTTTTCTAGTGCAATGTAGTTTTCGACTGCGACGTATTTACCCGAGCTTAAGTACCATGGTTCTGAAATGTCTATTTTATCGCCTTTTTCTAGATCGCCTTTGTAGGAAGTTAAGATTTCCACTTCGCTAATGGTGTTGCCGTCTTTGCCAATTTCTTTGTTTTGCAGCAGCTTTACTTTGACTATGTAATTGCTGTTATTTGCTAGTTCTTCCATGTTTTTCGGGATGTTGTAATCTGCTCGGATGGTGATAGTTTTGGAGATTTTGGTGTCTTTTGTTACTTTTTCATTTGGAGAGGAGCAGCTTGCCAGGATAATTGTTAGGAGTAGTATTGGGATTAGGGTCTTTTTCAATTTTAAATCCTCCTTTTATGTATGTGGTTTTGACTTTCTCTTTGAGTTTAGCATAGGTTGAGTGTGTGGTGTAGTTGGAGGTTCAGAGGAAATTGGGGGTTTTTGATGTGTTTGTTGCGGAATTGTTAACGTGGGGGGATAAAAATAAACCCGAATCTTGTTGAGTCGGGTTCGGGTTGGAAGATGAGTAAGGATTTTAAAAGTCAAATCTCATTTATTATTTCATATTAAGTAACTAAAGTGAAATCGCAAGGAATAAAACAACTGATGGCAGGATTTACATTTCATAATGAGTAACTAAAACTTTTCCCCTCAAAAAAATCATATCACACTTAGGTCTATTATTTACATTTCACATTAAGTATTTAAAACAATGACGAGCGAAGAAGCATTCGACTATGTAACGGTATTTACATTTCACAATAAGTATCTAAAACCAGGAGACTTGATTTTCTTCACCGAAACCTATCCCGCATTTACATTTCACAATAAGTATCTAAAACGCAACTGGGCTCTGTCAATATTTTTAAAATAAGTCACATTTACATTTCACAATAAGTATCTAAAACCTAAGATTTGAAGTTTTTAAAGGTTTTAGCGAATCACTATTTACATTTCACAATAAGTATCTAAAACGAATTTCAAAATACCTTTTCCTTCTTCATTAACAACATTTACATTTCACAATAAGTATCTAAAACCCGTTAACTTTTCTTCTTACCCTCATCTTACCTCAAAAGCCTATTTCTGTCGACAGACTAAAAACCAACGAAAACCCACCCTTCTCTACATGATTTTTAAAAGCAAAAACCATCAAACTCCCCTCACACCAACCATTCCCAACTTTCTGTCAATCCCCAACGTTTTTCACGCTATCAAAGGTCGACAGACAACCAAAACAAAAAAACAGCAACTCTAAAAGTTACTGTTTTCTTCATTAACCCTTTAAAACAACGGATGCAACGAGCGATTTTCTTGAACGCCTTCGATTGCGCGTCCTAAAATACGGCCGATAGAAATGGTTGTTAATTTGTCGAATTGCTTGTCTTCTGGAAGATCGATAGAGTCAGATGTGATGACTTCTTTGATATTGGAGCTTTGCAAACGTTCGGTTGCGTTTCCGGCCATGACGGAGTGGGTTGCGCAAGCGATGACTTCTACGGCACCTTTTTCTAGTAAAATATCAGCTGAAGTGGTGGCACGGACGCCGGTATCGATAATATCATCGACAACGATTGCGACTTTGCCTTTTACATCGCCAATGACGCTCATAATTTCGTCTTCATTCGGTCTTGGTTTACGGTTTAAAATGGCGATTGGCGCGTTTAGTCGGTCGGCGATTCTGCGGGCGCGAACTACACCACTGTGATCTGGCGCGACAACGACAACGTCTTTTTCGCCGTAATTTTCTATTAAATAATCACCAATTAGCGGAATTGCTGAAAGATGATCGATTGGAATGTTGAAAAAGCCTTGAATTTGAGCTGCGTGTAAATCTACTGTGATTAAACGGTCTGCTCCAGCTCTTTGAATTAGATTGGCCATTAATTTGGCGGTAATTGGTTCTCTTGAGCGTGCTTTTCTGTCCTGACGAGCATAGCCATAATAAGGCATAATTATATTGATTGAGTGAACGGAAGCGCGTTTTAAGGCATCTACCATGATTAAAAGTTCCATTAGGCGTTCGTTGACATTAGCGTTCATCGATTGAACCACATACGCATTCGTTCCACGGATACTTTCCTCAATATTAATTTTCACTTCTCCATCACTGAACTTCTGGAGCTCCACCTCACATAAAGGTATATCTAAATAATCTGCAATTTTTGTCGCAAGTGGTCTCTCACTCGTCACAGAAAAAAGTTTCATTTTGCCTGCCATTGCTATCTCCTTCCGCCGTACTAATTTCTTCTCCTTATTATTATATAGAACTGTCTATGTGTTGTCTACTAGCTAAAAACCATCGCTGCAAATAAAACAAGCATTAGCGCGAACTAATGCTTGTTTCGTTAAATTGCAATTATAGAATACCTCCGAACCAATGAAGGCCGTAATATACAATCCATGTATACCACTGTGTCCCAACTGCTAGAGAGGTTACTTCTACAGCGTCTTTCGGTATATTATAACCAATTTGACCTGCAAGTTCTGTCATTAAAGGTGCCGCTGCTCCAGAAAGGTAGAGGGTGATAATGACGATAACAATACCTGTGAAAATCCCTCTAAATAAATTCCCTTTGGATGGAACAATAGCAAAAATCATGTAGAATGGAAGCGCCGTTAAATCAGCTAAAGGTAATACTTTATTCCCTGGTAAAATGAACGCTAAAATTAAAGTAATCGGAATCATGAGTAACCCAAGCGAAAGTACAAATGGATGACCGATTCCCACTGCTGAATCTAGTCCGATAAATAGTTCGCGACCCGGAAAACGTTTTTCCATGAATTCATGGGCAGCTTCTGAGATAACGGTAAGCCCGTCCATTAGAAGCGAAACCATCCGCGGAATAAGCACTAAACTAGCGGCAATCGTTACTCCGGTTTGCAGTACTTGGCTCAGCGGCATTTGAGCAATGGCGGCAAGTCCACCACCAATAATTAAGCCCATAAGCATTGGTTCGCCGAAAATACCTAAACGTGATTGCACTTTCTCTGTGGACCAATTGATTTTTCTAACGCCGGGAATTTTTCCGAGTAGCCAGTTCATTGGATAACCAACAAGCGCCCACCCGGTAGTTTGAATTTGTGGTAAAGAAATCCCCTCTAATCCTAAAACATTCTCTACATCTTTTTGTGTCCAGTCAGCGATTTTGAAGATAATTGCCATATTGATAATCGAACTAAGAATAGCAATAATCATGCTTCCTGTTGTTAAGTAAAGTGCACTGGCGATGAAAAGTGGTTGCCAGTAATTCCAAATATCTACGTCCATTGTTTTCGTCCATTTAAAGGCAATCATTAAAATATTGGTTGCAATAATTGCGACGAAAACAAATGGTACGACTTCTGTTCCCCATGCGAGTGATGACCCAACTCCCCAACCGATATCCGTTGCGGTTAATTTAAAATTATAATTTTCTACAAGTGCTTTTGTTACTGGTGTAATAGTCGTTAACATGAGTGAAGTGATAACGCCTAGTCCAACAAACCCAACACCAACTGTTAGCCCTGCTTTAAAAGCTACACTAATTTTTTTGCGGAAAATCACGCCTAGAATGGTAATGATAATTGGCATCATAACTGTTACACCAAGCCCGATAATATATTTAAAGAAATCTAGAATAATATCCATTTTGTGCCCTCCCTTTAATCTTGAAGTATCGCGAGTATTTCATCGATTGTTTCTTGTTTTTTTAGGCCTGTTAAAAATGATCTTCCAATGACAACTGGTACATCACCAACATCACCTGTAACAGTCGTTGAGCTAACAATAATGTCTGGCTTAGATGTGCTTACTTTTGACGCTACTTCTTGAACCGTGCATTGACTAATTTCATATGGAATGCGCTTTTCGTCTAGTACCGCACGCACTTTTTTGGAAATAACTGTGGAAGTCGCAATTCCAGTCCCACAACACACATAAATTTTCTTCTTTTTCATCTTAAAATCCCCCTATCATTCTGGGAAAAATAATACTTTCCCGAAAAATTCATTTCTTTCATAGATTCGCTCAAAAACTTCTGGTCCTTCAGCAAGTGAAAGACGATGTGTAATCATTGGTTCAATGTTGATTTGTTTATTAGCTAAGAAGTGAATGGTTGTTTGCCATTCTTTTCCTGGAAATGGTGCAGAAATTGCGTTCCATGAACCCCAAACTGTAAGCTCACTCCGCACAATTTTTTCAAAATAGAAACGTTCGATTGTTACATCTGCGTATGGAATTCCTAGGAAAACGACGCCTCCACCTTTTTTCGCATAGGCAAAAACTTGGGCAGATGTAATAGGTGATCCCGCAGCTTCTACAACTAAATCAGCATTTAGACCATCCGTGTGTGCAGCGACTACTTCTAATGGATCTTCTTTTAAAGAATTAATAACTACGTCTGCTCCTACTTCTTTCGCAAGCGCTAATTTTTTATCGTCTACATCAATTGCAATAACCCTTCTTGCGCCAAAAACTTTTGCCCATTGAATTGCTAGCAAACCGATATTGCCGCTTCCGACAACGACGACATCATCGCCAGCTTGTAATTTCGTATGATAAAATCCATGAACGACCACTGCGGAAGGCTCGACAAGTGCAGCAGCTTCATAATCTAATTCGTCTGGTATTTTTACTACATTTTCTGCTGGAAGTTTGATATACTCAGCATAGGCTCCGGGATGTCTTGCTCCGATTACTGTTAGCTTCCGACAGCGGGCGAATTCGCCTTTTTTACAGTATTCACACTCACCGCAATAGAGTGCTGGGCATCCGGCAGCCCTATCACCAATCTCAATATCCGTTACCTCACTACCTACCTCAATCACTTCTCCTGAAAATTCGTGTCCCCACACCATTCCTGGTACATACGGACCAAGTTTACTGTATCTCGAAATATCTGAACCACAAATTCCAACTGTATTTACTTTCAAAATCACATCATCAGGCTGTTCGATTGTTGGCATATCTGCTTCTTCATAACGCAAATCTCTTTTTCCATATAATTTTAAAGCTTTCATTCTGTTAAAACTCCTTTCGATAACTTCTCCAAATTCGCTTCGATATCTCCTTCAAATAAATAAGATCCTACAACGATTAAATCCGCGCCTGCAAGTGTGCATTCTTTCGCAAGTTCAGCATTTACTCCGCCATCTACTTCAATTTGAATAGGACGGTTTCCAATATACGCTTTGGTTTTTCTAATTTTTTCTAAACTTGATTGGAAGAATTTTTGACCACCTAAGCCTGGATTTACAGTCATAAGCAAAATACAGTCAATATCATCTAACACGTATTCCAAAGTGCTTGGTGGTGTACCTGGATTTAATACCACTCCCGCGCGAACTCCGTAACTTTTAATTAGTTGAATTGTACGGTGCAAATGAGTCGTCGCTTCTTGGTGCACTGTAATCATATGTGCGCCTGCTTCCACTAATCTTGGAATATAACGGTCTGGTTCATACACCATCATATGCACATCAAATTGAAGCTTCGTGCCTTTTTTCATCATTTTGATTTGATCAGGGCCAAAAGCAATGTTTGGGACGAACGAGCCATCCATCATATCCACATGTAATAAATCAATGCCATTTTTCTCTAGAACCTCTAACTGTTCATTAATTCTGCCAATGTCTGCTCCAAAAACAGACGGAACTATTTTTGCCACTATTATCACCTCAAGATTGAATTTCTATGATTTTTTGTAACTTTTCTTTGTCACTTAGTTTTAATTTTTGTTGACTAAAATGGAGTAATTTCGTTGATTCTGGTGCGTTTCGGGCTGATTTTACCCAAAATTCATTTCGACTTGGCACGAGAATGTACCACGGTAGAGCTTTTTTCTCTGTTTGCCACGCTGCATATAATTCGTCCAGCTCCCACGTTTTCATTTCTACTAACTGATTCATTTTTTTCGGTAAGTAGTATGCGAGTGTCCACTTGGCGTATAAAATGGTGGTGGCATAAATCATTACTACGAACATGAAAATTAACATATTATCTTCAATTAAGTTAACGACAAATCTACCTGGACTTCCTATTAGCCAGTCTACAAAACTTGCAAAAAAACTCCCCATTTATTCCCGACCTCCCTTAATTATTCTTAGAAAAATGTTCTATTGCGGAAAGAACATCTCCCGTCTCTTGCGCTTTAAGTAAGGTCGTCATCACCTCCTCGTCTTGAATAAGTTGAATAAGTGTTTGCAGCATATCTAGTTGTTCATCAGCACTCCTTAGCGCCATCATAAAGACAATTCTGACATCGATTGCGTCGTTATCAGAGGCCATTTCAATAAATGAAACGGGCTTCTTGAGTATTCGTACAGCCACCACTGGCCGAATAACATGTTCGCTATCTGTATGCGGAATGGCCACCCCAGCGTGCGCGGTTAGTAATCCGGTTGGAAAAACTTTTTCCCGTTTAATTACAGCATCTTTATAACTTGGCTTTACTGCGCCCACTTCACACAACTGTTCCGCCATTTCTGTAAGTAATTTTTCTTTATCTTGTTCGTTTGAAAATCGAACCATTTCTTCTTTAAAATATTCTAATACATCCAAATTGCATCCCTCCGACTGGCTGCTTGTTTATTTATTTAATAATTTGTTTCCAACGGCACCACCAGGATGGATGACGGAAAACTGCTCTTTTGTGTAATTCATATAGGTCATTAAGCAAACAATAACTGCATCAAAACTTGCAATAACAGCCATTGTACTTGCCGTGGCTAACATATTAAACGGATCTGGTTCTTTGCTTACACTCACTGGGAAAAAGATATCCGCTTCTTTGGCGATAACGGAATCTGGGTTTTCTGTTACACCAATCAGTGTGCTTCCTTTTGTTTTACAAGCAGGAATTAAGTTAAGTAACTCACCTGTATTCCCACCTTTTGAAATGAGAATCAATATATCTTCTTTTTGAAGTACGCCGAGAGTTCCATGTACAGCATCTGATGGGGTTAAAAAGACTGCCGGGCGTTCGATACAGTTGAAAGAGTGTACTAATTTTTTCGCAGCGACGCCGGACGTTCCACAACCAGCTACGACAATTTTCCCTGTGCACTCGGCGATTGTTTCAACCGTTTTAACGAGAGCCTCTTCACTCGTTACTTCCGGCAAACGTGAAATCGCATTTGCTTCTTCTTGCCATGTTTGGTGAATATTATCTAAAATAGCTTGTTTATCCAAAATTTATTCATCCTCTCTAATTACTAATTGGTTGATTGTTTGCATGATTTTTTCTTTCGTTACGTTTTCGAGCAAATCATCTAAAATTTGATGATTCTCTGCTAAATGAACAATTTGGTAAAGTGCTTCAATGTGTTGCTCTTTATCCACTGGTGCGATAACTATTACGAAATGAACTTGTTCTGTTTCTGAAAAATATACGCCATTTTTCACAACTAAAAGAGACATAGCGAGTCGATTCACCCCTGCATTAGGCATAGCGTGTGGAATGGCAATATCTTCACCGATAATAATGTACGGATCGTGGAACTTATGGTTATCAATCATGGTCTTTACATAGTTTGCGGTAATTGCTTGTTGCAGTAACAGCGGCTGACTCGCTAACCGAATCGCTTCTTGATAGTTTTTAACATCCTCACAAATCATGATGTTGTCTTCGGTGATTAAATCATGTAAATAGACTTTTTTCACGCGTTTATTTTCATCTGTAGCTGTGTTAGCCGACAAAATATCAATAATTCCATCTCGTATTGCATTTGAATCCTTTATATCGGCGTTACGTTCCACAACTTCCATGATTTTATCAATACTCGTGAGCTGATTTCCCATTCCAAATAAGTTTTGTAAGACGTGTTGCCGCAGTTGCGTTTTTTCGATATCGTTCATAAACGGTTGAACAACAAAGACATTTTCGCCATCTTTTAATGGAATGGAAGAAAAAACAATATCTACTTCTGCTTTAAAAAAGGCGTATTCACGAACAGATATAGTTGGATAAAAATGGATTTCCGGAAATAGTTTTACTAAAATATTTTCCATAATTTTCGAAAAAGTAACCCCGCTCGGACAAAGAACAATCGCACGTTTTTGCTTATGATAAATATCATTTTGCGGTATCATATCGCTCCCAATAAACAAAGAAATGAAGAAAATCTCGCCGGCTGGAATTTCACGACCAATAAATTTCGCAAGTGGGTCAAATGCTTCTTTCACAATGAAGTTTAACGCTTCGAATTCTTGGTTGAATTTTTCATAAAGCGTATCTTCTAAATTCATTTGGTATTTAATCCGGTAATAGGCTGGTTTTAAATGTAAGAGTAATTTTTCGATTAAGATATGTTTGTTTTTAAGGGAAACAAGTGCTTTTTTCTCGAATAAGTCTAAGCATGTGAGGACAACTTTTTCCAAGTCTTCTGTTAATTTTTCAGTTAAAATTTCGCCGGAAAAAATGTTTGTTGTAAGAAGTTGTAATGTGATGAAAAGTCGCTCTTGTTCTGGAACTGGGCCAGTTTTTTCGAGCAAAATATCGGTAATGTGGTATTCTCGCGTGTCTGAAAGTGATTTCTCATCAATATGAAAAGCAGTGTCGATTAAGCGCCGATCTCTGATTCTTAAGAACATCACGGATAGCAAATAGGGTAGTAATTCGATTTGTTCATAGGTGAATTTTATTTGCATCATCGCTTCGGCTTCTTCGAGTGTGCGGCGAATTTCCATAAGTTGAACTTTTTCAATTCCTGAATACGATAGGAAATAGTGTTCTCCTCGGAACATCTCTTTAACGCTACTTACAACTTGTGTCAGAACCTTGCGCAGCTCCCACTCACTGCCTGCTAACTGATAACCCGATGCTCTACTATAAGTGACAGTTGTTTCTTTAGGAAGTAACTTTTGCGCTACTTTTAAATCACGAAGAATGGTGTTTTTGCTTACTTGAATCTTCGTTGTAAAATGGGCGAGGGATAGTTCTTCTTTTGCTGTTAAAAGCATTAGCAAAATTAAATTAGCACGTTCATTTTCAGAAGGTAAGTATTCTACGCTTGGATCTCGAGTTTCTTTCTCAGAAAATAGCGCTGTAAGCTCGGGTTCTAATATAAATCGGCCGTTTTTGGAACGCTTTACTTCTGGATAATTTTTCCACTTGAGCCATTCGTTTACTTTCTGAAAACTATAGCTGATTTGGTAACGCGATAATTTATACTTTACTTCGAGTTGTTTATTTGTAATGTTCGGATTTTTTATAACTTCTTGAAATAGTGTTTTACTTCTGTTATCCAGATACATGCGTCTCCCCCCTTTGATAGCCTAATTATAGCATAGGGTTTGGCGCTTAAGAATGCGCTTTCATCACAAGTTTTCTCCACACACTTCCACAACATGAGAAGGAGATTGTTACTTTTCGTACAATGTAGCATCTTTATTAAAGACACGAATTGCTTCTACTGCTAAAACTTTATTGGTCATTTGCAAATAAATTTCATAAGGAATAGTTACCGTATCTGCACCACTTTCGTAGGCTTTCATTACTTGCCCGCTATGTTTAAAGCTCGCTGCCATAATTTGTGTTTTAAGTGCCTTTTTATCAAAAAAATGACGCATTTGAGCGATTTCTTTAAAAGGATCGATGTTCGCTGCGCTCATCCTATTCACATATGGGGCAACAAAATCTGCCCCAGCCAAGGCAGCCGCGATTGCTTGATCAGCCGAATAAATAGCAGTTCCTAAGATTTGAATGGTTTTATCCTCTTTTTTGAGTGTATCGATCACGTTAATACCAGCCTCATGCGCCGGAATCTTAATAGCTATTTTTTCTTTCCCAAACATCGCTAGTAACATGCGCGCATCTGCCAAAATTTCCTCATAGCTAAAACCAACTGTTTGTACAAAAACTTGTTTATCCGTAAGTTCTAAAATACGATTAATCGCTGTTTGTCGATTGCATTTTTCTTTTACTAAAATGGTTGGGTTCGTAGTAATTCCTTTAAAAATAGAGCTGGTTTGAATTTTTTTCACGTCTTCTAAATTAGCTGAATCTAAATGCATTTTCCCTCACCTTTCTTGGATAATTTCTCTGAGTGGCGCCAGTTTTTCTGTATAACTACCTGCCTTGTCGTTAAATAATGCGGCTGTTCCAACGACATAGACATCTGCGCCAATTGATTCAAGCAACCGAACTGTTTCTTCAAAAATATTGCCGTCTACTTCAATTAATGGTTTATTGGTGTGGCTTTCAAGCTCTTTTTGAAGTTTTTCGATTTTTTCTAGTACATGATGCTGGAATTTTTGCCCGGCGAATCCTGGGTTAACGGTCATCATTAAAACCATATCGACTTTATCTAAAAATGGATAAATCTGTTCAATCTCTGTATCCGGGCTGATGGCGATGGATGGTTTGATTCCTAGCTCACGAATATGGTTTATAGTCGCATCGACATCAGGTGAAGCTTCTACGTGGAAAGACATATAAGCCGGCTTTATCGCCGCATACAAATCCACAAATTTATCAGGATTCACTGTAGCTAAATGAATATCAAGCAACATATCTGTATTATTTTTTATATCTTGAAGGACATAGGCGCCCATTGCTGCATTTTCTACAAAAACACCATCCATCACATCACAATGAAGCATTTTTACATTTGCTTGTTCGAGTGCGCGAAGTTCGTCAGCTAGATGAAGCGAGTCTGCGCACATAATGGAAGCCGCAATCATTTTCATTCAACACCCTCCCGTTCTTCAAGCTCTGCCAATTTTCCGAGCCTTGTCATATGCCTACCGCCTTCAAATTCCGCCGCAAGCCACGTATCAAGTAAGAGTAACGCCAGACTATCGCCCAGAACACGTTCGCCAAGACAAAGAACATTACTGTTATTATGTCGCCTAGTCATCATTGCTGAAAAAGCATCTGAAACGACAGCAGCACGCACACCTTTGATTTTGTTGGCTGCCATGGACATTCCAATCCCTGTTCCGCAACAGAGTACACCTAGAGTGTTTTCAGTTGCAACAAAGTGTCCTACTTTAGCGGCATACTCTGGAAAATCCACGCTTTCGACTGAATAACAACCAAAATCTTTCACCTTGTAGCCGCTTTCAATTAAATGCGCACGGATTTTTTCTTTCAACTGAAATCCGCCATGATCAGCTGCAATTGCAATTTCCATGTTATCCTCTCCTTTCTCACCTTGATTGTAGCACCGGTCTCCATCAAACTGTTAGAAGCGTTCGGCACCATTTTTCTCTACTCGAATCCGCAAGATGGTAAATTAGCTCTATCAAAAAAAAGGCTGAAAAAGCAATGAGCTCTTTCAACCTTCTATGACTTATGTCAGCCTCTTAATTCGGCTTGGATTTCTTTTAGTTTTTTTGGAGTTACATCGTCGCCAAGTGGGTCAATAATCGTTACATGGTGTAAATTATCTTGAACTGTCCCTCTGATTTTTTTCAAGTATTCTTGACGAAGGGCAGCTTGTCTTTCTTTTTCAAAAGCAGTTAATCCTTCACTTTTTTGTTTTGCAGCAAGTTCATTAATATTTTTTAATAACAATTTCATGCTATCCCTCCTATCATTTTAAAGTTACTTTTAATAAGTAACTAACCAAATTATAATATAAAGGTCAATAAAAGTCAAACTTCTTTTCCGGGTCGCGTATTTTTCTTTTTTTGCGTTCATAAATAAGGTCCATTAATGCCCCCGAACCAAGCAGGACGCCGATAATGATAAAAATGAACCCAACTAACTGTAGGATTCTAATTGCTTCACCAAGGAAAAGCAACGCGCCAATTAATGAAAATAATGGATTGAAATTCATAAAAATGGCGGAGCGCGATGGGCCAATTTTTCCAACCGCATAGTTATAAACGAAATTACCAAAAGCCGTTGCGACTACTGCTGATACGACAAACAAGAGCCACAGTTTCCACGAGTGAACTGCCATTAATTCTGACAACCCGGCAGGCTCCATGAAACGACTTACAGCAAACAACATAACCGAACCAAGGAAAAGCATATATCCCGTCATTAGCCCCGTGTCCATCGATCCAGCGAGCTTTTTAATAATAATGAAACTAAACGCCTGAGAAGCCATCGCGATAAAAATGTCGATATCTCCAATCGAAATCCCGCTCACGCCCGTCCCATTAGAAAGAACGACCAAACTCACCCCAAAAATCCCCGCTAAAAATCCGGCAGCTCGCCAAGCTCCAATTCGTTCACGGAGAAAAATCACAGAAAAAATCGCCACGACAATCGGCGCAGAACCAAGAATAAGCCCCGCATTCGTCCCAGTTGTCAGCTTTAACCCATTCGATAAGAAAAAATGATGGATAACAATATTAAAAATACTCGCTAGGAAAATCAAACCAAATTCCCGCTTTGTAGGCAGGCGCAATTTTTTCGTAATAAATAAAATAATAATAACGGTAATCGCTGCGGTGAAAATCCGAAAAGACGTCATCGTAACCGTCGGAAAATAGCTAACTAACACCTTTGTCATCGTGACGTTAAAGCCCCAACTCGCCATCACTGCAATTAATAAAAAATAAAGTCCTATCGGTGCTTTCTCTTTCTGCAAAACAAACACTCCTTTTTTATAGAAAAATGCCCCTTAAATTACTTTAAGGGGCATTTCATAGCGTCATCTTCCGCAGCTTTCCACAAAGCTATAACGCGGAAAATGGGGCAGTGATACTTAAGTCACTGCTTGTAGGCTCATCGCATAAACCCAACTATAGCATGGATAAATTTTTCTGTAAAGGATTATTTGGTGAATTCTAACCAAATCGAAGCAATAGCTTCATGTCCCGCTTTGGTCGGGTGCACACCGTCCTCCGCTAAATAGGTCGGTCCGTGTTTGACAGCGAGCGCGTTCATTAGGCCATCAAGTGGAATAAGTGTCGCGCCAAATTCTGCCGCAAGTTCACGCACAGCACCAATTTTCGGATCCAAATCGCCGCGCCATTCTTTCCGGTCTTCCGGATACGGTAATACAAACGGCTCCATCAAAACAAGTTCCGCATTTGTCTCCGTTTTAATCCGATTCAAAATCACACGATATACTTCCTTAAACGCCGTCACCGAAGTATCTTCCCATCTGCTAAAACTAAACCACGTATCATTTATCCCAATCATAATCGTAACTATATCTGGTTGAAGTGAAATCGCATCCGCCTCAATACGACGATGCAAATCCGCCACCCGGTTCGCACTAACGCCACGATTTATCACCGTTACATCTTCTTTTCCAAGCTGGTCTGCAATCAATTTCACATAACCATGTCCTAATTCGCGGTCATTTTCAAAATCACGCCCAGCATCTGTCACACTATCACCTAAAAAAAGTAACTTCTTCATTTGGTCCGTCTCCTTTAAAATTCCTGATGTCTTATTATAACAAAAAAACCTTAAACTTAGACGATTAATCTAAATTTAAGGTTTTTGATGTCATTAAAATTGTTTATGCAATAAATCAAGGACATGGCGTAACTCATTAACATCAATTTGCCCAGGAGCCGATGCTTTTTTCGCAGCGCCAAATGTCATTGCGGAGCCAAATACTTCCCCAGCAAGACGGCTGATAACACCAGTTCCCGCCATCGACATCGTAATGATTGGTTGGCTCGCTTTTTCAGATACGGTATTCGTTGCATCTAATAAAGTTAGTACGTCTCCAGCAGATTTTGGCATTACGGCGATTTTCGGAAGATCCGCGCCAAGTGCTTCCATGCGCGTTAAACGAGAAACGATTTCTTCTTTCGCAGGTGTTTTATCAAAATCATGGTTCGACATCACTACTTTTACATTGTTCTTGTGAGCTGTTTCAATTAAGCGTAAAACGTCCGCTTCTTCATTGAAAAGTTCCACGTCCACTAAATCAATTTTGCCAGTACCAGCTAGTGTTTCATTTAATTCAAAATAAAATTCGTCACTAACAGCTAACTCGCCGCCCTCTTTTGCACTTCGGAAAGTGAATAAAATCGGTGTTTCTGGTAAAATTGCGCGAATTTCGCCAAGCGCAGCTTCCACTTTAGCTAAATCTTTCACATCTTCAAAAAAGTCAACGCGCCATTCGACAACGTCCAAATCAATTGTTTGTAACATTTCTGCTTCTTCTTTAAGAGCAGCAACCGTTTTACCGACCATTGGTACACAAATTTTTGGCGCACCTTCACCAAACGTAACATTCTTTACGACTACTTTATTCATGTATAATTCTCCTCATTCGATATTATGTCTTAAGATTAGCGATAACCTTGTTCTTTTGCAAGTTTTTAAAATAGGATTTCTTTAATGTAATCAACTGGCATTTCTTTGTGTGTCCAAATTTCGAAAGCTTTCGCACCTTGCCAAAGCATCATGCCTAAGCCGTTAAGTGTTTGACAGCCTTGTTCTTCGGCGATTTCAAGCAATCTTGTTTTGGTTGGTTTGTAGACAACATCCGAAACGATTAATTCTGGACGAAGCATATCCGCACTTGGTAAAAGTGTTTCGCCTTCGAAAGGTTTCATCCCAACGCCAGTCGCATTCGTGAAAATAACACTTTCTGCGATTTCTTTACGTAATTGTTCGTGGTCTTCGATATCAAATAATTGTGCTTTACAATCTGTTTTCGAATTGATTTTTTCTACAGTTTTTTCAGCATTCGCGTAAAAATCGTCTTTTCTGTTGAAAATAGAAATTTCTTTTACGCCGTCAAGAGCAGCTTGGATACAGATCGCTGTTGCCGCACCACCAGCGCCACAAATCGTCATTTTTTTGCCGATAATATCATGTCCAGCTTCTTTTAACGCACGCATATAACCAGTTCCGTCTGTAATATGTCCCGTTAATACGCCGTCATCATTAACAACCGTATTTACCGCGCCAACAAGTTCAGCGGCTGGAGAAAGTTTATCTAAGTATTTATGAATGTTTGTTTTGTTTGGCATGGAAACATTCCAGCCACGTAAGTTCATTGCGCGGAATCCTTGTACAACGTCTTTCAGCTCTTTGTCCCCAACTTCAAAAGCAAGGTATACATAATCAAGCCCCAATTTTGCAAAAGCTTCGTTATGCATGGTTGGTGATAAACTGTGTCTGATTGGAGTGGCGATTAACCCGATTAATTCTGTGTGTCCTGTAATTCTTTCCGTGATTTTGCTTGTCATAATAACATCGTTCCTTTCCAAATTAAGGTTTATTTGTGAAAATGTGAACTTATATAAAGAGCGAATGTGGCAAAGCGGAGTCCGCCTTGCCAGTTCGGATTACAAAGAGCCAATTTTTTCTAATGTCGTTAAAATATTTCTTCCTTCGCGAACGCCTTCCAAGATTTTTCTTGTTGCAGCGCTGTCGCCAATATTTACGATTTCAATTTGTTTTTCTTTTCCGTATGCCGCAAGTTCTTCCATAAGTGGACGTTCTGGTCGCATTCCTAGGCAGACAAAGCCGTAATCAAATGGAATCTCGGCGTCTACTCCGTCATGCTTCACTTTGAAATGATCGGCTGCAACTTCGGTTAATGCGGTTTCTGTTTGCACATCGACGTGGTTTTTCTCAATAATATCCATCATCGAAAGCCGGGTAATCATATCTAAGTCTTTTCCAAGAAGTGGCATCATTTCTACAATTGTAACATCCGAGCCACGTTCTGAGAAGTACTCGACTACATCAAGTCCAACTGCACCACCGCCGATAACTGCTACTTTTTTGTTACTAAATTCGGTAAAGTCATCGATATTCGAAATAAGTCCGAAAATCGAATGAACTTTACTGCCTTCTTTGTCAATCACGTCAAGCAAACCTTTAATTGGTGGAAGTAATGGTTTGGATCCTGTGGCATTAACTACCACATCAGGATTAAATGTATCAATAAGCGCAGTATCAGCTTTAGTGCCTGTAATAACTTTCAAATTGGTTAATTTTTCTGCTCGGTTCGCTAAATAATTAGGGAAATCGGCAATTCTACTTTTATCTGGAAGGTTGGCAATTGCACGCGCCAAGCCACCAGTTTGTTCATTCGCTTCAATTAGCGTGGTGTTACAGCCAACTTCGGCCGCCGTACAAGCTGCTTCAAGTCCTGCTGTTCCGCCGCCAATTACGACAACATTGGTAGGACGAGTTACTTTTGTTTCTTTGTATTTATCTTCATGAATAATATCTGGATTCACCGTACAACGGATTGGCTTCGACTTCGAAATTCGGTGATCTGCGCAACCGATATTACAAGAAATACATTTTCGAAGCATGTCTTCTTGGCCAGTTGCCACTTTGTTTACCCAGTTTGGCTCAGCAATTAAGCCACGTCCCATCGCAAGTAAATCAGCGTATCCTTCTGACAATATTTTCTCTGCTGCTTTTGGACTACGGATGTTCCCCGAAGTAATCGTTGGTTTGTTAAATTTATCTTTCACCGCTTTTGCAAGGTAGCTTCTCCAGCCATCTTCCAAGTTCATTTGGTCAATTTGCAAGTATAAATTATCGTTAATTGCCGCTGATACATTCAAAATATCCGCTTCTTCTTGGCAATAATCTAGCAGTTCCAAAATGTCTTCTAAATGGTTGCCGCCTTCTGTAAATTCATCTGCACTAAAACGCAGTACGATTGGGAAAAATGGACCGACTTCTGCGCGGACTTTTTCCAAAATTAGTTTGACGATACGGGCGCGATTTTCAGGCGTTCCACCAAATTCATCTGTTCGTTTGTTGTAAAGTGGCGATAAGAATTGGCATAGCAAGTATGAGTGTCCGCCGTGGATTTCGACTGCATCAAACCCAGCTTGTTGGGCGCGTCTTGCTGCATCACCGTATTTATTGACGATTTCATAAATTTCTTCGACAGTAAGTGGACGCGGCACAGTGCCGCCTTTTTTAGATGGAATATCTGACGAGGAAACTGGTTGAAGTCCATTCAAACGAGCTGGATACGCAGATGCCCCGGCGTGGTTGATTTGGATAGATACGCAAGTTCCATGTTTATGAAGACGTTCTGTTAATTTGTAAAATCCAGGAATGTACTGGTCATTATCAATTCGAAGTTGGGTCGTTCCGTTTGTCCCATAAGGAAAATCTACACAAGCGTTTTCAATAGTGATTAGACCGGTTCCACCTTTTGCGCGTTGTTCGTAGTAATTCATATGTTCTTCTAAAAATTCGCCATTTAATCCAGCTAGGTTTGTCCCCATTGGTGGCATTATCACACGGTTTTTAATGGTCATTCGTTTTACAGTTAATGGTTCAAAAATACTCGGATAATCTGTCATAATAAGCCTCCTGCGACTATAATCTCAGCAAATGATTTGTTACATTATTCACGTTCAATAATGCACAATCTTATTTCTCTTCAATTATAAGTCAGGAATAATTATTAATCTAATGTATATTTTTCGATTTATCCATAGATT
Organism: Listeria cossartiae subsp. cossartiae; assembly: GCF_014224155.1. Lineage (GTDB taxonomy): Bacteria > Bacillota > Bacilli > Lactobacillales > Listeriaceae > Listeria > Listeria cossartiae. The sequence continues at coordinate 259,349 of NZ_JAASUI010000001.1, read as the reverse complement.
TTTTCTATACAATCGCTTACAATAGAGTTATCAAGGCATTCCGAGGAGGTAGTTTCATGAATTTGCGTCAATTATACTATTTTAAAAAACTAGCTGAAAAAGAGCATTACACCATTGCCGCCGCCGAACTCTCCATTACCCAGCCCAGCCTAAGCCACTCTATCGCCGAACTTGAGCGCGAACTTGGCGTCTATTTATTTGAAAAACAAGGCCGCAACATCCGATTAACCAAATATGGTCGTTTCTATTTAACCTATGTGGAAAAATCCCTCGCCGAACTAGAAAAAGGCGAAAAATTGTTACACGAATTAACTAGCCCTTCTCACGGAAATATTGATTTAGGCTTTATTTACACAATGGGCGCACACACGGTTCCAGAGCTCGTCCAGAATTTCACCAAAGTCGAAAGCCATAAAGACATCACATTTTCCTTTTTTCAAGGTGCCACTAAATCAATTATTCCCGACTTAAAAAATGAAAAATTCGACCTAGCGATTTGCTCCTACGTCGAAAATGAACCTGATATTGAGTTTTTACCATTAACAAAACAAGAGTTAGTTGTTGTCGTTGCCGAAAACCACCCACTTGCCAAATATGATTCGATTGATTTAAAAGACACCGCAGATTATTCCTATATTTTCTTTTCAGACACAAGTGGATTGAGACCTCTCATCGATTCTCTTTTTGCGGAAATAAATATTCAACCAAAAATCGGCTGTTATGTCGAGGAAGATACCGCGATGGTCGGCCTTGTGAGCGTTGATTACGGTATTTCGATTATGCCAAAAATCTCGTCGTTATCACATTATAACGTCAAAGTATTATCCATCAACGAACCAAAACATGATCGTTTTATCTATCTAGCAAGTTTAAAAAATCACTACATTTCGCCTGCTTCTAAGGCTTTTAAAGATTTCGCATTACGTTACGGTGAGAAGCATTTTCTATAAAAAAGGAGCCAACCAAATCGGTGGCTCCTTTTCTATTTAAAAATAAATACTTCCCGCTTCGGCATCCGCATTAAATCGGTATAACTCGCCAACTTTTTCTAAATACGGTAAATACTCGATATTCTCCATAAATTCTACTTCATCTGGCAAAATGCCTGGCTTCGTACAGCCATCCAACGTTTGGTAAAGTAGTTTTGCTGAGAAAGTTTCTGGCAAGAAATCACGAATTGCCGTCGTCAGTAAAAATTCTTCTGTAATCGCGCTATACGCTTTTTTTAGCATATCTAAATGGTCAAAAGCAAGCGGAAGTTCCAAAGCTTCTGTCATTGGAAAAAGCCCGATATCCGCCGCGTCATCCCCAGCCGCACGTTTCTCCAAAGCTTCTGGTGGCACAATCGCATAAAATGCCCGCGAAATAATCCAACCGCGCGGATCACGACCCGGTTTATCAAATACCCCAAACGGAATCAACGGAATATTCGTCAAACTTGTTTCCTCTTCTAGTTCACGCTCAGCCGCTTGGTCCGCAGATTCATTTTCATCCACAAATCCGCCGGGAACCGCCCATTTTCCGCCTTCGATATTCGGTCTGCCTTCCGCATTGGTACTGCTTCGTTTAATTAATAAAATATGTAAGGTTGGTTTCCCGTTCGACTCTTTTACTGTAGTTAAAATCATATCGCTCGTATAGCCATCTGGCGTACGAAACTCTTTGGCATTATAATTTTTCAGCGCATCTTCTTTGTTCACAAATTCTTCTGTCATGTCAAAATCAGACTCCTTTTTGTGTATTTAGCTCTTTTCATTATAGTATCACAAAAAAAAGAATTTGTTCCAATCGCTGGAACAAATCCTCTTATTTTTCGATAATTGTGCGACCTTTATAAGTGCCGTCTGGTGAGATTCGGTGTGACATACGGTATTCGCCTGTTTCACTATCGCGACTCAAACCTGGTGTTGTTAAGCCTTTATGCGTACGGCGCTTGTTTTTCTTCGCTTTGGACGTACGTCTAGCTGGAACTGCCATCTTGCTCGCCTCCTTATTTCTTACACTTGTTTCATTGTAACGCTAATCACACGAAACATCAATCTTACAAATCCGCTAAATTCTTCACCCATTCATTCAAAGGACGGCGCGGTTTTGGCTCAGGAACATCAGCTAAACTACTTAAATGCAAAGTCCCGACAATTTTTTGCTCAGCAGGAATACCTAAATCATCCGCAAACTTCGCATCAAAAATAAACCGATTCGTCCGCCAAATCATCCCAATCCCCGCTTCCCAGCCAAGCAATTGGATATTTTGAATAAACGCACTAGTTGCCCCGATTGATTCGAAATCCTTTTTTCCGTGACCAATAATGTTCGTCGTCACAATGAGTAAGTAAGGCGGCGTAATAATTTTCTTCGCATACCCTGCTTTTAAATCCGCAATCTCTGCTTCGGAAAAAGTAACCCCTTGTTCGCGTTCGTTAAACTCAATGATTTTCTCGATGTAGCGTTCTTTTTCAGCCAGTGTATGTAGCACGTATACATTCCACGGCTCTACTTTGCTGTGAAAAGGCGCAAAGGCAGCTTGCTCTAAAATCGTGTTCACCGTTTCTCTTGAAATTGGCGCGTCGTTTGCTTTTTTAATGCTGCGACGTTCCATAATTGTTTTTTCAATCATGTTTAATTCCCCCTTAAATGATAAACGTTATCATTTAGAGAATTATAGCATGATTGGATTGTGGGTTGCTAGTAAAGGGGCTTTTGGAAAGAAAAACACTGTATTTATTTTCTCATCTGAAAACAAAAAAACAAGCCATCTACCTCGAAATGGCTTGTTCACTCACTTCTTATTTTTCAACAATCACAGGGTTTTGCACGTGAACTACTTCAAAACGAGCGATTGCATTTCCTACGATGCCTTTGCGGTCTTCTCTTTGTTCTCTAGTGTCTTTTGTTCTGCCGTGTGCTTTTTTGAAGGAATCGCTTTTCACCCAATTGCGTTGGGCTTCTTCGCTTTCCCATTTGCTTGTTACGACTACTTCTTCATAGTCTTTGTCTTCTGGTTTGCTGTGCCATAGTTCGAAGCCTAGGAAACCTTCTACTTCTGCGATATCTTTTGTTGGATGTCCGTCGCCATTTGCGCCTGTGAACTGACGGATAACGTGCTCTGCTGCGCCTTTTTCTACCTTAATCGTATTAGTTACAATAATCATTCTTAAATCCCCCTTGGATAATTGTATTGTATGTATAATAGGCTAGTTCCTTCCATTATATTGATAATGATTCTCAATGTCAATTTTAGGGAATGGGATTGGAGTGGGATTTAAAAAGAACAAATTTCACAATGAAGGAAATTTGTTCTTTAGTTTGAATATCGTTTTGAACCAAGGAACTAAAAGTAAAGCGCACATATACCCGATTGCGTTTAATATTAAATCATCAATATCCGAAACATTGTTTGGATATTGAAAAATCAGGTTTAGTATACCTTGCAGTACTTCGATGAATAATGAAATACATAGAGCTAAAATCAAATTTTTTAATACGGATATGCTTCTGTTTATTTTCATATAAATGGCTAATGGTGCTAATAACAATAAGTTGCCAAAGAATTGAATCATAATATGATAATTTGTCATGTGGTTAAGATAGAAGATTATTGACTTAAAAGGAATAATTTGTAAATAGGCTTCTAAGGGAAATATTTCTCTGAAAACATTTGAACTTACTATGTTAAATGGTAGCAGCACTACTTCTATTAAAACAGCTAAATAGGCTACAAAAATAACATTGATTAAAGTCTCCTTTTTATTAAACGGTGATTTTACAATGAATTTTTTAGTGCCGAAATATACTAACTCAAAAATACATATAACTATTAATGTCATTGGAATTGAGATAGGAATGGTTGTCATTAGCTCCGCCTCTGCATTTCATGGTGAGATTTTGTTAGTCTTTTTCAACCACTGGAATCCAAACTTCCGAATAATAATCAGCGGCAGTCGTATCGCCTTCTGTGTATACTTCTAATTCTGGAGCGTTCCCATGCGTGTAGTTGCATGTTTGGAACCATTCGCCGTAAATGTATTCCCACACTTTTTGGATTGCGTTAGGTAGTGGGCCGACAGATTTAAAAATGGCCCATTTGCTTGCTGGGATGGTTAGTTGTTCCATGTCTGCTGGCGGAGTGAGTTCGGATTCAATCGCGATATAATAGTCCATTTGGTCGCCGTTCATGTGGCAAACGCCTAAAATACCATCAATCGTTGCAAATTCAGCTAATTCGTTGATTCGTTCCGCGTCGCCATTTGCGTTTGCTTCTTGCCAAAATTGACTGATTTTTTCTTTTTGCGCATCGTTTTCAACCGAAAAAGTTCGTTTTTTTCCGACTGCTGTAAAAGCATTTCGTTCGACAATTTCTACTTCCATGATTTTTGTCCTCCTTCAATTGCTTTAGGTACCTTAAGTATAAACAAAAACTATCCAATCTCCAAATGGAAACCAGATAGTTTGAATATTATTCTTCCGCTGCTGCTTGTTTTTGTTTCATCCGTTCGCGCACGCCAACTCGTTTGATTTGTTTACTACGAAGTTGCCCACACGCGGCATCAATATCCGTCCCGTGTTCGCGGCGAATAACACAATTAATACCATTTTTCTTAAGCGTATCATAGAAAGCAAGCACGTCTTCTTTTGTGCTGCGTTCATAGTCGATATGCTCGTCTACCGGGTTGTAAGGAATCAAGTTAACATAAGCTAAATGGCGATGTTCGCCGAGAAGTGCCGCAAGTTCGAGCGCTTCTTTTTTATGGTCATTTACACCTTTTAACATAATGTATTCAAACGTGATTCGGCGGTTAGTTTTGTTAACGTAATAATGAATCGCTTCCATCAATTTCTCAATTGAATAGGTCTTGTTAATACGCATAATGCTCGTCCGCAGTTCATTGTTTGGCGCGTGCAAGGAAATCGCTAAGTTGACTTGGAAATCTTCATTGGCGAAATCAATAATGCGCGGTGCAAGACCACTTGTCGAAACAGTGATATGGCGCGCGCCGATTGCTAGACCTTTGTCATGATTAATCACACGCAAGAAATCCATCACATTATCGTAATTGTCAAACGGTTCCCCGATTCCCATTACAACCACGTGACTCACGCGTTCTTCCAAATTACGTCCATCCAAATAATGCTGCACATTCATAATTTGTTCCACAATCTCACCAGCAGTTAAGTCGCGACTTTTTTTCAAAAGCCCACTCGCACAAAAAGTACAGCCGATATTACAGCCAACTTGGGTCGTTACACAAACCGACAAGCCATATTCTTGCTTCATCATCACGGTTTCAATTAAGTTCCCGTCACTCAGCTTAAATAAATATTTCGTTGTGCCATCTGTAGATTCTTGCACCACTTGTTCTTCTAAAGTGTTCATCACAAAATTCGCTGTTAAAAGTTCAATTGTTTCTTTTGGAACGTTACTCATTTCTTCAAAAGTTTTGACACGTTTTCTATAAAGCCAGTCCCACACTTGCGTCGCGCGGAATTTCTTTTGACCGTGTGCCTCTAGCCATTCTGTTAAATTTGTCCATGTTAATCCGTAAATGGAGCTTTTTTCCATTGTTCAGCCTCTTTTCAGGTCTTGTTTTCGTCTATAAAGATTATAGCTGTTTTATGGTTCACAAGCAATGCTATTTCGTAAATATCAGTCGTTTGTCCTGTCTCGCACAAAAAAAGTAGCTATTCTGTCACAAATAGCTACTTTTTCACTTTATCTAAACATGGTTTGTGTTGCTTTCGCTAGCACTTTTGGATCACGATTATGTGGTGTTACTGGGCAGATTTTTTTGTCGATATCAAGCAAAGTGTACACGGCGATTCTAGCAGCACGAACGGAATATTCTTCGGTGAAAACCATATCTTTCGGAATTTCCACAAATTGGCTAATCATCGCGAAGTTTGTACTGCCCTCCGGAACAACAGCCGGACGATCGCTCATTGCCCGCGGTTCGAATTGCGCGTCAATGTACGGCATATAGCACGGAATTACATTGATTATATCCGCTTTAATTTCTTCAAAATCATCTTGCCAGTTCAAATGACACATTAATTCATATAAAATTTCTTCCCCAGTACATTCTTTCATTGGTTTTTTCACGAAATCACCAACGCGGTCTGGATATAATCCGTAACCCCAGAAAATCGTAGTATTCGCATCTTGCGCTTTAAAATGAGGTTGTGCAGCAACAACGGTACTCATTAACCAATTAGAATCTTTGAAAGTCATGAGCGCACCACTTCCTGGAATGTTACCTGTGAAGCGTTCGATGCGTTTTAATAATTTATCGCCATGACAAGTGACGGTAAAACTTTGCCAGTTTGTTTCTTCTTCATGACCGAAGAATGGCTCTGGATTGCCTAAATTTGGTTTCTTTTGAGCGACTTTGTACCAAAGTTCCCCAGAAATTGGTTTTTCTTCAGGTTTTGGCGCTGGCGTGTTCATATCGCCGAGTGTCGCGCTATCTGTCATACAAGCATTCGTCATAATCACATCATCGTCCGGGCCAAGTTCGATAGTGGATCCATCCGATAAATGAAGTGCTGTCGCTGTAATTCCAGGCGCATCTTTAAAATCAATATCTTCCACCGTTTGATTAATCGTAAAATCGACATGGTGTTTATCTAAAAATGTTTTTAAAGGTAAAATCAAGCTCTCGTATTGGTTTAGCGGCGTTCTCGTTACACCTTCTAGCGTATCAATCCGGCTAAATTCTAACATCATCCGATTCATATAACGTCTAAATTCAAACAAGCTGCTCCATTTTTGGAAAGCAAAAGTGGTTTGCCACATATACCAAAAATTCGTTTCGAAAAAGTGTTCATCAAACCAATCACGTATCGTTAAATTGTCCAGTTTTTCTTCCGGAGTAGCTAGCAATTTCGTCATCAACATCCGGTCATTATTATTAAATCCCATCGAATGCGCATCAAGGATATTGCGATCTTTATCAACTAATCTCGCTTGCGCATGGGTTGGATGTAAATGGTCAAAGTTCAAAATCTCTTCCGTCACACTAAAGTTCGGCATATCAAGCGACGGAATACTACTAAATAAATCCCAGAAATTTTCATAAGTTTCTTCATTTAACATCCGACCACCACGGCAAACAAAGCCATGTTCCACGCTTCCGGCTCCGTCATTACTTCCGCCTAAAATATGCATACCTTCAATAATATGAATATTTTTCCCATCAAAATTGGCATCACGAATTAAATAAACAGCCCCCGCCAAACTAGCAATCCCGCCACCGACGAAATACACTTGTTTGTCGCCGTAATAGCGCGCTTTAATAGCTTCATCCACTGCCCGTTCTTTTTCAGCGGCCTTTTGTTCAGAAATTTTCTTTGCTGCAATACCTGTCCCAATTGCAGCCCCAGTTAGAGCGACTAGCGTACGTTTTTTATTTTTCATCACTATCTCCTCCAATTTCTTGATACAGATAGTATACCTCTCCTCGCGCGCTTTTAATCTGGGCAAAAGAACCTTTATGTCTGGTTTTTAGACAAATTGGCGATATTGTCTAGTTTTCGCGGTACATGCTGTTTGCCAAAAATTCCGTATCCTTTGCAAGTCGAAATAGCTGGTTCGCGATTGTTTCTGGCGCTTCTTTAAAACCGCGCGTAATCCATTTAATCAGTACACCCGAGCATCCGTAAGAAAAGAATTCCGCATAGAAAACCCGGTCTGCCTCGTTCACGGCTCCATTCGTATCAATTTTTTCAAATAAATCCATAAACAGCGAATTGGTTAGTTTTGAAAAGCAAAAAGAAAGGATACTCGCATCCGCCGAAACCGTATTTTTATAGAAATCAGCATTTTCTTTAATCGATTCCAGCATTTTCAGCACATGCTTATCCCAATTTTCAAGCGTAATCCCGTCTGCCAAACAATGGAAAAAGTCATTTTCATACGTCCAAGTAAGCAAATCGTATTTATCTGTAAAATGGTAATAAAAAGTTTGCCGATTAAGCCCGCAAATATTTGTAATATCCGCAATACTAATCTTTTCAAACCGCTTATGCTGACAAAGCTCCATCAGCCCCCCAGCAATCGCTTTTTTAGTAATGAGTGATTCCGCCATGGCGTTCGCCTCGTTTCGTTTGTTTGGGTTTATTGTATCTCAGGTGGGGTTGGAATTGCTAGGGAAAGCATGGGGTTATAAAAAAGTAAGCATTGGTGTCAATGCTTACTTGAGAGGTTTGAGTTCATGTACCTAGATACAATACTCCTATTTAGTTTGGATAATCCAGCTATTCATATTTACATCCGTTAAACTAATACAATAATTAAACTTAATAGAACCACTAACACGCCTTCAAATAACATAGCGCTCCAAAGATAGTCTTTTTTCTTCACATTTAATATACCTGTTGCTAAAAAGCAGATTAAAAGGATTATGTGGAGCCAAATCGGAAAAGCAATGCCAGTATTACTACTAACCATAGAAATACTCATGTAAATACATACTATTGTCCAGACGATTAATGTACTTGTTAAAATGATTCTTTTCATTATACTATTACTCCTTAATACGGTTTGGAATTAAAGAACCAATTTCCTACATTTTTCAGTTGTTTATCTATTTTTTTACCCTTAAGCGCACCTATCCCACAAACATACGTCCTTATTTACAACGTTTCTTTTTTTGTCGGTACTAGCGAAATTTATTGTTTTCTTTTTTCTGCTTCAGTAAATATTTTCCCACGATATTCAAAATGAAAAACACTAGAAGAAATACTCTAGCATCTTCTATGATTTCTCCAATTGGGAGAAAATAAGATGCTATTAGCAACAAAACAAATACTATACCAAAAACCCAAAATGTATCATCCACTATTTTTTTCATTGTACACCTCTTTTTAACGAACTATTGTTTCCCAGCTTTGCCCATAAAAATCCCAGTGAAATAATTATAATCAAACCATACTCCATGTTTGATGTTCGAAGTCGAAACAGCTATACCAGCAACTGAACATGCAGCTTGAACAGCCCTGGCAGGTGCATATATGCCAGCGATTGCAATTCCGCTTCCAACTGCAAATTTTAAAGCTTTCGCACTGATTTTGATTCTACAATAATTCCAGCGATAATCCACTCTAGTTACCCCAGCTGATTTAAGCATCATTCTAGGGCTAGGATTTACTCTATCTGCTTCACCCGTTGGCGAGATTGCATATACTTCATCTTTTTTATTAGTTTTAGATAGTTGTAATTGTTTATTTGTTTCCTTTATATAATTTTCAACGACTTTCACCTGGTCTGATTTCATTACGAGTTCAATAGATTTATCTAATTGAAACTCATCGATTTCACTGTTATAGGATACATATTTATCTGCTAAACTTACTTCCATATCTGTCAAACCCGTTTCCACTTGTAATTCTTGTTTTTCCGTGTTCACTTGTTGTTTTTCATCTGTACTTGCCTGAGCTTGATTGGGAAATGCCATACCACTAACCAGTATTCCTCCTGCTAATAAAACACATACACATTTCTTTGCTTGTATTTTTCGAGTTGCCGTTTTCATTTTGCACACTCTCCTCTTTGTATGTTTTTTAGTACAACACAATATTAGCATGATGCTTCCATGTATAACCAAAAAAGTAATGAAATGTCTGATTCTTGTCATGAACGACGTTTTTTTGGATGAAATAGCCTTTTTTTTCGCATAAATCGAGTTATAGCTTGTTAATATTGTCCAAAATACCCCAATTTGCGCTTGTATGCAGGATTTTATACATCTAAAAAGAAAAAGTCACAAATAGTTCACTTTTAGAGTCTATTTACTGTCGTTTTATCTGTGCTTATTACTAATTAAATACAAACACTTTTGTATATAAAGCATATTTATTCACAGCAATATTATAGCCTTAAACCGATAATCGCCTGAATTTTTATCTTCTTGCTTGATACCGATGTAGCGAAGTGTGATGAATGATTCAACAAGACTTGAATTAATTCTAATCCTACTCCATTTTTATAAAGCTGGTAGCCAAATATTTTTCACATGCTGTGCGTATCTATATTTTCTAACCAGCTTCACGGATAAAAAATCACACCTAAAGATATAATTACTAATTGATTTCTGGCTTCTTATCACTGGTTAGAAAGCCTATGGATCAAAAAAACAGACTGGAAACAAAGTAATTTCTTACTTTGTTTCCAGCCTGAAGTCAGCACTGCTCCAATATTCACTTCTCTTAAACCAAATTCCCCACAACTTTCACGCGCAATCTGGTCGCATTGCCTGGATGATACGCTAATGGGATTTCTTCCACTTCCACCACTTCAATCGAGTCAGTCACTGCGCCGGCAAGAGTTGCTTGTTCTCTCGCCTTTTGCTCAGCATCTTGCAGCGCTTCTTCCCGCTCGATTTGAGAATAGATGTAGATTTGTTCGTATTGTCCGCTGATTTGGGAAATAGAGGCGCCGATTGCGTTGGCGACTGGTCCGTTTTTGTCGCGGAAAATTTGTGCGACGCCGGGAATTTCATCAGGGATAATGACGCTACCTCCACCGACAAGTACTAGATTGACGTTACTTGAGCTGGTTTTCATTTTATCAATGGCATCTTCGGTCATATCGGCGATTAATTTATACGTTTTTTCAGCAAAATCGGTTGGGATATGTGCGACCAGTTGAGCGTCGCCAATGTCCGCCATACCTAGACGAACCGCGATATCTGTTGTTGTCATCGTTTTGCCGCCGAAAACTAGCGCCTCTTCGGAAATACGATAACCAACGCTATCTGGGCCAATCGTTATTTCGCCATTTTGCTCGCGAATAACGCTACCTCCGCCTAGTCCGATGGAAATAATATCGGGCATTCTAAAGTTCGTACGCACGCCACCAACATCGACCGCAAGCGAGGACTCTCTAGGGAAGCCATCTGTAAGCACACCAATATCAGAAGTCGTGCCGCCAACATCGAGAACCATCGCGTCTTTTAGTCCCGCTAAGTAGGAAGCGCCGCGGATACTGTTTGTTGGTCCACAAGCAATTGTCAAAATCGGGAACTGTCTTGCATAATTAAGCGACATCAACGTCCCGTCATTTTGGCAAAGATAGATTTCCGCATGTTCAATTCCTTCTTGTTCCAAAGCTTTTTCGAAACCGTCGCTCGTTGCCGCGATAACTTTGAAAAGAGCTGCATTTAAAATCGTCGCATTTTCGCGTTCAATTAGTCCAACTGAACCTACAGAAGAGGAAATCGAAACAGGGATATCTGCGCCTAGTTCTTCTTCGATAATTTTTTGAACAGCTAATTCTTGGTCGTTTTTCAAAGAAGAGAAGACGCCGACAACTGCAACGGATTCTACATCACCTTTCCAACCAGCCAACGTTTCACGGATTTCTGCTTCGTTGATTTCTGATAGCACCTGACCATCGTACTCATAGCCGCCACCAGTTAGTTTATATTTTCCAGATAAAAAGCCAACCATGTCTTCCGGCCAAGCTGTATATGGTAAAACGGATGCTGTTGCAGGGTATCCTAAACGAAGAACGCCAACTTTCGCTAATTTTTTCCGTTCAACGATTGCGTTTGTACACTGCGTTGTTCCAAGCATTGCGTGTGTTACTTTCGAGCGATCAATGCCCGTTTCGCTTAATACGCGGTGAAGTGACTCGGTGATTCCTGTTTCAATATCTTCACTTGTTGGCATTTTTACACTATGAATTAGTTTTTGATTTTCATCTAAAATAACGGCATCGGTGTTTGTACCACCAACGTCAATTCCAATTTTATACATGGCGGCGTTCCTCCTTTTTGACAAGTTCTTCTAGCGGTTCAAAATCGACATCGTAGCCGAAATAGCGCGGCCCAACTGTTTCGATGCCTTTCTCTGTACGCCAAGCATCGTCGGCTGGAAGTGCCATCACGCGGACACGTTTGCCATATTTTAGCGCTTCTGTCGTTACTGGCATTAGCGTTTCCAGATCCACCATACAAATTAAATCTGGTGTAATCGCGATTGGTTCACCATTTTTCTCCGCAACAAGATTTTCGTTTTGGAAATGGACAATGACTTCGCTGCCTGCGTCTTTATTAAGTCCGTCAATTTTCACACGGCCAAAGTTAAAGCCTGCGCGCGTTTCCCGAATAACATCGGTAATTTTTCCTTCAAATAAGTGATAACCGTGCGTTACATCTAATAGTTTTTGTAGTTTTTCTGCTTCGTCAATTGATGTTTCGCGAATGACTTTACCGATTTCTTCTGAAAGTGTCACGATATTTTTAATACTACTTTGTTTAATTTGTGCACCATTACAAGGATACAAGCTAACAAGGGAACTTGCGCCCATTTCGACCGTAGTTACACGTGCAAGGCGTTCAGTCCATCTGTTGTCAATTGTTTCCATAATACCGATATTGCCTTTTTCATCGGTGATAGCCATTGGCGTTGCGGAAATGCCATCTAAATGGAACGTCACCATTTGTAGTTCTGGGAAAGCTCGGCCCATGCCGTCACAATCGACCATCGGCAAGCCTAGTTGCGCTGCCACAACGATTGGAATCATCGAGTTAACGCCGCCCGCTTCCATTGGGAATGTTCCCTTTACTTCTTTGCCTACATATTTACCTAATTTTTCAAAGACACGAACGAATTCGTCCCCTTTTGGAAATTTTTCTATAAGTACAGATGGTGCTCCCATCATAGCTGCTGGAATGAAATAGTCATCGTCAGCGATTTCGTCTGGAGATAAAAGTTGGATCGGTCCGTATTTTTTAATCGCTGTTAGGGCCATCATTTTGCCCATGTACGGATCTCCTCCGCCACCAGTGCCTAAAAATGCCGCACCAATCGCAATATCTTCAATAGCTTGTTCGTCTAAGTAACGCATTTATTTTCCCTCCAAGTTCTCTACTTTTTCCGTTTTTCCACTTAAAACTTTCGCCCCAACGAGATAAACAATTAGTGACAAAATAATACCGATAAGTGGTTGATTTGGTAATTGTGGTAGTGAAGGGAAGAATGTCAAAATGACTGGAATTCCTGCAATCACAGCACCTACTAACCAAGAACTTACACCAAGCCAGTTAACGCCTGCAACTGGTGCCCATTTGGATTTGTCGCCTTTTTGAACGATCCAGTATGAAGCAATCATTACTCCGGCAACTGGTGGAACCATCGCTGAAAGTACGGACATAATTGGTACAAAGTGGTTTAGAATACCGATAACAGCTAGTAGTGTTCCAAGCCCACCCGCAACTGCTACGGCAACTTTATGATATTTTTCTGAAATATTGAAAACGTTAATAATCGCGATCCCGCCGGAAAACGCATTAACTGCATTGGTTGTCCAAGCTGCCAAAATCAAACCGATAATTCCAAGAACTGGCAAACCTAGATTAGTAAATACAACGGAAATATCTGCCGTTCCAGCTGTTAGCGCAAGAACCGCTCCAACTGTAATCATTAAAACACCTGATGGTAAAATGCCGATGATGGCTGCTTTAACAACGTCTTTACGTGATTTTGTATATTGTGAATAGTCGCCGGCAATAACGGCACCTAATGCGAACGAGCCGATGGTAATTGCAAGCCCGGTCATGAATGACATGCTGTTTGCTGGTTTATAATTTTCAACAATCGCAAGTCCGCCATTATTTAACGAAACAACCAAACCATAAATACATACAAAAAGTAAAATCGGAACTGCAATATAATTTAAAATACTCAAAATACGAATACCATAGATAGCTGATAGTAACATAATAACTCCCCAAATCAAGGAAGATACTGGTATTGGAACATTAATTCCATAAATACCTAAAAACTGCGAAAATGCTGCGCCACAGACGTTTGCTTGAATACCAAACCATCCTAGACAAGCAATCGCTAAAAGAATCGATATGATTTTCTTAGATCCTTGTTCGCCAAATACTTGCGAAGCTACACTAACTGCTGGAATACCTAAGTCACTACTTTGCATTCCTTGATATATCATAAATACGACAATAACTCCATATCCTAAAAGTGCTATTAAAATTGCTTCCCATAGAGGCATGCCCGAAATAAGCGTTCCCCCTACAAGGAGACTCGGTACGCAGATCATTGCGCCCGTCCATAAAAATGCCAAACTTTGCCAGGATTGTGTCTGCTCAACTGTGTTTTTCTCTGTCATAATGTTTCGCCCCTTTTTTTCTTGAATTTGTTCTATTAAGGACTAATTATATAAGAACTAGCTATCATTTGTATTTATCTGAATTGAAAAAAAACAGCGCAATCTTTGTCATTTCGGACAAAAATCGCACTGTTTTTAATTATTATTGTTTGTTTCGCCAAGTAAACGACGAATTGCAACGGCTAAATAGAGATTATAAGACTCCGGAATTTTAGTCGCTGGATATTGCAGCAATTCATTGACCCGCTGAATTCGGTATTTAATCGTATTTTTATGCAAAAATAGTAACTCGGCAGCTTGATTATAATTCGACTCGCCTTCTAGCAAAAATACTGACAACGTTTCAATTAATTCTTCGTTATCGTCTAAGGGTTTCAGTGGCTTCATTTGTTCCGCAATCGCCAATTCTCCGCGATTAACGATATCCACACATTTGGCTGCAAAATCGATTTCTTGAAGTGAATAAATCGGCTTATTAGCGTAAATCGCATTGGCGGCATTTTTATATTCATTTACGAGCGAATAAGCACTCTGCACATCTGAAGTCTGCTCCATTCCCTGACAAACGGTAATTTTTAATTCTATCCCAATTTCCTTCATCATCACCGCAAATTCATTCGCCGTATGCGTCCGGTCTCGCTGTGCAACGGAATTATCAAGCAAAACAACGATATTCTTTTCAAATAAATCAATCAAAGAAACATCAAAATGGCTAGCTACAAAGCTTTTCAGTTCACTCAAAACCCGCTCATTGTCGCGAATTTCTTCCGTTTTCACGAGCCACATCCATTTAATAGAGGAAACATCCACATTCAAAATTTTACCAAGCCGGCGCATTTTCACACTTTCATCATTCAAAATCGCCTTCATTAGCTCAGCCGTGCTGATTTCGACATAGTTGCGGCCCCATAAGTTCATAAAGACTTGGACTACTTCCGTAATTTGCATAACTACATCCGTCGTTAGCGCCCCTTTTTCTTTCATCATAAATAAGTGCATCGCCTGCATTCCATCTTGAAAAATTGGCTTTCTCGCTGTATAAAATTCACGCTCATCTAATGTGAGTTGCACAAGTTCCTGTTCATTTATTTGTTTTGAGGCTTCAATCACTCTTTCAAAATCCCAATGGCGCGTGCGTGGCCAAGTGATTGAATTAATTACTTGAAAGGAATTGTCGGTTAAAACAAGTGAAGTGTGCGTTCTGTCAGACAAGATTTTCAGCGTCGTATCAATATTCCGCTGCGGAGGTCGTACACTCGAAATCTGTTCTAGCGATTCGGTAACAAAGTTGGTATCCGTCATTTCTTGCTTCACAATCGCTTCAACTACTTCATAAATCACTTCACTATATCTCAGTGACATTTCGTTTTCCGGCATCACAATAATCGTAAAATCTAGTTCATTCGCAAAATCAATCAGCTTTTGATCAATTTTCGGCATAAAGATTCCAACGTAGTAAAGAATTAAAGCAACTTCGCCAACTTTATGTAATCGCTCAATCGTGCGGCACTGCGCCTCGACATCATCACGAATATTCACAAAAGCAGAGACAACTATTTCACTGCCATAAAATTCATCATTATCAAATAATTCATCTTCCAAAAGAGCTACTTCTGTGTATTCTAAAACAGAAATAGACGAAACTAGCTTAGATAATCCAGATTTTCCAGATACTACTTTCGCTTCTTTTAAAGATGGTAGTTTCATTAAATCAGCCAATTTAACGCTCAAAGTTCGCCACCTCCAGTTATTCTAAGTGTAAACAATCTCCTAAGAAAAGTCCATGCCACATTAAATCTTTTACATTCAAGGTTGATTATAGTAGCATTAAACCATGAATACACATATTCTGACTAAAAACATAGGAGGCAAATTATGTCTATAGAGCCATCCATTAAAATAAATGAGATTATTAATGAAGTTGAAAAAGTTATCGTCGGTAAACGACATGTTGTTAAATTAAGCTTAACTGCCCTACTTGCGGGTGGTCACGTATTACTGGAAGACGTTCCCGGAGTTGGTAAAACAATGATGGTGCGCACACTTGCAAAAACAATCGGAGTTTCCTTTAAACGGATTCAATTTACGCCAGATTTGCTACCAGCAGATGTAACTGGGGTTTCGATTTTCAATCCCGAAACGCGCGAATTTGAATTCCGTCCAGGTCCAGTTATGGGAAATATTGTTCTCGCCGATGAAATTAATCGAACTGCACCACGTACGCAGGCCGCTTTACTGGAAGGTATGGCCGAAAACAGTGTGACAGTGGATGGAATTACGCGCAAACTCGCTGATCCATTTTTCGTAATGGCAACGCAAAATCCGATTGAATACGAAGGCACTTACGCTTTGCCAGAAGCCCAATTAGACCGATTTTTGCTTAAAATCAATATTGGTTATCCGACAGTTGAAGAAGAAATGCAGCTGCTTACTTTAAAACAATACCAAGATCCCCTTGAGCAAACGAAACAAGTTGTGACACTAGAAGAATTATTGAATCTAAAAAACAAAGCCAAACAAGTCTTTATTGATGATGTGTTGAAAAATTATATTATTCGCCTAGTCGATGCAAGTCGAAAACATCCTTCTGTTGCGCTTGGGATTAGTCCGCGTGGCTCACTAGCTTTCATGCAAGCCGCTCAAGCTTTTGCGCTTATTGAAGGTCGCGATTATGTGATTCCTGATGATATTCAATATTTAGCGCCGTATATTTTCACCCATCGTCTCATTTTGAAGTCCGAAGCTTATTATAATGAGGAAACAGCCGAATCCATTATTGCTTCCATTCTGAAAAACACGTCAGTTCCGGTAGAGAAGAGGTAGTAAAATGTTAAAAAAACGCCTCCTGTTAGCATCTCGGTGGATTATTATGCTAATTATTTACGCTGGACTTTGGGCTTATACGCTATTTCAAGGTGATACAGCTAGCTGGTTTTTAACCTATTTCTTTAGTTTTATCTTGTTACTATTATTTTTATCCTCGATTTATCCACTCAAAGCGTGGAAAGCAAATCGAAATTTTGTTAAAACGACCTACCATGATGGCGATTTAGTCGATATGCAAGTATCATTTACTCGAAAATCGCGTTATCCAGTGGGTTATTTGCTATTCCAACAAAAAATCCCGGCTAGTTTCGGTAAAGTGAGCGCCCGCCAACAAGTAGTCTATCCGCTTTTCAAAAAGAATTTTACTGTGACGCTTGCTGGATTTGCTGGTGTTCGTGGGATACATTCATTCCCGCCGCTAGATGTGGAAACGAGTGATGCATTCGGTTTGCTGGAACGTTCACGCCAATTGTCGACCGAAAAAACGCTCACTATTTATCCGACTTATTTCCCTGATGTATTAGAAAAAATCAGTGAAGTTTCTCCGGAAAACGAACGTAATGCAGCTTATTGGACCCTCAAGAAAAACAGCAATCTGCACAGTTTACGCGAATTTTCTTCTGGCGACCGAATTTCCCTGATTGACTGGAAATCTTCTGCTAAAAGTGACCAGTTGATGACCCGAGAATTTGAAAATAGTGCCACATCACGGTTATCCGTCATTTTTTACGGCGCGAGTCATCCCAATTTTGAATTATCACTTCGGGCTGCCTACTCATTCATCCGCAAAATCTCCGAAGATAATGGAGAAATCCGTGTTACTTTGCTTGGCGATCAAACGAGTAAATTTGCTCCAGCGAAAGGCACCAATAGACTTCAAGAAATCTCAACTGCTTTTGCCGAAATCGCACCGGCAGATAGTTTAATGCTACAAGAATCGCTTGATAACAATTTGCACGCTGGAGAGAAAATCCTTTTATTTACACCGTGTATGGATACGATGTTACTGCAAAAAGTGACCCGTTTAACGGATAATAAACAGCTTCAAATTATTACATTCCAGTCAGAGCATTCCAAATCGACGGATGCTCCTGCGATTTTCCTTGAGCCAGCGAGCCTTCTAAGCAGACGGGAGCGTGAAACTAAATGAAAAGATATGTATCGCTCGTCATGCTATTCATTCTATCGGTTTTACTCATCTCGGAGTGGATTTATCCATTTGCCGAGCTAACAGAACTTCCAACAGCCAATTGGATTATTTTATTTATAAGCCTTTCGCTCGGCAGCTTTTTTCTTCGTTTAAAATATTACTGGACCATTCCTCTTCATATCGTAATGATTTTCGTCGTTTCTGGAATTTATTACGCTAAAGATGGCATTCTGTCCGCGGATTGGTTTAGTTCGTTTTTCCAAATTACCTTTAATGGTTTTAGAGATATGGTGCAGTTCCGCTCTTCTGATATTTCTATGGACTTTATTTTAATCGTCTTTTTAATTGCATTGTGGCTTTTGAGTTATATTACTACGTATAGTATTTTGCGCAAACAGCGGATTATGAGTGTGTTAGTTTTAACAGTTGCCTATTTAGCCGTTATTAATACTTTTACAGATTATAATAGTAATTGGGCGATTGTTCGGACCGTATTGGAAGGATTTTTACTTCTGCATCTTGCGCTGGCTAGCCGAATTGCAGCACCTAATCGAATAAGTGCAGATTCCTTGAAACGAAATGGGCTACTTTACCATATTTTTGTGATTATGTTGCTGGCGGTATTTGTTTTTAGTTCGTTAATGCTTCCGAAAAAGGCGCCCATTTTTCCTGATCCTGTACCGACGATAAAAAATGCGCTTGGGATTAATACTACGCGTACGGTTGGTTATAGTGAAGACGACACAACGCTTGGTGGCGCACTTAAAAAGGATAACGGCACTGTATTTACCGCACGTACGGATAAAGGCCACTACTGGCGCGTGGAATCGAAAACTACCTACACTGGAACCGGCTGGGCAAATGCAAACTCAGGCGATGTAGTATCATTTTCCTCTGGTGATACGTTTCCGATTCAACTTACAGAGCAAACAACCGGCCCTACAAATACGGCTGAAATTAGTTTTGCTTCTTCTAGTGATTACATGCCTTATCCATATGGAACGCAAACAGTTAACGGCGCAGTCGATTCATTTAGTGCCAATTTAACGATAGAAAGAGTTGGACCTGTGGATACCATCAAAAATTACACGGTCCAATTAAAAACGCCTGTTTACAATATTGAAAAGATGCAGAGCGCTGATTTTAGTACATTATCTAGTACCTTTGTTTCAAAATATACGCAAACGCCAAGTGAGTTACCAGACCGGGTTGCAAAACTGGCCAATAAAGTAACCAAAGACGCTGATTCCATTTATGATAAAACAAAAGCAATTGAAAGCTATCTAAGTTCTTCAGGTACATTTACTTATAGCACAGATGATGCGAAAGAAACGCCTAGGGGAGCCGATTACGTCGACCAATTTTTATTTGAAACGCGGATTGGTTATTGTGATAATTTTTCTACTTCGATGGTAGTAATGCTTCGTTCGCTCGGGATTCCAGCAAGATGGGCCAAGGGTTACACACCTGGCGAGGGCGAGAAAAAAGAAAATGATGCGAAATCCACTTACACGATAACAAATAATAATGCGCATTCTTGGCCGGAAGTATTTTTCCCAGGTACTGGATGGGTTCCATTTGAGCCAACAGCAACGTTCTCCAACCCAGAAGACTTCCAAGAACCAACAACCGAAACTGCCAATAAACCGGAAACGCCGAACGATAGCACAAGTACGCCAGAAACTCCAAACACACCAGAGAAAACACCAGAACAAGATAACGGCAGTAGCTCCACTGGGGAAGCAACGAAGAAAGAAGAACCTAAAGCAGATGCAGCGGCCTCTAATTTCAAAATCCCTGCTTGGTTTTGGTGGATTCCCGCTGGATTAGTTACAGCATTACTTGTGTTGGCCGTATTATTCAGACGCAGAATCCGCAGTTATTTATTGCTTCGTTCCCTGAAAAACAAACCAGCATTTGGCAAAACGTATCATAAGCTATTGAAGTCGCTCGCTTCTTATGGTTATGTGCGCGAATCAAGTGAAACTTTACGTCATTTTGCAGTGAGAGTTGATGCGGATTTAAAAACAGCTGACTTCTCGCGATTGACTAAAATTTATGAAGCTCAGGTTTATAGTAATGGTTTGGATGAAAAAGTGATGAGTTCGGATGAGATGGGGCTTGTTCAGCAAGTTATTGCTAAATTAAATAAATAAACAGAGAAAAACGCCTACGAAATTATTCATAGGCGTTTTTTATCGTGTAATATTTTTATCTTTTCTTGGTAAATATGAGATAATATTAACATAAAAAAATAAAGGAGACTTGAAAATGACGACTATTTTTCCTAGAGAGCAAAATGTAGCTACCCTTTTCGAGCAGATATTGGCTAATTCAACAGCTTGCAGGCGGTTCAAAGATGTATTTCTTGATAATTTAGAGAGCTTTCAAGAGGCGCGTGGCTTTGAGAAAGATGATGCTCTTTTCGCCAAAATTATTTTATCCTCTTATCAGCAAAGTGATGTTAGCGCGCTATTATTAGGCGTTTGCGGTAGAACTTTATTTGAGCTTCTCCGGCAAGCTTTTCTTATTCCAAAAAAATTAACAGCAGATAACCCTTTGTTTTTAACAGATGCGCAAGGGCATTTTATTGCAGAAATTCCTAATCGGGAGCAAGAAAAGTTTCAAGAAATATTTCAGGCTGATCTTGCTAACTCCGAAGCGGCGATTTATTTAGTTGATGACGAGGATACGGTGCATTCCTACGAACCAGATTTCACGATATCTACTAAAAAAATAAATAAAAAAAGAGGTATTCTCGTGCTCTACTCTCTTCCAAGCACTTTGCAATTTGGAATGTCTGAATCGCAAGCTTATGCGGTTATTTGGAAAACTTTCTTACAAATACAAGAACTTATTCCTTCTAGCAGAATTTTTTACGGGCAAGAAACCGCTGAAAACGCTGATGAATTAGGTGTATTTTTGCCTATCCATCATTTCGAGAAAAAAATGTTACAAAATATCGAGCAGATCAATGCGTTAATTAGGGCATTGCGCGAACAGATGGTTAATAAATAAGAAAAAAAGGATGACAAAATATGGCAAGAACTAGGCAAATTTCAGAATCA
Source organism: Listeria cossartiae subsp. cossartiae (assembly GCF_014224155.1). Classification (GTDB taxonomy): domain Bacteria; phylum Bacillota; class Bacilli; order Lactobacillales; family Listeriaceae; genus Listeria; species Listeria cossartiae. Next base: position 238,177 of record NZ_JAASUI010000001.1, on the reverse strand, counting down.
ATTGGGTTGGGGCTTTTGCTCGCTCTGGCTGGCGGGTTTATGGATGCTTACTCTTATATTGAACGAGGACAAGTATTCGCTAATGCACAAACTGGGAATATACTTTTATTTGGGATTAATATTTCGGAAGGAAATTGGGCTACGGCTGTGCAATATTTTTGGCCGGTTGTTTCTTTTACCGTTGGGATTGCGCTGTCTGAACTGATTCACCGGCGTGCTATTCGGCGGCTACACTGGCGCCAGCTTTCTGTTTTGATAGAAGTGGTGATTTTGGTCGGAGTTGCATTTATTCCACTTGATAAAAATCTTATTGCCAATTCGCTGATTTCTTTTGTCTGTGGGATCCAAGTGGAAAGTTTCCGGAAAATGCATGGTAGAGGGATTGCGACGACGATGTGTATCGGGAATTTACGGAGTGCTACGCAAAATTTATGTGATTATTTTGAGTACAAGGAAAAACAATATCTGCACAATAGCTTTTTGTATTTTTCGGTTATTGTTAGTTTTATTATTGGTGCGGTCGTTGGTAATTTCTTTATTCAGCTGTTCGCTCAATACGCTATTCTGATTTGTGCACTTCTGCAATTTATCGCCTTTTTAATGATGTTTATTGATAGAGAAAGAAAAATTATCTAAAAAAAATGCCAGCAAAATGATTTCTCACTTTGTTGGCAGTCTTTTTTATTTCGCTTCTTCTTCTACTTTTTTAAATTCGAAGTTCTTCATCCATTTTTTATTTTTACGAATGGAGAAGTAACCGACAATGGAGATGACGAATGCGCCGAGGAAATCGACGAACAGATCGCCCATTGTATCAGCAACCGCTGCATGACCTTGAAGCATTGTGCCATCTTCTAGCATTGTTTTTTGCATATTCATTCCAAAACTGTCGGCTGCAAATTCATAGAACTCCCAGAAAACACCTAAGAATACGGCAAAACTACAAGCAAATAACGCCACGAAAACTGGGCTCATCGAAAGTGTAACACGTTCATCATTATTCAGTAAGCTCACAATCGAGAAACCAAGTCCCCCAAGCATCGCCCCACTAAACGTATGTAAAATCGTATCCCAGTTAGGAATTAAATAATAGAAACTACGTACTTCACCAAGATAAATCGCACAATATAAGAAAACGATAAAAACAATATACATCGCATTCGGAATCACGAATTTCATTTTTTTACTAATGATAGATGGTAAGAATAGTACTACCACCCCAAGTACACATTGCATAAGCATCAGTGAGTAGTCGCCTTTTGTTTGTTGTCCTTCTGGAACGTTGCCAGATGGCGCTGTAATTAAATTAACCGTTGCATAAACCATCGAAACTACAAGCGTTACTAATACAAAAATTGCTAAAATCTGCGCCCAGTTCCATTTTCTTTTCTTTGTTTTGTCCTTCATGAAGCGTCTCACCCCTTTTTAAAATATGTATTCATTATAAGCTATGTGACGCGAAAAAAGAAATTTAAAACAAGATTTGTCAATATTTTGTGACAATATTCTGTCTGAAACAAATGATCACTTTGCTAGTATTTTCTAATATGATATACTAAACCCATAAAAAATCTATCTTTCAAACGGAGGAAAATTGAATGAAAAAAGTATCATCTTTATTAACCCAAGATCAGTTTTGGGGAATTATTGATAGCTCTGAAAAAGGCAGCAAATTAGAAGAATTACTAGAAAAGTTGAGTGAAGATGAACTTTTTGGTTATGATTATTGGTGGAACTACTTTCACAAAAAATCTTACAATCAGTCACTCTGGGCTGTTGCTTACGTAGTATTAGGTGGCTGTGGCGATGATGGATTTGACTATTTCCGTTATTGGTTACTAACGAGAGGTAAGGCTGTATTCATGTCCGCTATGGAAAATGCCGATACACTGTGTAATGAATTCGATTTGTTAACAGATGATGAATATCCTGAAGCTGAAGAGGTAGCTTACTTAGTGATGGATGTTTTCGAGGACAAACTAGATAAAGACTTTGACGATGCTCAGATTGAAGCATCGAGTAGAATTGAATTTGAGGAAGTAACAATGCCACAAATTGATTTTGAGTGGAACGAAGACGACGAAGATTCTATAAAAAAAGTATGCCCAAACACTTTTGCAAAATGGTGGGATAACGACAAATTTTAATATAAAAACACGGAAATCCAGTAACGAGGATTTCCGTGTTTATTTTTTATTTCAAAAAGTCTTGTAAAGCTTGCGCGTTTGCGGCTACATCATCTAAACGAAGGACTGCTCCTGCGCCGTCGATTCGTTCATTATGCCATTTCCCTTCTACTGGGATAGCGAATTTCTCCATTGTTTCGGTTTTTCCTAGTAAGAAATCTGCGCCAATAGACATCAGCGTGCCTGTCGGGATATTAGTGGAAGAATAACCTTGTAGTTTGCCGATGACATCTGGAATTTTTGCTACATCGCCAACGTCAATCGCTTGTTCTTTCAAGGCTTCTAACACTTGTTGCTGACGGCGAATTCGCCCGAAGTCACCTTCTGCATCTTTACGGAAGCGAGCATATTGTAAAAGTGTTTTACCATCCATTACTTGCTCACCTTTTTTAATATTTGCGTCGATGTTTTTCGACATGTCTTTTTCGGCGTTAATTTTGATTCCTTCTGGTGCTAGCGTATCAACGATCTTAGGGAAGCCTTCGAAATTGGCTACTACGTAATATTGCACGTCTACACCAAAGTTTTCTTTAATCGTTTGGCGTACAAGTTCTGGTCCGCCGTAGGAATATGCTGCATTGATTTTGTTTTTGCCATGTCCCGGGATGTCCACATATGTATCACGCATGATGGACACTAGTTTTGGCGTATTGGTTTTCGTATTATAATGAGCAATCATCAAGCTATCTGAGCGCCCTTGGTCTTCTCCGCGTGAATCACTGCCGATAAGTAACACATTAATCTCATCGCCAACAGCTTTGACACCATTAAATTCATAATCTTTTAATTTACTTTCTGTTTGCGCTTCTTTTAAGCTAGATTGATATTGGAAATAACCGATAACTGCAACTACACCAACTAAAATTAATAGGGCCACAAGAATAGTAACAAAAATTCTCCCTTTACGCGCTTTTCTTTTTCGTGCATGTCTTGCCATTTTACACACCTCATTTATTGTAACTTACCTCCATATTACAATAAAATGACAAAAAAAGAGAGCGATAATTCCATAAGATTTTTTAAAGATTGGGAAAAACCCTCTAAAAATCTAGGTTTTAGAGGGCTTTTATAGCTATTAAAGGGTCCCGTCACTGCTTGTACTACTGTCACTAGTTCCAGAATCAGAACTATCATCTGAACTGCCCGGGGCTTGACCTGGTTGACCGGACGGCGGCGTTCCACTTGGTCCCCCACTTCCATCAGGGCCTTGCATCGTTCCCGTATTATTTTCCGGGGTATTTTGACTAACTGAGTATAGTTGATAACTTAAAACGCTAATAATAATGACAGAAAGAATACTAACAATAATCGTGCTCCACTTCCATTTATTGTGGATGCCTTTCCCACGAATAATGAGTTTCTTTTCTGGCTGTTCCATCTCTTCCATCCAACATCATCCTTTCGTTACCACTACTTTACCAAGCAAATAAGAACAAATTATGACGTGAGTTAGAAAAAAATGTGTCGGGCAAAGCTAAAGTTTTCTTTAATTTTTCCAGCTTTTTTCCAAGTGTTTGGTATAATTAATTGAATAAAACATGAAATTAAGGGGTGTATTATGGCTAATTATGGTGAAAAAAAGAGGAATAACAAGAAGGCAATTTTGATTGGAAGTATTGCCGCTGTTGTCATCCTCGCAGGTATTGCCATTTATTTTTTCATACAAAATCAACATAAAGATGAAAAAAATGCTTTAGCAGCCGCAGAAACTTTTACATCAAATATCGCTAAAGAAAAGTACGACAAGCTTGGAAATAGCGTTTCAAAAGAATCTTTGAAAAAAGTCGAATTTACAACGAAAGAAATGGAAGCTAAGTATCAAGCTGTTTACGACGGGATTGGCGCAAAAGATATTAAAGTCAAAAACCTCAAGTCTGTCTATGATGACTCAGCGAACAAATTCAATTTAACTTATGAACTTGAAATGCGGACTAGCCTTGGCAAACTCGCTACGCAAAAATATAAAACCACGATTTCTAAACAAGACGATGACTGGAAAATCGACTGGAAACCAGCGCTTATTTTCCCGGGAATGGTAAAAACGGATAAAGTCCGCATCACGGAAGACGACGCAGAACGCGGTCAAATCGTTGATAGAAATGGTAATCCGCTCGCAACAACTGGCCAATTTGCCGAAGCTGGTGTTGTGCCGTCGAAGCTTGGTGAAGGCGATGAAAAAGTGAAAAACATTGCTGATATTAGCAAAAAACTGGATATTTCGACAGAGTATATTAACAAACAACTCGAGCAAAAATGGGTTCAAGCGGATAGTTTTGTTCCTTTGGTTACTTTAAAGAAAGAGAATTTGCCCGAAGCAGCTGGCCTTACTTACGCGCAAAAAGAAATGCGTACCTATCCATTAAATGAAGCAACGTCGCATTTGATCGGTTATGTTGGTGAAGTTAGCGCCGAAGATATTGAGAAAAATCCTAAACTCAGTGTCGGTGATGTGATTGGTAAAAGTGGTTTAGAACGCTACTACGACAAACAACTGCGCGGCAAAAACGGTGGCGCCATCAAAATCATCAATGACCAAACGAAACAAGAAGACACTTTGCAAAAAATAGATAAAAAAGACGGCGAAGAAATTAAACTAACGATCGATGCCGCGATTCAGAAGAAGGCATTTGATAGCCTTGGTTCCGAAACTGGCGCCGTGACAATGATTAATCCGACCAATGGCGAACTGCTGGCATTAGTGAGCACGCCTTCTTATGACGCTAATCAAATGGTGCTCGGAATTACTTCCGAAGATTATGCGAAATACAATGACGATAAACGCCTGCCTTTCCTAGCAAGATACGCAAATCGCTATGCTCCGGGCTCTACTTTTAAAACAATTACTGCAACGATTGGGCTTGATACAGGAGTGACAAAACCCGATAAAGTCCGTGAAATTTCTGGCTTAAAATGGCAAAAAGATGCTTCATGGGGCAACTATTTCGTAACCCGTGTCCATGATGTGCCAAAAGTAAATATGACGGATGCGCTCGTGCACTCGGATAACATTTATTTTGCGCAAGAAGGACTCGAAATCGGCAAAGATAAACTAACAGCCGGGTTGAAAAAATTCGATTTTGATAAAGAATACAACCTTCCATTCACAATGAAACCAGCGCAAATTTCGAATGATGGGCTAAATTCGGAAATCTTGCTAGCTGATACAGCATACGGTCAAGGCCAGCTACTCATGTCGCCAATCCAACAAGCAATCGCCTATTCTGCCATTGCCAACGACGGAAAAATGCCTTATCCAAAATTAGATACAAAAGAAAAAGCTGGCGAGTCCACACAAGCAACCGAAGCCGCATCTGCCAACCAAGTCAAAGCGGCTTTAGTCAAAACAGTTTCCGACCCAGCCGGCACAGCCCATGCCTTGCAAATCCAAGGTCACAACATCGCAGCTAAAACAGGAACCGCCGAACTAAAAGAAAAACAAGGCGAAGATGGCCTTGAAAACGGCTTTGTTTACGCCTTCGATGCCGACAATCCGAATTACCTCATGGTCGGAATGATCGAAAACGTTAAAGGTCGCGGCGGTAGCGGACTTGTTATCGATAAGTTAAAACCAGTTATTGAGAGTATGTATAAATAAAAAGGGGCAACCTGGTTCTGCGCGAACCGGGTTGCTCCTTTTTTATTAACTTTCGTGGGATAAATCAGTAATTGCACCATTTTTATCAAAACGAACAACTAAAAGTTCGTCACTGTCTTCTGGTAATAGTTTAAAGTCGAAAGTTAGCTCGATTTCACTGTTGGAACCAGGTGAAAATGAAACTCCCGCCAGCACTAATTTATCTACTAAAATTTCGTTCGTTACATTTTCAATAGTATCCATTCCTGTTACCGCTAAAACCTCAGCTGGCAATTCGTCTGAATGAAAATCAAAATAAATAGTAATCGTATCATTCTCTGCAAATTGCTCTAAAATAGTTTTTTTCGCTTTTAGATAAAGTTCTGGAATTTGATCAGTCAAAGCGACGATATCTTGAAAATCTTTTTCTGATGTAAGTCCTTCCCAAATAATAAAGTTGATTGTCGTTTCTTTACCATCCAGAGGGATTAGAGCATCTGTCATTGTTCCTTTTTCTTGTGTGTATGGAAGCGTTCCTAGCAACTTAGTAGTTAATGTTTCGTTTGTCATGTTAAGATCCTCCTAAAAATAGTAACTTTCATAATCTCAGTATACGTAATAAAAATAGAATTAGCAACTAGTTTCGCAATTCTGCTTTCAGGGAAACTATAAACAACGATTTAAGCCTAAGAAAGAAGGAATTCCCATGGTAAAAATAACAAAATATCGCGCTGAACCTTCCGATGTGAAGCATTATATTTCTGGAGAAAAAATGAAAAATGATCATCATTTGCATACTGTGCTGACATTTGATAATCACTTAAATATAGCAGTTTTAAAAGAAGCGGTCATGCAGTCTACTGAGAAATTGCCGCTGCTTCTTTGCCATTTTAAAGAAACGAAAAAAGGTGCTTTTTGGCAAGAAAGTGTTTTTTCTGCGGAGGATTTAGTTTTTCTTGTGGAAACAGCCGAACCAGAAATCGAAGTGGACCAAGCGCTCGTTAGGAAATTGTCTACGGAAAATGGTCCGCAAATTTGTTTGACTATTGTTCGGACGGAAACCGCAGACCAGCTGGTTATTATTATGAATCATATGTTAGCGGATGGCGCTGGTTTCAAGGAATATCTTTATTTGCTGAGTGGAATTTATTCAGAACTGTTGGAAAATCCGGATTATCAGGCGGATTGGAGCTTGGGTTCGCGGAGTTTGAATCAAGTTTTCGAGCAATTTTCGCGCACAGAAATAAAGTCGATTTTCAGTGAAAAAAGGAAGCAAAACGCCGTCCATAATCCACCTTTCCCACTAAAAGGTGACCCGAAAAACCCGAAAGTCATTTGGACGAAGCTGCCAAAAACAGATTTTTCATCTATCATCCAATATGCAAAAGCGCACGAAGCGACCGTAAATGATGTTTTTTTCGCTGCTATGGTGCGCACTATTCAGCAAACAACGCAGCAAAATGAGATGTCGATTGATTGTCCAGTGGACCTCCGCAAATATTTACCAAATAAAGCAAGCCGCGGCATCACCAACCTAACCGCCAATATTACTTGCCAAATTAACGCGACGGACGACCTAACCTCATTTGAAAGTACACTTCAAGCTGTCAAAAAATCGCTTAACCCGCAAAAAAACAGCCTAGCTCCCTTACGAATTTATTACTTATTAGAATTTATTTTTAAGAAAAAAAGCTATTCTGTTGCCAAAAAAGCTTCTGAAAAAATGTATTCTATTCCGAAAACTAGTTTCACAAATATCGGAATTATTGACGACGAAAAACTCGTTTTTGAAGGAAGTACTTTAACAGATTGCTTCATTTGCGGTTCTTTAAAATATGCTCCGTTTTTCCAAGTCGCGGCTACGACTTTCCGGGGTGAGCTGACACTTAGTACTAATCTGCATGGCACTGCGCAAGATCACGCTTGGCAGAAAGCGTTTTTGGAGAAGATGATTGCTCATTTCCCTTCTAAATAAACAAAAAGCCATCCTAAGTCAGATGGCTTTTTGTTTATTTTTGACTATCCAATAATTGGTAGCCTACTTTCAAGTTATTCAAGGCTGTTTGTAATTTATCCGTGCGCATCTTTTTAAAGATGATTTGATTAGGATATCTTTTTTTAAATGCAGCTTCACTATCTTTTTTCCCATTTAGCAAATCTAACGTCACTTGTATTCGTTGTATTTTGAAATCGCTCCACTCTGTAAAAACCTGCTTAAATGTCTGTGTATCTGTCGAGGCTTCCGAACTTCTTTTAAGCGCATCTATATTTAAAATTTCTTGCTGATATCCTTTCATCGTGCCCATCATTTGATTAATATTATCATTCGCAAAGTCCAAATCCGACCAAATTTCTCCCTTAATCGTATCTTTTAAAATGTTTTCCGCGGAAAGTTCCCGACCTTCAAATTCTACTAAATCAAATTTAATCAACGCTAAATCTTCGGCCGAAAGTTGTGGTTTCGGCTTGCTCACCTGTTTTGATGTCTTCGAGCTATTTGCTTTCTCGCTTGCTTGCTCGCCCTCATCGTCACTAGTAGTTACCGCTAATATGACGACAAGCACCGCGCCGATAATCACTACAATTTTCCATGTTTTTGATAATCCTTTGAACCAATCCACTAATTTTTTCACTTGTTTTCCTTCTTTCCCGTTTCTTTCATGCTCTATTGGTTAATTTCTGCAATTTAATCTGGCTAATAAGTTGTCGTTTGATTTTTTCATTTGCCGAAGTAACTTCCGAAGCAACGACAAAACAGTCGATAAAAGTTAAAACTAAGAGAATCGGTATCCATAAAAAACCTAATAAAAAGAATAAACTCACACTTCCGATTAAAATAATAAGTCCATAAATCCAATTTCCTGTATAAAAATGCCCAATTCCAAGTCCACCAAAAAACAGCGACAACAAAACAGCCGTAGATTTACTTTTCAAATCTGCTGTATGAAGCGTTTCTTTCACATATTCTTGCTCTTCATAAGTAAGCCCATTGTTTTCTATTGGTTTTAACTTCGCATACCTATTTCCAGTGTCAGAAATAACCACAAATTTTCCATCAGAACTTACTTCCATACCAATCTGCCGTTTAAAACTCTCCTCCATTTTCCATCGTTCCTTATCATTCAAAGGCTGAAATCCCAACTCATATACATCCCCAAAACCAACAACTTTCTTACTCACAAAACCACTCCTTTTCCAAAGATAAAAAAATCCTTACTCCCCGCAAAAATAGCTCAATGATTCACATAAGTTTTTTTAGTTAGGAACCAAAGAGCATATAGAATTATAGTCCTCTTTTTAGTTAATGGTTAAAATGTCTTATAAATAGTACCGGGTTTTTCAGACATAAAAAAAGCCCACCTCAATCAAGGTAGGCTGTTTCATTATTATTTCAACAATTCCCGAAGCGCATCCACGCGATTCGTTAATGGTTTTCCTAGTGCATTTTCAAAATCATCAGAAGTAACATCTAATTGGTCGTTCTTAATATCATGTTGGAACGATAAAAACATTTCTGCGACTGGTTGTGGCATGCCAATGGAAACTAGATTTTCCACGAAGCCTTTATCATCAGAAGCGATAACATCGAAATCTTTTCCGGTAGCTTCTTTTAATACTTCTGTAAGCTCAGCATACGTCATCAGTGGGCCAGATAGTTCTAAAATCTCTGGGAAGTCTGCGCCCGCAACAGCCTTTGCCGCTACTTCTGCATATTCACGTTTGAGCGCCCAGCCAACTTTACCGTTTCCAGCTGCATAAACAAATTTTCCAGCATTCAAAGCGCCGCCAATCATTGGCATTTCATTTTCAAAATACCAGTTGTTGCGTAAGAAAGTGTGATCGATTCCCGATTTTTCAATTACTTTTTCGGTAAAGAAATGATCTTCTGCTAATGCGCTTGTCGATTTATCTGCGCCCGCGAAACTTGTGTAAGCAATGTAAGAAACGCCCGCTTCTTTTGCTGCATTTACCACATTTTCGTGCTCTACTTGACGATTTCCAGGAGCACCCGATACAAATAATACGCGGTCGATGCCTGCGAATGCTTGTTTCATTGCTTCTGCATCACTATAATCGCCAATTCGGATATTAAATCCAGCCGCTTTTAAATCCGCGCCTTTTTCTTCACTACGAACTAAAGCATAAATTTCAGATGCTGGAACTAGCTCTTTCAAATAATTTAAAGCATATCCTCCAAGTCCACCTGTTGCGCCTGTTACTAAATAAGTCATTTAAACCACTCCTTCAAAATTTTATGCTGTACATTTATAATTTACACCTTTATAATAAACATTGTGATAAGATAAGTCAAGAAGAAAACTTGAAAGGATTGAAAAAAATGAAATACTCCATCCAATTTAGTGACGCTATCCATATTTTGGCTTATATAGAGATTTTCAAAAATACGAATTTATTATCGAGTGAAATTATTGCTGGTAGTGTAAAAACAAATCCTGCTAATATTAGAAGAATTATGAGCAATTTAAAAAAGGCGGATTTAATCACTACGCAAACTGGTAAAGCGAATCCCATTCTTGCCAGACCGCCAGAAGAGATTTCGCTACTTGATGTTTATAAGAGCATCGAGGGCAACACGAATATAATCCATGTTGACCCAAAAACCAACCCTGATTGCGTTGTTGGTGCTAATATCCAGCAAGTTCTTACGAGTAAATACGATTTGCTACAGAAAAAACTGGAACTTGAAATGGAGCAAATAAAGCTAGATAGCATTGTGCATGATATTTCTGTATTGGAAAGTAAAGATCGTCCGCAAAATATGGAGATTTTAGAGAAGTATTTATAAAAAAAGGACCTAATCCATTGAAATTGGATTAGGTCCTTTTTATAAATTAATTTTGAAGTGAAGTAAAAGAGGCAGCTTTTTTCTTTAAAATATCTAAAAATACTTGTTGATTAGAAATAGCGTTACCTGGTAGTTGAACTTTGCCTAATTTCTCGGTTGCAAGTACACAAATGAAGTCAAATTCGTGATTTCTTTGCGCATTTTTAATGATTGTATCGTGTTTATCATAATGGATTTCTACCATTAACTCTTCCCAGTTAAGCATCGTTCCATCTAAGGAAACACCTTCTTGAGTAACGAGAATTTTTTTATCATTAGCAACTATTAATTGATCTAGTTGCGCTGATTTTGGTGTATTTAATGGATTATTTGTTAGCTTTTTATCTAATTTCTGGTAAAAAGCTCTATAATCACTAGGAGCTAAGAAATTAAATGATAGCTGATTTTTTTCATTAAGCGCCTTCTCATTAGTAGCAATTAGTTTTGGTGCGACTTTTGTCAGGAAATTTTCTAGAAGTTCCCCGGATTCGCCCACTCTTGCTGGGATATAAATCCAGTTATTTGTATTTTCCGCGCGGTAAAGCACATTGTTCACTAGCTTTAGCCCTGGAACGCGTAACATTTGAATTTCTTCTATATTTTCGAAAGGAATAACCCCTTCTGATTTCCCTTTAAACAAGGATTCAATCCCATTTTCATGTAATTGGAAAGCTCGAGCATAAACGGTACTTTTCACACGGATTGTAAGTAAAATCCCTCCGATGAAAAATAGTGCTGCACAAACGCCAATCCCCATTACTATAAGTTGTTTTACTGAGTCTGTTACATCGAGATAACTCCCCATGTCTGTAGGTGTTGTAGGCATTGCATTTACTTTAAAAGTAACAAATATCAACATGACTCCAATTAATAAAATGACAAGCGCTAAAATCATTGCGCCTATATTAGTCCGGTGTCGTTCTTGGTAAGTTTTGATAATGTTCCCCCCTAATATTTACTTAAATAGCGCCATGATGATCCCTACAATAAAAAGACCAATTACAAAACCAGCAATAGATTTCCAACCGCTTTTTTGTTTCATTATGTTTCCTCCGTTTCTCTAGATGTATTGTGAAACTTTCATTTTAAGTCTTTTATAAAATACCATACAAAAAGCCCGAAATCAACGTGATTTTTGAAAGGATTTATATTTAATTTTCCAAAAAATTTACAAACTGGATTTTATTCTTATAAAACATTGGCATTCCAGTCATTACCAAAATTTGCTCTATACACAAAATCGACATGTTCGGATAATAGATAAAAAAAGAAGACAAGATTTGCCTTCTTTTGGTATTTTATTCTTCAAGTAAAATATTGGAATAAGAAGCTTCTTCACCTAATGGGTATTTATCTGAAATATTATCTAAAAACTCCCAATCTTCATCACTTAACTTAGAAATAACCGTAGAATAATCATCTAAACGATTAATTTTTTTAGCCCATGTAGCAAATGCTTGGACTAACTCTAGATTGGCTTTATCACCCAGTTTCGTATATGCCTCTATTAAAAGATCCAACATTTCTGCATTAACATTAAAGTACGTTAATAAAAAACCATCCATCGGCACGTAATCTTCATAAATATATTGTGCGACGATTAATTTTTCACCGTGCGTTAACGGTTGGGCTTCCTCATCTTTCTTTAAAAAGCTTTGAGCTAATTCTGTGAATTCTTCGTATGTCATTTGTATAAACCTCTTTTTTATTTGATTTTAAGCCACGAACAAGAAATCTTTTACCAATGCGGCTACAAAAAGAATCAAGCAAATAAAATATAAAATACATAAGAAGTATATAATCTTTTTGCTATTATAAGTAACCCGTTTGGAGCATAAAACAATAAAAATTATCACTATCGTAAGTGTGTAAACCGCTATTACACTCAACAAAAACGTAAGCATTGCCTTCCTCCTAAATTATCCTGTAAAGAAAACAAATGTAGACAAAATGATGGCACCTACTACCGTAAATATGTAAGGCATACATTTGAGTAACTTATTTTTCTTCCCTTTATATTTATCAAAGATGATAAGGCATAAAGTATTTATTGCTAAAAATTCAAGCGAGATTATCATTTTCAAGAATATCACGGTAAGAATAACCTCCTTTTGGGATTAAAGTTAAATCAGGCATAAAATCTATCTTCCCCTCAGCTTTATTCTCTTTTAATCTTCTCCAAAACAATTTCTGCTTTTTCCTTGACTGAAATTGGAATATCCCGCTTTAAAAGATTTTCAATACTTAATAGTATAATTTCTTTATTAGCTTGGTCGATACAATCCTCTAAAACACTCAAGCTCCTTATTACCGTCAAATGATAGCTATCGTCTAGCAAAGCAATGATATTAGAAAGCATTGCTTCTTCGCCAAGAAAATACAGTGAAGAATAAATTCCCACTTTTGCAAAAGAGTCCGTTTCTTTATCTAACTGCTTTTCCAGTAGTATCTTCGCGTCATCAGTTCCCACAAAGCCAATTGATTCAGCCGCAAAACACCGTACACTCGGGTCATTTTCTTTCAAAGCTTTCTCTAAATAAGTAAGACTTTCTATTTTAGCTAAGTTTCCTAAGATTTCTATAGCACATATTTGAACTAAATCATTGTCATCCGTTGTCCCTATCAGCGCTGCTTGAAAAACCGCTTCGCTATCAAAATAATATAAATACTCATAGGCAAATATTCGAGCATTCTCATCGTCATTATTTATACTAGCTAGTAAGATTTTCTCCAATTCTAGTGGCGCCGCTTCAAGATTCAACTCAGCTATCAAACCCTCTGCCGTTTCATAATCAAACGGTTTTTGCTGGGTAATAGTTTTAATTTCATCAAGAATTTTTTTCATTTCTTTAAGCATATAATCACACCTCCAAATGGATTCTCACTGTCGCTTCCATCTGCGCACAATTTTTTTCAAAATGCTTTCTTTTTCCAACTCTTCATCCAATCTACAATTTATAATATGTTTAAAATAGCTCGAAAACTCCGAGTCATAGCTAAAATTATCTTCCCCGTACTGAATAAGTTGCTCTCTGTTTGCTCTTTTCCATTTCAAAGATTCTTTTTCAGGTAAACCAAAAGAAGTTAAAAAGACATCATCCCGGTTATTTATTGCTACATTACGAAGCATTTCCTTTCCTTTCGCTTCAAGCTCCAAATAATTATCATTTACCTCAAAAAAGATTGGATTAATTTCCATGCAATAACCCATTATCCAGTCAACCTCTGTAATATTTCCCAGCTTGCTAATGCCAAAATCATACATGTTTTTTAACTTATCGCCTTCCGTCTCATCATCTTCCACTTCATACATATCAACCAGCATATCCCATCTAATATAAAATGCCCGCACAAAATAACGAATATCCTTCTTATCAGACATCCAGGTATTATAGCTATAATCTAATACCTCTTGAACCTTTTCCTCAATCTCCAACCGATCTAGCTCTTCCCATTCTAAGTTTATCATAACCGCCCTCTTTTCTGTGTATGCTGATTTTTATAATATAAAAGCTATCGTGAACAAATAAATGATATAGCAGCACAATAATATACCCCATACCATCGAAATAACAATCATTTTGCAACTTTTTTTCAGATAACATAAAATCCACAATGCTATGGTAACTACTAAGCTCAGCAAGGTTAGCGCTAATAATAAATTGTTACTGAATGCTTCATTCCAGACTACAAATAAAGCATATGAAAGAGAAAGTCCACAAAATATAATTCCTGCACAAATCACATAAACAAAATTCTCCTTCCACCTTGTCTTCAAATCGTCATTAAAATCTCGATAAACTATTAATGTGTAACTCGAAAATAATGCTACTAAAACACAAAGTAGACTTATCATTATATTCATAAACGCTGCTTTCTCCGTACTTTGAACTAATAGAAAAAAATGATTGAACAAAAAGACAATATAAAAAGTCATCAACGCGCACCAAATAATCGTCAAAATTATCATAATGTTACTTTTCTCACTTTTATTAAATATGTATAGAAAAATACTAGTAACTATTACAAATATAATCATCTGATATATCGTAGCATTGTCGCGCACTTCCCACGGGATAAAGAAACCAAAAGAAAAAACAGCAGAATAACAGAGCTCTAAAATGCATAATATCGATATAGCTGTTGAAACTAGCTTGGGCACTTTACCCGCTAGTTGTTTTTCCGTTCGAAGCAATAGCACGCTAGAAAATACGATTAAAGTGCATAAAAGACTTCCTAATACTTTAGTTAAGAAAATAATGCTGTTCACTTCCTTTTTTGTTAAAAAAAGCCAATAAGTATTCAACTCCAATTTTCAATTCACTTCAACCTTATACACTAAACCTTTTCTTTGCTTGTGTTCCAAAATCAGGTTGTTATTATCTAACCATTTAATTCTCCCTAGATACTGGGAAAATACTGCTGGGTTAGGTGAATCACTGATTATTAATTCTTTTTTTATTATTTTTCCTTCTTTATTAAAAATGACAATATGTATGTCTGCTTTATACAATCCATGTTCAATGTAAATTTGTGCTTTTTGCTTTCTATTCGGACTGGATTTTGGTTTTTTATAATAGTAATTATTTTGATAGTTTAATTCTTTTACTTTTTCGTATGCCTCTATAAATCTAGTTTTATCTAGGCTCAAATCACAACATGCTTGCACAGCTCCTATTTGAAGCAATTCTAAAATAATCTTTTTCTTGCTTGAATCAGTCTCATCATTAAACTGATTTAAATCAAAAAATGTATTTTCAAAATAAACTCTATAGATATCATCGAGATGATGTGATTTATCTACCTTTTTCCCAATTGGTATACAATTTATATCAATACAAGAAGTCTCTTTTGTCATCATTGGCTGAAATGCACCTGAATACATTTCTGAAATACAATAACTTTGACTATCAAATGACATTACTGGATTCTTTTCTTTATCATAATCAAATCCAACAGAAAAATAGCTTAATTTTTTCATATTTCATCTCCAATGTTTTATTCTAGGTAACCCTTACGGATGAACAAAAGTCAAAACCACATAAGTTACATATGTAAATAAATTAACTACCGTTAGAACTAATACGCATATACCTATTAAAACTTCTGATTTTACTCGCTTACTTACATAGTTCATGAATATATTCGCTAAAAGTAGCCCTACTTCAATTAGCAATACAATGTACATATATGTGTGTACTTCTTCTACACCAGAAATAAGTAAACCTGTTCCAACTGTAGACAATCCAACTATTGACAAGATTGCGATTACTTTTCCGAGAAAACGCTCCTCTTTTTTTATCGTAAGTCCACCAACTAAGAAGCCTATAAAAGTTATAATGTTAATTAAAATATTTAAAATAAAATCCATTTCCCACTTCAACTCTCTTTTTTTGTTAAACAACTTATGAATAAATACGATTTTGATATAGAATAAAAGTCATCTACCCTAGTTAATTACACCAGCTCTAATATAGACATATCTGCCGAATACGCTATTAACTCACTCGAATCTGATAAAATGACAATTAACGGAAAAAATGATAACAATTCGGCTCTTAAATTGTCTTTCGTTGGCATTTCACTAAGTTTTAATTTATCTATATCCTTAGAAAAGTCACTATCTTTTTCTGCTAAAAGATACTGATCATAGTTAGAACCCTCATCAAATCGCTCTTCCTTTTCCTTATAAAAATTAGCATATGTCTTTCTAAATCTAGTTTCCTTTACACGGACTGATTTATCAGCTGAATCATCGAATTTATGGGACAAATGAAATTGATAGATATCATAATGAAGAATAAGCCTCTTCATTATTTTTTGAATATCTTCATGAATTTCTTCCAGACATTCCTCTCGATTATCGTATGCATCCGCTGTTGTTATGCCTTTTAAATAGATCATTTTTCTAACCTTTTGCTTACAAAAAAATATTTTGTTAAACGTTTTTAAATATTTTCGATTACCTTTTTCAGTCCACGCTGACCAATCTTGAAAATGTTCGGTAAACTGTTCAACTGTCATACTTTCTAAATTTAGGAATGAGTCAGATTTTACAAATGTTTCCTCCGTGGCTAAAATAACGAAATTAAATTCTCTAACAAAATATAAGCCCCAATTACCTGCGTTAGAAAATAAACACGCCTCCTCAAACATTAAAAAGAACGTATTTTTCACATCCTTAGATTCATTTTCCAGTATATCAATCTGTTCGATGATTTTCTTTGGCTCAAGCGAAATAGGGATTTCAGCTACCGTATAGTCCATATTGTTTTCAGGAACAGTAGTAAAAAACAAATGCTGGTCATTACCATCAGCCAGATTTTCTAAAATCCATTTCCAACCAATTTCTTCATCAAAATAATCCATATCATATACGTAGAAATTGTTGAATTTACGATTAAATACGTTATGGGGTAACCAATTTTCCAGGCTAAACATCCCAGTAAATTGTTCATTAAAGCTTGCATACGGTTTCTTTTTCAGCTCTACCTTCTCCAATTAAATATCCCCTTTTCTGCAGTTTTTTCTAGTCAGCATCATTAACAATATCTACCAAATCTTCTCTAAACCATAGTTATTTGGTCTTTCACTAATCTTGCTAAAAATACTTTTCTAGAAAAGCATTCCAAATTACCTAATTAAACAGTTCCTTAATCGTATAATACTCATAAAATCCAAAAGTTATGAACACAACTATAAAAACGGTTATTATATATGTATTTTTGTATTTTTTAGGGATATTATCTGAAAAAAATAGAAAATAGATTAAAACTAGTATATTTACTATTAACAGTATGATTAATATATCAGGCATAATTAATTTCTCCTCAACTTCAATATAAAAAAAATGAACTAATTAAAATACTTACAAACATAATAATACAGGTGATTTCAAGTGACTCTTGGATTCTTTTCTTTAATTTCATTTTGCCAATTAAATCAGATAACATAAAAATATTTGCAAGCAGAATTAACCCCACACTAACTTCTATAATGGATTTAGCCCATGATGATTCCAACAAATAATATGCTATTACTGTAACTATTAGCAAAAAAATTACGCCTAATTTGAAATATTTCCAAGATTTGTGTTCTTTATTCGTCATTGTCTTTCTCCTAACTCATTGAGGTTTGTAGTAAGTTGTTAGACACCCAATATAATTACGCTAACGCCTAGCTCGATTGCTCTTTCTAGCCATGATTCTATGCTGCGAACCAAGATGGACAACGACCGAATACCCGCATCTTTTTCTGCCATACTATCCGAAATTGCTACCTTATCTCGCTCTTTCAGCTTATTTATTAAATTATCTACTTCCTCAAAACTAAAATGATTCTCGCCAAACATGCTGAAATCCTCTTTACTCTTTTCAAAATCATCAAGTAAATATTCAAAAATATCGCTATTAACATAATACGAATCTTCATCCCAAAAACCTTTTTTGGCGGAACTATATTTAAATTTTACATACATCGTTCCTTCTAATTGATTTTTTCTTAAAAACAATTCATTATCTATTTTTTTCATAAGCAATCATTTTCCCGCCTCTAATATTGTTTTACCACTAGAAAAAACGAAACTTCTTTTTCTATATTTAATGATCTAGTTGTTTACTTATGATTATAACCGAACTTCCATCATAATCCGACATGACCAAGAACTCGTCCTTGCCTAAACTTAACTTCATTTTCCCCACTACCTTATTTCTTTTAAAAAGAGTGTCTTTCTGTAAGTAGTGCAAAATTCTGTCTAGTTTATGCCCAGATATAATATACACAAGAAAGTTCGAGTTACCTAAAAGTCTGAAAACAAATAGAACTTCATCGATTTGCAGATTATCTGTTTGGATATTCTGAATTAATAACAGCTTCTTACCTTCATAAGAAATCTCCTTCATTTCACTATCTGGAAACTTCTCGTTCAAATCTTCTCTATCAAAAATGCCAAATTCTAACAGTAAATGAATAGGTTGGCTTTTATTTGCAATCATATTTCGTAGGTCATCATCTGACATTTCATCGTTGTAACTAGTTTTTATTTCTTCCTGATTTTCTAGTGTGAAAATGCTGTTTTCTATAATTTAGACTCCCTCTTTTCTAGTTGACGTATTCTTTTCGATTTCTTAATCATACTTCATCTGACTCAAACCATCTTCCACTATTTCAATAAGTTTTTCCCCTATAGGCTTCCACCATATATCCTTCATTAGCTGAAATAGAAAATGTATGCACTTCATTCTTAATATACTTATGCCTCAATTCTACTGTATCATTATTTAACCACGTAAGTTCTCCCAATATGTCTAACCCCATACGCCCTGGGTGCTTTAAAACCATTTTTTCTTTTAGCTTAACTTGTTTTTTTCTATCTTCAATGAGTATATATGCCTCCGTCTTTTCAATTCCCCAATTAATTTCCACATAGGCTCTGAGCTTTCTATCTGGACTAGATTTAGGCTTCTTCCAAATAAAATGATTTTTAAAGTTTCGTTCCTCCATCGCCTTAAATACCTGTTCAAAAATCCTTTTATCTAACGCCAAAATTCCCGTTGCTTTCTCTAAGCCATTTTGCAGTAATCTTACAAGTTGTTGTTCTTTCTCAAATTCATTTAATTTATTGAATTCCGACACATCATATTCGATAAAAACATCTAGAAATGTAGAGATTATCATTGGATTTTCCATATTTTCTTTTATCGCACAATTAATATTAATAACACTAACGTTTTCAGTGCGAATCTTGCCTAATAAGCTGGAGAATAAATCTGTGATTGCTTCTGCCTGTATGTGAAATGTTTCTGAAAAAGGTATATTGCTAACATCTTCATCGCTGTATAATCTTACTTCTTTTAAATACATATTTCGCTCCTATCTTGCTCATCCTTCACTTGGCTCAAATCTTCTTCCTCCAGAGTTATAAAATCGACTTTCCTTAATATAAATCTTCTAAAAACCCCTCTATCCAAAATTGACCTGGGATTCCATATGGATTATTTATTTTTTTTGCTTCTTCATAATCAATTTTAATAAATTCTCCATTATTTGGATCACCCATACTTTTATAATATGTTATTTCATTTGGTCGTAAAACTCCCCCATCTTCTTTGCTCACATATTCAATTTTAGAAAAATCGTAATATAATGGTTGCATACTGGTTACTTTTTGCCACTCACCATTAAGTACTCCCGTAACTCCACAATGGGACAACATTAAGACATTATCAGAGATTAATTGCTCTTCTAAATCTTGTAATGATGCTTCTTTTTTGGGAAAAAAATCAAAAAATGCAAAGATATGATAAGGAATGTCCTCGTTTGGTCTCTCTTCTTTTACACACATTGCGTAACTATAGAGTTTCTCTTTATTTAAATATATTTGGAAAATGTCTCCAAGTGAGTACTTTGGTTTTAACGCTTTTTTCGTCCGAATAGAAACGCTTGATAGTTGTTTTTCATTAAATAATCTTAAATCTAAAGACAACGCTTGATAGTTGTTTTTCATTAAATAATCTTAAATCTAAAGACAACGCTTTATAAATTCTGTCCTTTAGCTCGTTTAATCCTTCCTCCGTCTCAATGTTATCAATATCTTTGGTTAGTATCAAATTTAATTTTGTAGTATCTTCTCT
The DNA here is from genome assembly GCF_014224155.1 of Listeria cossartiae subsp. cossartiae. GTDB lineage: Bacteria > Bacillota > Bacilli > Lactobacillales > Listeriaceae > Listeria > Listeria cossartiae. Next base: position 217,939 of record NZ_JAASUI010000001.1, on the reverse strand, counting down.
GTTCAATAGTATTGCCCCCTTATCTCCAATATTCCCATGACCCCGACATGTACTTTATATATCGGTTATCTTTAGTGGCAACTGGTCGAATTTTATTTCTAAGTTTTTTCTTGCCACCTAGTTTAAGATAATATCTATGCTCTAATCTTCTGACTTCATTATCATAAGTTTAAGTTGCATAGGGGTTTTATTATATTTTAATTTTTTTAGAATTCAAGTTAAGTATTTCTTCCTTTATCTAATTCGAGCTCTTAATCATACTTCACCTGACTCCAGCCCTCTTCCTCCATCTCAATAAGTTTCTTCCCTCTAAACGCACCCACCATATAGTCCTCAATTACATGTTGACCAAATAATCCATATGGATTATTTATATTTACGGCTTCTTTGTAATCAATTCGCATATAATTTCCATTATTTGGATGACCTACACTTTTAAAATAGTGCCGTTCATTAGGGCGTAAGATTCCTCCGTTTTCTACTTTAAGATATTCTAATTGAGCAAAATCCACTTGCCAATCAAAGGTTAAATTGGTTACTTTCTTCCACTCTTTGCGAATAATTCCCGTGTGACCTGAATCAGCGAACATAAAAATATTTTCTCTAGTTAATTTAGCTATTATTTTTTCAAGCTTCTCGGGTGACTTACAGAAATAATTAAAAAGTCCAAATACCTCGTAATACTCTTTTTCATCTTCCAATTTTAGTATAGCTATATAGCCATATACGTTTACTTCTTCTAAATAAATTTCGTACACGTCTCCCACTTGCATTTTTGGGCGGGTTGCTTTTTTTGTGCGGATGGAAACATTGGAAAGCATTTTCTCATCCCACCTGCGTTTATCTAGATTTAAGGCTTGTGTAATTCGTTCTTGAATGATGGAAATTTTTTCAGCATCATCTAAATTGGAAATATCCTTCAGTAATACTTCATGTAGTTTGATAAGTTCTTGATTAATCATGATTTAACCTCCGCTGTGGTTATTCTTCTTACATCTCTTATTCTTAGTTTATTTTTTTAATTTGTTCATCAAATCTTGTTTTACACTGCCTCCAAATCGCAGGGCTAGAATATCTTCTTTTTTTATCCAACAAGTCCCGTCTAATTGATCTTCGTCATCCACTAAAATGATTTCTAAACATTCATATTCCCATAATTGGAACCCTTTCCTCTTTCCGAGTCCTTATTCCTCTTCATTTGGATAGCATCAGCTTAACATATAAAATAGCTTAACTAAAATACTCTTTAATATTATCTTCTAAGTCTAATTTAAAACCATTTGCAATCTTTTCTTTCAACTTTTCTTGAAATGCTATAAATATTAATGAACGGTTCTTTTCATTCAATACAGCTATCAAATTGTTCATGGCTCTATAACTAGCCGTCATATCACTAGAATATAGGAGTTCAATAAGCTGATCCAAAGCGTAAATTTTGTCAGATTCATTAGACAACATATAAACCCCATATCTCTGTCCTACTTTTGCTAAATATCTACTTTGTTAGATTGAACAATATCAATTAATTGTTCCTTACAATTCATATCTCCTTGGAGCTCTGATAACTCTTACTCTATGGCTTGGATTCCTGTCTTTATTCACGCTTATCTTTCTTTTTTATTTTAGAAAAAAGCTTTTCTAAAATGCCTTTTTTTCATATTTCCTCATCTAAATCCATCGTAATTATTTCCTTAAAATAATCCGAGAAAAGTGAATCATAATTAAGGTTTGATTGCAGATAATTTGTAAGTTGTTCTTTATTTTCACTTTCCCATTTCACAAATTCTTTTATACTCTTTTCTCCAGCAGCATAATAAAAATCTTTTAAAAATACATCTTCTGGATTAGCTAATGTAGCTTCATGGAGATACTTCCTTCCTTTTAACCGGACATCGTCGTAATCCTCATCTTCCATAAAACACTCTGGATTAAGTGAGAGGCAATATCCGATAATCCATTTTACCTCTGTAACATCAAGTAGCTCTTTCTCCCCATAACTATACATATATCTTAATTTTTCATCTTGTTCTTCATTACTCTCAATATCAAAGTTATGAATTAGTAAGTACCACTTTAAGAAAAACGCTCTTACAAAGAAGCGAATATTTTTTTGATCTAAAATCCAAGCGTCGTAGCTAAATTTCAATATTTGTTCAAACTGCTCATCTACTTCTAAACAATCTAATTCTTTCCACTCTAGGTTTATCATGACTCTCTTACCTCTTTTCTATCACAAAACTTTATTTCCTTGCAATGACCTTCTAAATTATGTTTATCATTGCGCTATTTTTTTATGTTTTAGCGTAATGATTCTAAAAGGGCTACGGCTTCACACCCCTTCCCAAATAAAGCTACTGCAGTCACATCGAAAACTGGTACCATGATAATCTGATTATATTTCATTTGGATTTTTAGATATATCCTGATTCTCTTCACTAGGTTGTAAAAGTGACAAATTAGTTTTTACCAATATTTTAATGAACGAATACAGTTCTTTATTACGAATATATTTTCGTCATCCACTTCGATGTTTAAACATGCAGAAAGAGCCTTAATTATTTTTTCTCTTTCACGATTCTTTCCTATATCGCTTAGAGTATTAATTGTTACATATCGAGCTGCATCATCCGTTGAATTCAGTAAATGTATAAGCTCTTCTTCATAATAAGTCTTGCCTTCCTCTGTCTCACTTAGTAAAAACAAGGTTAAGTAACACCCAGATTTCACCACGTCACTGTTTTCATTTTCTAAATGTTTTTCCACATTCTCTATTAATTCATAAGACCTCATGTCTCCAATATTTAAAATCGCAAAATAGCGAACCCACTGATCAACATCGTTTAAATGCGCTATAAGTATAGGTTCTGCTTGCTTCATCCAGTGATAACCCACATACTCAAAACATTTTTCTTTAACTAAATTAGTATCAGTCATATGAGCCGTTACTAATTTCTTGATGCGTTTATGAGGGTTGGTTAGTAAAGCATCTATCGCAGCAGCTCGGATTTTTTCACTACTTGATTCTAATAAACTAACTAGCGCATTTTCGACTGTTTTTCCTTTTGCGTATTTGCCTAGTTTGGGTATAATTTTTAACATTTGAGTTTCATTTGGAGTGTTTTTTAATATTTGGAGTAATTGTTTCGCATCCAATAGGTTTCTCCTTCGTTCTGTTTTAGTAGTTCATTTGAAAAATCCCGCCAAGTCTATTCCTTTTGAAAATATCCCTATTGCTGTGGTATCTAAAACTGGTGCAATCACTACCATTCCATCCTCTATTTCTATATCTTTTACAGGCTTCAATTCCTTTTTTCTTAATACAAAAATAGTTTATTTTCATTTGGGGTAGCGTCTCCTTCTAAAAACAAGCGAAACATGTCTTTCTTTACATCCATAGATTTATCTGCAAAATTAACTTTTTTAAAACCATTCTTTTTAACCCCAGGTAATTCCTCATAAGAGCCAAATGGATCAACTAACAAATAAGCAGAACTCATAAACTCACCAAAAGTATCATAAATGTCTTGTAATTCTTACTCTGAAATATGTTCTGGATTTTAAAAAAATAAATATAATTGTGTTCTACTCCAGTAATGCTAGAGTCTTCTTGATAGGAGGGTAAATATTCGTCTTTTGTGATACATGATTGGTTTTTTCTATGATTTTTGACACCTCTTACCTATTTCCATTTGCTATTCTTTTTATACTCAAAGTAAAAGTGAAGAACTATACTTCTTGACCTTTTTTCTCTGCTTGCGTGATAATCTAAAGAAAATAATCTTCCCAGCCTGTTTCTTAAATTTTTCAATAATCGCGATTTAAAATATACCTACATATATTACAATATAGACATACATTAAAAACGAAAAAGTACAAAGTATAAAAGAAAATATGCCTTTATGTTTCATACTTTCACCATTTTTTTTGATTAAATATAATACTGAAATTATTACTAAATTAATTAAAACCGCAATAGAAACAATCACAATGATGCCCCCCTTAATACAATAGATATGAAGCAAATATTGTTATAATAAAAATACTTATTATATATGCTTCTATAAATTTTGATAGCCTTTTACCATTATCAACTATCTCTTTAAAAATAGAAATAATCCATAAAGTTTCAATTCCTAAAAAAACTGTAACAATAATGTATGTTACACTATTTGAAAAAAAGAAATTAATTATAATAGAAATAAAAATTAATAGTATCACCGTAAATATAAAGCTTTTTTGTTTGAACCAAGTCAATGTAAATTCAACTCCAATAATCGAGAATTTTAATACCTTCTAGTAGCGAGCGTATATAGATTGCCCTTTTTTTATTTTTAACATCGATTATAGTACCTCCTTAGAACCCAAATTTCATAATCGAAATACACTATTAGGTCCTTTAATATGTAAATTTTCTTGTTTTCATGCACTCCCCTAAAAGATTCCCATCGCTCTGAAAATGATACTATTTTAGCCGCATCCTTATCTTAAATTATGCTAAAAGTAATTCTCCAGAAAAACATCTATAAATTTTTCATTATAATTTTCCATCAAATTTTTTGTACTTTTATCTATTTTTTCAATTGGAACCATTAAATACTCTTCTAAGAACTTCTCTTTGGTGTATGGTGCTTTTGAAAAGTCGTTTAGAGAAATGTTACCACTATATACAGCTAAAATAGCTAAATGCTCTTCTAAATCAAAATAACTTATCCAATCCCCACTTATATCAAACATGCAACCTTGCTCTAAAAAAATAGTTAGCTTATTGTCGTCCCATAGTTGTCGAAAATTTATTTTGTTCATCCTCGCATTGATGTACATATATTCATTAGCATAAATGTTATTATATTTGGGAAGCCATAGCACCTCATCACCATCAGCTTTTTTAGTAAAACCAAGTAAATACTGTACGTTTTCATCTAAGAAACCCCATAAATCAAAGACATAAACTTCATTTGGTTCAAGAAATATTTGATCTGGTATTTCAGCCTCCACATGAAACTTGTTCTGAATATTATTATAAAAACTTTTCAATTCTACTACGTTAGATTTCTTTAACATTTGATTTTCCATTAGGTCCCCCCCTTGACATAAGTAAGCTATCGTTTACAGTTCTAATACTAAAAAATACTTATTATTTTTCATCTTAGTCATCCCTTTTTATAATTAGCTATAAGTTCTGTTAGAAATTTCTTCTCATCTTTCAGCCATGGACCCCATTCTTCTCCTGGATTCGCCGCGAACAACTCTACTTCTTTCCAATTTTCAAGCGGATTTTTGATGGAAAGAGATTTTTTAATTGCCAAAATACTAATTTCACTCTCTTTATCACCAAAAATAAAACAGTCGGAATTAAAGTACCAGTATAAATAATCAAAAGCCACAAAATCCATTTTTCCTGTCTCGCTACACCATAAAATTTCACCATATTCCTTTTCCGTTATATCTATACTTAATTCAGCATATGGAACATCTATTTGTTTTATCTTTTTAAAAATAAATTTTCTTATAGTTTCATAATAAGAATGTGGCGTAAACAACCTGACACTTTCTTGCTTAAGCAGTTGTCCAATTTTATTTAAGTCGTTTATGAAGTCATCGTCATAACAATGAAAGAAATCGGTAAAATAAAAATCATATAACTCCGGCTTTTTAAAAATTTGTTTTGGTAATTCCGCCTTATAGTCAACTAAGTACCCAATCTCATTTCTCAAATTTTCATTATGATCCTCAATCAATCGAGATTTTGCTCCTGTTCCTTGTGCAGTATCCAGTAATTCTGTATTAGTAATTTGTTGAAAAAGCCGCACCAAATCTATCCCTTTTGAAAATATGCCTATTGCCCTAACATCTAGTATAGGAGTGATAACAACCATGCCATCTTCTAATTCGACTTGTTTCCTGCAATCTAATTCTATTTTTTGTTTAAATAAAAATAGCCTATTCAGATATGGACTATAATATCCTTCTATAAACAAACGGAACATTTCTTGTTTAAGTTGTTGCGATTCACCCTGCAAGATAACCTTTTTATATCCACCTATTTCGTCTCCTTGTAGCTCTACATATGAAGAATCTTCATCATTCAAGAAATAAGCAGAAATCATATATTCACCAAAAGCATCGCAAATATCATATACATCTTGCTCTAACGGTTTTTCTGGGTCTTTAAAATAGTAAATATATATTTGTTCTGCTCCGTCGATTCCCATGTCACTTCCATACTCAAGCACGTCTTCAGCTCTGACAATCTCTATTTGTTCTCTATTTAACATGTGGTTCACCTTCTTTTTTTAGAAAATAATTAGTCCTAGACAATCAGCTAAAACATCCAATATTTATCACCGTTTTTTATAAAAATAAATCGCCTATCCGTATTGTAAAAAATACGCCCAAAGCAAACACTAACCAAAACAAAACTTTGCTCTTTTTCTGCTCTAAATTAAGACAAGTTATTAAACAAATAATTACTAGAAATATATAAATTGTTAACAGCAATTGAATAATCTCCTATCTATGTTGTAACTAGTTTTTATTTATTCTTGATTTTCCAGTGTGAAAATGCTTTTTTCTAAAATGTAGACTACCTTTTTCTCCTAGCTGAAATACGATTTTGAATTTTTTCAAATTTAGGCTATTATCCAGAACATAATAAGTCCTATAGAAGATAAAACTATGCCAAGCCATGCCCAAATATATGCAATTACTTCTTTGCTCGCCTTTCCTGCAATATAAAAACATATACCGAATATTAACATGCTTAATATAAGACAACTTAAACCAATTAGAATATTCATTTCCTAGCTCCCCGCTGAATTCGTTGTGCTATATCATCTAAGAAAAATTTCTATAATTCTTTATTAATACATTACTGAATCTCTTTTTAATTATTTCGACAGAGCAATACTCCTCAACCTCATACCAACTAACATCCACATCGAGCTTTTTATCAATGGCTAATACGGCTATTTCTAAATATCCATTAGCTAAAATAAAAATTTGCTCAGATGGAAAATACATAAAAAAATGAATGAGCGCGTTTTTTTCCATTATATTATCAATATCTAAATCATTAATAATATCACTGTCGCTCTGAGAAAAGTCTATTTTCCGTCTTAACTCTAAACTTATTTTCCACTTCTGCAAAAATTTCTTTTCTTCCAAAATTTCACTGATATAGGCTTCCTTATCATGCGTCTTTTCAACAAACTGTTTTATCATCTTGATAAAATCCTCATCGTCTATAGAGATAGCCTCTGGTTCTTCAAAATAGTAGTTGTATTTATTTGGTTCGAAAAATATTTGTTTTGGTAGTGTTTTTTCAACATGAATGAGTTTGTTTATTCTTTCTTCAATCTCAAAATCGGATAAATTATACATAAAATCATTCATTCCCTCATTTTAAATTTTACACTATGTCTATGATTATTAAATCTCAATCAAAAAAGCTATCAAAAATTTACTAATTAAACAATCCCTTAATAGCATAGTACTCATATAATCCAAAAATCATAAAAATAATCAAAAAAACGGTCATTATATATGTATTTCTATATTTTTTAAGGGTATTATCTGAAAACACTTGGAAATAGATTAAAATTATTAAATTTGCTATTAACAGACAGATTAAGACATCAGGCATATTTAAGTTCTCCTTAGACTTTAATATAAAAAAAATGAACTTATAATAACAATTACAAACATACTTATACAAATAGTTTGAAGATAACCTTGAATTTTTTTATTTTTATTCATTTTTTCAATTAAATCAAATAACATATATATATTTGCAAGCAGGATGAAACCTACACTAACCTCGATGATAGACTGAGCTCCTGGTAACTCCCATAAATAATACACAATTACCGTTACTACTAGCAAAAAGCATAAACTTAACTTAAAATATTTCCAAGATTTATTTTTTTTATTCACCTTATCTCCCTCCTACTTGTAATTCCTGCTCTCACATACGACCAGCTCCAGTAATGCCAGAGTCTTCTTGATAGGAGAAAAAATATTCGTCTTTTGTTATACATGATTGTTTTTTGTCTAACATTATTTTCTCCCTATAAAGGATTATTTATTTTTAATGCTATGTCTTCCCTATAGACTTTCTTCAAAGTTTAGAAAGTTGCACAATGTTGAATTCATTTTCACTTTCTAAAACCAATTCACTATATCCGATACTTATGGAGGATGCCTCATCATATACTTTTTTATCTATAATGATTTCTTCCTTAATTTCCATACTTTCATCTACCTGGTAAATACGGTTCCGATAGCAAGCGTAAAAGTTATCTCCCACACTCAACAATCCGTCCACAGTATAATTTATTACGACTTTATTCCGAACTTTTTTAGATGTTAAATCATAGTCTAAAGTGAAGTCATCACCATTATCTTCATAACACAGTATCCGTATAGTTTTATTATTACAGCTCATTGTATGTACATCAATGAGTGTTTCTAAAATGCTGTCACCCAAGAGCGCAGTAATTTCTCCTGTAAATATATCTATTTTAATGAGCCCTAATTGAGCTATGGGTAAATTTTTCTCACTCCCAAACATACCTTCTTCTAAATAAATAACATAAGTTGCATCATTTAAGACGAGAAAATCCGCCACACCTTCTCCCAATGTATATTTAAAATGCCTCCCTATACATGAAATCAATAAATAATTGTAAACACCATCATGACAAAAAATACAAACTTTCTCATCAGACAATTTGACATCTTTAACTTTGAAATACCGATTGGAAATTATTTCATCATTTATTTCACATAAAATTTCTTCCCCAGAAAAAAGTTTCAAACAGTCTTTTTCTATTCGGAAATTAAGCACTTCTCCTCCAGTTTCTTTAAAAGCGTAAATAGATTGTGCTTGTTTTTTTATTTTTAGCATAGTGTCTACCTCCTTCTTAAACGGAACTTACTTTACCACTTGGATGGGCCTCAGATTACTGGCTTTATTCATGCCTATCTTTCTTTTTCAGTTTGAAAACAGCTTTTCTAAAATGCCTTTTTTTCGCATTTTTTCACCAAAATCCATTGTAACCATTTCCTTAAAATAATCTGAGAAAAGGGAGTCATAATTAAAGTTTGCTTGCAGATAATTTGCCAGTTGTTCTCTGTTTTCACTTTCCCATTTCACAAATTCTTTTACACTCTTTCCTCCAGAAGCATAATAAGAGTCTTTTAAAAATACATCTTCTGGATTAGCTAATGAAGCTTCGCGAAGATACTTCTTTCCTTTTAACCGTAAATCATCGTAATCCTCTTCTCCCATAAAACATTCAGGATTAAGTGAGAGGCAATAGCCCATAATCCACTTTACTTCTGGAATATCAAGTAGTTCCTGCTCCCCATAACTATACATATATCTTAATTTTTCATCTTGTTCTTCATAACTCTCAATATCAAAGTTATCAATTTGTAAGTACCATTTCAGGAAAAATGCTCTTACAAAAAAGCGAATATTCTTCGGATCTGAAATCCAAGCATCATAGCTGAATTTCAAAATTTGTTCAAGCTTTTCATCTACTTCTAACCGATCTAATTCTTCCCACTCTAAATTTATCATGACTCTCACTCCCGTTAAATACACATTCCTCTTCTCATTAAAACTATTTCCATTTTGGCGAATTTTGTATATTAGATACCTAGTATAATTACAATAACGTCTAACTCAATCGCTTTTACTAGCCAAGCCTCTAACCTCTGAACCAAGTTGATTAATGAATTTATTATTTGTATTTTTTCAATGTATTTATCTTCTTTAAAACTATTTTTGGTAATCTTATCTGCAATTCCTTCAAGGTCTATCTTTTTTAGACTATTTATTAAATTATCTACTTCCTCAAAGCTAAAATAATTCTCGCCAAACATACTGAAATCCGCTTTACTTTTTTCAAAAACATCAAGTAAATATTCAAAAATATCGCTATTAATATAATACGAATCTTCATTCCAAAATTCTTTTTCAGCGGAACTGTATTTAAATTCTACATACATTGTTCCTTCTAATTGATTTTTTCTTAAAAACAAGTCATTATCTATATTTTTCTTAATTAATTTCCCGCCTCTAGGATTGTTTTATCATTTGAAAACACTTTCCTCATCCCATTAAAATCTGGTCTATTCAACAGCATTACTCCTTTTAGCATATGAAATCTCTCAACTAAAATACGCTTTCAAGTTATCTTCTAAGTCCATTTTAAAACCATTTTCAATCTTTTCTTTCAACTTTTCTTGAAATGCCATAAATATTAAAGAACGATTCCTTTCATTCAACACGGCTATTAAATTACTCATAGCTCTATAACTAGCCGTCACATTGCTAGAATATAGGAGTTCAACAAGTTGATTCAAAGCGGAAATTTCATCAGATTCATTAGACAACATATAAATTCCGTATCTCTGCCCTACTTTTGCTAAATCATCTATTTCTACTTTGTTAACTTGAACAATATCCATTAAATGTTCCTTACAATTCATATCTCCCAAAGCTTCTGCTGCTGTACAGCGAACTCCAGCGTCTATGTGTCGAAGCAAATTCTTGATATAAGGAACTGCTTCCAAATACTCATACTCCGCCAGCAATTCTATGCAACTCATCACGACAATGTCTTCATCATTTAAATGTTCTATCGCTTTTTGAGCTATTTCTGTATCTTTAATTTCACACTTTGCTAAACCTTCAAAAGCAATACAACGAATTAGCGGACTTTCATCATCTATATATGATTTAAATAATTTTTCTAGTTGACTATTTGTTGGATATTCTTTCAATTCTTCTAAAATATTGCTCAATTCATCTACATCAGAAAGACTATGAACTTTTCCAAGCAAATCGTGATAATTCATATCATTATGAACCATTTTATCCTCCTATGATATTCATTCATCAATAATTATTTTGCGTCTATTCCCGCGTTTATAATTTTTCTTTTTTATTAATTTTTTCTATCTTTGAAAAATAATTTTCAATAAACGGATACGTAATTAAACTATTAATTCTTTTAGATTCGTTTACTCCTGCTCTTTTATTTTCATAGTCTTCGGGGAACTCCTCAAAGTCACTCAAAAATGTAGCTTTTGTATACCGTTTTGCACTAATCTCTGACTCTACATTAATGTCTTGGTTAAAAACGCCCACCACAACAACTTGTAATTCTATTGAAAAATGTATAATCCAATTTTTATTTTCATTAAAAAGGCAACCATAATCCAATAATTGAAATAAAGTTGATTCTTCCCACAATTCTTCAAGAAGAGAACCAACATTCGCTAAACTATCCTTTAAATCTAGTTTCAAAATCGGGATATTTTTAGGAACCTCAATATTAGGTAACCACCATATATGTTTTGCGCTTTTCAGTCTAGACAGATGAATTATATCGGTTAAGTTTCCATCTAAGAACTCATCCATTTTATAAACAAAGGTTGCAACTGGATGTTTGAAAACTTGCTTCGGTACTGTAACATCAGCATTGTAGAGAAAATCAATCATCATGTATAATTCTTTTAATTCTTGAGTAGTAACTTCTATTTTCATATTAACCTCCTACTAAGGCTCTTGTTCAATAAATAAAACTCGCTATAACATAATAAATATATATTCCTAAAGCGACTATACCTAATATTGCTGATAGGATAGATAAAATTGTAGACTTTCCTTTACGTTTACTCCATAAAACTAATATGAGTTCGATGCACAAAATAATTATTTGCACTACCAAAATCACATAAATATATGATTTCAGGGTTTCACTACTGCTTATGAAAATGCCTGTTCCAACTATCATAATCCCCGCAAAAAGTATGCTTGCACCTATTTTTCCCAAGATACCTTTAGTTTTTTCTGAGAGAAGCAGCGGAATGAAACAAATTGCAAATGTAATAAAATTTATTGATACATCGATAATAAATTCAATCATAATCGTTTCCTAATTTCCTCCTTTTATAGCGACAGTTTTTCAGTAAAAAACAAAAGTCAAAACCACATAAGTTATATAAGTAAATAAATTAAATATCGTTAGAATTAATACACATACACCTATTAAAACTTCCGATTTTCCGAATTTACTTAAATAATTCATGAATACATTTGCGAAAAGAATCCCTATTTCAATTACTAATATAATGTACATATATGTATGCATTTCCTCTACACCAGACAGAATTAAACCTGTTCCTACTATGGCCAATCCAGCTATTGATAAACTGCCAATCACTTTTCCCATTAATTGCTCCTCTTTTTTAATTGCATTTCCACCAACTAAGAAGCATACAAAAGCTATAACATTAATTAAAACATTTAAAATAAAGTCCATTTTTCATTCAACTTTCTATATTGTTATTACGATTCTTTATTAACTTTTTGGTCTTAAATGCTCCAAACTTTAAATGCTCACTGAGATTGTTTTTGATTTCCCACTTTATCCCTCCTGAATCTATATCAGCTCTAAATTCGATTTTTCCATTGAATACGCCATTAACTCACTTGAATCTGATAAAACGACTAATAATGGAAAAATGGATAACAATTTGGCTCGTATATTTTCTATCCTTGGTATCTCGCTATGCTCTAATTTATCTATCTGCTCAGAGATGTCGCAATCTTTTTCTACTAAAAAATACTGGTCATAGCTAGATCCCTCTTTAAATCGTTCTTCATCCTCTTTATAAAAATGAATATATGTCTTTTTAAATCTAGTTTGTTTCACACGGACTGATTTATCAGCAGCTGCCTCGAAATTACGGGAAATATGAAATTGATATATATCAAATTGAAGAATTAGCCGTTTCATTATTTTTTCAATATCTTCATGAATTTCTTCTAAATATTTACCTTGATTATCATAAGCACCCGCAGTAGTTATACCTTTTAAATGAATCATTTATCTGTGTTTCTCCAATTCTTTTTTAGTTTGTTCGATGGAATGGTGTATTTTTAATAACATAAATTTGCCTCACATATTTCACGGCTATAAAGCTAATTCATCAACTAAAAATTTCAAATCTTTTGCATAGAAATTGATTACTTCCCCTTCTAGAATCTGGTAAGTCATGATTGTATTTTGCACTAAAAAATATTCAATGTTTTCTCGTCTATTAAGATCTGACACTCCGCTAAGTAATGTCTTTATATCTACTCCTTTAGTTACAATTATAAATTTGTTATATTCCATTATTCCAGGGTTTTCCCTCATCGGCTCTGCCTTAAAAATGTTTAGAAAACGCTTAGGCTTTAATGGGAATGTTAGATCACTTCGCTTCTTTCTATCTACTGTATATTCATATATATCATATTTATCAAATAGTGGATTTACCACTGTTCTTATTTCGGGCATGATACTAAAATACTCTTGTTCTTTTTCATCATATGAATCCATGGTAGTCATACCTACACTGTATATCATGTTGTTTCTCCTCACGTTTTTTCACTGCATTTTGCAATAGGCTTTCTAAATTTTTTTCTTCCTTATTAATGAATTATTTTTTATAACTCTTCCATAAACGCTTCCTGAACTTCCTGTATAGCCTATCTTTCATTCCCAGATTCTCCACAGTCAAAAATGTTTTTACATCATACCAAGGAACATTGATATCAAGTTTTTTATCAATCGCTAAAAGGGCTGTGTCTGAATATTCATTAACGAAAAGAAAGAGTTGCTCAGAAGGAAAATACATATAGCAATATAAAAATATCGTTGTCTCCGTTATATGTTCAAAATCCAAATTTTCTACTATACTACCCTCTTCCTGTGTAAAGTCTATTACTTCCTTTAAATTCAAGATAGTCTTGCTCTTTTGTAAAAATTTACCTTCTTTCAAAATTTCACTAATATATGCTTTCTCATCCTGTGTAATTTCCACAATTTGTTTAATCATATGGATGAATTCTTTCGTATCCATATAAATAGCCTCTGGTTCTTCAAAATAAAAGTTATATTTTTCAGGATTAGGAAATATTTGTTCAGGTAAATTTTTTTCTAAACTGATAAGTTTTTTTATTTTAAATTCGACTTCATCACTAGTTAATTTGCTCATAAAGCCAACCTCCTTTCAAATGATGTCCATACCGACCAGCTCTTCATTTTTGAATACACAATCTGATACGATTTCGAATAGAAATTTTTTGCTTGGTTGAGATGTTTGGCGAGCAGTTCTGCGATGTTCAAATAGGTTGTATCAATTTCTATTCGATACACTGTTCCTAATGAAAAAACATCCCCTCCCTCATAACCATCAGAACGCCTTGCGCTAAACATGATGTCGTTCGTAGTAATAGCTTCAATGTAACCAGCAAAAAAATCGTCTTTGCGTGATGAACAAGTGACTACTTATTTAGTTGCTTCTTGACATTTTGAAGCAGTATTTCACAAAAACATTTTGCATCCAAGTTTATTTTTCATTAACCGCTATGACATAATAATTACTCGATTTTAGAATTCCACCTATAAGCCCTTATTCAATAAATAAAGCTCGCTACGACGTAATAAATATATACCCCTAACGCACCTATAGCTAATATTGCTGATAGGATAGATAAAATTGGAGACTTTCCTTTACGTTTACTCCATAACACTAATATAAGCTCGATGCACAAAATAATTATTTGCACTACCAAAATCACATAAATATATGATTTCAGGGTATAACTATTGCTTATATAAATACCCGTTCCAACTATTATAAGCCCCGCAAAAAATATGCTTCCACCTATTTTTTCCAAGATACCTTTAGTTTTTTCTGAAAGATAAAACGGTATGACACAAATTGCAAATGTAATAAAATTTATTAATATATGGATAATAAATTGAACCATGATAACCTCCTATAATGTTCATAATGTTTTTCTCTTCACTTTACAGAGCCCGCTGTAAATTTGAATAGAGATTAATATTGAGATTTCAAACGCTAATTCTTCTATAGTGACTTTCATTCCTTAAATGCCCAACCGAGGGACTAGCATTATACAATAAACTATAAGGGCTAGAAGGAAAATAATGATAGTTATATTGTTAAAAACGGTTTTACTGTTTTTCTTACTTCTCTTTTCATGGCCAATAATTAATATAAGTAGAAAAACAAAATATATTATTATCACGAGTAGCATATTATCCCCCATCCTTCTTAAAAGTAGATAGTTATTCCTGTAACCACAAATAAACTTAACAATAGTAATACTTGTATACATCTCGAACAGAAGTTGTCTTTCTTAAAATCTATAATAACTATGCACATTATAATTATGCCGATGAATTCCAAATCCATTATTAATTTTAAAATTGAATCCATTTCAATCTCCTAATTTGGTTATTTTCTTTCCTTTTTTCTTTTTACGTTTTCTATGATTATATTCTTACTATCTTGCATATGCTCCCGCAAAGCTTATTCTTTTGATATGTATTATTTACTTCTCTTACTTTTATAATTTGTTCATCAAATTTTGTTCTACACTGCCTCGGAAACGTATGGCTAGAATATCTTCTTTTTTATCCAGCAAGTTCTGCCTAATCGATTCACCAAAGTTATTTCTAATCCTTCATATAACCTTTGTTGTATTAACATTCGGATTAAATTAGCTAGATTGTTTGCCTATACCACTCCTTTAAATACGCCTCTGGAAACTTAATTTCCCCAAAATCCAAACTCTGTAGTGTATCGATATCATACGAATTAACTAGATATAAATCCCATTGTGCTGATATATCTTCTAGTAACTCTCTTTCTTCTAATGATAGATCATCGTTTATTGACTGCTGGTTCTCATCAACAAATAGCATTTTTTCCGACCTTTCGACCAGTTCTTTACTTGTAATTACCTCAGTAAGCGCATCATTGAGATTCACTTTTATTACATCCATAATACTACTCTTATCCAAATTACATCCTCCTAGCATTTATGAGAATATTTCCCGTTATTAAATCTATAATGTACCTTCGTCCCTTTTTTCATAATCCGAACTTGGTTAACTTTATTTTGGTGCATTACAGATTAATGCCAAGTTCTTTTCCTAGAGAACGTCAAAACTACCAACGTAATAAATGTAAGTTGTATAGCAGATACACTTTATTTTTTAATTATTCGAATTCAAGTTAAGTATTTCTTTTATTATTCAATCATATGCTCCCGCAGTGTTTATTATTATATGTATTATTTACATCTCTTATTTTTATAATAAGCCCTCCCTGTAAAAGTGGAGGGCTTATTCTTAGTTTATTTTTTTAGTTTGTTCATCAAATCTTGTTCGACACTGCCGCCGAAACGCAGAGCTAGAATATCTTCTTTTTTTATCCAACAAGTTCCATCTAATCGACCTTCGTCATCCACTAAAGTAATTTCTAATCCTTCATATTCATTTTCAGCGATCATTCCAATTGCTGGCGTCTCGTCGCCTATGATGTCAATAAAGATTATCTCTTTGCTTTGGTGTACATAATCAGCGGCAATTTCGAAAAGAGAATGCTTTTTGTTTGGTGCTTTCTCAAATAATCCTGAGCTGATTGGTTGATTGAGATGTTTTGCGAGTAGTTCGGCTGTTTTTAAATGTGTTGTGTCAATTTCTATTCGGTACACTAATTCTAACGGAAGAACAACATGTCCCTCTTCGTAACCGTCCGAACGTCGCGAGCGGAACATAACATCACTCGCTGTAACTGCTTCAATGTAGCCCGCCTCGAAATAATCGTCTTCGCGTGATGCATAGATGGCTACTAGTTTATTTGCTTCTTGGCATTTTAGTAATCTTTCGTACATGAATTTTGTGGACATTTTTGGTTCCTCCTTACCTATGATTATTTATTTCATAGTATTTAACTTTACCGATTGGAATTTCATTTTTAAGTTGTTTTTAATGCTAATTCTCCCCTAACTTCTGGTTCTAACGTGTCGTCAAAATGAACGATGATGATATCTTCTTTATTGATATTCATTCATCTAAATTAAAAACTACATCGTTTAATTTAATTTTTTTACATTCTATAACATAGCTTATTTCATCTAACTCAAGAATCAGATTTCCTTCAGCAATAAAATCCGCTCTATCCTCTCCTATTTTAAAAGGAGGCATCACTACTTCAAGCGTTTCTAGTAGTAACAACGAACTTTCATCCGTGTCTAAATCAAATCTACTTTCTCCGTAATTACGTTGAAAATAATAAGCCGTTACCCCCTCTATTATTAATACTAGCGGTTGAATATCTTCAGCATTTTCAGCAAATACAAATTCCAAGTTGGACTTGCGTAAATTCACATGCGTTTTATGAAGTCTTTTTTCAGGGTATTTATACAACTCTTTTAATATCGCTTGATTTATAGTGTTCATTTTCCTTTTCAATGACATGTTTATCTCCTCCCTAAATGTTTAATAGCATTCTTTTTCCAGCCTAAATGATAGTTGATATGGGTCTCCGCCTTATTGTTAGTATAAGCCCCTGCCCTGTTTTTAGCTCCCTTTTTATTGTTGCTCAATCTATAATATGCCTTCTTTCGCTGGCCTGATCCTTTCCCCATAAATCGAACAGTATTTTTACCTTTTGTCACGACAAAACCATTTTTATTTTTAGCTCTTTTTATTTTTCCTCCTGTAGCTTTTGAAACTTTTTTAGCTTTTCTATAAGAACTAGTAAATTTACCACCAGCTTTAGCAATTTTATAAGCCCTCTTTAAAATTTTTATTTTACCACCACCAAGAGCTCCTTTAAATGCGGCTACTCCTGCTTTTTTAAAACTTTTTGTTTTTTTATAAGATTTATAACCATCATAAATAGCAAATCCAGCATTTACAGCTAACCAAACCCAATGCCCATCAGGATCCACATACATCACTGGATTATTATTCGCATAATTATACCCATTCATCGTCTGCGGATCATCTTCATCGCCTGGGTCTGGATCGTAAGCAGTAAACACACCTTGCTCTGGTTCGTAATAACGCGCCATCAAGTAATATTGTTCGATTTCCTTGTCATACGTATATCCCGCATATGCATAAGGATTGGCTTTGGCTTCTTCTGTAGAGGCAGTGTTTTTCAGCACATTTCCCCAAGCATCATACGCATATTCTGCGACAATCTTACCTGCTTCATCCGTGAGTGCAATTACGTCGCCATGCGCATTATAGTGATAATAGAGGGTTTTGCCATTCATCTTCATTGCTAAACGAACATTATCATCCGAATAAACATACTGACGAACAACTTTTCCATCACCATCAGTTTCATACAGAACATCAATACTATCGCCATCATAATGATAATTCGTCGTCACGCCATTGACGGTTTTCGACAAGCGGCGGTTATCATCATCGTACGTATAACTCGTAAACGGCTCGCTCTCACCTTTTTTCGTGATGCTGCTTAAACGGTCTCCGGTATCCCATGTATACGTGAACTTGCCATCGCTTGTACGGTTACCATTGGCGTCATACGTCAGCGCTTCTCCGTTCCACGAAACTAGTTGATTACCATCATTATAACTTGCGGCAATTGTTTTTGTCTCGCTTCCGCTGATTGCTACTTGTGTACGGTTTCCAAAACCATCATACGTGTACGCTTTGACAGTGCCGTTTGGTAGTGTTTCTTTGGTCAGTTGGTTGACTGCGTCGTATTCGTAGGTTGTTTTTCCGGTTTGTTTGTTATCGATGCTCGTGCGATTGCTTGCTGCATCATAAGTGTAGTTTTCGTCTAAAATTTGGGTGCCATTTGCGCTACTAATAGCTGCGTTGGTGATTTTTTGCGTGCTATCGTATGTGTAGTTAGCTGCGGTGCCGTTTCCTGCTGTGTAGACGTTGATGTTCCCAAATTCGTCAAACTCGAAATAGGCGTTTTTGCTTCCATCGTTTACGCGGGTATTTCGGTCTAAGTCGTTGTAAGTGTATGTTGTTTTTGCTGTGTAGTCGCCGTGGTTGATGGCTACTTCGCCGACTTTGTCTGTTTTTCCTTTGTTGTCTTTTGTTGGTTTGTCTTTGTAAGTGTAGCTTACGTTGCCACCTCGTTCGGCTACTTTGGTGATTCGGTTGGCATCGTCATAAGTTTTGTCTGTGACGATGCTGTTAATTTCGTCGGTTACTTTTGTTTGGTTGCCGTTTGGATCGTATTGGAATTTGAATGCTAATTTGTCATTCCATTTGATGCCATCCATACGGTCAGCGGAATCGTATGTGCTTTCGGTTACGCGACCAGTTGGCATGATTGCTTTTGTTTCATTACCGGCTGCATCGTATTCGTACTTGATTGTGCGATTGAGTGCGTCGGTGAATGCGGTGATTTTGTTATCTACGTCATATTCATAGATATTTTTTTGCGTTTTGCCGGATGCAGTGACATTTTTTTCAGTTGTGTTGCCATTGTCGTCGTACTTATAGGCTACGGATGTGCCGTTTGCTAGTTTTGTGTCTATAAGTGCGTTGTCGGCATCATAGGTTAAAGTTTTTTTGTTGCCTTTTTCGTCTGTTTCGGATGTTTTGTTGCCGTAAATGTCGTAAGTAAAGCTGATTTTACGGCCTTCTTCGTCATAGCTGGCTGTTACGTAGTTGCCGGAAGCGTCGTATTCATTTTTCGTTAATACTTCGCCTTCTATAACACGTACATCGTCAAACCAAGCTTTCCCTGTTAAACCGTTGCGGAACATTGTATAGACTTTAATCATTTTGATCGGTTTGGTTGGTTTAACAACTACGGCACTTCGGTTCCAGTCGTTCGTTCCTAGTGGGAATTGACCTTGTACGGAAGATGTTGTGCCATCTTGATAATATATTGTTCCCCATACAGAATAATCGTTCGACATCGTTGTAACAGAGCCATTTGATTTGGCATCTTCTGATTTGGAAAGCGCTGAAATCGTTAATGCTTTTGCTTCTTTTTGATTTACAGGTACATCTTGCACAATATGCGTGTAGGCTTCACTTGTCGCTTTTCGCTCGAAGTAAACGGCGCTATCACCGCTGTGGCTTTGATTATCGACTACTTTTGCTTGTGTTAGCGCGGTATTACCTGTTCGCATCCAACCAGTCGGAAGTGTTCCATTGTGATTTTCAAAACTGTTATTGACTACTGGATTGTAACTGGAAGCAACACTACCTTTTTCAAATTGAACATTGTCGTACCAAATGGTTGCTTTTCCTTTATGTGGAGCTGGTTGTTCATTATCCAAATAAAGCAATACTTGGCGCGTGTTTTTGGATGTTTTAAAGGTTAATTGGCGTTTTACCCAGTCGCCATTCTTTTTGATGGATGTCGCACGGTTGGATTGCCATACACCAGCATCGGTAATATCTTTTGCATTCGCGTCTTGTAAACGTCCAATGAGAAGTGCATCGGCGTTTGTCATTCCGGATGTTTTAATCCAGGCGCTAAATGTATACGTTGTTTCTGGTTCTACATCGACGCGTTGGGTAACGGATGAATAACCTTTTACAGTAGAGTTTGCTTCACTAGTTAGTTTAACAGAGCCGCTACCGCCAAGTGCTCCTGGAGCTGACTGTGTACTATCGAATGTCATGCTTCCTTTTGCATCAGATTGAATTAGTGTCCAGTTGGAAACTCCTGCACCTTTTTCAAAGCCGCTGTTTTGAAGTAAATTGCCGCCTGAGGAAAGTTCACCACTACCTCGGACAGGGTTACCAAAAGCGTCATACTGCGTTACAGAGGATACTTGGGATTCTGTCGCAAGTGTTTCTGATACCGCATCTGCTCCGTCATAAGCCACGGTTGTTTTGCGGCCTTCTGTGTCAGTTGCGCTTGTTACATCGTTGTTATCATTGTAAGTGTATGATTCTGTTCCGTATGCATCTGTCATTTGCGTGACATTGCCATCCGCATCGTAAGAGTATGTTTCTTCTTGACCCTTAGGATTTACTTCTTTTACTAGATTGTTTGATTCATACGTGTAGGTCGTTGTTAATTTGAGGCCTTCTGCATCCACGATTTCTTTCTTGGGATTTCCAGCATCGTTGTATAAATAAACGGTTTTCTTCTTTTTCTCGTTTGTTAAAGTAGTTTTTTGTTCTTCTTTATCGTAGGAAAGGGTGGTTTTTTTGCCGACTGGATCGGTTATTTCTGTTAGTTTTTCCTCTTCATAGACAAAGGTTGTTGCGTATGGTTTTTCTTCTGTGTGTTTTGGATCATAAACTGCTGTTAATAAGCCATCCGTGTAGCCGTAGCGATATAGTTTTCCGCGGGCAGTTGATGAACTGATTAGCTCTTGTTTGTCATTATAGGTGTAGCTGATTTTCCGGTCTTCTGGTCCAACTAGCTCTTTTACTAGCTCGCCTTCATACGCTAAAGTTACGGTACGCCCGGAAGCGTCGCGCATGCTTGTTAGTTTTCCATCGGTATACGCGTATGTTAATTCGTTGCCTTTTGTATCTTTTTCGGATTTTAATCGTCCATCAGCTAAAAAGCGTGTTTCTGACTTATCTTCTTCTATTTTCAAATAGCCGTCTGCGTTTTTAGTGATTTCTGAATAAATGCCTGGTGGGGCCTCATATTTGTCGCCTTTTTTAGTGAAACGATGGACTTTTTTATCCGATTCCACCCATAAGATATTGCCGTTTTCTTCTTCAATAAGTCTTTCTTCGAGGGTACTTGTCCAGCCTTTACCGAAAATTCCTGTTGCGTCATCTTGGCTGTTAAAAGTACGGTCGACGTTAATGCTTGGGCCGCGACCTTCTAAATTGAAATCTGTTTCATGGAATAAAAAGTTTCCATTTGTTGCGTTCACTTGCCCGCCGCGTACTGGGACACTTGTCCAGTAGTCCACCATTCCTAGTTGTTTATTTACTACTTCTGGAATAGTTGGCGTTGCTGGTTCGGATTGGATACTTGTGGCGTTATTTCCTGCTTTTTGATATGCAATAACTCGGAACCAGTAATTTTTGCGCTCTTTATAATTCCCGCCAGAATTGGTATAAACTGGTGAAGGATCTTTTGCTAGTTCGGCGCCTTTTCCGTCATGATGAAGGGCAAATTTACCATCTGCAATCTCTTCTTTAGTTGGCCAAATTCCTTTGTTTTGAGTTGTCCATTTTGTCTCTGCGCCGACATCGTATTCTTCGTAGGCTTTACCGTTGAAGACCAGTACTTTATAGCCGTCCGCCATTGGGCTCTTTTCCCAGTTAAGTTCCACGTAACCTGTTTCTTTATGCGCTAAGTTAGAATAAGCTTTCGCAGCAGTTGGTTGTGGTTTTTCGATTGGCATGTAGGCAAATACTAAATCGGATAGCGGGCTTTCTCCACCCGGGAAAACGGCTTGCACTCTAAATAGATAGCGCGTTAAATTGCGCAGTCCAAAAGTACTTCCGGCTTGAAACGCATTTTCATATTGTGCTCGCGGATCAAGGGCGAATTCAGTTCCTTTGCCATCATGATGGAATTCAAATTCACCATTAGCAATTTCGTCATCTGTTGGGAAAATTTTCTTTCCTTTAGTGCTCCATGTCGTTGCTGCACTTTTTGTATTTATATACTCGTATTTGTATCCGTCAGAAATAACGATATTATAACTTGTCGCTCCTGGAACGGCCTTCCAAGATACATCCATGAAGCCTGTTCCAGTACCTACTCCATTCGAGTTCGTTTTTACAGTAGGCTTTTCCGGTTGTGGGTACGTATAATTTACTTCCAGATAAGGATAGTTTTTATTATTTTCACTTGCTACAACTTTTTTCCAATAATTTTGATCGATGTTCGTACCTAGGCGGAAACCGTTGTTCACACGCGTTCCACTTGCCCATGCTTGGACTGTTTTAGTTACGTCTAAATTAGCCCATTCGCCACGACCAACATTAACACTACCTAATCTAGTTACAGGAGGTACTGTGTTCCATGTTACTTGCCACGGGGACCATTTTGCATTGGCTTCGTAATACCAAAGATCATTTTTAACCGTTGGAGACATGTGCCAAATGTTATAGACTTTTAACGTTGCTTTAGAAACAGTCGCTTTGTTTAAAGTGGACGTATCCATTTTTAAAAAGGCGGCATTATTTCCTGTTGAATTGTCCCATTTACCGAGTTTTAACGTGTAAGCATTTTGGCCAGAATCCCAAAGTTTGCTCCCGATATTGGTTTCTGTCGGTTTAGCTGAATTGATGTTAGCATTATAAACTTCATCTAACCGGACAGATGGATCAATATAAACAGGATATTCACGCGCAGCATCATTTAACCATGCTGTGTCTACTTTTAATTGTAGTTCATACACTGTTTTTGTCAGTTGTTTTACTTCAAAGGAAACATTTTCGGATAACGCTGCTTCGCCAGTTTCAGCTCCAACGTTGGAATCTGTCATAACTGGTTTCGGAAGCGTATACATTGTTTCGTCCGATTTATTTTTGAATAGCACATCGCCATTCTCTGCTAGCTCTAAATCTAGTTTTGTTTCAATTTGATAAACATACGTATCTACTTGATTTGGTTCATGTAGTACTAAGTCTTCTTTTACTGATTGTGGAAAAGTTAAATGCCGTAAATCCGTTTTAGGAAATACATCTGCGTAAGTAACTTCATTTTCTTTATACGTCGCTGGTTGGTCCGTTACTGCTTGTTCATCCTCGCCTGTACGTGCTCCTTTTAAGCGAAAAGTAACTTCTGCTCCAGTTTTCGTTAGTTTCTGATATGCCCCGTCTTCCATTTTGTCTAAGAAGCCTAGTTCTAATGGGGTTTGTTTTGGAACAATCATGTCAGAATCTGCTTCTTTCTCCACATTCGCATCGATGCGTTTCATCTCGCCATCAACTTCCATATTGATAGGATCCGCAAAGATTTGCTTCGTAAAACTCCCGTCGTGGTTATCAAAAACCACTTCATTTTCTGTTCGTTCTTCTTTAACTTCTGTTGGTGCTTTTTCTCCCGCTTCCGTTTCTGGTGCTGCTACCCCAGTCGACGTCTCCTCCGCCGTTGGTGCATAACCAGGTATTAGTGAAAGGAATAACATAATGGCTATCAGGCTCACTAATACTTTCTTTGCTTTTGCATGTATTTTCATGTATCAAGCTCTCCCTTTTCAATGTCATATCATTCGATGTCTTACCAATTTCTCTATTTTCTATCTCCCTACTAACAACCTCACTATCCCCCTCTTTCTAAAAAAGGACCAGTTTTAATTGAGATAAAACTGGTCCTTTTCCAAATTTAACAAAATCATTATAGCATGTTTTTTTGGTTTTGGGTTATGCAGAATGTAAAATTTTTACTTTTTATTTGAATTGTTAATTCTCTTAACTAAAATTAACTCTTTATCAGAATAATTATGCTCAATTCCGCAAAAAAACCTTGAACCGATAATTCTTCCGTTCAAGGTTTTTCCACTTACCACGGTTGACTAGTTGGACCTACTGTGAATTCATTTACGTTTACGTCTTCGGGTTGCTCAATGGCATAAGCAACAATGCTCGCGATACGATCAGGTGTGATGCCATATTGTTTATATAAATTGGTCATTCCTTGCTCGGTTTCTTTATCTGTAATCGTTTCTAGTAATTCCGTATTGATCGCTGCTGGATAAATGGTCGCAGTGCGGATGTTGGTTCCTTCTTGGGCTGACTCCATTCGTAATACTTCCATTAGGTCACGGACTGCCCATTTAGTCGCGCCATATACAGCACCGCCGGGATATGCTTTTAATCCTGCTACAGAAGAAGTTGCGATGATGTGTCCTGATTTTTGAGCCATGAAAGAAGGCAGCACCGCCGCAATTCCATTTAGCACACCTTTAATATTGATATCAATCATTTGCTCCCATTCGTCTTCTTTTAAAGCTGATAATGGCGAATTCGGCATTATTCCCGCATTTAAAAAGATTGCATCCACTTTTCCGTATGTTTCAATCGCTAATTTTACTAATTTCTTATTATCTTCACGTTTTGTTACATCCGTTTTGGCAAAAATTGCTTCACCTGAACTCGCTTTAATGGTTTGAACAATTTTTTCCAGCTTTTCCACGCGACGAGCAGCAAGAACTACTTTCGCCCCTTTTTCGGCTAAAAGTAAGGCTGTTGCTTCACCAATTCCGGATGATGCTCCAGTTATGATAATTACTTTGTTTTTGATTGTCATTGGTTATCTCTCCTTATTCCTCAATAATTTTACGAATTTGTTTGGCGGGGCTTCCGGCGACGACAACGTTTGCTGGGACATCTCTTGTGACGGTAGCATCCGCAGCAATGATCGCATTTTCACCGATTGTTACGCCTGATAATATCGTTGCATTTGCGCCAATCCAGGCGTTTTTCTTCACACAAATTGGGGCTACTCTTAAGCCACGTCTCTTTTTCGGGCTAACTAAATGGTTGACGGTCACAAGTCTTGCTCCTGGGCCAATTAAGACATTATCTTCAATCGTAATCCCGCCCAAATCCACGAAAGTTACATTCAAATTGATAAAGATATTTTTTCCAAAAGTAATATGTTTACCAAAATCACTGTAAAAAGGAAGTGAAACCTCCACAGAGGAATCCACAGGTTTTCCGGTGATTTCACTGAGGCATTTCGTTATTTCTTTTTTTGAATGATATTTGGTATTTAGTTCGACGATTAATTGTTCGTTGTTTTGCTTTACCTCATGAATTTCATTTGAAAGATTTGATCCTTGCAGAATTTCTTTACCGACAATTCTTTTCTGTAAATCTTGTATCATTATGCGCTCTCCCCCCCGAAAATCTTTTACTTCTTAATTATACGGAGAAAAGTTATAATTGAATAATACTTATAAATCATAGCCAACTATTCGTTTTGGTTATAGGAAGGAGAGCCTCATGGAATTACGTGTGTTAAATTATTTTTTAACTGTCGCTCGTGAAAAGACGATTAGTAAAGCGGCGGAAGTACTTCATCTTTCTCAGCCAACGCTTTCTAAACAATTGAAGGAACTTGAGGAAGAGTTAGGTATAACGCTGTTTATTCGCGGAAATCGTTCTATTACCTTAACAGAAGATGGGGTTTACTTGGCAAATCGTGCGAAGGAGATTTTATCTTTAGTCGAATTAACAACTTCGAACTTGCTACAAAATGAAACAATTAGTGGGAAAATAACGATAGGTGCTGGGGAAACGAGGGGGTTTGAGTTTATTGGTAGTGTCATTCATCAGCTGAGAGAAATACATCCCGAGATTACGTTTCAACTACATAGTGGTAACGCCGACGATGTTTTAGAAAAAATTGAGCACGGGCTGCTGGATTTTGGGTTGGTCATTAATCCTGTTGAAATGCAGGCATACGAATATTTGCAGCTTTCTTTAGTAGACAGATGGGGAATTTTAGTAAATACAGCCCATCCTTTAGCGCAAAAAGAAGTTATAACTCCCGGTGATATTCAAGAAAATCCAATAATGGTTTCGAATCAAACTTTCGTAGATAATCAACTAGCAAATTGGTTAGGAGGACATTTCGAACAATTGAATGTGATTGGTAGATATAATTTGCTTTATAATGCCTCGCTTTTAGCTAAAGAAAATATTGCCAGTATTCTTTGTATCGATGGCATTATCAACACGGACAATACGAATTTGAAATTTATTCCTTTTTCGCCACCCCTCACTGCTGGCATAAGCATTGTTTGGAAAAAGAACCCCACTTTTTCGAGCGCAGCGAAGGAATTTTTGAAGTTGATAGAAAAAGAAATGACAAAATAAGTAAAAAAAGCAGCAATACAACTAAAATTAGTTTTATTGCTGCTTTTTATGGATTTATTTTTATTCTTTAAAACATCTCTTTAAATTATGTGAGCGTGCTATAATAATTAAGTCGTCTACCTTCAGACGAACAATAGGAACATTGTTCGTCTGAAGGGAGGTGCATTAAATGATTCTATTTTTTTTCAGTCTTATCGCTCCGATTTTTGTAGGAATTACTTTAGCTACCTACAAATATTGGTTAGAACATCGTAGTGATAAAAAACATAAGTAGACGGCAACCGTTCTAACCACAAGAAAATCCCCGAGGTCTTTAGCCGGACTCGGGGATTTTTGTGCATTAAATGATTCATTTTCCAACTTTATTATAACACTTATTAGGAAAAATACAACTCAAGGGGACATTCACATGGAAAAATAAAACATTTTAACAATTCGAATCCATAAACTGCAATTTCAAAGTATCAACACACATATCTAGGACAGATTCGTACTCAATACAACATTGTCCATCTGGTGAAAAATCATCGGACGAAAGGATATTCATAGATACTAATTCATCATCAAGCACGTCAATCTCACCAATAATTAGTTCATCCCAAACCGTTGTTAGCTCCACTACTTTCTTATTTTCTTTCGTCCAATGAAGAAAATTGTAAAGGGTATCTCCTTTGCTACTTAATTCCGGCATTTGCATTTGTGGTGGTTTTACGTTTTTATAGGGCTCCAGATATTTGGTATCTTTTTGTACTTTAAAAATATTTTCATTTGCGATAATAACAAAACCATCAAATTGACCACTTCTATGATAATTTTCCATTATAATATACTTTTTAAAAATTGCTTTTATGTATCCCATATAAAATTCGTTTGTTTCTTCCTTATCTGCGTATACTTCATAGATATAACTCTGATCTAATCTTTCTAATTGTTGTCGGTTCATTTCTCTATCTCCTTTTTTGAAAATGGTGCTGCTAATTTAAGCGTTTTCATCCCAAAGATATCATGTTTAATACTTCAATGCAATCCCACGCAAATAAAAACTTGCTCAACCTAAAAGCTTTGAGCAAGTTTTCCTTCTATATTCCTAATCGCAATGTCACAGCACCATATGCTGGAATCATGTTGTCTTGATTTTCGACGATTTCTTCAATAGCGTTCACATAGTCAAATGCTACATCCGGTAATTCCAACTTTTGCGGTGCGTTGGTTGGATTTTCAATGCGGATGATGTATTTATCCGCTGCATAATACGACGGATGACACGCCGAAACTAAGTATTTTTCTGGTAAATTCAACATGCCTAACGTTTGCTTCGCGCCTAATTTTCGTTCGGTTTTCTGGATTTTATTGTCTAAACGGTGTAAAAAATGATTGAAAGGTTGGCGTTGGTAGGACACGTTTGCTTGGTTGAAAATTTTGGTGCGTTCTGCGGTTTTGTGTTCGTCGAAAGCTAGGTCGCCGAGATAGATGGCGAGTGAGAATTCATGTTTGCCGAGTAGTTGAGCGCCGGTTGTTTCGATGAGCACGTGGCCTTTTTTCGTTGTGTCGCCTGATGCTCGGCCTGGGCGGTAAGCTAAATCAGGTTTCCCAAGTTGTCCGGTTGTTGCGAGTAGCGTCAGTGCTAACTGTTGATCCAATTGTTGGTATTCTTTGACGCCGCGTGTGAAAATGGTGCAGCTTTTTGCTTTATTTGTTAGCGTCACACTTTGTTCTAGCGGCTCGATATCAATAGGCATTTCGCTGTATGTTTCTTGCCAATTCGCTGGTACAACTGGTTTTCTTTGGATGTATCCGAATGGAAGCGAGGCGATGTTGTAATCTGTTTTCACGCCTGTATTTACTTTCAAGCGTAATCGGTGGTTTTTGATTTGGTTGTCCACTTCGATTTTAACATCTAGCAGTTCGCTACCTTTTTTCAGTTCTAAAATCAGCTCAATTTGTAACTCGCCTTGGCCTTCTTTTGTCAAACGGTCTAGTGGAAAATCGTTCTTTCCA
The DNA here is from genome assembly GCF_014224155.1 of Listeria cossartiae subsp. cossartiae. GTDB lineage: Bacteria > Bacillota > Bacilli > Lactobacillales > Listeriaceae > Listeria > Listeria cossartiae. Next base: position 189,299 of record NZ_JAASUI010000001.1, on the reverse strand, counting down.
GTTAAAATTAAACGTTCGACTTCACTTGATTTCTCCGTTTTTGCTTCGGAAAAAGTGAATAATTCTGCAATATCTCCGGCTAGCGGTGAATAATCATACGTATCTCCAGCGTTCACATCATCTTCCAACGTAATAAAGGAAGTTGTACGCTCGCCATTTGCTTTTTCAAGCGCGATTTCGCCATTTTCAAAAGTGATTTTGTAGAAATCATTCGCAATTGCCACATCATTGGAAGCAACCATCGAATCCAGTTCGCGATCATTCTCTTCAAAAGCAATCACACGGTAACCAAGCCCCGGCAGCTCCACTTTGATGCGTACTTGAAGCACATAATAGCCTGGCTCTTCAATAAATCGGTTACCGGCTGGCGTTTCTTCTAGCACATTTTCACGCGATGGGATGAATTCTTCTTGGACAATCGTCGCATCCGGAAATGCTGGGAAATGGATATTTTTATGCTCAGTTACTACTTGAATTTCTTTAAATCCATCAAAATCATGTAAATCGGTGTTAAAAATGATAATTTCATTCGCGGCAAGTACCAAATCATCGGCAATTTTCTTCACAATTGTATTTTCAATGCTATCACACAGCTCATCGGCTTCCTTCATCCGGTGCAAAATATCTTCGGCAACAGGATCGGAAACGCAGCCAGCCAAACTATCGTGCGCTTGGCCTTCTAGCAGTTTTTTCCACGTGTGCATTAGTAAACGCTCGCTGATGGAAATACCGGATGCCTTAGCAATCACAAGTAGCGGTTCGATCCGCGTTAGCAGTTTTTGCTCGAGTGACGCGCTTTTCAGCTTGATATTCATTCGGCTGGAGCCAATAGTTTTATGCACGCGTGCCAGCACTGGGCTTCTAAATTCGCCGCGATATTTCTCTAAATCGGGCAACTCTCTTACATATTGAATAAAATCTTGATAGGTGCTAAGTTGATAATCATGGCGCCCCATTTTGTTGATTTCTGCCAGTTTTTCCGCAAAATTGCTAATAATATTTAGCTGATCATTCCCCGATGGAATTAACACTTCGGTCGTCTTGCTATATTTTTCAATAAAATCAATTGCTGGATCAAGGCGTCCATCCACGTATGCCGATGTTGGCTCAAGTAGCATCCCCGTGCCGTAACCTTGTGGCATATTAATCGCATAAATCGAAGTTTCCTCACCAAGTCCTTGCCATTTGAAATACGGAGATTCGACGTGCTCGCCTAAATGAATTCCGCGCCAGAAAATCACATTATCAAAGCCAGCATGCTCAAGCAACGTTGGTATTTGGGCATTAAACCCAAATGTATCCGGCAAATAACCGATTTTCATATAGTCGCCGTATTTTTTACTGTCAAAAATCCCAATCATCGCATTGCGCAAAATCGACTCACCGTGCGCGAAAAAGGCATCTGTTTGCGTAAACCACGGACCAATGAAAAGTTGTTCATCCGCAATCAGCTGTTTAATATCCGCTAATTTTTCCGGATAAAGTGCGACATAATCGTCTAAAATCGACAATTGTCCATCAAGTACAAAGTTTGCTTCTGGGTGCTTTTTTAATTCGTCAATTACTTCTGTAAAAAGTTGTTCACTTAGAACCAGTGCATCGGCCGAGGTGAAATACCACTCTCGGTCCCAATGCGTATGGTTCACAATATGTGCTTTAACCATAGTTACCTCCGTTTTTTAAGCTTCCCATTCTGCTTCGTCAATTTCGTCATCGTAGCTTGAACCAGCCATTTCCTCGCCAGCACTTGCTTTACGTAAAGCGACTGACATTCCCGCAACAATGAGCGTCCCAACTGCAATCGCTAAAATATAAACTGGCCAATTTTCTACAGTGAACCAGCCGTAAAAACCACTGATTGGCGCTTGGTTAATTGCGCCAAGACCTACAGCCAGTGCGCCGCCGACAGCAGAACCAAGAACCGTAGCTGGAATAACTTTAAGTGGAGATTCTACGGCGAAAGGAATTGCCCCTTCACTAATCCCAACAAGCCCCATAATAAGCGATGATTTCCCTGCTTCACGCATTTCTGTATTGTATTTACGTTTCGCGATTAATGTTGCTAAACCAAGACCAAGTGGTGGGATGATGATTGCTACTTGTGCTGCTGTATTTGGTGCATAAATTCCACTTGTCAAAAGTGCCATCGCCGTTGTTACAGCTGCTTTATTTACAGGTCCACCTAAGTCAAAACCAACCATCGCGCCAATAATTGCCGCCATTAGAATTTGGTTCGATCCAGACATACCATTTAGCCAATTTTCAAGGGCTGTATTTAAATCTGCAAAAGGAATACCAACAACATAATTAATAATAAGAACGGTAATAAGTGTGCCAAAAACTGGTACTAAAAATACTGGTACAATCGAAGCCGCCGCTTTTGGCAGTTTCACGTATTTTTTAATCAATAGACATGTGTAACCAGCGATTAAACCAGCTGCCAGTGCCCCAAGGAAACCTGCGCCGATATCACGTGCTAACAAACCACCAACAAGACCTGGTGCCAGTGCTAATTTGTCCGAAATGGAATATCCGATAAATGCGGCAATAACCGGGAACATCATTCCTAGCGCCAAGCCACCAAAACCATCTAAACTATGCAGTAACGAAATCAGGCTATTCGCACTGTCTGCATATTTCGCGTCCCAAATATCTGTAATTCCGAAAAACGAACCGCCAACCCGCGCAATCGCCATAATTACGGCACCCGCGATAACGAGCGGAATCATATATGAAATACCTGTTAAAACGTGTTTTTTCAGTTCACTCCCAATTTTTCTGAACATGGTAGATCCTCCTTATTTTTCGTCAATTAACGCAAGTGCTGCGTTGATTACTTTTTCTGCATCTTTAATCGGTGCGCTTACTGGAACTTCCAGCACGACTTTACCGTCAAAACGTTCTTTGTTACGTACTTTTGTATCTACTGCGAAAATGACAACTTCACCAATGTTTACGTCTTTTTCGGTTAATTCATTTTCAATTCCTGTCGCGCCTTGTGTTTCTACTTTAATGAGGTTGCCCATTTTTTTCGCGCCTTTTTTTAGGGCTTGCGCTGCCATATATGTGTGTGCCACTCCTGTCGCACATGCGGTTACTGCGATAATTTTACGTTTCATATCTCTACTACGCCTCCATTTAAAATTCGAATAACTTCTTCTTGATCTCTTGTACTTTTTAAATTCTCAACAATATCATCGTCCATAAGTTTTGTTGCAATTTCAGCAAGGATTTTTAAATGACCGTCTGTTTTGTCGGAATCCGTAATTGCCAGTAAGAAAATCATGTTTACCGGTTCGTCATCAAGCGATTCCCATTCGATCATGGCTTTCGTTCTTGCAAAAACGATGGCCGATTTTGTGACACTTTCACTTTTTCCGTGTGGGATAGCAATGTTATTACCTATTCCGGTTGTTGAATGTGCTTCACGTTCCAAAACTGCTCGAACATAAGTCGCTTTATCCGCTAAAATACCACGTTCATCCAACATTTCTGCCATTTCTTCAATTGCGGCTTCTTTGGTTGTCGCTTCTAAATCAAAAACGACTAATTCTTTAGTTAAAATATCTTTTACTTCCATTACATCCCATCCTTTAACAAATGCTCATAAATTTCTGCGGCACTTTTTAGTTGCGTCAGCTTTTCTAGCCATTTTTTATTATCAATATATTTATAAAATTGTTCGTACATCGCGTCTAAATTAATACCATTTTGCTCTGTCAAAGCGATAAAAAAGATTTTATCCACATCGACCAAGCCCCATTTCACTGGGTGTTTCAGTGTCGCGATGACAATGCGCGATTCATTGATTAGCGCTGGTTCTGCGTGCGGTGTCGCCATTTCTTCAAAAGAAGTGAACGATAACGCTTCTCTTTTCAGCGCACTTTCCACGATGCCTAGCTTAGCAATACCCTGCTCCACCAATTTGTCGCCAATTTTCGCAATCGCTTCTTCCATCGTCGCAACATCTAACTTCGCAAAAATGGTTTTTGGCTTAATTAAATCAACGAATGGTTGGCTGCGATTCTTTTTCTTGCGTCGTGTACGTTCGATTTGGCTTTCAACTTGTTGTAAATCCGCCTTACTCATCATCGGGCTTACAACAATGCTTGGAATGTCCTCTAGTTCGAGGTAGATTGTGCTAATGACTAGATCCACATCAACTTCGGTTTCCATTAACGCCTGAACGGACAGTATTTTTTCAATCGTAATCATTGGAAAATATTTTTTAATTCTAGCTGCGAGTAATCTGGATGAACCGAGCCCTGTACTGCATACAAGAACCACTCGAATTTGGTCGGGGAAAGAGCGACTTCTTTCTTTGTATGCTTCAAAATGTAGCGCAATATACGCCGTTTCATCTTCGTTCACTTGCACATCGTACTTTTGTTCGAATTTAGCTTTAAAATATAGCGCTTCTTCAAACGCTTGGGGAAAGTTTTGCTTAATTTTGCTAAGGTACGGATTTTTAAAATGCATGCCAAGTTTTAAACGGTTAATGGCGGATTTCATATGTGTCGTCAGGTCTTCCAGCAAGCCCTTGTCATAATTCCCTTCCGCTAAACACTTACTGACAAAATCAGCGACATCGTCCTCTTGCGGCGGAGTATTAACGAGCAGTTCATCATGTTGTTGATTATAAGCAGCTGTTAAATGAAGCTGAATATAGCCAACTTCGAAAGCCGGAATTTTGATATCCAAACGTTCTTCCAGCATGCCAACTAAGATTTCCGTGTTGTTACGCTGTGACTCAAACACATCTTTCATCGGGTCGCTCTCAACATTTTCCACATACTCGCCTTCGCGAATTCGCTCTACTGCAATCGCAAGGTGAATCACAATCGACTGAAATGCATAATCTGTAAAAGCAAAATCATGACGCTCACTGAATTCTTGCACAATCGCAATGATTTCTTTCAAGCCTTCTTCCGGGAAAATCCCAGTAACATCAGCCTGAATCGTATCAAATGCTTGGAGTACTTTTTCGCCTTCTTGCTTTAGATACCAGTTGTTACCCCAAAAATTAGTAATAAATTTCGATGTTAAGGCACGTTTTTCTCGTTCGCTAATAAGCAGCTTCATACCTTTACTAGGTTTCTTATATAAGGTAATCCCTTCTTTTTCCAGCATTTTTGTGACTTCCATCATGTTTTTCTCAATCGTGCTCCGGCTAATGTAAAGTTCGTCTGCCAGTTGATGAATCGTGATATAGTCGTCTGCTTTAAGCAATTTACTGAAAATGTAGATAACCCGTTCTTCTTTCGTTGATGGGATTTGGCTGACTTGGTTATCTAGGAATCGGCTAACTTCGGCAAAAGCCTTATTATCACCTTCAATATACACACCGATTTTTGGTTTTCGGACCACTGTCATATCAAAATCCTTTAGAAAAATATCGATTTCCTTCAGTGAATTTGAGACAGTTTTTTCTGAAAGTCCGAGATGATTCGCGATAGTTCCAACACGTGTTTGGCCTGTCTTCATTAGAAACTGAATGATATTTTTTTCGCGATTTGCAATCATTTTCGTTACCGCTTTCATTTTTAATTTTCCTTTCCCTACGCTTATTCTATTACAAAGACTCATCCCCAGAAAACTACGAAAATTACCGCATTGAATACCGTAATTTTGGGATATTGCTGTTCATTTTGGAGAATGGTAGATTTAAATAGCACCACTAACCTAGAAAGGAAGCTTATTTATGTCTATTTATCTTATTGCGTTACTCCCTGTTCTTGGGTGGGGATTTATGCCGATAATTGCGAACTTACGAAAAAGCACCCCCGAGGAACAACTACTGGGGACATCGATTAGTGCGCTATTATTTGCTTTCATTTTATTCTGGATTTTATCACCAGAAATAACAGTTCTTTCTTTTATAGTGAGTTTTGTTTCGGGTATCTTTTGGAGTTTTGGACAATTACTACAGTTTAAAGGGATTGCGGCTTCTAGTGTCGCGAAGGCAATGCCGATTTCAAACGGAACACAACTAGTTGGCGCAACGCTTTTCGCAGTTCTCGTGTTCCGAGAATGGCAAACGGTTACGGCTGTTGTCATTGGAGTTGTTGCAGTAATTTTAATCTTGATTGGGGTAGTAATGACCGGGTTTCAAAAACGCGGGAATCATATCACGGAGTCGGTTTCATTTCATGTCTACGGTATCGTTATTCTATCTTCCTTCTTTTTAACGCTTTACGTAGTGACAAACCAGCTTTTTGATGTTACTGGCTTTTCTATCATTTTACCACAAGCACTCGGGATGCTGACATGCGCCATTGGTATTAACTTAGCGAAAAAACAAGCAATTTCCCGAAAAAATGTCACATTCAACTTAATGACCGGGTTGTCGTGGTCGATTGCGAATCTAGGCATGTTCTTAGCTACCGCCGTTCTTGGTGTCGCAACGAGTTTCTCGATTTCGCAAGCCTGCGTAATCGTCGCAACAATCGGCGGCATCCTCATTTTCAAACAGAAAAAAAGCCCGCTAGAATGGACGTTTATCCTTTCCGGCATACTGCTAATTATGGTCGGCGTCGTATTCCTTAGTTTATTGAAATAGAAAAAGACTGTGAACAAAGCGAAAAATCATTTTGTTTACAGTCTTTTTTTATTGCGTATTTTTAACAGATAGTGAATACTTTACTAATGAGATGAATACTAAATAAAAGATTTATTTTAAACTTTTCCAAACCAAAATGATACTTGCTTCGTCTAATATTGCAGAAGAAGGTGAAACTTAAATGACTGAACTTGAAGAAATAGGCATTAACATTAATAGCCTAGAAAATACAGAACAAATTATCGGCCAATTGATGGATAACTACAGCGATGATGTACTGCATCTAGTTTTTTCCTATGTAAAAAATCGAACGACAGCGGAGGATTTAACGCAAGAGATATTTATTAAATGCTATGAAAAACTAGGTCAGTTTAATAACAAGTCATCCATAAAAACGTGGCTATATCGAATCGCTATTAATCATTGTAAAGATTATTTGGGTAGTTGGCATTATCGCAAACTAAATTTCAGCGATAAAATTTGGGATTATCTTCCGTCCAAATCAAAACACGTTGAAGAGGAAATCATCACAAAAGACATAACAAACAGCTTAACGAGCGCTGTTATGGATTTACCAGTAAAGTACCGGGAAGTAGTTTTCTTACATTACTACGAAGAACTTTCCTTGGCAAATATCAGCAAGATTACTGGTGTAAATAGCAATACATTAAAAACCAGGTTAAAACAAGCCAGAGAATTATTAAAGAACAAGATGAAAAAGGAGGTTTAATCATGACTGATCCATTCCATAATTTAAAGGATTCTATCAAAAAAGATTTTGAGGATTTTTCTTTTTCCGATGAGAGAAAAAATGCGGTAAAAGCAGCCATCCGGAAGAAACAATCACACTTAGAGCTTCATTCTTGGAAAGCAGAAACACTTCAAAACATATTAGATGCACTGCAAGGCGAAGCAAAGCATGGGTACGAAATTTCCACCCAACTATTTCAAAAAAATGAACTTAGCTTTAAAAACAATGAAGGGCAGCTTTATATCCTGTTACATCTACTTGAAAACAAGAAAATCCTATCATCAAAATGGATAGAAGATAAGAAATATTATTCCCTAACTGCGAAAGGGAAAAAATTTGTAGCAACTTTTGAAATAAGAGGTTCTAAGCAACGTGGACCACTGAAAAATTTAATTGAGGAGGTTTCTTTGTGAGTTCATCTAAATTCGAGGCATATTTAAGTAAAGTAATCTCAAAAGTAAAATCCAAACAAGCCCACAGTATGATAAAAAAAGAGCTTAGTCATCATCTGGAAGAGCTAAGTCACTCCTTTCAAAAAAGAGGATTATCTATAGAGGATGCGGATAAAAAGGCGATGCAGGAAATGGGAGATCCCTCGACTGTTGGCAGAAACATGAATCAGCTTCATAAACCAAGAATGGATTGGCTCCTTATTGCGTTATTTATCCTACTTGCCGGTATTAGTTTTCTTCCACTAATGAGTGATGTAGTAGCATCTAATTCTTCATTCATGAAAAAACAAATTGTCTGGCTCGCCCTTGCTGTTCTTGCTCTGATTGGATTTCTTTTCTTTGATTATAGGAAACTGAAAAATTTGTGGATGTATTTTTACGGGGCTGCCTTAATACTATTTTTCACACCTTTTTTAGTTGGCTTTTCGCTTACTGGAGGAGGAAGATGGATGTCTCTCTGGGGTATGATGATTGATAGTCCAGCTATATCCTTATTTTTATTCTTCATCGCATGGGCTGGTATTTTCACCAAAATGAATACGTTTAAAGGTTGGAAAAAAACAGCATTGCTATTAAGCCTATTTTGGGCACCAGTTATTTCTTACGCCATGATTAACCGATTTGTATTTGTTATTATGTACTTCTTGTGTGTATTAGTAATGTATATTTTTTATTATCGTCATAACCGATTTGCCATTAAAGTAGCACTGGGTAATTTGCTTGTAGGTATTATTTTCATTAGTACGATGATTCATAAAGCACCTAGTAGCTACCTCTCTGATACAATCATACCTTTGAAAGAAATTCTTTCAAAAGCTGGTTGGTTCGGTAAGGGACTTCACAACAATCTAACAATCCCTGAAGCACATACAGATTTTGTCTTCCCATTTCTCGTCTATTCTCTAGGCTGGGTATTCGGAATTTCCCTTTGTCTACTACTACTTGTATTTATAATACGGATTTCACGAAACGCTTTTAAAACAAAGGATTTATTCGGTAGATTATTAACAATCGGAGGGGCTGTATTATTTACCGTTCCAGCTTGTTGGAATATTCTTATGGGTCTCGGAATAGTCCCAATCATGGTAGTACCCCTGCCGTTTATCAGTTATGGGGGAAGCATGTTACTAGTCTACGCTGCCCTACTCGGCCTTATTCTGAACGTTTATCGACGAAAGGATATTGTAGAATCTACACTGGTAAATTAATTTAGTGTAAAACCGACACGTTTATCACTTTCAAAAAAGCCAAAGATCGGATCAAGATCTTTGGCTTTTTTTCAAATAATCTTCCACCACTTGTAACACGCCAGCTTCCTGGTTTGAAGGGGCCACATATTTTGCAGCAGCAAGAACTTCCGGACTACTTTCTTGCATCGCATAACTATTCGGAGTTAATTTTAGCATTTCCAAATCATTATTCGCATCTCCAAAAGCTAACAAATCGTCTGGTGCCACTTGCCACTCCTTCAAAAGCTGCTGAATCGCACTCCCTTTCGTCACACCCGGAATAATAATATCAATGCTCCCATGCCCGCTCGAAACAGCACGAATTTCCCCAGCAAACGTTTGGTTCAAATCTTCCACAATTTGCCCAGTTTTAGCCACTTCGACATCAAGCGCAAACTTGATAAACGTATCATCCGGAAGCACATCGAATGAATCCACCTCTTGCAACTCAAAATAATACTTTTTCGCAAATTCTTTAAAATCCGGATTAGCCGCCTTTAACAAATAAGCACTTTTTACGCCACAAAGAATCACTTGCAAGTCCTGATATTCCTGAATTAACGTCCGCAAAATTTGATGAATAAGCTCTTCCGCAAAACGATTTACACTACGCAATTCCCCTTGATGAAAAATAACCGCCCCATTTTCAGCGACATAAAAAAGCTCGTCATCCTTCCCAGGGAAAAATGATTCCAGCTGATAATACTGATTACCACTCGCAACAATAAATCGAATCCCACGTTGCACTAATTCCGCATAAATCTGTTCAAATCGCACGCGGTCATATTCGCCATTTTCATCTAAAAAAGTCCCGTCCATATCTACAGCAATCGCTCTAATCATCCATCTCAACGCCTTTTCAAGTTAATTTTATTCTATTATAACAGAACTTTCTCTCTTCATACTGCTACTGCTTATTCGTGTGCCAAATGTGCTATAATGAACAAGCTTATTCTATAAAATGAAAGGAGGGCACATTTTTGTCAAAAGGTAGATTAGAAGCATTTAGTGATGGTGTATTTGCAATTATAATTACGATAATTGTTTTAGGAATGACTTTACCTGATATGTTTACCCCCGCGAGTACACAAACCTTCTTATGGGAAATTTTTATTTTTATAGAAGCTGGATTACTTATCGGCCAATTTTGGTATACGCACAGCCGACTTTTTGATCAAGTAACATCCATTTCCACATCGGCTGTATTATTTAATATTTTATTTTTACTCATTTTGTCACTTGTTCCATTATTTACAAGGGCAATTATGCAACATCCAGATATGACCGCTCCCATTATTGGCTTTGTTATCACTATTTTGCTTACCTCGCTGATTTTCCAATTATTGCATCGTGCTGTAAACGGAAAAAATTCTGGTATTGATAATTGGATATTTCGAATCTCCAGCTTTATATTTGTTATAATCATTGGTACTATTAGCTTTTCTGCGCCACAAATCTCCACCATTTTATTTATTATTTTCCCGGTAGCTGGTTGGATAATGCAGCTCGTATACCGCCGTCAAACAAAAAAATAAAAAAGTCAGCGAAATGTTTCGTTGACTTCACTTTACTATTTTGTTATTCTTGCATTAACAACTAGAAAGGAGCATAACTATGAGAAGCCTGGATGCAGTAGAGATACTCAGACGTGGCGAGACCATTGAACGTTATAAAGAAGGCGGAAATTCGATGTTACCTTTAATTAAATCGATGCAACCTGTTCGTTTAGAACCGATTGGCACGAGAGAATTAAAAGTGAACGATATCGTATTTTGTAAAGTTCGCGGTAGTTTTTTTACACATAAGATTAGTAAAGTTCGCGGTAAGCAATATCAAATTTCTAATAATCACAAACACGTGAATGGTTGGATCACACGTAATAGTATTTATGGCATTGTCACCAAAATTTGGTAAATGCTAGGTAACATGCAACGAAAAGTTGGATGTTTTTTATTTTGCCCAAAATCAGGCTTCTTTAAATAAAAAAGTAGCTAAAATGATTATCTCACTTTAGCTACCGAGTTTTATTTCACCATTCTTGACTCTGTTTTGTCGAAATATTGCTTCCCAATTTGCAATTTCTCGCCATAAAGTTCGTCAATTGTCACAAATTCATATCCTTGACTCTTCAGTTGTTGCAATGTAGCGTCAAGGCTTGCAGCAGTTGTCTTATGGATATCATGCATTAGTACAATCGCACCGTCCGTTGCACCTGCAAGGACTCTTTGCGTTACTACGCCAGCATTTTTGTTTTTCCAATCTTCTGTATCAACAGACCACTGAATTATCGGAAGACCGATCGCTTCAGCAACTTCTTTGTTGACTGCACCATATGGAGGGCGCATTGTCGTTGGGAAATATCCAGTTTGATCAAATACTACTTTTTGTGTTTGTAAAATTTGGTTATATACTTCTTGTGTTGATAGTTTAGTTAATTGTGGATGATCCCAGGAGTGGCTTCCAACTTGGTGCCCTTCTGCTAATTCACGTTTTACTAAACCTGGATTTTGTACTACGCTTGAACCTAGTACAAAAAATGTCGCTTTTACATCATAGCGTTTCAATGTATCCAGTACTTGTGGCGTTACTGCCGCACTTGGACCATCATCAAAAGTAAGTGCAATTCGCTTGTTGGTTTTTGCTTTTGGTACTTCTGGAACTTTAACACTACTTGGTAAATAGCGTTTATTCACAGAACTAGCAATATCCGCAAGTTGTACATTCACTTTCTTCGGTTCTGAAGCCCCTGGAACTTCAATTGGTAAAATTAGTTCAGAATTAGTGATTTCAAAATCAGTTTGATCCCATTTCACTAAACTCTTGATATTCCCAAGATTCCCAACATCTTTTAAAGAATAATCCCCTGTTTTAATAAGTTCTTGCTCAACAGCAGATTTTACGTTTAGTTTTGTTTCATCGTTCTTTATTAATACTTCCCCAAGTGTTAATAAAGCACCTGTTTCTGCGTCGGTTACAATGTTTTTGCAAATATCTTTTTTCTCTTTGAGTACAAATTTAGTTTTACCTTCTTTTACGTACTCAGATTGAACTGCTTTATAAGATACTGCTTGTTCGGCCATTTTTTGCTTTTGATAAGTGTAGAAAATAATCCCTTGCTTTTCATTATCTCTATTTAATTTCTTCACTTCTGCATCTGTGGCCTTTTCAATTTCTTTTTGGATAATTTCGTTGTCTTTTTTCTCAGTAGTTTTAGGAATGTAAGAAATAATTTCTACTCCATTTTCTTTCTTATCCAAGCGGCGGAAATTTCCTCCATCTTGGTCCTTCATTAGTCTGTCCATCTGCATTATTACTTTGTTGCGCGACTTTGAAAATTGGTATTTTTGGAATCCTATTACACCAACAAAAACCACGGCAATAATGAGAATCGTAACTAGTGAAGTTCTAATCCACCTAATTTTCACATTATGCACCTCACCTTTGAAAAACCTTCCCCAGTTTTTCTTATAAAACAATTATACATGAAAAAAAACAACTTTCTAGCTTTTGTACTAAAATAGGAAAAAAGGACCAAAAATTTCGTACAAAATATTACGAAAAGACACGGATAAAGTGGGAGCTTTTTTCCGTGTCCAGTGTATAGTTACAGGATTACCCCTGAAAACTAGCATATATTGTGAAATATTTCACTATCAATTCTACCGCAAAAAAACGTATTCCGCAAATATTTAATCACGTTTTTAAACAGTTTCGTTTTTAACCTAAAGCAACATCTAGAACCATCATCACTGCAAAGCCAGCCATTGTTGCGGCAGTTGCCAAATCCGCCGAACCTTCTACTTGAGACTCCGGAATTAATTCTTCTACAATAACGAAAATCATCGCTCCAGCTGCAAATGCAAGTGCGAACGGCAAAATAGGTGTAACAAAAACAACTAAAACCGCTCCAATTACTGCGAAAATCGGTTCAACTACCGCCGATAATTGCCCATACCAAAAGCTCTTTTTCCGCGAAAGCCCTTCTCCGCGCAAAGGAATGGACACGGCCGCACCTTCTGGAAAATTTTGAATCCCAATACCAAGCGCTAATACTATCGCTGTAATAAGCGTTTCCGTGTCTCCTGTTATTACCGCTCCAAAAGCAACCCCAACCGCGGCGCCTTCTGGAATATTATGAATGGTAATTGATAGAACGAGTAAAATACTTTTCCGAAGTGAAGTTTTCGGTCCTTCCTTCGCTTGTTCTGGAAACCCGAAATGCAAATGCGGAATAATACGGTCTATCACACGTAAAAATATTCCTCCCAGTAAAAAGCCAACTAATGCCGGAACAAAAGAAAACTTCCCTAAGTCCTTGCTCATTTCTATTGCCGGGGCAAGTAGCGACCAAAAACTTGCTGCGAGCATGACACCAGCCGCAAACCCAAGCATGACATTACCCCATTTTTTATTTAAATTTTTAAAGAAAAATACGAGTGAAGCCCCAGCTGCTGTACAAGCCCATGTGAAAATCCCGGCAAGTAATGCTAACAATACCGGATTTAATTGCGATAAGTAATTTAACAATTCACTTTCTCCCTTTTCCTATTGCTTATTTGCCAGACCATCCTTGTTTAAATCCACGAGTAAATGCACGAGCTTTACTCACACCTGTTTTCACAGCCCAAACGGAACCATAAACAGAAATTTTAGCCGCCGTCCCAGCAACAGTTCCCGTTTTCCGAGCTACTTTTTCTGCTTTTTCTCCAAGCTCAGCACCAATTTCTTCTATCGGTTTTGTCATCTCTAGCACCTCCAAAACACTTGTCTTTCCTTCATCATAAAGCAATCAAATAGATTATTCAAGTTGATGAGTTTCGGTTATTTTTTTGTAATTTATTTCACCTTTCATTAGACATCGCGATATTTTCAATTATTTTTCTCTATTTTTGTATATAAAACAGCTTTTTTATCTTGTGTATTCACTCACATTATGCCTATAATATAGCGTTGAACAAAAAGGGAGAGGGAGATGTATATGACGGGATTAGGAATTTTATTATTTCTAGCAGGTATTGGTGTGTTAATTTTTGGGATTTTACGGTTTAGAAAGAGAAATTGGCCTCGCAGAAAAACACAAATTGTTATTATTAGTTCTATTTTAGCGATTATTATTGGGATTGGGATTATTCCTACAGCTGAAGATGAAGCGGCCACGGAAGAACCAAAACAAGAAGAAAAAACGAAAACAATTGAGACTAAGCCACTTTTAGAAGCAGAAACAACTTTCACGACGGATGATGAGGGAACTTTGATTGTCGAAGGGAAAACAAATCCTGGAGCAGTTGTAGCGCTTGATTTGGTGGACCTGCCAGACGCTGTAACTACAGCTGATGAAAAGGGTGCCTTCCGCCTTTCTGTAAATGAACTTGATAAAGCGCAAGATGCTGTTCTTTCTATTGCAATTGACGGCCAAACGAAAGAACAAACGCTTAAACTAGCAGTAACCCCTGCTTATGAAACAAAACTGGCAGCTAAAGCAGAAGAAGCGCGAGTAGCGGCTGAAAAAGCTGAAGCAGAACGAGTAGAACGTGAACGTGTAGCAGCCGAAGAAAAACGCGCAGCTGATGCAAAAGTGGCGGCCGAAAAGAAAGCCGAAGAAGCTAGAGTCGCAGCTGAGAAAAAAGCCGAAGAAGCAAAACGAGCTTCCGCAGAACGTGCCGCTGCACAACCAAGTAATAGCAACGAACAAGGACAAATGGTTTATATTACTGCCACTGGTAAAAGATATCATTATGATCAAAACTGCCGCGGTTTGAACAACTCCAATGGTGAAACGGCTGTAACTGTTTCCGAAGCAAAAGCACAAGGCTTAACTTTATGTAAATTTGAACAGTAAAAAAAAGCAAAATTTCTTGTGATGAGAAATTTTGCTTTTTATATTTGTTTTTAATTGAATTCAGGGTAGTTTTGTGATAAATTTATATAGATATAATCGTTTAAATGTGCTTGTGTAAAGCAATCCCTACTTTAATTATACAATAAACCATTCTTTACAGTCAAGTATTATTTTTTCGAAAAAAATAGGGGGATGAATAAATGAAGCCATACGTATTAAAATTTCAAGAAATCGACAAAGCAACAGAAGCCCTGGTTGGCGGTAAAGGCATGAATCTAGGTGCCTGCTCCAAAATTGCCGGCGTCCAAGTTCCCGCAGGTTTTTGCCTCACCACAGAAGCTTATAAAAAAACATTGGCAGAAAACACTGAATTCCAGCAGCTACTCCATCGTCTTTCCACACTAACAACAAGTGACGGCTCTTCCATTCAAGCAATCAGCTCGGACATTCGAACACTCATCCAAAATATTCCCATCGCTCCTGAAATCATAGATGCTATCGATGCCGCTCTTTTAAACTTAGGTGCTAATGAGGCATTTGCTGTGCGGTCAAGCGCGACTGCGGAAGATCTACCCCACGCTTCATTCGCTGGGCAACACGATACGTATTTAAATATTATTGGTAAAGATGAAATTTTGCGGCACATAAGTAAATGTTGGGCTTCTTTATTTACCGAACGAGCGATTATTTACCGGATTCAAAATCAATTCGAGCACAGCAAAGTTCAGCTAGCCGTTGTTGTTCAGCAAATGATTTTTCCAGACGCTTCTGGTATTTTATTTACAGCTGACCCGATTACCTCTAACCGAAAATCGCTTTCAATTGACGCTAGTTTTGGCTTGGGCGAGGCGCTCGTTTCCGGCTTAGTTTCACCTGACTCTTACACCGTCCAAGAAAATACTATTACAAACAAAATTATCGCGACAAAAAAACTCGCCATTTACAGTTTAAAAGAAGGCGGAACAGAAACGCGCCCGCTCGAAAAATCGCAACAAACCGAGCAGACACTAACAGATCAACAAATTTTACAACTTGCAAAACTTGGTCGAGAAATTGAGGCCTATTTTGGCAAGCCGCAAGATATCGAATGGTGCTTAGTTGGCGATGTTTTTTATATTGTGCAAAGTCGACCTATTACTACTTTATATCCAATTCCGGAAGGGAGCGAGCCCGGTAATCGCGTCTATATTTCTGTTGCGCATCAGCAAATGATGACTGATGCAATGAAGCCACTTGGACTTTCCTTTTACTTAATGACAACTCCCGCTTCCATGTATACTGCTGGCGGGCGGCTATTTGTCGATATTACGCAAAGTTTGTCGGCCCAAGCTTCCAGAGATATGATGGTGAACTCTCTCGGCCAATCGGATCCGCTGATTAAAGACGCATTACTCACTGTGATTAATAAAAAGAATTTTTTACCACCATTACCAATTGAAAATGAACCAGTTCAGGCGACCGCACCCGGAAAACCACCAGTCCGAAACATCCCTGACCCATCAGTCGTTTTTGAATTAGTTAAAAACAGCGAAAACTCGATTAAAAAATTGCAACAAACGATTAAAACAAAAAATGGTTCCGATTTGCTTGATTTTATTGCAGAAGATTTAACGGAATTAAAAAATGTTTTATTTAACCCGACTAGTATCGATGCGATTATGGCCGGAATGGATGCTTCCGCTTGGCTAAATGAACATGTTTACGAGTGGCTTGGAGAGAAAAATGTGGCGGATAAACTTTCTGAATCAGCCCCAAATAATATTACTTCACAGATGGGGCTTGAACTACTTGATGTGGCAGACGTCATTCGCCCCCACCCTGCCGTTAGAGCTTATTTAGAACAAACGAAAAATCCTCACTTTTTGGATGAATTAGCGGCTTTAGATGGTGGTGCAGAAACGAAAAAAGTACTTACGGATTACTTGGAAAAATACGGCATGCGTTGTGCGGGCGAAATTGATTTAACGAAAACGCGCTGGATTGAAAACCCGTTAACACTGGTACCGCTAATTTTAAGCAACATTAAAAACTTTGAACCCGGCGCAAGTAAACACAAATTTGAGCAAGGTGAAAAAGAAGCAGCTAATAAAGAACAAGAAATCCTCGCTCGCTTGCACCAATTGCCAGATGGAGAACAAAAAGTCGCTGAAACAAAAGCGAAAATCGATATTCTTCGTCATTTCATTGGGTATCGTGAATATCCAAAATACGGCATGATAAATCGCTATTTTGTTTACAAAACCGCTCTACTACGTGCCGGAGAACAACTTGTGGAAAATGGTGTACTTCACGAAAAAGAAGATATTTACTTCCTTTATTTTGATGAACTGCGCGAGGTCGTCCGTGCCGATCAAGCCGACTATGAACTCATCAACTCGCGGAAAAGCGATTTTGCTTCCTTTGAAAAATTGACGCCACCACGCATTCTTACTTCCGACGGCGAAATGATCAACGGAAAATACCAGCGCGAAAACCTGCCAGAAGAAGCTATTCTTGGTCTCCCTGTTTCATCTGGCACAGTGGAGGGTCGGGCCCGTGTCATTTTAGAGATGGAAAAAGCTGATTTGGAGGATGGCGATATTTTAGTTACCGCTTTTACCGACCCAAGTTGGACACCAGCATTTGTTTCCATTAAAGGACTCGTTACGGAGGTTGGCGGACTGATGACGCACGGGGCTGTAATTGCACGGGAATACGGTCTTCCCGCTGTCGTCGGCGTCGAAAATGCGACGAATATCATCCAAGACGGCCAAAAAATACGGATAAATGGTACAGATGGCTATATTGAAATCCTTGATTAAACGAAAAATCCAGCACGCTCTTTTTAGAGAATGCTGGATTTTTTAATTCGGCACAATTAAATCTGTATCGGGGTCCTTGCTTTTTTTGTCTGTTGATTTGATTTCTACGAATACTTTATGTGGTAGACAAACAATGGTGTCACCGGCTTTGGATTTCCAGCCCATTTTGACGCCTACTTGGTCTGGGCTGTTGTCTTCTTTAATACGAATCCGCTCGCCATCTACTTCCATCAAATTATATTGCGCGCCTTTTCCTTTAATCGTAAACTGTTCATTTCCTTTGTGGCCAGTTAAAGGGATTTCCCGAATCACTTTGCCATCTTGTGAAATGATTGCTACGACATCATCGCCTACGTTTTTAGCTTCCGCGACAGAAAATAATATTAGTGGTAAAAACGAACCCAAAATCAGTGCAACGATAATAACAAAATCAAATGGGCGTACCATTTTCATATATTGACGCATTTTCTCTCCTAACTAGCCATTATGGTTAGCGTTAAAATCCAGACTAACCCCCGGCTCATCGAACGCAATTTCCGTCACATCGTATGTTAAACGCTTGATGTAGTCAATTAATGGATTCGATATCCCTTCCACATCAACCGCTTCTAAATCCGAAAAATCGCCGAAAAAATCTTTTAATTGAATAATGCGGCTGATTCTACCATCAATCCGGAAATTTTCAAGGACTAATAAAAAAGGAATAGTTATCTTGAAAATTTTTCCTTTTGACATAAGCTCCACATTTCCATCGACCGGCTCTACTTCATGGACCTCTAATTCAATTTTGTTTTCGAATTGCTCATTTGGTTCCATCGTTGTTTCAAAGTTGTACTTTTCTACGACAATCTTATTAGTTACAATATCCATAAAATTCACCTCATTTATAATATGTACATCCGTATATTACATGATAACTAACTGGCTGGCAAATTACTGCTACCAAGTTATTTCGATGCGGTTGCCTTCTGGGTCAAGTACGACACTTTCGTAGTATCCGTCCCCTGTCATTCTTGGCTCACCGGCAATTTCAAAACCATCTTGTCTTAGTTTTTCAGTCAATTCGTCGACCGCTTCTTTTGTTCCTGTAGAAATAGCGATATGCGCCCAGCCTAGGTTTTCACCGCTTACTTGATTAGTTACATCCGTCCGGCTCATAATCTCTAGTCTTGCCCCACTCGCAAACGAAAGAAAGTAAGATGTGAAGCCCTTTGTTTTATTCTCATATAAATCATTTGCAGTTGCACCAAAATAAGTAATATAAAATTGTTTCATTTTTTCTAAGTTAGTTGTCCATAATGCGACGTGTTCAATTTTCATTAAAAACCCTCCTTATTATAAAAAAATTGCTGCTGATATCCAGTATACCACTGCTGCCAAAATTCCTGCCAGTGGTAACGTTATAAACCAAGTGACAACCATGTTTTTCCCAGTGCGCCAATTGACTTCTTTTTTATGGTTAGCTGTTCCAACGCCCATAATCGAACTGTCAATTACTTGCGTCGTACTTACTGGCAAATGGATCAGGGTGGCTGTCATGATGACGGAAAGCGAACTTAAATCAGATGCAACTCCAGTAACCGGGGTGATTTTCATGATTTTCGTTCCGACCGTTTTGATAATCCGGTAGCCACCAACAGACGAGCCAATCGCCATCGATGCCGCACAACTCACTTGGACCCAAAACGGAATACCCGCCGACTCTTTCAAAAGTCCACTCGCAACTAAGGCTAGCGTGATAACACCCATTGTTTTTTGCGCATCATTCGTTCCATGTGAATAAGCTTGCGCCGCCGCGGTTCCAATTTGGATAAAACGAAAGCGCCGATTCATTTTTCCAAGTTTTTTATCGTGAAAAAGGTGTTTGAAGAGCGAATAAATCAGAAAACCAACTGTAAAACCAAGAATTGGCGAGATAATTAATGCGACGATAATCGTTGTAAATCCAGACCAATTAAGCACGCTGAAACTGCTTGCGGAGGCGATGGAGGCCCCAGCTATTGCACCAATCAGCGCATGCGAGGAACTACTCGGCATACCAACAAGCCAAGTCATCAAATTCCAAATCACCGCGGCAATCAAGCCACATAAAACAACAAACTCCCCATTATTAAGCGAAAATGGATCTACTATACTTTTCGTGAGCGACTCCGCCACACCTGTAAACGAAATGGCGCCCAGAAAGTTCATGATTGCTGCAATTCCAATAGCTACGCGCGGTTTTAACGCTCTAGTTGAGATACTCGTGGCCACAGCATTGGCAATATCGTGAAAGCCGTTGATAAAATCAAATGCCAACCCCACGATGACAATAATAATCGTTACTAAAATAACTGTATCCATTCAGCAGTTCTCCTTGTCGAGATTCACTTTTTTATTGTCTATACCCTTTTTGCGGGAAAATAAAAAGAATCTGCTCCCATATTAGGTAGCAGATTCTCGTTGATTTAATTAAAATTCTTCCCAGTTTTCGCGGTCGTATTGATCGCCATCATCATAGTTATAGTCGTAATCATAGTCATAACCGTTCATCATGTTATACATTCCATCATCCGTAATCGCAAAGAATACTAAGAAAATCACTGCAAAAATGGCAATAATAGTATTAACTACCGCTACAATAATCCCGCTAATCAATAGTCCTAAGTTACGCTTAATGACTTCACCTTTCGTACGAACGATAAGGTAAATAACAAGAATAATAATTACATTAATAAATACCATCAGCAGACACCAAAGAATGGCATTCATTCCACGTTGATCTGCATCTTTATATACCCAGATTGCTAAAAGTACTTTTGCTGCTAGTCCTAAAACTGCACCAACAATAAAAAGTATTGGTAAGAATATCATCATTCCCATTTCGTCCCCTCATCTTCTGTAGAAATTGTTTCATATTTCTTAGAAACTGTTTTATATTCTTTTTTGTTAAGTATTAAAATACCTGCAATTATGAATAAAATTCCGTGAATTGAGAAAGCTTGTAATCCACCTAAAATGATAAAGCAAATGGCGATTGTTTTTAATTTTGAGCCGCCACTGTTCACTTTAAATGCACCAATGAAGCCAAAAATTGCGGATATAAGACCAAAAATTGCGGCAATTATTGAGCCAAAAGCCATTATCCCTGTTACAAATAAATCTTCTGAACTCGCGAAATAACTTGCATCGTCAAATATCACCAGCGCGCTAAAACCAAAAATCACGGCGTAAAGCGCAGCTCCAAAAAAAGTTAATATGCTTAACGAAGCACCAACGATAAGTAATGTAAATTCTGTTTGTCTGTTCATTAAATCCTCCATATGTTTAGTTAGTATTCTTATAGTGTACCATGAAATACGCTTTCACTAAATACAAAAATGAGAAAATTCACGAAAAATTCACGAAAAAGCTATTTCCTGAAAAAAGGAGATAGCTTTTACTTTTTCTTCAATATATCATTTGCCAGAGCCGTGAATGCATAAAAATCAGAAAGCCCTGAAAGTTTTTCACCGTATTCTTCGCGCACTAATTCCACAAGTAACTCATAGATATTAATGGCTTCTTCATAATCATTTTTGCTTATACATAGTAAAAATACGGCGTGAACGGATTGTTTTTGATCCCATTTGATTGGCTTATCTAATATCCGAATAACGATTTTTGTTTCTTTCGCCATCAGTCCGAGTGGATGTGGGATTGCTATTCCAGTTCCGAGTACAGTTGAGCCTAGTTTTTCACGTTCGAGAACCGAGCGCAGGAAGTCGTCGCCAACAATATTTTGCCGCTGCAATGAGTCGACCATCTCTTCTAAAATTGCCGTTTTACTCGTCATACTGCTTCTCGCAAAAAAATCAGCCGTGAAAAAATTGGATAGAAAGCCGCGGTTTGGATCGGTTTGTTCTTGAATAATCGCCCCAAGCATTTTTAATTCTTCATTAGTTGGGATGTTGCTGATTTTGATGACCGGCTTATTTTTCTCAGGTATTCTAACGGTGGAAAGAATGATATCTTCTTCAATATGGATAAAACGGTTATATTCTTGAATCGAAACCACTTTTGTAATGTCGAGATTGCTCACTGCCGACTTCACTTTTGCTTCCACAATTCGCGCCGTTCCAAAACCTGAGCCGCAGACGATTAAAGCCGATTTATGCCGATAGTAAGAGATTTGATAATTTCGCTCTAAAGATGCCCCGATATGAAGCGCCAAATAGGCTAATTCATTTTGATTAATGTCATATGGGTAGTCTTTTTTTAGTGATTCTACTGCATCGAGCGTGATTTCGTAAGCTAACGGGTAATAGCGCTTGATGTGCTCCGTCATTGGGTTTTTGACGGTCATATGGTATTTCACGCGGTATAACATCGAATGAATATGGGCAACAAGATCCTTTTTCAGCTGCATGTCATCCTGTAAATGATAAAAATAATGTGACTCAATGCGGTCCAACATGCCTTCGATATACGCATAATCATCAAATTCGCTAATTTCTTTATCTTCTACATTCAGAATTCGTTTGCTGGCGATTTGGAGAAGTAAATAATTTTTGTCCGCGTCCGCAATCTCTATTTCGAAAAGGGATTCTATAATAGTAGCCAATTTAGACGCAATTGCGATTTCTTCTTCACTAACATCCGTTAATTCAAACTTTTCCAACGTATGCCCGAGTTCAATTCGTTCCACTAAAATCATCATATGTAAAAGTAAATTTTGAAGCGCTTCGTCTGTGAAACGAATGTTGGTCGCAAAAAAATAATCGGTCACGGCTGTCATTAATTTTTGCAGTTTATCTTTTTGTTTATGCCATTCGAAAAATGTTTCTAAGTAGGATTCCGGGGTGTTTTTGGAAGCAATTAGCGCGGTTAAAGCGTAGCGCATTTTTTCTTCTTCTCCGATAATTTTCACGCCACTACCCGGTTTTGAGACGAGCGTTAAATCATACGCTGCAATAACTTTTCGAACTTGCTTCATATCATTTGAAATGGTTGCACGGCTAGCAAAAATCGTATCTGCCAAGTCTTCCAATTTAATGTAGTCGGCGCTTGATAGCAGCAAGAAAATCTCATATTTTACGCGTTCTTCGGGATTATCTAAGTCAAAATAATCGGCGTTTTTCGGTTTGCTTTTTTCGGCCTGAAAAGTTTGGAAAACGGCTGGATCAAGGATTTCGATTTTGTATCCCGCTCCTCGAGTAAGCGTTATGGTTGCCCCGTGGCTTTCGAGAAATTCGGTTAGTTTAGCAATGTCCGTTCGTATCGTTCGTTCGGAAATATGTAAATCTTGGCTGAGTTTCTGAGCTGATAAGTGGCTACCCGCATCAAGGAGCATGCCATATAGTGTTTCCAAACGTTTATAAGCGAAATATCCCATTTGTAGCAGCTCCTTTTTTAGGTAGTTAGATGTTACTTTTCAAATAAATACGTTTGTACTTTAGCATGTTTTAATATCGTTTGTTTCTCGTTTGATTTACTTTCATCCAAGCGGCGTTCCTTGCCTTGGAAAATTTCTGGAATCGTGATTTCTTTTTGTAAATATGGATTGAAAAAGCGCGTAATGAAGGCATCGCTGTCTTCGGCTTTTTTCACTGCGCTAATAATCGCTCCGTCTATTGTCGGAAGTTCCAAGCTATATGTGGCATCCAGTATTTTATCTTCGTCGCGGTAAACATAAATCAAGCGGCCGTTTAGAAAATCTGACATTTGGTAAACTGGTGGATTCGACAAATATTCTTTTGCTTTTTTCGCGATTTCCGCTTCATCAAAAGAGCTTTCAAATAAAGTTAGCGCAAATGTTGCGTTGATTTCGCCAAGTAGTTGCGCGTCTGGGGTCACAACGATTGATTCACCGGAAGCTCTACCTGGACGATATAGTAAATCGGTTTTACCCATATGGCTAAATGTGCGGAACAGAGTTAGCGAAATCGTATCGTAATTTTCGCCAATGATTTCATATTCGCGCACGCCTTCTGTCATTACTGCAACCCCATGAGATTCATCATGTAAGCTAACAAAACTTTGCATTGCTTCAATCGAAATTGGCGCTTCTTGCCATTCTTCCGCTTCCCACACGTCCATTTCTGGAAGGCGAACCTGACGCTTGATTGGCGCGAATAATTGGTCAGCTGTCGAGAATTTACTAGCAATTTCGGTGGCGAAAGTGACGCATAAACGATGACTCAATACTTGGTTATCAATTTGCACATCGAAACGAATGAGTTCTTCGTTTTTACGTAAAGAAATTACTGTTTCAATAGTCATTTCGTTATTTTTTTCACCATTTGCACGTTCTTCTAAATTATACGGTACATTTAACTTGAAGGAAATAGTTAATGCTTGGTTGACGCTTGATATGCTAGACTCTATGCTTTCCACTACTGCTTCTTTTGATGAAATTACAAGGTCTTTTCGTGGCGGAGAATAGTTGTACGAATCGCCATCGTCGCCATTTTCCACAAAAATCATTTGATCGGTGTAAGTTCTGCCCGCTTTTTTATCATGAATCGTTAGTGAATTGTTGGCTGCTAACTGGATTTCATAAAATTCGTTTTCGATTTTTGTCGCGGCGGATTGTGTCGGTTCTTGCACTGGAGTTTCTTTTTCTAAATTAAAGTAGATGGTGTCATAGCCTAGCGCTGGAAGACTATTTACGTTTACTAGCATTGTCGCTAAAAAGACTTTTGCTGGTAAATAAACGGGTTTGCTTGGGTTTAGATCGATATGTTGATTTAAGACGTATTCAGTTAGGTCTGTTTTTTCTAGAATCGTGTATTCAAGCGTGTTTCCTTGCGTATCTTCTACTGTGAAATTATCTTCTGGAATGTATGCAGTCATTTTGATAACGCCACTTTTTTCGTATGGAAGTGGGTTGAAAACGGTAAATTGGAACGGCTGTTTTTGTTCGATTTTTTCGCTGATTAGGCGCATGTTTAAATCGAGTAAATTGGTCGCTAAATCTGAAGCCAATTTGTAACGATGTTTGACGTCGCGGTTGGTCGTAT
The DNA here is from genome assembly GCF_014224155.1 of Listeria cossartiae subsp. cossartiae. Taxonomy (GTDB): domain Bacteria; phylum Bacillota; class Bacilli; order Lactobacillales; family Listeriaceae; genus Listeria; species Listeria cossartiae. The sequence continues at coordinate 164,688 of NZ_JAASUI010000001.1, read as the reverse complement.
CACTATTACAGCCACCAATGCTATCGTGTGCAGCATTTTCAAACATCAACTTCCAAATTTCTGCGAGTTCATTGTGTGGGTAGCGATTCCCAAGTGAGTAGCTGATGGAAAGAACTGGCTCCAGCACATTGCTTAAAAAGTTTTCGATTTGATTGTTTGCTTGTTTTAAATCCGCCCGAGTAGAGAAAATCGATTTATGCAGGCGACTATGTTTTCCTTCTGTTAATTCGCCGGCAATGACTGGTAAATCGGTCACATCTTTTTCTAAATCCGCGAAAAATGTTTCTGGTGAAGCGATTTGGTATTCCCGCGTGCTATCTAATTCATTGAATTTCGCAACTAATTCTGGCAAATTTTTTCTGACTGGCGCTTGGTCTAAGCCATTTGGGAAATAAACATTTGGCGTTGAAGCTTTCTCTTCCAGAGCACCAATTTGATCATCCAAATACGTTTTAAGTTCGGCTTCGTTTTCCGGAATGTTCGCTCCGTAGTAATAGCCGAATGGGATTTGCTCCGCTAGCATTTCCGTCCCGTCATCGCCCTGCCAGATAAATTCGGTTTGTTTTAAGCGATTATCGGCAACTCCGCGCCAAAACAGAAATTTCGAAATGCCGAATTCTTTATAAATTTGCGGCATGTTTCCGCCTTGCCCGAACGCATCCGGGACATAACCAACAGCCATGCTATGTCCCATTTCGCGAGCGATTCTCGTTCCATAAAGCAAGTTTCTAACAATCGATTCTTGTGAAATGACTAATTGATCCGTTTGTGTATACCAAGGTCCGGTAATAAGGCGTTTTTCAGCAATCAATTTTTCTAATCTAGATTTATCTTCCGGGCAGTAGCGCAAATAATCTTCTATTAACGAACTTTGAGCATCCATTAAGTAAAAATGGTAATCGTCTTTCGCTTCTAAAGTTTCAATTACTTCTTTTAAATGCTTCACTAAATAGATTGTTGAGCGGCTTGAAGTGAAATACCATTCTCTATCCCAATGTGAATGCGGAATTACATGTACTTTCGTTTTAGTCATTTTAATTAAATCCTCCAACTATTATTTAATCTCTATTTCGTCAAAACTAATATCGATATCGTCAATAGCATCGTCTGCAGCAGCTGTTTCTTCTTCGGTGAAATTGACGAATAAATTCGCGCAAATTCCGATAATAAATGCTCCAACTAGACCACCAACTAAGTAAGCCCAGCCGTTACCAATGGTGAAGAAACCATACATCCCACCGATTGGCGGCATTTTCACATAAGCGCCAAGTCCCATTGTTACAGCACTACCAATCGCGCAGGCAATTACATTTAGCGGAATTAATTTACCAGGGCTACGTAGTGTAAATGGAATCGCACCTTCCGTGACCCCAATTAGTCCCATGATTAGCGCACCATTTCCAGCTTCTTTGAACGTAGTAGAATAATTCTTTTTGCGTAAAAGTGTAGCGATTCCGTAGCCAAGTGGCGGAATACAGATTGCGACGTTAATCATAATCGAAGGTAGGTAAATCCCACTCATAAATAGCGCATTCCCAGCCATCCAAGCAGCTTTATTCACAGGTCCACCAAGGTCAAATCCAATCATTGCTCCTAAAATAAGTGCTAGAATAATGACATTTGTATCGTTTTTACACATTTCTGTTACCCAATCAAGTAATGTTTGGTTTAGCCATCCAAGCGGTCCGCCGAGAATAAGTGACATCAGTATCCCCGTGGCGCCAACCGTGATAAGTGGCAAAATAATTAGCGGTAAAGAACTAGCAGCTGGTCCAGTGATACGAACATGTTTTTTCACCCAGTTTGTTAACCAACCGGCGAAGAAACCAGCGACCACAGCACCTAAGAAACCAGCATTTGTACTAGTAGCCAAAACCCCACCGACAAAACCCGCAGCAAGCGCCGGTTTGCCAGCGATTGAATAAGCAATATATCCAGCAAGCACTAAGTTAAGTAAGCCAATTGCCGCCCAACCTACATTTTGAAATAAATAAACGTAATGATAAAATCCGCTTGCATCAGCGTAAGCATCTAGATTTGTAACCCCGCCAATAATCCCAATTAATTTTGCAACAGCTACAACAAGTGACCCCGCAATAATAACCGGTAGTGCATACGATATCCCCGACATTAAGTGGTCTTTTGCTTCGTTTAATTTCCCTTTCATGACTTAATTAGCCTCCTTTTGTTTGCGTGCTTCAATTGCTGCAACTACTTTACTCAACACCGCTTCCCCGTTCGCGACACATTGACCAATTTTCACACGAACGACTGGCTTTCCTTTGAAACGATCTTCCCCGTCGATCACTTTATCCGCCGCGATGATAACTACATCTGCCGCGCTTACTTCAGCTGGCGTAATTTCATCGATTGTTCCCATCGCTCCTTGTTGTTCGATTTTGACATCGTGACCTAATTTTACTCCCGCTTTTTCTAATGCCTTTGCTGCCATTGGTGTGTGCGCAAGTCCTGCGATACATGACGTAACTCCTACAACTTTCATATCAATTCTCCTTCCAAATTATCTTTCAAGTAATCCATCAGTTCGTGTTCCGTTTTAATCGTTAAAATTTGTTCTTGAAACGTTTCTTCTAGTAAATTCACAGCCACACTGGATAAAATTTTCAGATGTTGCTGGCTGGCTTCACTTGCTGGAACTAATATCGCAAAAATGGCTTGTGCCTTAAAGCCTTCTTTTGACTCCCAATCAATCGGTTCAACAAGACGAATGAAAAGCAGTTTCGCTTCCGATATTGCCTCCGTTTTCGCATGTGGAATGGCGATTAATTGTTGTACTGCTGTTGCGTATTCTTTTTCGCGTGCCCATAAATCGCGCTCTACTTGTGCCGAATTCGTCGTGATGCCAATTTCAGCCGCCTTGTCTGCAATAAAAGCTAGCACTTCTTCTTTTGTGCTTAGATGCTGATTTAAAAATAATTGTTCTTCTGATACTATCATTTCGTCACCCCGTATTTTTTCAATGCCTTGCTTACAATTACATTCTAATGAAACCGATTACTTTTTTGAACATAAGGAATTTCCAGTTAAAGTGGAAAAAGATTAATTCATACAGAAAAAAGCCATAAACAAAGCATTCTCAGCTTCATTTATGGCTTTTCTAAAGGATTTTATTTTTCGATATTTAGTTCTTTTTGATACTTAGCAAAAAGTGATTCGAACTCTGCTTTGTTGAAATCGTATGTTTTTCCTTCTGCGCTCGCTTGTAATTTCTTCAAGCAAATATGCCAACCGGAAATATCTCTCGGGCTATGTTCGGTGATTGCAGTGAGCTGTTCTGTGAATGTTAGCTTCGTTTTATTCGCCGCAATGGCATTCAGTTCAAAGGCAACTTCATCTTGATCCCACTCGAAAGCAAGTTTCTGGTTAGCTTCCAATGCGCGAATTGGCATTTTTATTTTTTCTTCAGGCGTCATAACGAAAAGTAAATGTCCATCCGCGCCAAGTTCACCCATTTCAAGTTCATCAAACCATTTTGCCAAGCCTTCATTTGTTGTTAATAATTCGAAAACCGCTGCCGCCGATGCGTTGATTTCTAATTCAAACTCAACGACCGCCCCGCCAGCATCTAGCTTCGTGATTGATTCATCCATCAAAATCCCTCCCACTAATTTGCTTTTATTTTCGCATAGATTCATCGTTCTCGCAAAAACTAGGATTGATTTAACGCTCAACGACCACTCTTTTATACAAATCTTCCAATTCAGAATAGCTAAGTTCTCTTAATCTTTGTCGTTCCACGTTGGTCACAAGGCTGACAATTTCAACTAAAACCCAAGTATCATCCGCTTGTTGTTCTATTTCCATCCCAAACGCCTCCTTTAGTTAATCCGCTCGCAACGCATCTATCGGCATTTTTTTCGATGCCTTCCGTGCTGGAACTACGCCAAACACCACGCCAATAAACATCGAAAACCCAACTGCTAAAAGAATCGTCGCGGCAGAAACGTGCATTTCAAAACTAGAAGCGACCGTAACGAGCTGCGCCGAAAAAACACCTAATAAAATCCCGATTCCCCCACCTAACAAACTAAGCACAACCGCTTCAATTAAAAACTGCATTAAAATATCGCCGGGACCCGCACCAATCGCCTTTCGAATCCCAATTTCACGAGTCCGCTCCGAGACAGAAACGAGCATAATGTTCATAATTCCAATCCCGCCAACGAGTAGCGAAATCCCAGCAATCGCCCCAAGTCCAATCGTCAGCGTACTCGTAATGCTATCAAATGTATCCAGCGCCTGTTGTTGATTCACCACCGTATACGCATCCTTATTATTCGGAAAAAGCTGACTCATTTTCTGCTCGATTTGCTTCACTGCCGCCGGAACCTGCCCCGTATTTTTGGTTTGAACATAATATAAATCTACAGAATCCGTTTTAAAAAGTCGTTCTGCGGAAGTAATTGGGATAAACAGTTTCTCGTCTGCTGATCCAAAGAGACTCTCGCCTTTTTCTTCCAAAACGCCAATGACCATATATCTGGCACCAGCAATTTGCAGATGTTTTCCGACCGGATTTTGGTTTTTGAAATAGGTTTTGGCAATTTCCGAGCCAATAACTGTTACTTTCTGAGCATATCGAACATCGACATTCGAGCAAAATCGACCTAACGCAACTTCCAAATTTTTGATGCTGGCATACTCTTCCGTTATTCCCGTCACTTGATTGCTCGCAGTTTTGTCGCTCGTTCGAACTTCCTTTGTTTGCATCACTTCCGGCGAGCCAATTTCAGTTCGATTTAAAAGACTTTTCGCATCTTTATACGTGAATTTGTCGTTAGGATTATCTGAATAAAAACTAACTGACACCAAGTTGCTCCCCATATCGCCTAATTGTGTAGCGACATTTTTCGATATCGCCTCACCAATCGAAACAAGCAGTATAACCGAAAAAACACCAATAATAATTCCGAGCATCGTTAAAAATGTGCGAAATTTGGCGGATAGTAGTTGTTTTAATGCTAATTTCACACTCTGAAAAAGGCTCATAATTCATTCCATTCACGGAGTTTTCCGTCTTTTATTTCTATGATTCGTTCGGCTTGTTCGGCGATTTCTTTATCGTGTGTAATCATAATTAGTGTATTTCCTTCTCTATGAATTTCTTTCAGCAAAGCCATCACTTCTTCGCCCGTTTTTGAGTCCAGAGCCCCTGTTGGTTCATCTGCCAGTAATATTTCGGGGCTTCCGGCAATGGCTCGGGCGATGGCGATGCGTTGCTGTTGCCCGCCTGAAAGTTGTGCTGGTAAATGTTTCGCTTTATCTAATAAACCAACTCGCTCCAAACTTTTTGCTACTACTTTTTTTCGGGTAGTTTTACGGACACCACGGTAGACTAGTGGTAATTCGACATTTTCAAAAGCAGTGAGCCGCGGCATTAAATTAAATTGCTGAAAAATAAAGCCGATCTTCTTATTTCTAATTTTGGCTATTTTTTTGTCAGATATTCGCATTAGATTTTCTTTATTGAGATAATATTCGCCTAAAGTCGCTTTATCAAGGATACCAAGGATGTTCATTAATGTGGATTTTCCGGAGCCAGATGGTCCGATAATCGCTAAAAATTCACCTTGTTTGATTTGAAGGGATACATTATCTAAGGCTTTGACGGTATTTTCTCCCATTTGATAGGATTTTGAAATGTTGAATAGTTGGATCATGTTGTGTTCGCCTCCATCTAAGGAATAATCACTTGTTGTCCTGCAGTAAGACCTTTCACTACTTGGATAGATTTGGTATTATGTTTGCCCGTTTCAATCCAAACTTGTTTCTTTTGTTTATCAGCGTCAACAATATAGACGTAATTTTTATCTGATTTATCCGTGTGAACTGCTTCAATTGGGATTGTTAGAACATTTTTTTCTAACGCTACAAGCACGTCTGCACTAATGGACATATTTTCTTTTAAATTAGTTTCGGTTTCCAGATTAATGGTTACTGCGTAGGAAGTTACAGACCCGTTTATGACTCCTTTTTCGTTGATATCAGCTATTTTCCCTTTGTAGACTTTATTATTTACTGCTTCGATATGTACGTTAGCTGTTTGTTTTTCTTTTATTTGGTTGATTTCTAGTTCGTCTACCATAATTCGGGCCGCAAAATCTTCATATTCAGGCCATTTATTTTCTTTTTTTACGATGTGTCCTTCTGCGGAAACATAGACGCTTAAATCAGCCATTTTCGCCTCGACTGTTTTGTAGTCAATGATTTGCGGCGTTTTTTGTTCCTTTTCTTTTATAAAATAATAGCCAACTGATGCACCAATGATAATCAGTATGATAACCCAGCTTATTTTTTTCAATAGTTAAAAACCTCTCTTTAAAAAGCAATTAAGATCATTGCGTTCATAATGTGTTGAAAACATTTTTTTAGTTGTTCGTAATCCCATGATTTTAAAATAGCAATCATGTGCGCTAATTCTTCAGCAATTCGATCACTTGCCGAAACAATAATCAACCGTACTTCTTTTGTTGCATTGTCATTTATTTCATTCCATAAATCTTGAATGACTCGATTAAAATAATCATTATTCAATTTGCCAATAAAAATACTAATAAAATCTTCAAAAGCACCACGCATTAACTCATATTCTCTATTTTTCTCATATTGAATGACGCTCTCTGCTATTTCTATGATGTCATCTACTACAACATAATCTTCCCGTAAGACTAATTTTTCCGCGCTTTCATACATTAAAAGTTCGACTAATTTCATCCGTGAAAAAAATTCTGTAATCGTTACTTCTGTGTTTTGAACGAACGCACCACGGTTGTATTGATGAACTAAAAAACCGGAATGGCACAGGTTGATAATCGCCCGCCTAATCGGTGTTCTGCTCATATTTAGTTCTTGGGATAATTTCGCTTCTACTACACGATACCCCGTTGGATACTCACCTGTTGTGATTTTGTTCTTGATGTACTCAAAAGCTACATTTTCCAATCGGTCACCTTTAGCAATTTTCGGCATAACTGATTCCCCTCTCCCTATATAAAACTTCTTAAAAACAGCTTTATAATGCCATTTTATCATCTAGTTAATGAAAAGAGTATCGTACTAAAAATACTCTTTTCATCCATGATAATTTATCTATTTGCTTTTTTGCGATACGTGGTAATGCCGACTGTAGCTAAGCCAAGCCCAGCAAGAACTACCCAAATCATCGAGTTGTCACCCGTTTTTGGTATTTTGCTTGCTTTTACATTTGGCGTTTCTGCATTTCCAGCAGCTTGTTTAGGCTTTGTAGGATCGCTTGGTGTTCCGCTTTGAATCAGTTTGATTGGTTCTATAATAAGCGTTAAGTCTTGTGTTACTGTCACTTTGATTGTAAGTGTTGCTGATAGATTGCCAGAATCTGTTACGGTATACGTGACTTGATAAACACCTTTTTTCGTATTATTCACTGTGTCTTTTGTTACTTTGATTTTTGCTGTTAGGTCGCCGTCTTCTTTATCCGTTGCGGTAACGCCTTTTAACGAATTAAATAGGTCGCCAACTTTGATTGTTTGATCTTTGGCATTGATGACTGGCGCTGTGTTTGCTGTTTCTGCCTCTTTAGTTACGGTTACTTTGATGCTTTTTAGCGTTGTGATTTCGCTTGAGTTTGTTACTTTGTAATCCACATCATATTCGCCGATTTTAGTCGTATCAACGGTGTTTTTTGTCACTTGGATGGCACTAGTAATATCACCATCTTTTTTATCCGTTGCAGTTACGTCATTTAGAGGATTAAACGTTTCATTTTGTTTGATTGTTTTATCTTCTGCGTTAATAACTGGGGCTGTTGGGGCTTCTGCTGGTGTTTCGTCTGTTACAGTGATGTTTTTCCAAATTAGCGAAGTTTCTGGCGTTGTTGGTAAAACAGATCCGGCACCTGCGAACACGCCGATGTCTGCTTTTGTATCTTCATTTGCTGTAAATTCGAATGTATGTGTGAAAACTTTACTATTATCATTTGCTACGTCCATCACGTTATCTTGTGTACGAGTTACAGCGTTGTTGTTAAGTGCTGCACCGGAAGAGTTTGGTACAAATAGTCCCGCTTTTGCGGATTGTCCTGTAATTGTATCTGTGATTGTCATATCAACATTTGCTTCATAAGCCACTTTGTATTTGTATGTTTTGCCTTTTTCAAGTTGGACATTTTCATAACCAACAAAGTAAAAACCACCTCGTACATCTTTGTAGGTCAAATTACTTTCTGAACTGTTTGCTGCTTTTGCAACGATACCTGGGGTGAAATTAAAAACAACCATAGCTAGTAGCGCAACTGTTGTAATGATCGCGATTATTTTTTTCATGGATTTAAAATCCTCCTCTTTTACATCTTTAATTAGAAAATAGGGTTAAGATAGTCTTAACCCTATATTTCAACGTATTCTACTTGACAATCAACCAAAGATTCCTTTGATTAGGTTGTTTAGGATTTCTGTTACATCTGGGAAACGTAAAGCGCCAGAAAGGTTAGTTAATAATTGTAAAAAGAAATTCATCTTTAGTAGCCTCCTTTCTTATTTTTATTTTTTTAAAATCAACCGAAGATTCCTTTGATTAGGTTGTTTAAGATTTCTGTTACGTCTGGGAAATTAAATGCTCCCGAAAAATTACCTAATAATTGTAGAAAGAAATTCATGAGTAGTGGCCTCCTTTACGTATTATTTTGTTAGAATCAACCAAAAATAGCTTTGATTAGGCTGTTTAGTACTCCTGTCACGTCTGGGAAATTTAAAGCACCAGAGAAGTTACCTAGTAATTGTAGAAAGAAATTCATCGTTTTCACCTCGCAATACTATGTAGTTGGGACTGTCATCCAAAGTTAATTATAGCTGATAAAAACGCCATTTATAGCGCTTCCAAGCATTAAAAACATTGCCTCAAAAACAGTATCCCATGACGTTTTTACTGTTGTTCAGATTGTCATATTGGAGGACAATTATCAGAAAAATGTTTATTTTTAGTTGTCAAGTAAGCAGCTTTTGACACATTTTAGCTACATTTATTTATGTGCCTTAGCCAAACCATTGGTAAATAAGGACTTTTCAAAAACGTCTTTAGTCATTTAGTACAAAATCAGACTTTCGATAATGAAAAATACAATCGCAAACACAAAAAAGCACCTCAGCAACATTCACTAAGGTACTTTTATGATTTTTATCGCAAAACTGGACAAAGTCACGTAACGTGAGATAATAGAAAAAAATGATTTGGTTAGGAGCGAAAAGATAGCATGACAAAAATTGGTTTTATCGGCGCAGGAAATATGGGTACAGCAATGATTCGAGGACTGGCAACAGCTAACTTAATTGCGAGAGAAAACATTATCGTTTGCGGTCGAAACATCGACAAACTCAAACCGCTCGAAACGGAATTTAATGGCCTTGTACTCACAACGGACACTGGAAAACTCGTAGAACAAGCGGATATTATCATTTTATCGGTGAAACCTTATACTATTCCAGAAATTTTAACAGCAGTAAAAGATAAGTTAACACCAGATAAAATCGTTATTTCTGTAGCAGCGGGCACTACGATTCAAGATTTGGAAGCCCTAACTTCTGCGGCTACGAAAATTGTTCGAGTAATGCCAAATACACCAGCACTTGTTGGCGAGGCGATGTCTTCCATTTCGCCAAACGCGAATGTAACACAACAAGAAATCGATGATGTTGTCGCTATTTTTGCTAGTTTTGGAGAGGCGGAAGTCGTGCCCGAAACCTTAATGGATGCAGTTATCGGTGTCAGTGGTTCTTCGCCAGCCTATGTTTATATGTTCATAGAGGCCCTAGCAGACGGCGCAGTACTAAATGGTATGCCACGTGATAAAGCGTATAAATTCGCCGCACAAGCTGTCCTAGGTGCCGCAAAAATGGTTTTAGAAACTGGAGAACATCCAGGGAAACTTAAAGATATGGTTACTTCTCCCGGCGGAACTACGATTGAAGCGGTGAAATCATTAGAAGATAATGGCTTCCGTTCAGCCGTAATCAATGCGGTCCAAGCTGCTGCTAAGAAAAATAGTTCTATGTAAACTCAAAGATATTTAACGAAAAAATACTTTTCCTCACCTTTAAGTGGGAAATCTTGAATTCGACCAAGCTCGGTAAAACCACATTTTTTATAAAAATCTGGGGCTTGGTAACTGAATGTAGTTAGGGAGATATGGTGGCAGCTATTTGCTCTACCATATCTTTCTATTTGTTCCATTAAAGCTGTTCCGACGCCTGTTCCTTGTGTGCTTTTATCGACGGAAAGAAGCGAAACATGTAATTCTCCGTAGTTGATTTTTGCTGTCACACCGCCAACTATTTCCCCGGTTTCGTTCAGTGCGGCAAAGCCAATATGCACGGTATCGCTTTTGGGGATATCGTAGCCTAGCCGTTCTTTATGTTGCAAAAGTCCTTCGACTACGCGTGGTTCTAGTTCTTCCATCGCCATTTCTTTAATCGTATATTTCATTTTCCAGTTCCTCCTTCGCACAAAAAAGCATCACTAGAAAGTGACGCTGGGTGAGATTATTTTAGGTTTGATACACGACCATAGCCAGCAATGTATTTTTTCCAGTAGCCGGATGTGATAGTGTCATATTTTACGCCGTTATTTTGCGCATTAAGCATTTTGCCATTGCCGACATAGATGCCAACGTGTGCAATTCCTCTTCCGTAGTTAAAGAAAATCAGATCACCATTTTTTAGTTCGTTGGCTTTAATTTTTTTTGCAGCGGCATATTGTTGTTTGGCTGTTCTTGGAAGTGATTTTTTAATGGCTTTCGAGTAGACATATTGTGTAAAACCGGAGCAGTCGAAGCAGCTTGGGCCAGTTGCGCCAATTTTGTAGCGTTTGCCAAGGTGTTTTCTTGCTTCGTTACTTAATGCGGCAAAACTTTGTGTTGTTGCAACAGGTGCTTTATATGTAGTTACACATTTACCTGAAACATACCCTACTTTACCGTTATATGTTGTTTTATACCAGTTATTGTTCGTCTTTGCAGTGAAAGTAACTGTTGTGCCTTTTTTGTATAATCCGATGACTTTACCCTTTGTATTGTCTGCTGTGCGAATATTTACATCAGCCGTTATCGTCATTTTATATGTGGTTGCTGCTGATGCGTTTGTTGTTGGTAAAAATAGTACTGAAAAAGAAATCATTAAAGCTATAAACGCAAAAAAAATCTTTCTTCTCGTTGCTATTATTTTCAATCCACGCACCCCTTTTTTATATACACACAGCATATCAGGTCAATGTTACAGTTGTACTACAGGGATTTTAAAACTTGGCGTTATTATGTAACAGTTCCGACACAGCAACAAAAAGACCCAAGAAACTAGTTCTCGGGCCAACTTTTAAAAATGATTTTTCCGTAAAGAAACCGGCTTATCAAGGATTTCCTTCGTAATTATCGCTTCTTGTAATCTGCCGCGTAATTTACGGGCTTTTTTAGGATGATTACTTGTGCTTTTAATTAGTTTTTTTCCTTTGGCCACATCGGATTCTCGGCGGATATCTCGTAGCATTTTTTCTTGGGTTGCCTTTTGTTCGGCAATAACTTTATCTTGTTCTTTATTTTGTGTAAAAGTACCTTGTGATACTTTGCGTTTTGCTGGTTTTTTAGTAGTTTGCGTGCGACTTGCTTGGTGTGTCGTTTGTATTTTGGGTCTTCGTTTTTGCGCTTTTTTCGCTTCCGCTTCGTCTGTTTTATCAGCTTTACTAAGGAAATTTATAAGGACACCAACTATACCAAGAACGACTAAGACACTCTCCCAACCACTATCTAGAAAATCACTTAAATCCATTGAAAACACCTTCTTTCTTGCAAAAGATCAAGGTTTATTTTTCGTCTTCGTGTGCAATCGATTCACGCATAGCTGTATCTGATTGTACATTTTCCATTTTGTAGTAATCCATTACGCCTAGGTTTCCTTCTTCTAAAGCGCGAGAAAGAGCACGTGGTACTTCTGCTTCTGCGGCTACTACGGCTGCTCTGTTTTCTTGTTCTAGGGCAATCGCTTCGGCTTTACGTTTCGATGCAGCTGCTTGAGCAACTTCCATGTCCGCGTTGGCTTTTTCGATGTCTAGTTTTGCTTTAATGTTGTCCCCGATACGCATTTCAGCGATATCAATGGATAAAATTGTATAAGCTGTTCCGTCTCCAAGTCCTTGTTCTTGGACTTTTTTCGAAATACTGTTTGGGTTTTCTAGTACGTCTGTATGTTCTTTTGTTTCACCGACTGTAGATACTACGGCTTCACCGACACGGGCGATAACTGTATCTTCACCAGCACCACCGACGATACGTTCAATGTTCGATTGTACGGTAATTTGCGTGATAACTTTTACTTCTACCCCGTTTTGTGCCACACCAGTAAATTCAGGTGTACGGATAACTTTTGGTGTTACGGAAGTTTGTACTGCTTCAAGTACGTCACGTCCAGCAAGGTCAATAGCTGCTGCACGGCTGAAATCTAGTTCAATATTTGCGCGGTGTGCAGCGATTAACGCATCAACTGTGTTATCCACGTCCCCACCTGCTAAATAGTGGCTTTCAAGCTGGTTTACTTCTAAGTCTAGTCCTGCTTTTACTGCTTTAATTAACGGTTTTACAACGCGAGAAGGTACAACCCGACGTAATCTCATCCCGATTAAAGTTCCTAGTCCCACTGGTACACGTGCGGATAATGCACTAATCCATAACCCCACTGGTACTAAAGTGAAAAATACGATTAAAAAGATGATAATCAATACTGCGATAATAATTGGTCCAATCATTGTCATTTTTCTCCCTCCTGTATATCTTCATTGACTAGTACGTATCCGAAATCGATACCTACTGCAATTATTGGTTTTCCAACTTCTAAATAACCTGTTTTCAAGCGAGCTTCATAGACTTCTCCGTCTATTCTGACACTGCCGATTGGCTTTAATGTCGTTTGTGCTACGCCTTTTTTGCCTACTACTTTATCTCGTAGCGCTTTCATTCGTTCTATTTCTTTGTCCTCTAAAACCCCCCGATGCACGAGTCCCCATGATTCTCCATAAACAAAGTCATCTTCTGTAAAATTATGCTTCAAACTAGTCACCTTCTTTAGGAACTTTTTTAAATTTTTACTTTCTCCTATAACAACCATAACATGAAAGAAACCTTATGTAAAAAGCTTTTAGCGAGAATTATGTAAATTTTTTCACTTTTGTAGAAAACTAAATAATAGAAGAAACTAAATTTTGGAATAGAGTACTTTTTATACCTTATTTAAGTCCCAGTTAATTGGCGTTCTTCCATTTTCTTCAAGAAATTGATTCGTTTTTGAAAATGGTTTACTCCCGAAAAAGCCTCGACTCGCGGCCAGTGGGGATGGATGGACTCCTTTGATGAGTAAATGTTTTGGGTTTGTAATACCACTTGCGGCCGTAATTGCGTGATTGCCCCATAAAATAAATACGAGTGGTTGCTCATAATTATTTAATTCTTCTAAAACATGATCGGTGAATGTCGCCCAGCCCAATTTTTTATGACTGCCAGCTTTGCCTTCTTCCACGCTCCAGCTTGTGTTCATTAAGAGTACGCCTTGCTCTGCCCATTTGGCCAGATAGCCGTGGTCTGCTGGTTCGATATCAAGGTCCGTTTTTAATTCTTTGTAGATATTGCGCAAGCTTGGCGGAATTCGTACGCCTTTTTGCACGGAAAAACTTAGGCCATGCGCTTGTCCAGGGCCGTGATATGGATCTTGACCGAGGATGACCACCTTGACTTTATCGTAAGGACATAGGCGAAAACAAGAGAACATATCTTCTTCTGTCGGATAGACGTTTCCTTTTGCTCGCGCTTCCTTAACTGCTTCCATTAATTCTATAAAATAGGGTTGTTTTGCCTCTTGCGCTAAAAATTCATCCCAAGTTTTCACCATTTTCTTCTCCTCCTAGCAATTCGACCATTCTGTCCTTCAATTATACGTGTCGATGCAAGCAACTGTCAAAAGCCTGCGCGATTCGCGTGGTATACTTTTTAAAAGAGAAAATAATGTGGGGTGAAAAAAATGGCGGAAAGAAAAGTGTCTTGGTTAGAGTTGTTTTTTGATTTAATATTCGTTACTGCAGTTGCTTCGACGACACACCTTTTACTTAGTGTAGATAATCATCCGGATAAAACAGCTGTTTATTTTGGCGAGTATTTATTGATGGTGACGCCGATGTTTTGGGCATGGGTCGGACAGACGATGTTTTTCAACCGTTTTGGCGAAAAAATAAAACTACCGGAACTTTATATGCTACCGCAGATGTTTTTCTTAATTTTGATGACGGCGAGTTTTGATTTAACGTTTTCGAATACGTATGATACTTTTTTGATTGGTTATTTGGGAATTCGGTTGATTACGGTTATTCAGTATTTTGTTATAAGTAGTAAGTTGACGGGAAATGCTCGGAAAGTGGCGCTGCTTCTTGGGAGTGTTTTTCTGCTTGGTGTTTTGACAACGGCGACTTCGGTTTTTTTTGAAGGGTTTGCACGTTATTTAGTGATGTATCTTGGAATTGCTGTTGATATTATTTTACCGATATTCTTGTCGAACATATTGCGGAAGGTTCCGGTTGATTTTCCGCATTTGGCTGAGCGTTTTGGCTTATTTGTTATTATTACTTTTGGCGAGAGTATTGTTGCGATTACGACCATTTTAGTTGGGCATACGCTTGATTTCTATACGATTTGTTATACGTTGCTTGGCTTTTTAATTATTTGTACGCTTTGGGCGTCGTATTTTTATAGCTTTGAGAAAATTGTTGACCATCATAAGGAAACGCATGGGCAATATTTGATTTATGGGCATTTTTTTATTATTGTTTCGGTGATGTTGCTCGCTGTGAATTTGCATTTGTTGTTTGAAGGGCATTTGCAGCGAGATGTGTTGCTGTTGATGTTGTTTGGTTCTGTAGCTGTGTTTTTCGTTTCGAAGCAATTTGTTTTTGCTGCGCATAAAAAGGCCGAAGTGACGTTTTCTTTTTGGAAAGATGCGTTGTTATTGGGACTGTTGGTCGGGTTGTTTTTTGTTAATTCGGGTAGCGATTTGCCGCTGTTTGTGAGTTTTGTGAGTATTTGGATTTGTGCGCTGGTGGATCTTGGTTTGCAATATGGGACTTCGCGGTCTGCACGTTTATAAACAAAAAAAGATGAGCATTTCGCTCACCTTTCCTCGCTTGTGTCCTGATGTCTTGTATAATCTGTGAAAATAAATAGGCCCATTAAAAAGCTTATTAAACATACGATTGGACGGAAATAGAAACCCGAATAGCTTGGGGTGAATATTAGTCCAAAAATAAGTCCAAAGAGCCATAAAACTAGTGCCATAAATATTAGAAAATCATTTCGATAAGCACAAATAATTAGAATTCCTGCTAAAATCATCGCTAATGACATTAAATAGCCTGATGATGCCGCAAGATCTTCCGGTATCATAAACAAGTTATTCTTTTTACTGTCAGGGCTTAGTATTTCAGCAAGAGCACCAATAAAACCTGCTTGGATTGACATAATCCCACAAAAAATACGCATTTCACACCACTCTTTTATAAAAATACATTTTAGCTTATTAATTATGGCATAAAAAATCTGGATTTACTACGCGACAATGTAACTAAAAATCATTTAAACGCGCCAAAAACTAGTATAATTTGCTTTATCTTGAATATTAAACTCAATAATTTTTGCCAATAGATCAAAGTCGACTGGTTTGGCCCAGGTAATTCGGAATATGCCTTTTGTATGGCTATAACCCGCTTCTTTTAAATCCGCTTCGAAACGCTCGATTCCAGCAGCTTCTGGGGAAACGCTCATATGCTGTTTTGCAATGGAGAAGCCAATAATGAACGTGTTATTTTTTGTAAACATCGGTGTATTCCATTTGATTTCTGGCTTTAAGTCTGGGAAAGTTTCCGCCACCCATGTTAAAACTTCTTGCATTCGCGCGCGGTGGTCCGGGTTTTCAATCTCAGCTAAATATTCTGCAAAAGCTTCCATATTATTTCCTCCTTTATCTTACAGTTACTTTTATTATAAAGAAAAATTGGGGCGATGCAAGGCGTGGCTATTGGGGATGGCAAACAAAAAACAAGTCCTGTGCTGGACTTGTTTTTTGTTTCGTTTAATATAATCGGGCATTTTTCAGATTTGCTTGTTTTGATTCGTATGCTTGCTTGATGCTTGCTTTGTTTGAAACTTCGGAAACTCCCACATTCCACCAGTTAAGATAGCCTTCTGACATGGTTTTCGGTAATACTTTCATTTCGATTAAAGTTGTTTTGGTTTGGGTTTTTGCGTCTTCCAGTGCGTTGATTAAATCTTCTTTGGTGTTGGCTCTATAGACTTTTGCGCCGTACCCTTCTGCAATTTTGGCGTAATCGACTTGCATGATCTGGTTGTCGCTATCGCGGAATTCGCAGAAGAAACTGTCGCTGCCGTTTGCCATTTGGAGGTTGTTGATGCAGCCGAATCCGGAATTATCGAAGAGCATGATGTTGATTTTTTTGCCGTATTGTAGGGATGTTAATAGTTCTGAATGTGACATGCAGAAACTGCCATCGCCAACGATGGAATAGACTTCTTGGTTGTTTGCTGCGGCCATTTTTGCACCGAGGGCTCCGTTTATTTCGTAGCCCATGCAGGAATAGCCGTATTCTAGGTGGTAGGTGTTTGGCACGGCTGGATTCCAGAGTCGTTGCAAGTCGCCCGGAAGTGAACCGGCCGAACAAACGACGATGCTATCCGGTGCCACGGTGTCATTAATCGTGATGAGCGCTTCGGTTTGCGTGAATTCGGTTTGCAAGCTGTCTGCGTATTCGTTCAAGGTCGCTTGGTCGAATTGGTCTTTGATTTCTGGTGTGAAAGCTTCCCGGTTGAATTTCGTGTTTTGCAGTCGCGTTCTTTCTTCGAGCCATTCTGCTTTGTACGCGGCAATTTTGTCGCCAAATTGGGTTTGATAGCCTTTTAAAAGTGGCGCGAGTTCGGCAAGGGTAGCTTTGGCGTCGCCGACAACTTGGAAAGCGTCTAGTTTGTATGTTTGCATACGGCTGACGTTGATATTGATAAATTTGGTTGTTGGATCAAATGCGGTTTTGGAACTGGTTGTGAAATCGGTGTAGCGTGTGCCAATTCCGATGACTAAATCGGCGTCTCGGATAGCTTTATTGGCGGCTAGCGTGCCGAGGATTCCAGTGCCACCTAGGTTGTTTTTGAAACCAAACTCGACGGTTGATTTTCCGGCGTGCGTTTCGACGAGCGGAATGTTGGTTTGCTCGGAAAGAGCGATTAATTCTTCGCGCGCATCTGAATAGCGGGCGCCACCACCGACGATGATAACTGGGGTTTTGCTAGCTTGGATGAGTCGCGCCGCTTCGGTCAGCTCACGTTTGGTCGGGATTTGCCGATTGAGATAGTGAATTCGTTTTTGGAAAAATTCGACTGGATAATCGAACGCTTCTCCTTCTGTGTCTTGCGCGATGCAAATTGTGGCTGGGCCTGCGCTCGCTGGGTTGGTCATTACTTCAAAAGCGCGAATCAGGGCGCTCATGAGTTGTTCTGGTCGCTGCACGCGGTCGAAATATCTGGAGACTGCTTGGAAGCCATCATTGGTTGTAATCGCCGCGCTCGACTCATGCTCTAGTTGTTGCAAAACTGGGTCGGGCTGTCTGGTTGCGAATGTATCGGCTGGCAAGAATAACACGGGTAAATTATTCGCAAGTGCGGTGCCAGCTGCTGTGATTAGGTTGGCGGAACCTGGTCCTGCTGATGCGGAACACGCGTAAATGCGCTTGCGATTTTTTTGTTTTGCGTAGGCAATTGCCGCGTGCGCCATGCCTTGCTCATTTTTCCCTTGATACACTTTTAAATGACCGGAATTTTCTTCCAAGGCTTGACCAATTCCAACCACATTTCCATGGCCAAACACCGTGAAAATCCCGTCCACAAACGGCGCCATTTCCCCGTCCACTTCAATATACTGCTGATTTAAAAACTTCACCAGAGCTTGCGCGGTAGTTAGTCGAATCGTTTTTTCAGTCACCATAATCCCCTCCTACTCAGCTTGCGCGATGAGCGCTTTAATTTCGTCGACAGTTGGCATCGCATCCGAGGAACTATGCTTGCTAACCACAATCGAAGCCGCCGCACTTCCGTATTTAAGCGCTGTTTCGATACTTTCATCGCTAAACAAACCGTATAAAAATGCCGATGCATAGGAATCCCCTGCGCCAAATGTTTTAAGTACTTTTGTTTTATATGCTTGTGCTTGGAATGTTTCGCCCGCTTTTGTATAGGCGAACGAGCCCTCCACGCCATGCTTAATCACGACAATTTTTGCTTGATGTTGGAAAAGATGCGCTTTTGTCGCTTCATTTTTACCGCCGACTTGGTTTTCCATCATATCGAATTCGTCGCGCGTTCCAATAATCACATCCGCTTGTTCCGCGACAAGTGAATAATAAACAGCTGTTTCTTCGGTGTTTTTCCACGTATAAGGACGATAATCCAACTCAAAAGCAACGACCACATCATTTTTCTGAGCTAAACTAACTGCTTTTAAAACTGCTTCCCGCGACGGACTTTGCGCCAAGGCTGTACCAGAAACGAGCAGCACGCGCGCTTCTTTGATATAGTCTTCTGAAATCTCTTCCGGTGTTAAGTATAAATCAGCCACATTTTCGCGGTACATCAAGATACTACATTCATCCGGACTTTTAATTTCCGTGAATGCCAAGCCAACTTTGCGGCCTTCTGTATCTTTCACCATTCCATCCGTATTTATCGCTAAATCACGCATATATTTTTCAATAAAACGACCATGTTGATCATCTGAAATTTTACCGATAAAACCGACTTTTAAGCCCAGTTTAGCAGTTCCAATCGCAATATTCGCCGGCGATCCACCTACATATTTCGAAAATGTCATCGTTTCTTCCATTGGACGATTGTATTCGACCGCGTTCAAATCAATGCACGCGCGCCCTACTGTGATTAAATCAAATTTTCGTTCGCTATGTTTTTTTAGATTCATGCTCAAGTCCTCCTCTTAGTCTCGCTCTAAAATCCATTCGTGATCTGGATCGTTGTGGAACTTCCAAACCCGCTTCGGCCCTGCCATTACGTTCAAATAGTACGAATCATATCCGTCCGGAACTCCAACAGGATGATAGCCTTCTGGAACGATAACCGCATTTTGGTGCTCCACAGCCATCGTTTCATCAATCGCACGGTCATCCGTATAGACGCGCTGAAAAATAAAACCTTGCTCAGGATTAATTTCATGATAATAACTTTCTTCCAAAAGTGACTCTGCTGGCAAATTATCGCGGTCATGTTTATGAGGCGGATAGCTAGAAAAATTCCCGCTATCCGTATACACTTCCACCACCAACAAACTACTCGCAACCTCACTTACATCTGGCAAAATGTTATGTACCAGTCGTTTATTTTGATATTTGCCGCGCTGCTCAATCGAATTATCACTAGCTTTAATCAGTGTTGTCGGTAAATCTCGATCAGCCGGTGAATAGCAAAGCGCCACACGAGCTTTTTCAGCGTCTGCCTTCACTTGAAACGCCCGCCCACCAGAAATAAACACGCTATCTGTCGGAATTTTTTCAAAGACATTCGCTCTTGTCCCAATCTCCGCAAAAATATCGTCACCCTCACTCACTGTAATTTTCCCAGTAAGCCCAACAATACAACACTCTAAATCAGTAAGCTCCTCCTGATAAATAGCACCTTTTTCCATTTCAATTAAGCGAAAACCAACATAACTTAGCGGAGAATTAGCTTGGTTAATATCCTGCACAAGTGTAACGCCAGGCGCTATTCTTTCATTTAACGGTTTTCGTAACAGTTTGCCCATTTTTGCACCCTCCTATTCTTCGTAACCTTTTAATGAATATCTCGCAGTGACAACTTTTTTATGCGTGTAAAAATCTACGCTGTCTTTGCCGTTAGCATGAAGCGTTCCATAAAAGGACGATTTCCAACCAGAAAACGGGAAAAACGCCATCGGAGCAGGTACGCCCAAATTCACACCAAGCATTCCAGCATCGATTTTTTCTCTAAAGTAGCGAATTGCTTTGGCATTATTGGTGAAAATACAAGCACCATTCGCAAATTCAGATTGGTTCGCAACCTGAACTGCTTCTTGGAGATTTTTCACACGAATCACAGATAAAACTGGTGCGAAAATCTCGTCTTTCCAAATTGTCATATCCGTCGTAACGTCTTCCAAAATTGTCGGTCCAACAAAATGACCTTCAGAAAGTCCAGTTTCGCGGCCATCTACTGTTAATTTCGCTCCTTCTTCCACGCCTTTTTCAATATAAGCAATCGTGCGCTTTTGATTTTCTTCACGGATTACTGGACCAAGGAAAACGCCATCGTCTAGCCCGTTGCCAATTTTCACATTCTTCGCCGCTGTCCGAAGTGCCACTAGAAACTCGTCCGCAATTCCTTCTTCGACCGTCACAACCGCGCACGCCATACAACGTTCACCCGCTGATCCAAATGCCGCTGAAATAACATTCGTCACGGTATCTTCTAAATCCGCATCATTAAGCACAATTGTATGGTTTTTCGCGCCCGTCAACGCTTGCACTCGTTTCAAATTCGCGCTCCCAGTTTTGTAGACATATTCACCAACTGGCTTAGAACCAACAAAAGAAACCGCTTTAATTATTTCGTTCTCTAAAATACCGTTAACCACATCATGCGCACCGTACACCACATTGAACACACCTTTTGGAAGACCAGCTTCGGAAAATAACTCCACCAATTTCTCCATCAAAAGTGGCGTTCTTTCAGATGGCTTCAAAATAAACGAGTTACCAAGCGCGATGGCCATCGGGAACATCCAACAAGGAACCATCATCGGAAAGTTAAATGGCGCAATTCCACCAACAACTCCGACCGGATAGCGATAATTAGCCGCTTCCACATCCGTTGCAATCGAAGCAAGCGAATCACCCATCATCAGCGTTGGTGCTCCCGCGGCGAACTCAACATTCTCAATCCCACGTTGCACTTCACCGCGTGCTTCGGATAAATTTTTACCATTTTCAAGTGTAATTAATCTTGCTAGTTCTTCTTTATGTTGAATGAGTAACTGTTGGAATCCGAATAATACTCGCGCACGTCTTGGTACAGCAACTTGGCTCCATTTTTCAAAAGCTTGTTCTGCAATGACAGCAGCCTGATCTAATTCTGCACGTGTCGATATCGGCACTTGGCACAGCACTTCACCCGTCGCTGGATTGATGACGTCTTCGTATTTATCCGTCTTACTCTCGACCCACTCACCGTTAATATAATTCTTTAATTTCCGTACATCTGCCATAAATAATCCCTCCACTTAAAATTACTCATAAGTTAACCATCAATCGATTTATACCCCCATATTAAGCCAATAAAATTGAAGAGTCAATTTAATTTTTGTCACTAACTTCACCATAAAAAATCACAGTTGATAACCTTTTGAGCATGTGTTATAAATAGTGTAATTGAAATAATTTTGCCAAAGGATGAATTTAAAATGAAAGTACAACGCATTCAAGCGATAGAGAATTTAATTCACGAAAAAGGCAGTGTTAGCCTCGATGATTTATGCAAACAATTCAACGTTTCCAAAAACACCGTTCGCCGAGATATTGCCAAACTTCTCCAAAAAAACACCATCCGGAAAGTCTATGGTGGTGTCGTTTCTGTTTATAATAATCCCGAAGAAATCCGGCCGTTCGAAAATCGCGATACGGAAAATCACACAGAAAAACAGCTCATCGGAAAAGCGGCGGCTGATTTTATTGAAGAAAATGATTTGATTTTTATTGATTCCGGCACAACAACTAGCTGTCTCGCTGCGGCTCTGCCAACGGATAAGGAGATTACTATTATTACGAACAGCCTAGACGTGATTAATTTTGCGAGTGAAATGGATAATGTGAAATTGATTGTGATTGGTTCGACTTTTAAACCGAGTACTAAATCCTTTGTTGGCGTGGAGAATTGGGGATTTTTTGCGAAATACAATATTACGAAAGCTTTCATGGCCGCAACTGCGCTCTCGACTACGCACGGGGTGATGAATTCGGATATTTTGGAGTATGAGATTAA
Organism: Listeria cossartiae subsp. cossartiae; assembly: GCF_014224155.1. Classification (GTDB taxonomy): domain Bacteria; phylum Bacillota; class Bacilli; order Lactobacillales; family Listeriaceae; genus Listeria; species Listeria cossartiae. The sequence continues at coordinate 142,547 of NZ_JAASUI010000001.1, read as the reverse complement.
GCGCCATATGATGGAAAAAGCGACGGCGAAATTTTTGCTGGTGGATCATACGAAAGTGGATAAGTCGGCTTTGCTTACGTACGGGGAGTTGGCGGAATTTGATTGGTTGGTTACGTCGAAGGAAATGGCTGGTGGGTGTTTGGGGTATTGTGAGGATGTTGGGGTTTTGGTGAGGTTGGTTTAGTTAAAAGACCCTTTCCTATGAAAGGGTCTTTTGTGATTTATAGCTATTTTTCTCCGTACCATTCTTTCTCCGTAAAATTAGTTGTCTCCCGAAATTCTTCTGCATATTTTTCTATCAATCTTGCTTTTACATATTGAGGTGGCGAAAATAACAAAGTCGGCAATAAAGTAAAGCCAATAAGCAAAGCTAACAAACCAACTCCCCATACAGCATATTCTAAAAAGCTCGAATTCCCCACTGCGGCATCCATGTTCATGAGCCACCATTTATTTCCACGATAAAATAAAACAGCAACTACAACAAGAACCAGAAAAGCTCCTAAAATTTTAGTAATTGTATTTGAGAATACCCTTTTTCCAGATTTAGCTGTCGTTTCAAATATCTCTTTCACATATGTATTCACTCGAGCCCGAATTAATAAAATAGAACCTCCGTAGCCCAAAATAATATAAACTAATGGAATCAAGTGATATCTATCTGCCTCTACTCGTAAAAAAACAATCATAAAAAAGATTGCAGCAGTTTGCCATACTAAATATAATACCAAGTTATAGTTTGTTACCTTGAAAATCGGTTTTAAAGCAACGTATTTAATTAACAAACCACCTAAAAGAATACAAGCTACTGTCGGGTATATTGGATAGTAATTAATTGCTGGTAAACATAGTAATAAGGCAAATAAAATACTTCCTGCTATCTTACCTATGTAGCCAGATGTATGTTTCTTTTTTGTATTAAGTTGTTCGATTTCTTTGGGACTGATTACATGTCGCGCTTCTTCATAACTCACATTTTTCATCATCTCTACCACCTTGGGAGGCCATTGTTAAAATCAGTTACATTTACACGGCCGCTTTGTTTTCCAAACCAATCTTCCTTTATCTTACCAACATTTCCTTCATTAAGATTTCTTTCTCTTTGATCATATAATTCATACTGTTCAGCCAACCATTTTTCTGCATCTGCATCTGTACCAAATCCCATTATTCCATCCCAACCTATTTTCCCATTATCACCTAACCATTTAAATGGAGTTTGAATCTCCATCCCCTGAATTGCAGTATTCACTGTTCCAAATAGTGCACCTGGTACCCCTCCATATTGAGCTCCTTCAAGCGGTCCAGCTTTTAATATAAACAAATTAAAACCCCCATACACTGCCTTACTCGCATCTCCATAAGCTGGGCTCTTAGGATCTATATATTCATCATACGAATAGGCAACTATACTAAGCCCATCTCCAGCGTAACCAATACCCTCAGCCGCCACTTTATGATTTTTAATAAAATCAGAAACTGGTCCCAATTTCTTAAATAAATCAAATCCTACTTTAGATCCAGCTATTACTTTTGCTCCCTCGCTGGTCTTAGATAAAATTTTCATTGTATAACCCATTGGAGCGAGGACATTCCACCCTTTTTCGTTTAGTTTAATTAAACCACTATAGACAATTGCTTGGGTGGCGATGGATGTTTTACTGATATATGTTGCGAATTTAGGACTATTTAATACTTTTGTAGAGACATCTTTTGGAAGCTTATTCCAACTTTCTTGTGCAATAAAGATTCCAAGCGCTGCATTTTGAAGTCCTTCCGGGAACTTATCTAAAGCTCCGATTACATAACCGAATAACCGATCATTATTTTTGATTTTTTCAATAGCCACTGCTGGATTTTTCTCAAATAACTCGTTTAACCCCTTAATTGCTGCATTCTTTTCCTTCTCTATCATTTCATTTTGTTGTTTTTCACTTTTCAATTCAGTAAACCAGCTTTTATCTACTCCAGCAGGAAGTTGATAACTCCCATCGCTATTTACAGCTGTATTATTTAAAATTAAAACACCTTGCATCGCTAATTTCATTTCATCAAGGCTGCTAGTAAATAATTTTTTTGTTTGTCCATCAAATTCATATAACTTCTCTAGTTTCTTCTGAAGTTCTTCAATATCCTGCTGAAGAACTTCAGATATCTGGTCTAACTCTCTTTTACGATTTTGTGCAGTATCAAATAATGCTGTAGCTACACTTGTCCTCATCATTATATTCATTATGGTAGCAGTTCTTTCTGCTGATGCCTTCATATCTTTTTTAGCCTCAATTTGTTGCTTTAAATTATCCTCATCAAGGTAGCCTTCACTTGAAACTATTGAGTTGGATAACTGGTATCTGTGTAATTCTTGTTCAATTGTATCACAAGCTGATGTTACTTTTTCAATTGTAGGTAACACAAGATTAGCAAATAAATCCTTCCCAGCTGTATAAGCCGCTCCCGATAATATCCGTCCATCCACAGCCTTAATAATTTTCTTACTTCCCGCTTTTAGTTGTGTGATTACATCTTTTCCACTGGCTAAATTTTTAGAGAGTGCTTCAATCAGCCGCTCCGAATCGCCACTTGAATAAATCAGTCCCAAGGAATCTCGCTCCTTTTTTTGTATAATTCTTCTCGTTCATCATCCATTTCGTGTATCTCTTTTTGAAAAACATAATTAAATTCTTCCTGAGCATCCTGCACTTGACGTCGAAGCCTACTCTCCAAATTATCATCCCATTGTTGAGCTCGAAAATACTTCACCTTGTCCAGATCATTATTATTCTCATTCAAGCACCTTAATTGCTGAAAACCTCTTTGAAAATCTTCATCTAATTGATAAAGCGACTTTTCAATTTCCTTTTGGTCTTCTAGCAACCGATCTATCTGATTCTCTTTTTGAATAATTAATTGATTATAAACTGCTCGCTCTTGATCATTTGTTTTCTCATTCAATTTTCTCATCCCTTAAAATTTGATTTGATTGTCCTTTAGCGCCATCATTTCAGCAATTTTCGGGAATTTTTCACTTTGTGCCTGTACACACTCAACTAAATCAACTAAATTAGGCAACAATTGATTATTGACTTCTTCTCCAGACTTCATACTCGAAACATTGCTTTTTTCTATAGAAACTTCTTCACCTTTGCCCACAGAAACTGATTTCACACCAGATACAGCTGCAAAAGTTGAACTTGTATTGGAGGCTATTTTCTCCATTGTAATCCTTCCTCCTTCTCTCTTTATTTAATAAAAAAGGATTCTATTATTCGAAAAACACCTTTAATTTAGAAACTTTGTATTAAATTTACTATTTATTATATTATAGCATTCACAGCCCCTTAATTTTGTGAGCAAATTGTGAATATCGTCGCAAAAAATAGTCAACTGTTGCTATTTTTAGTGTATTTTTTGCTTTGCTTTTATTTACAAGCACAAAAAAAGACCCCTCTCCACCGAAAGGGGTCTCTCAATTTATTTACTTACTAACAACCGGAATATAAAGCGTAAACTCAGCTTCTCTAAGATCCTCCAAATTAAACGATCCCGCAATACCGACCGTATCGCTTTGGCTCACTTCGCCGTATGCTGCGCCGATGAAGCCGTCTAGAGCTGGGCGGTCTGTTTCGCTTGTTACGAATTTTGCGTATTTGCCTTCTGGAATGTCGAAAGTAGTGTCGCCGTTTTCACCATTCGCACTAGCTACGATGTAATATTGTAAGCCGTCAAGACTTGCGTTAATGCCAACGTAGTCTTTTTCGTTTTTTGCAAATTTTGTGTAGGCTGCTTCTTTAATTTCGCTCATTGGGCCAAAGCCTTTTTGTGGATCAAATTCAGGGATTTCTACTTTATTTCCAGTAAATGTTTCTTTTTTTAATTCAACGATTTCAAATGCCATAATATTTCCCTCCAAAAAGTTACTTAACTTTGATATGATGTAACTATAACACGCGAATGATGACAACTGTCTGTCATCATTCCAAAACAAAGGAGAAAAAAATGAAAATCGAGCGACTCATCGGAATTATTATGCTGCTCCTCCAACGCGAACTAGTCAGTGCTTCTGAAATGGCTACAATGTTTGAGGTTTCCAAGCGTACTATTTTCCGCGACATTGATACACTCGCGATGGCGAATATCCCGATTTACACGATTGCTGGAACGAAGGGTGGTATCGGTATTATGCCCACTTACAAAGTCGATAAAAAGCTTTTGACAGCAGATGATTTAACCGCGATTATCGCAAGTTTGGACGGGATGGAGCAGTTACTTTCTTCCGCCGAAACCAAGAAAACGCTGCAAAAAATGAAAAATATGCTCGACCATTCAAGCGAACCTCCTAAAAGTTCCATTTCGCTCGATTTCTCCAATTTATCCATGAAAAACGAATTAAACGCTAAAGTCGAAAGTTTGTATTTAGCGATTAAAAAACATCAACTCGTGGAACTCAGCTATATTGATCGAACGGGCAACCAAACCATTCGTAAAACGGAGCCTTATCACCTCCTGTTTAGGAATCGTTCTTGGTATTTGCAAGGTTACAGCTTAGAGCGTAGCGATTTTCGGACGTTTAAAATGTCGCGGATTGTCGAACTGAAAACGCTAGAAGAAACTTTTGAAGTACGTCCTTTTACTGTAAAACCATTTGGCGCACCGCCCGACAGACCAATGTTTTTGATGCATGAAGTTAGTTTGATTGTCGACAAAATTGCCCGCGAGCAAATCATCGAACGCTTTGACCTAGTCGAAATTTCGCAGCAAGATGACGCGCATTTTCTGGCAAAAGTGACGCTTCCTGACCATGAGGCTGGGTACCGCTTTTTGCTCCAACTTGGAACGCATGTAACCATTCAAAACCGTGATGACTTTTACGATAATTTTGTTGCGTACTTAAAGGAAATCCAAGCAAAATATATCTAAAAATGGCTCTGCTAATTGTTTAGCAGAGCCATTTGATGTTAATCTTTATATTTATAATCCAAATCTTGATACGCTGTTTGGTATGCGCCACCGTCAGCTACTTCTGAATGATAAAGTGCTTTTAAAGCGAAAGTTTTTTCTAAGTCCATTTCTTTCATTAGCTTTTGAAGGCGTTCTTGCAAGTCTACGCTATCTTTTACAAGCTCTTTCATTTGTGATTTTACATATTTCATAATAATTCCGCTCCTTTTCACACATTATAACACTTTCTTGGCCGATAAAAAAGGAGTGCGACTATAAGCCACACTCCCTTACTTTTTTAACCGATTAATTCGATTGCTCTTTCAAGCACTGCTGCTCCGTTTACACGGCCGTAGTCTAGCATATTAATTACTTCGACAGGAATTTTTCCGCCCACTACTTTTTCTGTGTTGCCTTTTAAATAACCAACTTGTGGTCCAAGCAAAATGACGTCTGCCTTTTCCCAGTTTTCGTGTAATTCAGCGTCAGATACAGCCCAGATATTTGCTTCAACACCTTGTTCCGCGCCTGCTGCTTTCATTTTTTCTACTAAGAAACTTGTGGACATACCAGCGTTACATACTAATAAAATATTTTTCATTGGTTAAACATCCTTCCTTATTTTGCGTCTGATTTTTGAGCTGTAGCAAAAGCAACTTTTTCATCCATGCGTAGGAATGGCAGATAGATAAAGACAGTCACAACAATGATAATTACTTGTAAAACGGACGCGCGCCAGTCTCCACCAGTTGCTAAGAAACCTGAAATAATCGGCGGTGTTGTCCACGGGGTTTGTACGACTACGTGATTAATCCAACCTGCTGCTGTCGCATAATACGCTGTTGTTAAGGAGAAGATCGGCGCTAATACGAACGGGATAATAAGTAACGGGTTGAACACAATCGGTAGACCAAAGATAATTGGCTCGCTAATGTTAAATAGTGATGGTGCCGCAGATAGTTTCGAGATATCTTTGTAATCTTTTCGTTTCCCAAAGATGAAAATGGCAATTAATAGGCCAATCGTGTTTCCGGAGCCACCCATAACCGCAAATGTATCTTTGAAAGCCATGTTAATAATGTGTGGAATTTCTTGATGATTCGCGTAGGCAACCATATTTTCTTGCATATTTTGCAGTAAAAATGGATCTAGTAACGGACCAGAAATAACTGCTTGGTGAATCCCTAAACCGAAGAACAAGTTAGCGATGGAAGTAATCAGCAAGAATCCTGGAAGACTTGTCGTCACGTAGCTAAGTGGTTTCGTAATAATCGTTGTCACAAGTGTATTAAAGTCCATGCTGAAAATTTGATTAACGGCAAATGACATAACCGAGAAAATAATAACCGTAATCATAATCGGAATTAACACGTTAAATGATTTAATAACAGCCGGTGGAATATTTCCTGTTAAATTGATTTGCATGCGTTTGTTTTTCGATAATTTAATGAATAAATCGGTTGCGATTAAACCAACGATAATACCGACGAACATACCTGACGCACCAGTATAACTAACTGGAATAACGTTCGGTACTTCGATTGATTTTGATGCGCCTTCTGGAAGGAACGTCATCGCAATCGGTGTTACGACAATAAATGAAGATAAAGCAACAAGAATTGGAGCAATGACGTTTTTATAGCCGCGGTTCAAACATAAATGATACGAAATCGCTACAGTGACTAAAAGCGTAATAACACTCAACGTACCATTTCCGATTGAAATACCAATCTCTTGCCATGTTTTAAGTGTATCTGGGTTAACAATTTTGCCCATAAAGCCAGTCGGTTCTAAAATAACATAGTTAATCAGCGTGACAAAACCAGCTAAAATCATGAACGGCATAATACTCGCAAAAGCATCACGCAATGAACGCAAATGAATCTGACCACCAAGACGTTGCGCTACATTAATAAATCCATTAACAATCGACTTCTTTTTCGTTTCAGCCATTAGTTGTTTCCTCCCTTTTCGTCCCAACTAGTTTGCTTGTTTCATATTCAAAACCGTTCATGTCGCTCATTTTTTTATAAAATTCGCCACTTTTCTTCATGGTGCGTTTGCCAGTTTCAACATCAAGTGAAACGAGCCCGTAACGGTTTTTATATGCATTAATCCAAGACCAACAATCAATAAACGTCCATAAGTGGTACCCTTTAATATCACAACCTTCTGCAATCGCTTGATGTACATATGCCAAATGATCTTTAACAAATTGGATACGGTAATCATCTTGAATTTGCCCTTCTTCATTTAAGAAACGTTCTTCATTTGCCACTCCCATACCATTTTCAGAAATAAATGATTCGATGTTACCATAATTATCACGAATATCAATACATAAATCATAAATCCCACGTTCATAAATTTCCCAACCGCGGTAAATATTCATTCGTTTACCTGGCATATTATGCGGTTCAAAAAACCAATCTGGTAAAAATGGACTTTTTTCATTAATTGCCGTTAAACGAGCTTTTACGCGTCTTGGTTCATAGTAATTTAGGCCAAGAATTTGCGCCGTATTTTCTTTAATAATCGTCAAATCTTCTTCCGTATATTCCGGCATTTGATTATATTCACGCATAATTTCAACTAATTTTTCTGGGAAAGTCCCTTTAACCATCGGATCCAAGAAGCTTCTCGTATAGAAAGCATCACAGATTTCGGCTGCTTCTAAATCGTATTCGTTTTGGCTCCGTGGATACGTTGGGCTAAGGTTTAAAATCACGCCAATTTTCGACGATAAGTTTAATTTTTTGAATGCTTTAATAGCTAAAGCATGTGCCAAAATCGTGTTAAAACCAGCTTGCGCGCCTCGTTTGAAGTCAATTTGATTCGGATAATGGAAATCTTCTAAATAACCGCCAAGAATCGGGCCAAGTGGTTCGTTAAATGTAAACCAGTGATAAACTAAATCGCCGAATTCTTTAAAACAAGTATCTGCAAAATGAACATAGGCATCCACAACTTCTCTTGATTCCCAGCCACCAGCGTCTTGAAGTGCAACAGGCATATCGAAATGATATAAGTTCGCGAATGGTTTGATACCGTTTTCATTCATTTCAGTAAGTAAATCACGATAAAACGCAATCGCTTTCTGGTTCACTTCGCCAACACCATCATTTGGAAACATTCGCGCCCATGAAATCGAAATCCGGAACGAATTTTGTCCTGTTTTCTTCATCCACTGTACGTCTTCTTTATACCGATTAAAATGATCTGTTGTAATTTCTGAACCTACGCCTTCGTAAAAGCGATTCGGTTCGGTTTCAAACCAATGCTCCCAAACAGTTTTTGCCTTACCAGTGTCGCCGCGACCTTCTGCTTGTTCAGCAGACCACGCAGAGCCCCACCAAAAATCTTTTGGAAACGTTAATAATTCTTTCATTTTTTATGGCCTCCCTTTTGTCAAAATAAATATAGCATACATTTATTTAAAAAACAATACTTTTATAAAAAGATATATACTTTTGGTTATAGGGATACCTTTTTGTAAAAGTATATGTTATACTATGCTTATTACATCAGTAAAGGGGCCAATAAAATGTCGGGAATGGCTAAATACATGGAAATATACATAGATATCCGTGATAAAATCAATCAAAATAAATACGAAATTAACGAGAAATTGCCTGATGGGGATAGTCTGGCACGCGTTTATGATTGCAGCAAACTTACTGTCAAAAAAGCGCTGGATATGCTTGTACAAGAAGGTATGGTTATTAGACGACGTGGCGCTGGTACTTTCGTGAAATCTCATTCTACTAACGGCGGAGAATTCGCACTAGGCCCAATGTCCGGACTCGTAAATACATTTGGAAAAGACAACATTAAATCGAAAGTCATTTTATTTTCCATTGAAAAACCATCGAAAGAAGTTGCAGAAAAACTAGAAATGCAGGACGATTATATTTACCGAATTATTCGGATGAGAGAAGTTGGCCATAAAGCCTATTCCATCGAACATACTTATATGCCACTTGCAATTATTCCGGGTTTAGAGCCTCGTCATTTAGAGGACTCGATTTATAATTACATTCGGGATGACTTGAAACTTAAGATGCAGAGTGCGCATGTTTGGGTGCGCGGAGATAAATCTAATCAAGAGGATAGCAAGCTCCTCGATTTAGAAGAACCTACTTTTATGATGGAAATTGAGAAATTGGCGCATTTGGAAGATGGTCGCGTATTTGAATATTCGATAACGCGCCATACGTATGAATCGTTTGTGTTTGAAACGGTTTTTGTGCAGAATTAATAAAAACAGCGACTCTCTAAAGTAGAGAATCGCTGTTTTTTATATTTTCTTAACAAATTCTGATTTTAATTTCATCGGACCAAAGCCATCAACTTTACAATCAATGTCATGATCGCCGTCAACTAGGCGGATGTTTTTTACTTTTGTTCCCATTTTGATTGGGTTGGATGCGCCTTTTACTTTTAAATCTTTGATGACTGTGACAGAATCGCCATCTGTTAGTACGTTGCCGTTTGCGTCTTTGAATACTTTTTCTTCGCTAGCTTCTTCTGTTGCTACCGCGCTCCACTCATGTCCGCATTCCGGGCAGATTAATAAGCCGCGATCCTCGTAAGCATATTCTGAGTTACATTCTGGGCAATTTGGTAATTTTGACATTTTATCAATTCCTCCGATTGTTGTAATAGTTGGATGTTAATCTTCTAATTCGACGTTATGATATACTTTTTGCACGTCTTCTAGATCTTCTAAAGCATCAATTAGTTTCTCGAATTTTTCTAAATCCTCACCAGATAATTGAATATCATTTTGAGGGATCATTTCGATTTCAGCTACTGTGAACTCTTCAATTCCAGCCGCTTTCAAGCCTTCTTGTACTTTGTGGAAATCTTCTGGTTCTGCATAAATAATCGCTTGGCCATCTTCGTCTAAAATGTCACGAACATCAATATCCGCTTCCATTAAAAGTTCTAATAGCTCGTCCGCGTCTTTTCCTTCAACACCAAAAATGGCTGTATTATCAAACATATAAGCAACTGAACCACTTACGCCCATGTTACCACCATTTTTGCTATAAGCTGCGCGAACATCAGATGCCGTACGATTCACATTATTTGTCAGTGCGTCTACGATAATCATTGAACCATTTGGACCAAAGCCTTCATAGCGCAGTTCTGAATACGTTTCATCGCCAGTGCCTTTCGCTTTTTCGATTGCGCGATCAATAATATGTTTTGGCACATTGTATGTTTTTGCACGTTCAATAACAAAACGTAATTTTTGGTTGGAATGTGGATCTGGGTCGCCTGATTTAGCCGCTACATATATTTCAATTCCAAATTTCGCATAGATACGACTATTTGTTTTATCTTTTGACGCTTTTTTCTCTTTAATATTTGCCCATTTACGGCCCATATTACCACTCGCTTTCTAATTGGAGTTTTCTCGTGTCTCTGTACTATTATAAGTGTAGGAAACGAATTTGTTAAGTGGAAATTTAGTTATATTCGTTAAAAGTGGATAGTTGTGGCATTTTTTAGGCTGAAAAGTTGATTTAAAAAGAAGTATGGAATGAATTCGCCTGATTTTCTTAATTCGTTTAGTTCTTCCTCGCTCACAAAACGGGCGTCGGCAACTTCTTCTTTTTGTAAAGTTAAGTCACTAAGTTCCACGTCTTTCGTAATAAACCAATAATCGTCAAATCCTGCTTCAAAATGGTAACTGAATTTGGCGCGAGTGTTACTTAAATCAATTGAAATACCTAGTTCTTCTTGCACTTCTCTTTCAGCAGCTTGCCGGCTAGTTTCGCCTTTTATCGCAGATCCGGCCGCAGAAAGATCCCAATAATTCGGCCAACCTTCTTTATCTTTTTGGCGTTTTTGGATTAAAAGTTGCCCTTTTTCGTTAAAAATACATACGTGAATGACTAAATGAAGCTCTCCGGGCGCTAGTTTTTCACCGCGTATATGCGTTTTCCCGGTTAATTCACGATTTTCATTTAGCAAATCCCATTCTTCCACTAAAATCGGCTCCCTCTAATCATTGACTTGCTTTCATTATACAAAAAAAGTCTAAGGCTCGCGAACCTTAGACTAAAGTAGTTTTTCTCCAAAAATTTCTCCGGGAGCAAGTCCGCCTTGGCAAGCAAACATCGCGCTGCCAATTGGGACGGTATATTCGTTTAATTTATCCATTTTCCCCATGATACTTAACATTGGTAGAAATTGTTTGGCCGGGTTTTGGGTGAAGCAGATGAATAGTAATCCCGCATCAATCGTTCCCGTGCTTTTATCCATGCCGTTTGTATATGAATAAGCGCGGCGGTGCATTTGTTGCTTCGTGTCTTTGGCTAGGCGTACGTGAGAATCAGCTGGTAATTTGCTTGGATCAACTTTATCGTGTTCATGTTTTTTGTGATACGGGGCGCCGGATGCTTTTTTTCGACCAAAAGTGTCTTCCTGGTCAAGCAAAGAGGAGCGGTCCCAGATTTCGATGAGCATTTGGATTTTGCGATAGCCGAGGTAGCTGCCGTTTCGCATCCATTCCGGTTCGTTATTTTCCGCCCAAACGACCTCTTTGTAGCCTTTGTTTGAGTCATGGTCAACGTTTGCCGTTCCATCTTTAAAGCCAAATAGATTGCGTGGCGTCTCGTTTTTTGGCGCACTGAGGAAACCTTCTTCAATCCAGCGAACTACAGCGACGCCGCTCGCTAACCGAATGAAATTACGAATCCCGTGGAAAGCGACTTGTTGGTCATCGGCGCACACTTGGATGCATAAATCGCCGTCAGAATAGGCTTCATCCAAGCTATCATGCGCCATATGGGGAATTTTTTCCAGATACTTCGGCTTTTTCGCCTTGACTCCGAACCGATCTTTACCATCTTTTTCAAAAAAAGTCGGGCCATAACCAAGCGTTACAGTGAAGTTAGAAATGCCTAGTCCATCCGCTTCTCCAGTGTCGTTCGGCGGTAACATATCATTATCCACATCTCGCAAAATCCCGCCACTCGCCGTCAAATCAGCAAATTTCGTCCATTTTACAAACAAGTCTTGCAAAATTTGCCGCGATTCGGTTTGAATATCAAAGCTGGCGATGTAACAATAAGTTTGCTGCGCAGTAATAATTCCCGCTTGATTCGTCGCATAAAATGGCACGCCCGTCTCCGCTTTTTCTTTCGGAGTGAGCGCCTTATCCACATGGTCCACCACATTTAAAATCGTGCCAAGACCGGTTGCCCCAACAGCAATCCCGGTCCCAGCTACAGCAGAAAGTTTCAGCATTTCGCGCCGAGTCATTCCTTTATTTTCCTTGGCTTCTGTCTTTTCCGTCTGATTTTCGCTCTTCTTATCTGTCATCGTTTTCCTTCCTATGCTTAGAAAATTTTCCCTGTTTGCGCCATTAATTCGGAAAGATGGCTCAATTGGTCACTGATTTCGCGAATTTGGTCTTTCGTTAATGTTGTGTAAAGTACGAATGAGTCGCCGTTTTTGTAATTCGCTAATGTGTCTTCCATTTTGTTGAAAGCTGCATCAATTTGGTCAGCTAATTTTTTGTCTTGTGCATTTAAAGCTGGGATGATTGCTTGGTAAACTACTTTCGAACCTTCGACATTCGCATTTAAATCATCTAAATCAGTGTGCGAGTATGCTTCTTCTTCCCCAGTAATTTTAGTCGTTGCGGCTTCATTTAGTAATTCCATCGCACCTGCGACCATTGGTTTTGGCTCTAGTTTCAAGTTTTTCACTTCTGCTTGAAGTGCCTTCGCATCTGTTAAAAGTTTATCCGCGTAAACATCCATGCCTTCAAGCGATTTCTTTTCCCAAAGTGCGCGTTCAATGACGTGGAAACCAGTCCAGTCCGCTTCGTTTTCCACATCGTTAATCCGAGCATCGATTTTTGGATCTAAGTCGCCAAAACTTTCGGCAATCGGCTCAATGCGTTCGTAATTCAAGCGTGGTGAAACATAAGTAGCTTTTGCTTTTTCGATATCACCCGATTTGACAGCATTTGTGAAAATTTCAGTTTGAGCAACGAATTCATCGACTTGATCCGTTACGTATTTAGAATAGTTATCTACCGCTTTATCCAGCACTTCAGAAGTTTTCGCTTTGGTTTCTTTGGCTTTCTCAAGTGTATCTAACGCCCCGTCAAGTCCAGTCGCGTTGTCATTTAATGTGCCAAAATTGGGATTGTCATTTTTTGATTCATAGAAAATCGGCGTTTCATATTTTTCGACATCCGTGTACTGTAATGGATACAAGTCGCGGACGTTGTTTTCAAATTCTAACCAATGTTTATGTAAATCTGCCGCACTCGATTGAAGTGCGCTCTTGTCTTTGTCCGCAATGGCTTTTTTCACATTTTCCAAATTGGTTTTCATTTCTTTTACTTCTTTTTTGACCGCGTTTGCTTGCTTACTTTCTTTCGTTGTTTCCTTTTTCGTGTCCGCCTTATCCGCCGTCCCCGTCCCGCTACACCCAACAATCAATACCGCTGTAAAAATGGTCAACATAACAATAATAAATTTTTTCATGATTTGCCCCCTTGTGCCAATTCCTTTTTAGAATCAGCTCTTTTTTTAATTTGTTGTTTCATTAAGATCGCTACTCCAAAAATAACAAGTAATAGTTGTGGTAAAAAGCTATACCATGATGGGTAAATGCTTAGCGCCGGAATGGATGGCAAGTAATCTTCTACCGATGTCGGAATGACTCCCGCCAGTTGCAAACTATGAATTCCTGATCCCATAAATTTAAAGCAAAGATAAAACACAATCGCGCTCGAAATCATAAAGAATGGCTTTACAGGAATGTGCACGCTATATCGTAACATCACAAAGGCGATAATTAGCAATACGCCAAGCCCAGCCAAAATCCCCATCAACAATTCAAAATTCGACATCCGTCCAACCATACCGATTAAGAAAATAACCGTTTCTAAACCTTCCCTCAAAATCGCTAAAAACGCTAAAAATGCAAAAGAAATCATTTTCCCATTCGAAAGTGCTTGATTGCTCTTTCCTTCCATGTAATTATTCCAACGAGTAATATCCGAATTTCGATGCAGCCAGTAACTAACATAAAGCATCATAATACTCGCAATCAGCCCCGCCCAACCGTTTATCAAATTGTTATTATCTCCAAAAGCAAGCGCCGATAGCCAAAACGCCACGACCATGCCAAGCGCCAAACTAACCACCAAACCAGCTGCCGTTCCGCCAATAATCCATCTTTTCGCCGCGCGCGTCTTCGTTCTTTTTGTATACGTGAGGAGCGTTGCAATAATTAAAAGTGCCTCCAGTCCTTCGCGAAACGGGATTAACGCAGCATCGAACCACGTGTAAGTTACATCTGCAAAAGGTTTCAACTCATCCGTCATCCCGTCCAGAACATCCGCTGTTTTAGCTTGTTTCGCAGGATCATTAATATAAGCGTCGAGTAGCATTAAATCGCGCTCGGTATTGTCGTAAGCCGCTTGCGATTGACTGACCACATCACCTTCCACCGCGAGCCACTCTGTTTTTAAATCTTGAATTTCTGTCGCCGCTTTTGCCCATTCTTTCTCATCTATCAGCTTTTTCGTAGCGGTCAGTTTAGCAATGTAGCTTGATAAAGTAATATTAGTTTTCCCATCATTATCCGTATATGTACCGTCTTGATAGGTTTTGAGCAAATTGTTCAGCGTAGTAATCCCATCCATCGTTTGCTGTTTATCATTATTTAAAATTCCAAGTGATACTTCCGCAACTTGCCGGTCAATCTGTCCAGCTAGGTCATACGATTTTTCTTTGACAGCCTGCTTATTTTGCGACCACCATAATTTATCTTCTTGAAACAAGTCCTTTGCTTTATCATAATCAGCAGCTTCCACCGCCGCTTCCGTTTGCTGCAGCGCTTTTACAGGTTTATCGATAGTTGGCTTTTCAGCAGCAATCACATTACTAAAACCAATAGTCAAAACTACCGCAAAAACGCCTAATAGTAATGCAACTCGCCCTAAAAGCTTTGGAGCCATATGCCAATCGTCCTCCTTTTCTAATTGATAATGATTATCATTATCATATTCTTTGTGTTCGAAAAAGTCAATAAATTTTTTTACAGTTGAAAGTAAACAAAAACGCCGATAATCACATCGAAGTTCCTTTTAAAACTATAATTTTAGGAAATGATTCTGTATGGAATCAAGCTCATTTAACAGCATTTTGTTCGATGAAGTGATTGTTAAAAATGTGACTGGAAAAACAGATTGACATCCGCTAACTTTCGATTTAGAATTGATTGATAATGATTATCATTTTCAATAAAAGAATGGAGGAAATCGATATGATCGGACCAGGAAGTATCGCTTTAATTGTCGGAGCTGCACTTGTGATTTTCGGACCAAAAAAACTGCCAGAACTTGGTAGAGCTGCCGGAGATACCCTTCGCGAATTCAAAAATGCAACCAAAGGCATGATGGATGACTCCAAAGAAGAAACCAAAAAAGAAGATCCACGCCCGTGACTGAAGTTTCCATGAGCCTCACTGGACACCTGAAAGAACTGCGAACCAGATTATTAATCATCCTATTATCCTTTTTTCTGGCTTTCTTCGTGGGGCTTTTCGTTTCCAAGCCGTTAATTTTATTTCTCCAAAAAGATGATCTGCCAAAAGAAGTGATTTTGCACGTTTTCAAAGTCACGGATGCTTTTCAAATTTATATCGAAATGGCGTTTGTTATCGGACTTGTCTTAGTATTTCCTGTTATTTTATATCAATTATGGGCCTTCGTGAAACCGGGCCTACATGTAGCCGAACAACGAATTACCTTGCGCTATATTCCGATTACTTTTTTGCTTTTTTTGTTCGGTGTCGTTTTTTCTTATTTAATCACTTTCCCATTTATTTTAAAATTCATGTTCCAATTCGCGGCCGAACTTGGTGTTGAAACGACGATTGGCCTCGCGACTTATTTTCAATTTTTACTCCAAATCGTGCTTTCTTTCGGCGTGTTATTCGAGCTTCCGATGGTGATTATGCTGCTGACGAGATTGTCGCTAATAACACCAAACGGCATGCGCCGCTCACGAAAATATGCTTATTTTTGCTTATTGATTATCGCCGCATTCATCTCCCCACCAGAAATTTTATCGCATTTGATGATTACCGTACCGCTGATTGGGCTGTATGAGATTAGTATTGTCGTGTCCCGGCTTACGGTTCGGCGAATGAATAAGGAAATGAACGCGAAAAAGATGCCTTGAGATTTCAGGGCATCTTTTGTTTATTATAATTATTTAATATTACCAAACTTATTTTGATAATATTCCTCTCTATTTTCATCTCTATACTTTATCCACCTATTTTTCCTGAAAAGTAAATGTACGCCAATAGTATTACCTAAAAAAACTATCCAAAATACTCGCCAAAAATTAAGGTCTTCTGCAAAGATTGAAGTTAACAAGATAATCAATATAGCTACTTTCGCTATACTAAACAATACATTGATTACATTTTTTGGCCGCAATTTCAAATACCAAAGTTCATATCCAAATATTGAGTAAAAGGTAAGTTCAGTCGAAATATCTTGAATTCGTGCTTTATTTTTAGTTGTTTCTTTTTCTTTTTTTAATTCTAATTTTAACCAAAAAGCAATTCTATCTCTAACCGATTTCACGCTCGTATCAGCAGCTTTGATTAAGTATCTATAAGCCATAGGATATTTTTTTAAATCAAAATAGATGAAACCTAACAACTTATTTTTATCTACATGGTAAATGATGTCATCAAAAAACTCATTCTCTTTAGGAACCGAGAAATACGTGTCCAACAGAGCATATTCTAAATCATCCAGATTAATTGGATTTTTCATTTTTTGATTAAGAAACAATCGGTACATGCGAGCTGTTGGGTTTTCTGGATTTTTTTCAATAAATTGATTGATTCTCTTTAAAATTGTTGCTTGATTAAGTTTTCCTGTACTACTAATAATATCTATCAGTTCAAGATCTGGATCGCTAGCAAAAATGATTTTTGCTCGTTTAATGTGACTTTCTATACCACGCCGCTCTAAACAAGTATAAGCAGCATAGCGCGTCATAATAAACGTATTCCGCGCGTCTTCATCCAAGTTTTCCAAGGCCTCAAAAGAAAATGGCGGAAGGTTCTTCGCATTACGTAACTTTATGGCGAGCCTCTCATTAAAGCTATTTAAAACTATTTCATCCAAATTATATATTTCAAAAGCTAATTTAATTATCTCTTTTGGAAGAAACATTGCATTTTCAGCTATAAAATTTGCTAAATACGCCTTATTACTATCATATCCATCCATACTAAACGAGCTATCTGTTTGGAGTAAATCACGCCAAACTTCAATATTTATCCTCTCACTAAAGTTCGCAAAAACAACATTCAATTGTTCCATAAAAGAAGGCTCTCTCTCTTCTAGCTCTAGTGGTTCAAGTTGCCACTCTAGTTTTTCCACAATTTCCTCACGCGAATTATATCCATCCTCATTTTCCGCAAATACTATCGGTTCGAAATCGTCTATATCCCAATCAGATTCTTGATATTTTAAAGCTATATCAAAGGACTCTTTTAATTTTTGAAAAGCCACTGGGTCGTCATCAGGATGTGTATATTTGAGTGCTTTGGCATAAGCACGCTTGATTGCACGTTTGTCTGTTGTCTTTTCTATTTTTAGTATCTCCCAAACCGTCAATCCCAGTTCACTCCTTCAAATTTATCTAGTTGTTGTCTAAGCTTCTCACATTGAACCTCTATTTTCTTCTCATCTTGTGTTTCAACTACCTGTTCAAACTCAGCGATTAAGAATTCTACAAATCTTCGTCTTTCACCTAAAGACATTTGATATATTCTATCTGCTCTTGCAAGTAAAAGTCGGTTTTCAGAGCGATCACGCGGATGTATTTTAAGATGACTTAATTTTTCTAATTGTTCTTCCAACTCTTTTTTTGACATTGACCCCGGATTATTTTGAATAATTAGCTGCTTTACTTCTCCTGTAGCTACTGTTTTTACTAATACTTCAAGAATTCCATTTTTATCATAGGTAAAGCGCACTTCCATTTTAGATCCTGCTTTAGTTTCTGGAGGTAGTGACACTAGTAATTCTCCAAGTTTAAGATTATCTTTAACGTTTCTACTTTCTCCTTGATACACTCCAAATTCTATATGAGATTGATTATCCGAAATCGTATAGTAATTCTCCACACGGCTTACTGGTATCGTTGTATTCCGCTCAATAATTGGCGAAAAAATACCTTCTTGATATCTGTTAGGGCCAATCTCCTTTACTATTTCCGTGCCGAGCGTATGTGCACATACATCTGTCAGCACAAACTCTTCCAGCGACTCGTGGCGTTCTTTTAATGCCGCTTGAACTGCAGCACCAAGCCCCACTGTTTCATCAGGATTGATGTGCATAAAAGGAATTTTACCTAAAAATTTACTTGTAAAACTTTTAATAATCGGCATTTTTGTAGCCCCGCCGATAAGTACTACTTGTTCAATATCAACCGGTTTTAAATCGGCATCTTTTAAAGATTGAATGATTGGTTCGCGTAATTTTAAAATTAATGGTTGGCTAATGATCTCAAATTGATTTTCTGTGATTGTATAATTTATTTCATTTAACGTTATTTCACCTGTTTTCGCGTGACAAACAGACTTCTTCGCATCTTCTGCTTGTTTATAAAGTGATGCAAAGTCTTCCGCAGACAAATTATCTTTTTTCAAGTCGTTTTTACTCAAAAAATCTTCAATAATAACACTTGTAAAATCTTCGCCTCCCAAATAATTATTCCCGCCAATCGCAATGACTTGCATGACACCATCGAACATTTCCAAAATCGAAACATCAAAAGTACCTCCACCAATATCAATTACCATCAAAGTTGTATCATTTTGTTCGTGGATTCCATAAGCAATTGCAGCCGCGGTTGGCTCGCTAATTAATCTTTCTACTTTCAATCCAGCTAAAAAGGCCGCATCAATCGTTGCTTTTCGTTGTGAATTATTAAAATAGGCAGGCACACTAATAACTGCTTCCGTGCAAGTCTCACCCAAAAATTTCTCTGCATCTGCTTTTAAAGATTTTAAAACAAAACTAGATAAATCCGTGGCAGAAAAAGCTTGCTTACCCAAGTAATATTTCTTTTCTGTGCCCATAAATCTTTTAAAAACTGCCGCTGTTTTGTCCGGGTGTGAAGTTAGGCGTTCTTTAGCAATTTTTCCAATTAAAAACTCTCCGTTATCATCTATACCAACTACAGATGGCGTTAACACCTCTCCAAAAACGTTTGGTATCAATACAGCTTTGTCCTCTTTCCAATATGCCACTAAACTATTCGATGTTCCTAAGTCTATCCCTAATGTTGTCATTCTGCGTCCTCCCGTTGCAAGTATCTTTTATTTCTATATAACTCTACTTATCTAACTAAGTATAGCAAGAATCAAGTTAAAAATGAGATGCGTTTCAAAAGTTCATTGAATTGTCACAAAATGAGTTTTTTTTGCCGAAATAAGTTGTTCTATTACACAAAAAAAGCCCGCAAGATTTCTCCCGCGGGCACTCTATCATTACTTACAACGCTCGACACCTTTTTCCAAAATCTCCATTTGTAGCAACGTTTCTTCATCCGTCACTTGTTTTGGTTTGCCATTAATAATCGCTTCATACAAATCGTCATACACGCGGCCATAATCGCCAACCTCAGAGATTACTTTCTCCTCGTGCCAAACTCCTGCATCATCCACATACGTAAGCGTGCCGTAATGTTCTGGTAAATCAATTCCAAAGTCCGGATTGCTTGGCATGTAAAATAGTTTTAAATGTTCTTCTTGGCGGTCTTTTGTTTCTTTTGTAAAGGTTCCTTTTTTGCCGTATAGCACGAAGCTTGGACGGGCTTTTATGCGGAAATAGCTGGATTTGACGGAAACTTTTGTTACGCCATAATATAAATCAAGGTCGAAATAGTCGTTCATTCGTCCTTCGCCGAGCAATTGACGGACGTCGTAATGAATGTGGTCCGGTTTGCCGAAGTAAGATAATACTTGGTCGATTGTGTGGCAGCCGTGGCCGTATAAGTAGCTGTCGTAAAATTTAAATTCATGAACCGATTCTGGGATTTCTGGACGGAAATAGTCATAATGCATTTCCACTTCCAAAAGTTCGCCCAATTTCCCGCTTTCAATTACTTTTTGCGCTGTAAGGAAATCAGAATCGAAACGACGGTTTTGGTAGCATTGAACAAGTAAATTGCGTTCTTTAGCAAGCTCAAAAATTTCTTTTGCTTCGTCGTAAGTCATCATAAATGGTTTTTCAACAAGTACGTTTTTGCCATTTTCTAATACCATTTTGGCATATTCGTAATGAGAACTTTGTGTTGTAGATATAGTAATTAATTGAATTTCTGGGTCTTTTAATAGCTCATCTAAATCTGTTGTATAGTGGACACCTTCAATTTTATCCCATGTAGCTGTTTTGGGATTGCGGTTATAAATCGTCTTCACTTCAATGTTATCCCGCTCCAAAATAAACGGTAAATGATATCTATTCGTACTTTTTCCGTTACCGATAAAACCCATTTTCAACATATTATTTCCTCCTTATTTTAACAAACTAACCGCTTTCGCTATGGTAGCTTGTACAGGTACTTCATACCGAGGGCAAATCCATCATATTCGATCATAATTTCATTCCTCACTTCTCCATAGTACTACATTCCCGCTGCTTTTAGCCACTAAAAAACTTGCTAAAACGTCTATTTAAAGCGTCTTAGCAAGTTTTGAGGTTCTGTTAATCACGGTTACTATTGGTTAAGAAATTTTTATTGCGCTTTAACAAATTCAGCTGATTTGTCGCCAGCTTGACGTCCGAAAATAATGATCTCAGCGACAGAGTTTCCGCCAATACGGTTTTCCCCGTGCAAGCCACCTGTTACTTCTCCCGCAGCAAATAGGCCAGTGATTGGTTTACCGTCTTTGTCTAAAACTTCTGTATTTGTATTGATTTTTACGCCACCCATTGTGTAATGAATTCCTGGGCCGATTTTGATTGCGTAATATGGCGCTTTAGATAAGTCATTATCCATTGCAGTTGTTCTACCGAATGCTTCGTCTTTTTTGTTTTTCACGCTTGTGTTCCAAGTATCTACAGTTTTTGCTAGATTTTCTTTGGAAACATTGATTTTGCCAGCTAATTCATCAATTGTTTTACCTTCTTCAACAAAGCCCATTTCTTCGTATTGCGCGATCGCTTTTACGCGTTCTTTAACGCCTGCATCGAAAATAAGGTACGCTGTTTTTTCTGGTAATTTGTTAATAGAAGCTGTTACGTTATCACGTGTGTCTAACTCATTGCCAAAACGGTTACCTTGCGCTGAAACTAAAATGGCACCTTCACCACGAACAGCTTCACCGATAAGGTAAGATTTATCTTGTTGAACAGTTGGGTGAACTTGGATTTGGTCCATATCCACTGTAGTTCCACCAAGTTTTTCAATCATTTTAATACCGTCGCCAGTACTTCCTTCTTGGTTCGTTGTTACATAGCCTTTTAAGTCAGGGCGTTCTTTTTCAATCATATCTTTATTAGCTCCGTAGCCGCCAGTTGTGACAACTACTGCGTTAGAACTAATTGTTTTTTCGTCTTTATTGTTTAATTTCACTTTCACACCAGTTACTTTGCCGTCTTTTTGCGTAATTTCTTGTACGTCAGCATTAACGAAAACTGGGATTTTTTGTTCTTGAACATTTTTTAGTAAACCGTCTACTAAGTATTTACCAACAGCTGAACCATCTTCCGGACGATGCGTACGTTTTTCGCTCATTCCGCCTGTAATAGTTAAGTTGTTTAATTTAATGTCCATAGAATCCAACCAGTCAATCGCGCTGGCGGAATTGTCTACGAAAAAACGAAGCATTGCTTTATCGTTTGTTCCGTGACCACCTTTTAATGTTTCTTCGTAAAATTTGTCATTGCTATCGTTAATTCCTTGTTCTTTTTGGAATTTAGTTTCAGAGGCATTCATACCAGAAGAGGCTTTCATCGTGTTTCCGCCTGCTAGTGGCATTTTTTCAAGGATTACTGGGTTCATCCCTTTCGCTTTTGCTTCAAGTGCTGCTGACATCCCTGCGCCGCCCGCACCAACAATAACGATATCGTATTTATCTTTTAATTCAGATGGATCTGTGTAGCTAGTTTTTGATGCTCCCGATGTTACTTCTGTTTTCTCTTTTTCTTTAGTCGTGTCGCTTTTACTTGAGTTGTTACTGCCACAACCTGCAATGATAAGTGCAAGCGATAGTAGCATGATGAGTGTTGTAGCTAACCTTTTTTTCATTTTCGTACCTCCACTTTTTTGAAAAATTTTCCCTAATCCAATAGTTTGTGATTATATTAACATATTATAGCACTAATTGAGATATCTTTACAGGGCATCAGCGGAATTTTCCAAAGTAAGAAAAAAAGCAATTTACAGACTTTTTTACAAAGATGTAAATGTTTTCTATAATTACTCCTCATTATTTCGACTAAGTGATATAATAACAACATCAAATATTAAAGGAGTTTCGCCATATGACGATAAAAAAGTACGAACCGCTTAATCTCTATACCAATTTCAAAAAAGCTGCCGAACGCTATCCAGAAATGCCAATCCATTTTGATGAAGAGCTAGTAACTTTTCCTGAATTAGGCCTTCATACAACGTACAAAAAATGCGAAGAAGCTATCATCCAAAAAGCTGCTCATCTACATAAATTCGGTGTTCGCAAAGAAGAAAAAGTAATCGTGTATAAATCTGCCAAATTTGATTCCTATATTTTAGCAGTTGCGATTTCTTATCTTGGAGCTGTACCAATCATGGTTTCTCCGCATCTTCCAGCGTCTACTATTGATATTTTTGTTAATCGACTAGACCAACCTTGGTTACTTTTTGATTCCGAAACTTCCGAGAAAAGTCACCAATTAAACAATTTGCCAGATGCTAGATTGATCAATGCTGAACAATTGTTTAAAGCGCCACTTGATGGCTACACTTGTGAACAAGAAGAATTGCCAAAAGATATGATTGCCTACATGACACACACTTCCGGAACAACGGGTGTACCAAAATTAATTGCCCACTCCGCGAATTCGATGGGCTGGAGAACGAAATACCAACGACGCATCCTTAATTTCATCAAACCTAGAGGACTTGTAGCTTTCCATATTTCACCAGTACATTCTCGCTTTAACATCGGCGTATCTTCCTTGATGTCACTTGGTTTCCCGCTACTACCAATTGCGAACCCATCCAAAGCAAATGTCGAAAAAGTACTGCGCGAATATAAACCATACGTGCTTGAAACGCATCCAAACCATTTTGTTCAATGGGCATCTCTTGCTCGCGAAAAACCAGACGTATTCCAAAGCATCAAATTTTATCATTCTACTTTTGACGCAATTAACAAAGAAACAATGGCGGTTTTCCTTCGTACGTCTGAATATAAAAAACCACTTTTCTTACAAATTTATGGTCAAAGTGAGTGTGGCCCAATGATTCTACGCGGTCATACATTGCAATCTATCGAAACGTTAAATGCTCGTGATATGGGAATCGGCGTACCGGGCTTAACAGAAGTTCGAATCGTCGACCAAGACGGAAACCCTGTTCCAGCTGGCGTTAGCGGCAATATCCAAATGCTCTCCAAAGGTCGCGCGCTTACTTATTACAAAGAAGAAGCTCGTTTTGAAGAAAATGTATACGGACCTTGGTGGGACAGCGGCGACTACGGTATGAAAGATGAGCAAGGCCGCCTGTTCCTGCAAGATCGTCAAGTCGATTTAGTGGAAACAATTGATAGCACACTTGCGATTGAAGATAAACTGCTTGATACGCTTACTTTCCTAGATGAAGTTGTCATCATCCGCGGCGAAAACGGCAGCCCGCAACCAATTATCGCTGTTCATAATGACGGCGAAATGAACTGGGACGCTTGGTGGAAAGCTGTTTCCGACTTACCACATATGAACGAACCAATGGTAATGAAATACGACGAAATCCCTCGTACTGCAACAATGAAAGTACAACGTTTACAGATGGAACGAGAATTGAAGAAATAACTTTTGAAAAAGGCAACTGCTTTGTTATGCAGTTGCCTTTTTGCTTTATTTTCTTCGTAGTGTTAGTAAGGAGGTTACCGTAATAATTGCGCCAATCAGCGATATTGGTAACCATCCGCTATCACCAGTTCCAGGAAGTTTCTCATTGCTTAACTGCCGATTTCCGACACTTGGCTCGCTATTACTCACCTGTTCATTTCCGCCCGTTCCCGAGCTAGCCCCGCCTTGACTCGCATCCTTACTAAACTGCGCGTATAAAGTAACATCATGCGCTGGCATTTTACTCGATGCAAAGTCCCATTGATTGCCTCCAGTTTTAGCATCATACCACCCTGTAAACGTGTAACCAGCTTTTTTCGGTGTTGCCGGTTCTTGTATCAGGCCTTGATACTCAACCATTTGCGTAGAAATCGCATTGTCTACTTTTAAAGTTGCCTTGTAGCTATTAATCGTAAATTGCGCATATAAAGTTAGATTATTCGCCGGCATTTTATCCGTTGCAAAGTTCCATTGATTGCCCCCGGTTTGCGCGTCATACCAACCTGTAAACGTATAGCCTTCTTTCGTTGGTGTTGCCGGTTCCGCTATAAGTGTCCCCGCTTCCACACGCATACTCGTTTCCGCCCCATCAATATCAAAAATAGCCATAAAATACTGCATTAGTGGCTGTTCAACGGTGCCACTAAAAGTATTCGTCGCATTTCCAACCGTATCCAACTCATTAAAAGCATAACTCACCTTATCAATAAAACTCGGCAATGTCCAAGTGATATTCGGATAATTAGTCACCCCATTATCGCTAATATTCTTTGGATCAATCGCTTGTCCCGCAATATTTTTTACCGTAATAGGCACCGTTAATGGCGTCTCAAAATCCAGCGGTTCATTCACAATTTGCTGACTTTCCATTTGAATAGTAGACAATTTTGTCAAACTATTTAGGGGTTGAATATCACTAATTTTATTTAGACTAATATTCAACCATTCTAAATTACCTAGACCTGCTAGCGCACTAACATCCGTAATTTGATTAATCGCCAAAAAAAGACTGGTGAGACTCGTCAAATTAGCAAGTGGTGCCAGATTTTCAATTTGATTCCCCGTCAACTCGAGCCATACTAATTTATTCAAATTCGCAAGCGGACCAAGATCACTCACTTGATTATTCGTCAAAGAAAAAGAACTTAGATTCGCTACATAATTCATCCCTTCTAATGAGTGAATCCCTTTTGCCGTAACATCTAAGCTCGTTATTGTATCTAATTCCGTTTGCGTAACCGTATCCGCCGTGCTGGATTTCCCTAACACATTTTGAATCTCTTTCGCCAAAGCTTCATCTGGAAAAATCTGATCAATCGCAGCAGGTGGTACAGCGGCCGCCTGTACATTTATCTTAAAAAACATACTCGCCCCAACAATCAATAGTGATAAAATGACATACAAAAACAGTTTCCCCTTGTATTTCATCTTGCTCCTCCTGACAAAAAAAGTTTATTAATAGTTAATTCCCTTTTTTGGCAGGTGAAAAACTTGGGTGATTTTCCTTGCTTTACTCAGCATCTTTAAGTTTAGATAGATCAGCAATTAGTGGTTTCCCATCTCTATCCAAAAGCGGTGACAGCCCGCCAGCATAACCGACCAAATGGTATACATATTGTACGCCTGTTTCTTTATCAACCCAAATTTCCATGATATTGAGTTTTCCTTGTGTGTATATTTTTTCGAATCTTTCTTCCATTAGTTTTTGCCTCCTTTTTGGTGGTTATATGATTCATTTCCACCTAAATCAATTTAATTTCCGAATCAAAATATTGCTCGATAAAATGGACTTTCTCTCTAATTTCCGCTATAGTGAAATTCTCATTTGGAGGTGCGACTATCCATTTATCTTCCACATCATCATTCCGAGTAATCACCGCAATTAAATCGCCCTCAAACGTTTCAATCGGCCCAGAAATTTCTCTTGATAAAATATAAACATCTTGCTCTTCCCCATCCCCACCAATGATTCCTTCCACAAACCCATAATTTAGAGGATAGACATTGCCGAATTTGTCGGTATAACCCATAGGGCGATCTATGGTTACTTTTAGGGTTTGTTTTTTTGTTTTAGAAAGTTGAGTTTTATGGATTAATTGTTTGCGTGAAACCATATGATTTTCTCCTTCCTAAGTTTTTTATTTCAAAAAACTTAAATAAAGTATCTTTGTATATGCCTTCTTTTCCCAATTCCAAACGATTTAGGTTTTTTATGCAGAACTTTAACTAATAATCTACAATTGAAAAGATTGTTCTGTTGTTAATTTTTTTAGTTATTACATTTATTAACATATAATCATTATAATGTTTTCAAATACTCTATTTCTTCATCAGACCATCTTTCCTTAAGTTGACGCTTTAATTCATCAGACCTTCTAAATATATCTAGCCATTCAGAATTTTGTCTTACACTATTAATATTCCACAAGTTTGTATTATCAATTTTTAGTACTTTTTCTCTAAGAAGATAAGCATTTCTTTCCATATCTGCATCAATTATTTCATTTGCTTTCAGTTCATCCAAATTATTTTTACTAAAAAAAGAGGTAACTCCAACTATGAAGTCTTCAAAAATGAACGTTTCTATTTCTTCATTAGATAATTCCAAAATGAACATACCACTTTTTTCTAAAGTATCTATGAACCAATCAAACTTTCCACCTATAGTTAACTTTTTCAATTTTCCTACCTCATTTATCTCTTAGTATTATAGTCGCTTTGTCATCTAGTGTGCATTTATTATGAATCATCAACTATTATGTCACTCTTCATAATTTCTTTCTTAAAGCTTTTAACAATTAAAGGTAATACCAACTATAAAAACTTAATTTTAGAATTGACTTTGTATATCTTTCCAAATTTCTATTATAGATTTTCCATTTATTTTGGCTTTTTCTAATAACTCTTCTGAAGTCTTAAATTCTTGTGTTTCTCCATCGGATACTTTCGTTAAGTAATGTCCTTCCTGATTTTTACTTAACCAATATTCCTCATTTTGATAGTAAAAATTATATTCCTCACCATAGGCTAAACTATCAGCCATTTCTTCATATTCCATGGTTCTTTCCTCCTTATTAATTTCTTGACGGATTACCTTTTGAATCGTACGTCCAAAAATGTTCATGTGGATATTCTGGATGTTTTTTTGCATTACCATGATTTGTCATATCAACATCTCTAGCTGCTCTACCATCCTTGTCATAGTAACGTCTTGTTGTCAAATTCCCCTTTGAATCTAAAATATCGACACTACTGTCTGGATTTCCAAATGGACCCGGGTTTTTATTAACTGTTGTATGGTTATCTCGTGGTGTTATATCTATCTCATTTCCTAAACTAGATGTGACAGTTTTCTTGCTATTAGCTTTTTTAATTCTTTCTAAAACTTCCTTTTCTCGTTTTAAATACTCTTGCATTTTCGAAGCTTTTCTAGCTTTTTTGCTTGCTTCTATATTCTCTCGTATTCTTTTTTCTATTTCGCTTGTGCGCTTAGTTAATTCCCCTACTTCTGGTTCATTTACTTTCTTTGCCATTATTGTTTTATTTCTTGCAGCTGCAATCCCAAACCCTAAACCTAACGCCATATCCGTTAACCCAGCATCATCTGTCCAATCTTTCATACTAGCAACATAAGCAGATGACCGCAATACGGCGCCAGACAATCCAGAAACTTTTTGACCATTTAAATAGTTGATACCATCTTTCCAAGAATCATTCACTTTTCGCTCGAGTTCTTCTCCGGAAAGGTTTGTATAAAGAAGCGGATCTAATTCTTGTCCATTTTTTCCTAAGAAATCTTGCAATTCCTTATTTTCTACCCGTTTTCCATCCCGCTCCAATAGCCACATCGTAACCGTTTCACCTTGATCATTGATATAAGTATAAGCCAAAACGGTGTAATCTTCAAAATCATCAGGAAATGGGTCTTTATCGTTTTCCTTCCGAGCTACATCAAGTGCTTTTTTCATGAGTTGCAAACTGTTTGTCGCACTTTTCGGCACAGCGTAAGTGCCTGTTTTATCGTTAAAAGTCACATGATGCAGTAACTCTTGCACCGCGCGTCCAGTCGCTTGAATGAGTTCGGCTAATGCATTAAAAAATTGGCCGTGACTTTGTTCAAAAGCCAAATATTTTTCTAGGATATTCTCTTGTTCGATGGCTTTCAGCAATTGGGTATGAACGCTTCTTGATTTCACTGCATAGACTTGTTGCATATCTGGCTTCGTGTTCGGTGCCGTCAATTGCCGGTGTAAATCTTCTTCTTTTCGCTGCAACTGGCTAACCTTGGCCATCGCTTCTTGCAAGATTTCTGCATCAATTCTAGCGGAAGGCGAACTATCCACTTGGCTCCCGAACTCGCGAATATATTGCGCTAGTCGCTCTTCGCTTTCATCCAATGCTTCAATGATGCTCTGGGAAATACTTGTATAGGTACTCGTAAAATACCGTTTAGAGGTACTAACTGCTTCCCCTTTTAAACTATTGTCCTGGGCGTAGTCCATCGCTGCTTCTTTAATCTGTCTAATCATCGCTTTGGCTTCCGCATTACTACTTCGCAACCCGTGGAGAAAGTCATTCAATTCGGCAATATCTATCCGGCTCACTTACTCCACTCCTTTTGCAAGGTGGCTTGTTTGGTTTCTAGTGTGTGGAGCTTGTCCTTATTTTCTTGTAATTCCTTATCTAAATCGGTTCGTTTATCCTGGAGATCACGCCTCCAAGCCTGAGATTCTTCGTGTTGCTGCTCCTCTAAATAACGATGAAAACCACTGGCTTCTTCGCCTTGCCAGCCACTGCGTAAAAAGTCTAATAACACCAGTTTTTCTTGTGTTAATTGGTTGCTGTCCTCTTCTAGCCAATCTTGTTCATTTTGTTTTCTTCTCGTTTGGTCAACATCTGTTTCTGCCGTTATTTTCGCTTTTTTAATTTGTTGGAGTTGTTGTTCAAGCTGACTATGTGCGCTATCCATTTAACGCACCTCCAACTGATTAATTCTTTGTCCCATCAACTGGTCTTGTTTAGCATAAGCAATACCCATTTTCTTAAGCCGGCTCGCATCTTTTTTGGTCACGTGTTGAAAATCTTCCACGACATCCACCAACTCAATCAATGCCGAGCGCATTTGATCAATAGAATTGGCTCTGGAGTATGCCATATTCCCGTTTTTCAGTGGCAAATAACTTCCAGTACTTTCACTTGCCAATTTGGTTGCGTGTTGTTGGAAGGTCCTTTCATCGACTTTTATTTCTCTCATCTGCATGCTTCCTCTCTATGTATATCCTTCCCCCTCATTATAGCACCGGTAGCACATCTCTTTTGTGAGCATTCTGTGAAACAATTCAATGAAAAATAGCTTAAAATAGGCTTTTTATGTGAAAAATTTTAACATTCTATTGTCTAGCTAAGTTAGCATTAAAAAGGCCTTTATGTGTGAAGCTTATAGTGACAATGAAGAAAAGGATAATGTAAATAAACCCACTGAATCGGCTCAGTGATTCAGTGGGTTTTAAAATTAGAGTTAAAGAAACCAGATTTCATAAGACTTATTGGTTTTGATAAATCCTATCTAACAAATCACGGTATTCGTCCAGTATTTTCTTTCGGTACACCTTAATCTCTTCCTCGGATAAATTGTTACTATCGAATGAGGGCTCAATCTGATCATTCTTTTCTAACTTTAAGTTTACATAGGTATCTCTATTAAAACTATAGCTCATAAGTATATAATCATCATTTTGAGGAGCGAATGTAAAAGTTCCGTCATTTGTGCTAACATACATAACTTCAATAAATTGATCCCAATTATTTGTTTTATAGTCAACTTCTAAATCACTTAATATCCTTGAAATCCGTCGCCACTTATTCTTATAAATAAATTGAGATTGTTCCACTAAGCTATCATTATTTTGGTGACTTTTAAAGAAACGTTGCGCTTGAATATTGCTATAAATAAAATACGTTCCAAAAAGTATAACTACTATGCTTAGTATAGAAATAGGTACTATATATTTCTTTTTCATTATGCTCTCCCTCATATCTAGTTGTTTTTATTCATTTAAATAATCTTTTCGTCTTTCTTGCTTTCCATAATTATTGGTCGTGATAACTTAAGTTAGTGACTGCACTTGAAAATCACTAACTTATCAATACCTCTTTGAAAAACGCTCACAAAATAAAAATACCCATTCATCTGGAAAAGAAATATCTAAAGGCGTGAGACAATCACGTTCTCTATTCATATATAATTCCAATTGATTATTATTTATCATTTTCACTAAATCCTCTTCGTTTGCAGAATTTTGAACGCTTTCAAAAATTTGTATCTATTTCATTCAAAAACATCCTACATTCCTCTTCTTCCAGCCATTTCAACGTAAGTTTATTCATTTTTATCACACTCCCTAGTTGTCCGTTTTAGAAAACCAAATTTTCGTAGTTATTAAACAGCACTTACGCGTTCTTTCCGTATAAATTTTCTAAGTATTTTTCGGTTTCCACTTTATGTATAACCTTCCCACTCATTATAACACCAGTAACACACTTCTTTTGTGAGTATTCTGTGAAACAATTTTACATACTATCGCCTTCTATCTAAGTTAACACTAAAAAGTTCCCTATCTATGCATTCCCCTCATTCTTCCAATGCTGAACAATTCGATAATAGACTCATTTTTTCGACATGTCTTTTGAATTGAATCAAGTGTATATCAAACAAAGAGGAGACAGCTCTCTGTCTCCTCTCCTTGTAAGTTACAATTATTTATCTCCTAGAAGCAACCAATTACACCATCTTTTAAATTTCTATGAACTTTTATTTAGCGCGCTTTTTTTGAGTAAAGCGAATAAAAAGCCCCAACATTAGTAATCCTAAGCCTACTAATAAAACAGTTGCATTATCATCGCCTGTAGCTGGTAATTTAACATTAGATCTATTTTCCAAGTTTCCACTCTCGGACTGACCTGTTGGACTTATTTTTATAGAAGAAGGTGTTGAGGGTTTATCTCCACCGGCCGCTTCTGCTTTATTTGTATCTTCACTAAACTGAGCATAAAGAATAATATTATATGCTGGCATTTTATCTGTTGTAAAATCCCATTTATTACCGCCAGTTTTCGAGTCATACCAACCAATAAAAGTAAAGCCTTCTTTTGTTGGGCTTAATGGTTCAGAAATTAGCTCTCCAGCTTCAAGGGATTCCGTCGTTTGTACATCGTCCACATCAAATATCACATTCGAAATTGTTGGTGCTGGTGGCTCTACGATATGCACAGTTACTTCTACAGGGATTGCTTCTACTCCATCTTCATTTGTAGATCTTAACGTTACTGTGTAATCTCCTGCAGTGCTCCATGTTACAGCCGTAGCAAAATCACTTTCAATTGGTGAACCATCATTCGTTTTAGCATGAATCGCTGCAAGAAATTCCGTTATGCTGACTTCTGCATTTTTAGCGTACGTGATTTCTTTATCTGCGGTAATTACTGGTGCTGGTGACTTAGCGATGTGCACAGTTACTTCTACAGGAATTGCTTCGACTCCGTCTTCATTTGTAGATCTTAGCGTTACGGTATAATCTCCTACAGTGCCCCATGTTACAGCCGTATCTAAATCAGCCTCAATTGATGAACCATCACTCGTTTTAGCATGAATCGCTGCAAGAAATTCCGTTATGCTGACTTCCGCATTTTTAGTGTACGTGATTTCTTTATCTGCGGTAATTACCGGTGCTGGCGACTTAGCGATATGCACTAATACAGTCACCGAAGCCGCTTTTACTCCATCCTCATTCACTGCATTTAATGTCACTTCATACGTTCCTGCTTTTGCAAAGTCCACAACACTTTCAAAATCAGAAGTTAGTGTTGCATCATCCGTTACGCTTGCAGAAATATCTTTGAAAAAGGCAGCTTCTGATACCGTTTCGTTTTTCGGATAATTCATCTCTGCATCTGCGCTAATAACTGGTACTTTAGATGCTTTGATTGGTTGTGTCACTTTCCCCGAAAAAGTTCCTTGAATAGTTGCCTCTTGAACAGGTTCACTAAATTGATAATCAACGGCATTCACGCTTTTTATATCTTCAAAAAGCCACTTGATTTGGTTATTTTGATAGGCCCCCTTATTAGAGATGGATTTGGCAGTGGTTATTTGACCGAAATTCTTCACTTCATTATCAAGAACTAGGTCTGACACGATCACTTTTTGCTTTAGGGTGATTGTTTGATTCTTCGCACTTAGCGTTGTTAATACGGGATTTTCCGTTTTCAAACTTGTTGGCAATACACTGATATGGTTATTGTCTACAGTGAGTGTCTGTAATTTAGGGAACGCATGTAGGTTCTCTATTTCAGTCACTAAATTCTCGGACACGTCTACTTTGTTTACTGCAGATAAATTTTCAAGTCCTTCTAGTGTAGTAATTTTGTTGTTACTTATATTTACCATTGATACTTTTGGAAGGTTATTAATTACTAACTCTTCTATCGCGCAACGATCTAATCGTACTGAAGAGCTTATTGATGGTAAATTTTCTAGAATCGCCTTACTTAATCCTGGTGTACTCGAAAAAACAATATCATTTTGATAAGCACTAGAGCCATTACCTGCAACTATTAAAGTTGGAAGATTTTTTAGCGTAACTTCTGTCAACTCTGAACTACTACCTGTGTCACACTCAATGGTGCGTAATTTAGGTTGGTCTTGAACATTTATATTTTTTAAGTTATTACTACGAATATCAACAGCGCTTAACATAGGTAAATTACTATTCGCGTTTAGGTTGAAACTTGTTATTTTATTATTAGATACATTTAGATTGGATAAATTCGTGAGACCATTGAGCGCAGAAATATCGGTGATTTGGTTCCCACTTATACTTAAAGAGGTTAATTTTGAAAGTAAATCTATTCCTGTTAAATCAACTATCCCTTTAGATGTAGCAGTTAGTGAAGTGATTTTATTCAAGTCTGTTTGCGATACTTCTTGTGTGATATCCTCTAAACTAGTTGCTGCTTTTGCAATTACAGTAGCTAAAGCTGCATCAGGAAAAACAGTTTCATATGTTTCGCCTGCTTGAAGGACATTTTTTTCTTGCTTCAGATTATTGGTAAGGGTAGGTTTCTGAGGCGTTTTTTCTTCGAGAGCTACTTTAGGCTCTAACGTGGTTTCTGTATTTACTGATTTCGATTCATTTTCTTCCGCCATGGTGATTAACGGGTATGCGAAGAGTGATTGAAAAAGGACCACTCCAATCATGATAATCTGTTTTGTTTTGCTTTTCATAATCTATCTCCTTCTCGTTGTTGTTAGTATCTCCAGTAATAATAGAATGAATGAGCAAGTTAAAAATGCCTACTATTTCATTGAAAAGTATAATTTAAGTATATATCCCATAAACTCCTCCACACGTAACAATTAGTACTTTTCCGACTACTTCCTTAAAGTCCTAAAACTTGCGTGAAATTATGAGGAGATGGAGTTTCTTTACATATAATATATCAAACTCACAACGAATTTTTACTATTATTACTTATTCATATAGGAACAGAAGGGATTTTCATCTATCTTCGTTAAATTCATACTATAAACAGACAAATTCACAGAATAGTTTTCAAAATAAAAACAGCTGAAACAAAGGCGTAGTAGCCATTGTTAGGGAATTTAATATCTTAAGTATTGTTCCAATATTATAATCGACCGCAACTCGTAACATTTTCGACGCAAAATAGCCGATATTTTGTATCTTCTGGTAGTTTCTATATAAAATCTCATCTTCACGTGCTAATATATATTTTGTTTGAACACTGCTGAATATACTAAACAACAGCAACTGAAGGAGCAACTAACTATGAAACTGTCCAAATTTTTTACAATAATTGCATTAAGTGCCACCGTTACAAGTAGCCTACCGATACCAA
Organism: Listeria cossartiae subsp. cossartiae; assembly: GCF_014224155.1. Classification (GTDB taxonomy): domain Bacteria; phylum Bacillota; class Bacilli; order Lactobacillales; family Listeriaceae; genus Listeria; species Listeria cossartiae. The sequence continues at coordinate 108,562 of NZ_JAASUI010000001.1, read as the reverse complement.
TGGTAAAAGCAGAGAGCACAACCGCAAATGAAACTAAAATCGAAAATCAATTACCAAAAACAGATTTAAAAGAAACACCGAAAGAAAAAACAACGAATAACAACCTGAAAAATCAACTTGTCCAAGCAGGAACCAAAACTTATAATGATTACTTTCCAGATGATAATTTAGCTAAAGCGGTAGCAGAAAAAATGAACAAAAACGTGGATGAATCTGTAACTGTCGAGGAATTAGCTAAAATAACTAAACTAGATGCACGCAGCCGAGGTATAGAAGATAGCACTGGAATCGAATATTTGACTGGATTAGAGACGCTTTATCTTGACGATAATCAACTAAAAAGTATAGATGTCAGTAATAATCTAAATCTAAAAGAATTGGCTTGCTCTAACAACCCGTTAGCGAATTTAGATGTTAGTAAAAATCTTGCTCTAAAAGAATTGACTTGTGAAAACAATGAATTAACACAACTAGATGTTAGCAAAAATACAGCTTTAGAGTATTTGTATTGCCCTAGAAATCAGTTAACAAAGCTAGATGTTAGTAAAAACTCCGCTTTACGTTATTTGGCTTGCGATGTCAATCAATTAACCAATTTAGATGTTAGTAAAAATCCAGCTTTAACAAATCTTGGTTGTACTAAAAATCAACTTACAGATTTAGATGTTAGCCAAAATCCAAATTTAAGCACTTTGGTTTGTTCTGATAACCAGTTAACCAACTTAGACGTTAGCCAAAATCATTCTCTAGCATACTTGACTTGTGATAACAATGGGTTGAAGAATATAGATATTAATCAAAATCTAGCTTTAATAGAGTTATCTTGTGAAAATAATCAACTAACGAAATTAGATACTACCCAAAATCTAGCTTTAGAGGTTTTATATTGCGATAACAATCAACTTACGGATTTAGATGTTAGAAAAAATGTAAATTTATTAATTTTATCTTGTAATAGTAATCAACTAACGAATCTAGCGGTTGGAGATACGATAGGGAATGTAAGATGTAATAATAACCAGTTAAAAGATATTAGTTTTTTACCAGATTATTTTACTGACGATAATGATGATTACCAAGCAATGGATCAAACATTAGTAAGTCCAACCCAAACCACACAAAATAATAAACTTGTATACGCTGTTCCGACAGACCTGTTAGATAAGGATGGTAATATTGTTTCCATCATCAAACCAGAAAACGGCGGAATTTATGATGCAGCTACTAGAACGATTACGTGGGAAAATTTACCAGATAACGGTGAAGTAAGCTACACATTTGAAAATGAAGATTATGGTAGATTTTCCGGAAGAGTTACTGTGCCATATACTGGCAAAGAAACTATCAGTATTTCTAGTGATGACGAGATTAGTTACAAAGAAGGCACTACAAAAACAGAAGCAGCCTTCCTTGCCGATATTCATGCAAGCGTAACTCCAGCAACAGAAACCATCACTAGCAATTTCGCAGACGTAGTAGACTTCCAAACACCAGGTAAATACCTTGTAACTCTAAGCGTGGCAGGATCAGATATTACGAAAGACGTTATTGTGTATGTGACAGCAGAACCAAGTACAGATAATCCTGTCGCTCCTACTCCACCGAAAGATAAAGATGATACAGATGTTAACAGTGGGAAAAGTACGGACAAACAACCTGTGAAAGTAGTCGAAAAGCAGTTACCAAAAACAGGTGATATTACTAGCTTAAGTTTGTCATTAGCTGGAATTGTTTGCTTAAGCTTTGGTATTCTATTTTTCATCAAACGAAAGAAAAAACAGTCTAATAGTGATTAAAAACCTTATCATTCGCGATAAGGTTTTTTCTATATCTATTTTTCAGGTTGATAACGTAGATTACTTATTGGCAAAAAAATGTACAATCAAAAAGCTGTAGTAAAAAAGATTTCTCCCTTTTTCTACAGCTTAACAGTATTAATTAATAGTAAACTTTCGGGTCCACTTCATCCGCTACGCATTCTCAAATTGCACGTGGACCTTTTTATGCATCAAAGACTTCGTAATAAAATCCGCTTCTTTCACTTCGACTACGAATTTCAATTTTTTATGTGTTGCCCAGTATTCCCAAAAATCGATGAACATGTGCAAATCGATAATATTTTCTTCCATTCGCGCTTGTTGGCTCATCGTGTATTTTATTTCATGTAGACACGGGGTAAAAGCAAGGGTTTGTTCCACTGAGCAGCCTTCGATATGTTTAGAAATAATGAATTTCCATTTTTTTAGCATTCTTAGTTTCCCTATAAAAAACGCTTCTTGCTCTTGGACGGAAAAATGTTTTTTTATTTCTGGTGTGTCTTCACCGATAAATTCAATCGTTATCCGTTTACTAAAATCTTTTAAATGCTCTAAAAATAGAATGGTTTCGCGGAAATGTAATTGGGATAGTGTTAGTTTTATAATAAAATGTTGATTCCAAAGATCTGTGACAATTTTTTTGACTTCTTGCTCAAACCATGTCATAAATCTTGAATATTCCATCGTATTTGCCAAACAAATTTGATATGGAAAAACTTCACCAATTAACAAATTTTTGCGTTTTTTCAGGACTTTTATTTCCTTCTTCTGTAACTTTCTACTCGTTGCATCGTAATGATTTTGTAAATGGATTTGATACTTTTTCTCTAACAAAGAATCGCCTCTTCCTTTGTGAAATTCTTTACAATAAAAATCATACATCTTTTCCAAAATGGGTATTTCTAATGTCGGATATATTAGTTAAAACACCACCACAACAATCTGCGGCGGTGTTTTAATCTACGTTATGCTTATCTTAATTTTTTACTTCCGACTGCCAAAAATACGCCTAAAATTAAAACGAGTCCTATAAGTCTTAGTAGGTTTAATAGTCCAGCATCGTCATCCCCTGTTTTAGGAAGAGTTTGCTTAACTACTTTAGTCTTAACTACTTTGCTTGCAGGTGTTTTTATTGTAAGAATAGTTGGTTTCGCTGGAGTAATAGGTTTTATAATAGCATCTTTTTTATACACATAATTGACTGTTACGTCACTTGTTCCAAAAGCACCTATTTGGTTTGTTGGTGCAGCTACTAGGCTATACCCTGGAATCAAGCGAGCTTTCGTTGTATACGCGTCATGAATGTGATAAGTTTTTGCATCAACTGTTGGTAATGCTATTTCGTTGCCTTGTTGATCTTTAAAAGTAGAAGTAAGTTGATAATCATTTGCTTTATACACATAATTCACTTGAATATCACTCGCATTAAAAGTACCCGTTTCGTTCGTTGGTGTTTTTTCTAAAGTGTAGCCCGGAATCACGGCTGCTTTCGATGTGTAAGTGTCATGAATATGGTATTTTTGTGCCTCTATTTCTGCTGCTTTTAATTCATTTCCTTGAGCATCTTTAAATGTCGCAGTTAGCGTGTAATCATTTGTTTGGTACACGTAATTCACAGTTACATTGTTCGCTCCAAAAGTACCTTGGTCATTCTTAGGTGTTGCGACTAATGTATAGCCAGGAATGACTGCTACAGTTGTTTTGTATGTGTCTTGGATATGATAAGTTTTCGCGTCTACTTTAGGTGCTTGTAGTTCTTTGCCGTTTGCGTCTTTGTAGGTAGTTGTTAACGTATAATCATTTGCTTTATATACGTAATTAACTGTTTCATCACTTGCGCCAAATACACCTTTTTCATTGGCTGGTGTAGTTGTTAATGTATAACCTGGGATGTTCAGCGCTGTTGCAGTGTATGGGTCGTTAATATTGTATGTTTTTGTATCAATGGCTAGTGGTTTTAAGTCGTTACCTTGTGTGTCTTTATATGTTGTGATTAATGCATAACCATTCGCTTTATATACATAATTAACTGTTACATTACTAGCACCAAATGTTCCTTTTTTGTTCGATGGTGTTGCCACTAATGTATAGCCTGGAATTGTTACGCCACTAGTCGCATAGCCATCCTTAATAATAAATCCTTTTTTCACGATAGCTGGTTTTAGTTCTGTTCCTTGTACATTTTTGAAAGTGGAAGTTAAGGTATATTCATTCGCTTTGTAGACATAATTGACTGTCACATTGCTCGTATTAAATGTACCTGTTTGATTTGCTGGTGCTGCCACTAGTGTGTAGCCAGGAAGGGTTGCTGCGCTAGTAGAATAGTTATCTTTTGTATGGTAAGTTTTGCTGTCTACAACTGGCGCTTTTAATTCTTTGCCGTTTGCATCTTTGTAGGTCGAAGTTAGCGTGTAATCATCTGCTTTGTAGACATAGTTGACTGTTACATTCGCCGCGCCAAATGTACCTGATTGATTCGCTGGTGCTGCGACTAATGTGTAACCTGGAATAGTAGCTCCTGTCGTAGTATAAGTGTCATTAATGTGATATTTTTGACTGTCTATGACTGGCGTTTTTAATTCCTTACCTTGTGCATCTTTATATGTTGAAGTTAGTGTGTAGTCATTGGCTTTGTAGACATAATTCACGGTTACATCACTCGCGCCAAATGTACCTTTTTGATTCGTTGGAGCCGCGACTAATGTATAACCTGGAATAGCAATATCACTCGTCGTGTAACCATCCTGAATATGGTACGTTTTCGAATCTACTTTTGGTAAAGCTAAATCATTCCCTTGTTGATCTTTATACGTCGAAGTTAGTTTATAAGCAACTGCTTGGTACACATAGTTCACTTGAATATCCGTGCTACCAAAAGTACCTGATTGGTTCGCTGGTGTTGCGACTAATGTGTAGCCAGGAATCACAGCTGCAGTTGTAGCATAGTTATCTTGAATATGATACGTTTTGCTATCTACAACGGGTGGTTTTAACTCCGTTCCTTGCGCATCTTTATATGTCGAAGTTAATTTTAAGTCTGTTAATTTATACACATAATTAACCGTAACATCGCTCGTATGGAAGGTTCCGGCGTGGTTCGCTGGTGTCGCTACTAGCGTATAACCTGGAATGGTTGCTGCACTTGTAGAATAGTTGTCTTGAATATGATATTTTTTACTATCTACAACGGGTGCTTTTAATTCTTTACCTTGTGCATCTTTGTAAGTCGAAGTTAATGTATAATCTTCTGCTTTATAAACATAATCAACCGTAATATCGCTTGTTCCAAAATTACCTTGGTTGTTTGTAGGGGTCGTCACTAATGTGTAACCCGGGATCGTTTTGGCAGTTGTTGTATAGGGATCGTTCACGTGATAGGTTTTAGCATCGACATCATCTGGTGCGATTGTCTTCCCTTGTTGATCTTTAAATGTAGAAGTTAATTGATAGCCATTTGCTTGATATACGTAATTAACAGTGATGTTTGACGAACCAAATGTCCCAGTAGCGTTTGTTGGCGTTGCTACTAACGTATAACCTGGGAAAACTGCGGCTGTTGTTGTATAGGTGTCTTGATAATGATACGTTGTCGCATCTATCACTGGTGCTTTTAATTCTTGACCGTTCGTATCTTTGTAAGTGGAAGTAAGTGTATAATCGTCTTTTTTGTATACATAATTAACCGTGACATTCCCAGCTCCAAAAGTGCCGTTCTGATTAGCAGGTGTGGAAACTAAAGAATAGCCCGGAATAGTTGCTGCTGTTGTAGTATAGTTGTCTTGGATATGGTAATCTTTTGTATCCACAACTGGCGCTTTCAGTTCTTGACCTTGGGCATCTTTGAAAGTAGATGTTAGTTTGTAATCATTTGCGCTGTATACATAGTTGACTGTAGCTGGGGTCAAGGTGAAGGTACCATTTTGATTGGCTGGTGTTGCAACTAAAGTATAGCCTGGGAAAGTTTTTTGTGTCGTTGTATAAGGATCCCCGTCTTTACCATTTAAAATGACAGGTGGCGCAAGTTCTTGCCCTTTTGTATCTTCATGTTTCACGGTAATAGGTCCGCCGTTTAGCGCGGTGATGTTTACCGTAACTTGTGTTCTGGCAAATTGGTTCGATTGCGTGGAAAACTTGCTTTTGATGAAAATGGTCGTTTGACCCGGTGCTGCTGCCACGCCATTGTGGATTAGTGAACTTGAACCATCATCATAATACTCGAATTCATGTTGTGCGAGTATAGTTCGTCCAGATTTTAGTGCGAGTTTCGTTTTGTCTGGTGTTAATTGATTAAAATCAGTTCCAACAGGTACATCAATGGTATATCCAGGTGTTGTAGTTAGTTGGTCTTGTTTTTGATAGTTGTTATCGTAAAATTCTAATAGGTTATCCCCATTATTAAACTGGCTTATATAGTTGGCAGGAATATTGGTTACAATCTGGTTCCCTGCAGCCATTAAGTCTAATTCTCCCGTAGATGAGTTTGTCCAGTTCGTAGTGAAAATTGCGTCTGGAACCTTCACTAAATGGTTATTTAATATCCCTAAGAATTTCAAATGACTCGCCATATTTGTTATTGTTGCAGGGATTTCTTCTATTGTTCCCCCAGAAACTTGTAATTCTTCTAACTTAGGTAGTTGAAAAACAATCATTGGAAAGGTGCTTAAATTATTATCATTCAGAACTAAGATTTTTAACTCTTTTAAATTCCCCACTGAGTTAGATACAGAAGATAATGTTCCACTTTTAACTTCTAACGTAGTTAAATGAGTTAACATATCAATATTTGTCGGAATATCACTTGCCCCTGTTACTCGCAAGGCGGTTATTGCTTCTAAATCTGTCTGTGTAATATTCGCTCTCGTTTTACCAGTTTCTTTTTCAATCTCTTGTATAAACGGTTCATTACTATTCATGGTTTGTTCTAACCATGTAGGTGTGCTTGCAGAAACAGCCGTAAAACTAACTGTATTGATAATAACTACAAGCGCAATTAATGCAATAAATATTTTCTTTAAAATAACAATCTTCCTCCTTTTAACGCTAAATTTGCAGTGTCAGTTGGCAATTTGTTCCTTTGCCAAAGCCCCTCCCTTCACTGTCAATGTGGCTTTAAGCCGTACTTCAGTCTATATAATACTATGTGGAGTCTTAAAATTTTCTAATGTCGCATATATACTACTCAAAAAAAGAAAACCAAAAAGAATAGTTCTTTTTAGCTTTCATTCCATCGTTTTTATATCGTTGTTTTCCCTCGCAAATTGTCGGTACATGGTTTCATAATCTATCGCTTTATCCTCATAACCTAATGCCCGCAAAATAGCTACTGCCTGCTCGATTTCTTCGCCACCTTCGCGCTCTTCGCCTTCTCCCCACCGCACAATTCCATGATAATACATACAAAGAATTCTGGAATAAGTACCATCACAGTCCTCACTAATTTTCTCTAAGCTTTTTATCATTAGCTCCATATGCTCTATTTCATTTCTCTCTATAAAATCATCCATGATACTAGCCAGCGCCGATTGTAAAATGCTTCTTCCTCGTTCAAAATGGCGGTATCTATCCAGCGTGTTTAACAATTTATAATAGAACGGTACTCGGCTTTTCAGTGGCAAATAGTGCATCATCCGCGTAAATAAAAAGATATCCTGCAATGTCCAAAAAACCACTTCAATCAAATAATTCTCCAAAATTTGAACCGCTTTTTTGTCCACCACTTGTTTGCCTTTTATATGGTCTAACTCCAGTTTTATCGCCGCGCTTTTCACTTGATTAACTTTCCCTTTTTCTAACGATATTTTTTGGTAAAGGGATTCCCAAGCGCTTGCTTCATCCGTTTTACATGTCCGCGCGTAAGTTTCCCAAAAATCCTCCTTCTCCGGCAACTCCTCTTGATGATACATTAAGAAAAATTCCTCCATACTCACCATTAACTTAGCGACAATTTTCTCGAGTAATAGGCTTGATATTGCATGTGTCCCCTTTTCAAATTCAATTGCATAAGATTTACTAATGACCCCTGTGTACACTTCTTTTTGGGAGATTTTTTTAGACTGCCTTATTTGCCGAATCAGCTCACCATAACTTATCATCCGAAGACCTCCTCTTAGCTCAATTCTTGCCTTTATTTTACATTCCTTTGTTTTCTCTCTGTAAATAGTGCTATATATAGTACATAAAACATCTTTACCATAAACAAAAAAACACTAAGACGACTCCATTTTAGTGTTTTTAAATAGAAAATCTTCGGATAATTAATCTTCTACTTGGATATTTTCTTTTTCTAAAAATCCCTTTAATAATAAGAAATATAAATCAGCTATAGTTTCATAGTGTAACTCTCTCCATGTCTGAAGAGCTCTTTTAGCTTGGCGATAGCCCTTTTCCACTTCCCCTTCCTTCATCCAAATTAATCCCTGATAATAATTACAAACTATTCGATAAAAAGCAGTGTTGTAACTGGAATTAGTTTCAGATGCTTCCTTTAATTTTTCCCAGACTTGTTTTGCCGCCTCCAGCTTGTTTTGTATAATCAACTCATCTATCATACCTGCAAACAGATGACAATACATCAATCTGCCCCTGTCATAGTAACGATATTTTTCATAAGATTTCAACATAATTTGATAAAAATGAATTTGTACTTCTTCCTCAAAAAAAGATATACTATTCGCAAAAATACGGATTTCTTCTAAAGTCCAAGATTGAATTTTCCACAGATAGTCATGAATAATTTTTGTATATTCATTAGATGCTACCGATTCGTCATAGACATTCGTACGCAAATAATGATTAATAATTTGAATTCTTATTTGGAGTATTGCTTTTCTAAGTTCTGTTCGATCATCGCGTTTGGCACTTATTTTATCTAGCAACCTCTCCAAACCCGAAACATCATTTTTATGTAATTCTGCAACAAGCTCAATCCAAAAACTGTCATCTTCCGTTGAAGAAAATTCTCTATAAATAAAGAAAAACTCATCTAAAGAGACCATAATACGTGCTAGGATTTCTTCAAACAAACTCAAAGTAATCTCGTGTTTTCCTTTTTCAAATCCGATTGCATAAGACCTAGATATAATTCCTGTGTATACCTCTTTTTGAGTCAAACCTTTAGATAGCCGTATTTCCCGAATCAATTCGCCATATGAACCCATATGATATCCCCCTAATTAAGTTCTTCCATTTCAAAAAGTCGGAATGCAGTATCTATGTATATGCTTTAATTTCTCTACTCCAAACAATTTAGGAATCATTGCTATTAAAATATATACCCTAAACATTAGTAGTTTAATTCTTTTAAAGGCGAAAAGCTACTTACAATATCGTCATCTTCCTTTTTTAAGTATTAATAGCACAAAAAAAGAATGTCATTTTTCACATTCTCTTTAAAAATATGGTTCTGAAGTGTTTATTATTAGTCGTTTTTTATTTGTTTCACTTCATATTTAGCACGTTTTAAAAACTCTACTTTTTTTGTTTCGGGGTTATTTTCTTGATATTGCACAACGGCTAATTCATGGATTCCTTTTCTCAATTCCGTTTTACTTAATTGAATTTGAAAAGAAAGTTCGTTGCCGCCTTGTTCCATTTGTACGATGTAGCCGTCAATGTAAATATAGGTTAGGCTTGCCGTACTCAACTCTTTCATATGAATTTCCAATTTTTCTACAGATTCCGCCTCTTCATAAACACAAGGCAGATCACCTTGACTTGAAATTCCATCCGTGGCAAGAAGTTCTATCCATCCTTTTTTCGTATCATTTGGAGGAAAATGCTGTTTTTCCCTTTTAGCCGGCACACCCGAAACATCTCCATTCCCGCTGTCCTCGCATGCTGATAATGCCACTAATACTATCAATAGTAATAATATGAGCAACCATCGACCTTTTCGCAACATAGTGACACTCCCTTTCTACAACAATACAATGGTTTTATTTTTCCTGAAAAAATGTAGAATATATACTACATAAAACCCAAATCAGTGAAACATTTTCATAAAAATGCTAAGCTCTCTTTGTGTAACATTCCAATGAAAAGAAGAATGTGGAATCATGTTCAGTGTAACTACTTTTAACATTCGTTTTGATGATACTTCTGAGCGTAAAAAGAGCTGGGAATTGCGTAAAACACTAACAAAATCATTACTTGATAAATATCAATGGGATTTCATGGGTGTGGAGGAACCTCTTCTGCCACAAATGCACGACATTAAAGAAATGCAGGATTGGGATTATTTTGGGGTAGATTGAACATTTTTTAATGACTATACTTAAAAATCACCAGCCTATCTTCACCTCTTTGATAAACTGTCACAAAATAAAAATAACCATTAGTATAATTGCTTTGGCTATCTTCCTCCAAAAAACTAACATGATTGTGATAATGAGATTCCCATTCATCTGGAAAAGAAATATCTAACGGATTAAGGCGATCACGTTCTCGATTCACATATAATTTGGTTTGATTATTATGAATCATTTCAACTAAATTCTGTTCATTTTCCGGATTGTGCGTCCTTTTAAAACCTGTATCTAATCCGTTCAAAAGAATGATACTTTCCTCCTCATCTAGCCATTTCAATGTAAATTCATTCATATTATCCCCCGTTCATATTTTGTTGTAATTATATCACTTTAAATATATACAAAAAAAGAAAAGACAGAACCCCGCCTTCTCTTCTAATAATCATCTATTTTAAAATTTATAACATTTCTTTAATCATTTTATACAGCGCAAAGCCCATTTCCGTGTCATTTTTATGCACTTTCAAAGAAATTGGAGCGGAGAAAGAAGTGTTTTGCGTCACAACTGTGTTACCGTCAACACCGATTTTCAAGTCAAAATCGCGGTCTAGAGTTCCAGCAGTCTCAATAGAAACATATTTTAGTGCTTTTTTCGGGAAGAATTTGTATTCTACTTTTTTCCCTGTAATACCTTGTGCATCTACATTGAAAATTCCTTTAGTAGTGATAATTACTTCATCTCTTATAAACTTGAAGATTTGAATAATTTTTTCATCTTCTTCTAAAAATCTTTCAATTCCGTATGAAGATTCCGAAACAATAGCAGCTTTTCCCATCAATTTATCGAACATTTAAATCCATCCTTTTTTGTTGTATCTTCTTATTCGACAAAATTCAAATTCCATTTCCATAGTTCAAAGCTGAACATGTTTTATTATCAGACTTGGATTAATCCATTATGAATAAGTAAATTCATAATATCACACAGGATTGTTAGAGTATGTAGATATTATGTGAATAATAATACCAAAAACAACGAAAAAAATAGGCTACTAATTTCTTGTCTAAGAAAAAGTAACCTATTCCACTTTTTAAAACGCCTTGCTAATCACACTCAGACCAATAAACAAGAAAAGCACCGCCATAATCACGGAATTGTTTTGAATAAGCCATTTGCGCGTGCTATCCAATACATTATTAAGTCGTTTTCCCGCTAATAAGAAAGCTATCGTCGGGATGTAAATCGAACAACATGCGATAATCCCAAAAATAATCGTCGCCGTTGTTTCTTGACCGCCGGATAAATTAAGCGCGCCGACACTGACTCCTGCTGTAAGTGAAAGTAACATGTTTTTCGGATTCACTGCCGAAAGCACAAACGCAAAAATCATCGCTCCGCCCGGTTTAATATTGCTCATTTTTTCAAACCATTTCGGTGTTGCGGCTGTTTCACCATTTCTTGGTCGTTTTGTAAAATCGTGTGCGCCGAGTAAAATAAGTAAAGCCCCCAGCACAATAAGTACCACTTTGACTAAGGTTGATTGATCTCCAGACGAACTGACCGCCGAACTCATTAAGAATAAACCAATAAAGAAAATAGCAATATTCCCGACAATCCAACCTACCGTATAAAAAATACTGTTAATCCGCGCCTTGTTACTAAGTAAAATCAAAATTAGACCTACAATCGGAAATGGGCTAATTAAAATCCCCACTGCCGGTGACAAAATTGCTGAAAAAGCTGATTCCACGCTGACTCCTCCTCTATATATTTACTTCGAACGAGGACTTAATCCTCATTACACCATTCCATTTACCTATTTCCCCCTAATCCTCGCTAACAAACAATTCTTTTTTCTAGGAGTTTTGGTTGGCTGTTTCCATTGACTATCCTGCTTATGTTTGCTATATTTTAACTATAAAGCGGAATGTTACCGACGCAAGCCGGGCATAACCAAATATTTTTCTAAGTACCATGTTTTTTTGCATGTATTTAGAAAAGTATTTGGTTTTTTTTATAGATACTTTAAAACGTAGAAAAGGAGTTTTTAACATGCATACAAATACAGGATTTCCAGCCGACTTTTTATGGGGTGGAGCTGCTGCTGCAAACCAATTCGAAGGCGCTTACAACGTTGATGGAAAAGGACTTTCCGTTCAAGATGTTACTCCAAAAGGCGGATTCGGTCACATTACTGACGGTCCAACACCAGATAACTTAAAATTAGAAGGAATTGACTTCTATCATCGCTACAAAGATGACGTGAAACTTTTTGCTGAAATGGGCTTCAAGGTTTTCCGTACTTCCATCGCTTGGTCCCGTATCTTCCCAAATGGTGACGAAACTGAGCCAAACGAAGCAGGACTTCAATTTTACGATGATTTATTCGATGAACTTCTAGCACATAATATCGAACCACTGATTACTTTATCTCACTATGAAACACCACTTCACTTATCGAAAACTTACGACGGCTGGGTAAATAGAAAAATGATCGACTTCTATGAAAACTATGTCCGCACTGTATTTAATCGCTACAAAGGCAAAGTAAAATATTGGCTAACATTCAATGAAATCAATTCAATTTTACACGCACCATTCATGAGTGGCGGTATTTCTACAAGCCCAGATAAATTATCTCAAAAAGACCTATACCAAGCTGTTCACCACGAACTTGTGGCAAGCGCGCTGGCTACAAAAATTGGTCACGAAATCATGCCCGAAGCTCAAATCGGCTGTATGGTTCTAGCAATGCCAACGTATCCGCTAACTTCCAACCCAGATGACATTATCGCAGTTATGGAAGCAGAGCGCAAAAACTATTTCTTCTCCGATGTTCATGTTCGCGGAACTTATCCGGGCTACATGAAACGCTATTTCAGAGAAAACAATATTGAATTAGACGTAACTGAAGAAGACCTAGAAATCCTTAAAAACACAGTAGATTTCATTTCGTTCAGCTATTACATGAGCACAACTGAAACAGCTGACGAGTCGAAACGCAAAGCTGGCGCAGGAAACATCCTAGGCGGCGTACAAAACCCTTACCTAGAAGCATCCGAATGGGGCTGGCAAATTGACCCTAAAGGCTTACGCGTTGTCCTAAACGAATTCTGGGATAGATACCAAAAACCACTTTTCATCGTAGAAAACGGTCTTGGTGCTATCGACCAACTTGAAAAAGACGAAAACGGCAACTACACAGTGAATGACGACTACCGTATTAATTATTTGAGCGCTCATTTATCGCAAGTGAAAGAAGCGATTAAAGATGGCGTTGAGCTGATGGGTTACACTTCATGGGGCTGTATTGACCTTGTAAGTGCCTCCACTGCTGAAATGAAGAAACGTTACGGCTTTATCTATGTTGATCGCAACAACGACGGCACAGGTACGCTAAACCGTTATAAGAAGAAAAGTTTTGATTGGTACAAGAACGTTATTGCGACCAATGGTGAAGATTTATAAAAATGTGAAAACCCAGGTTTGCCCTTTTAGGAGGGGGCGCCTGGGTTTTTTAATTGCTTGATAACTGATTGGCAATCTTCCGACCGAGTTATCGCTGAAATAACCGATACCCCGTCCGCACCTGCTGCGAGAACCTCTGCTGAATTTGTTTCATTAATCCCGCCGATACCAACAATTGGTATTGTGATTCCAGCCCGGCGAATCTCTTTCAAAATAGCTGTCCCACTCACTGGCTCTGCATCCGCTTTTGAAATCGTTGGAAAAATGGGTCCTACACCGATGTAATCCACCGAGCCAAGTCGTTCTGCTTCTGCCGCTTCACTAACTGAATGAACGGATAGTCCGATTTTTATTTTTCCAGCGCAACTTGCGATAACTTGACGAATTGCTTCGTCGGTTTGCCCGACATGGATGCCGTCCGCGCCGATTTCGAGGGCTAGGGCAACATCATCGTTAATGATGAAAGGTACTTGGTATTTTGCGCATAATTGTTGGCATTTCAGCGCCATTTCTTTTCTTTCGGAGGCAGTTTGGAGTGAGCCTGCTCCTTTTTCGCGATATTGAAAACAAGTAATTCCGGCTTTCAGTGCTTCTTCTAGCACGCTTGGCAACGTTCCGCGGACAATGTCTTGCGTTCCAGCAATAAAATATACAGCTAGTTCAGCTCTCATTTCCCATCCTCCAATCGGTAAGCAAAATGGTTGGTTGGACCATGACCGTGGCCAATTCCAAGCGGATATTTAATCGCACTTGTGATAAATTCTTTCGCAACTACAACACTATCCAAAAGCGAATTCCCTTTCGCAAGTTCAGCTGCAATACATGCCGAAAAAGTACAACCTGTTCCGTGCGTATGCGGCGTATCAAAGCGCTCGCTCGTCAGCCATTTTGTCGTTTCGCCATCATAGTAAAAATCAGCCGCCTCACTCATTTCGCTATGTCCACCTTTAATGACGACCGCTGTTACACCTAAATCAAAAATTTTCTTAGCAGCTTGTTCGATTTCAGCCTTTGTCGTAATTTTTTCCCCAAGAATTTCTTCGGCTTCTGGAATATTCGGCGTAATAATCGTACCAAGTGGCAAAAGCTCGTCTTTCAAAACTTGCGTCGCCTCGTTTTCAAGTAAAGCAGTACCACCTTTTGCAATCATCACGGGATCAATGACGATATTTGGGAAGTTGTGCAAACGTATATTCCGCGCCACTTCTCGGATAATTTCTGCATCTGCTAGCATTCCAGTTTTCACGGCGCTCACTTGAAAATCCTCTGCAATCGCGTCGCACTGTTCTCGAATCATTTCTACCGGGATTTTATGCACTGCTTTTACACCTAGTGTGTTTTGCGCCGTAATTGCCGTGATGACGGACATGCCAAAGGTCTTGCGTTCTTGAAATGTCTTGATGTCTGCTTGTATCCCCGCACCACCACCTGAATCTGAACCAGCTATCGTTAACACTTGTGGAAAATTCATTTGCGTTCACCGCTTTCTTGGATTTTAGCTTTGGCACGAGTTTTTTCGGCCGACCAGCTAGCTAGCGCATCTAAAAATAATGGTCGGAATGAGCCCGGAAGTTTCCTTTCTAATTCAATTTCCGCATATTCAGAAGCCACCGCATAACTCGCGCATGCTTCGACACTAGCTCGAAAAGCATCATCCTGAACGGCAATAAAACTACCGCAAACTGCACTGAGCAAGCAACCAGAACCAGTAATTCTTGGAAGCAGTGCGCTACCATTCGCCACTTTTGCAAAACGCGCTCCGTCTGAAATCACATCCACTTCGCCGCTAATAATAACAACCGTGCTCCATTCGTTCGCTACTTTTTCAGCAATAGTCAGCACATCCGCCGAACCAACGCCCGCATCCACGCCTTTCGCTTCCCAAACTTCACCAGCAATTGCAGCAAGTTCCCCTGCATTCCCGCGAATTGCCGCGAACTTGATTTCCGACAATAACTCCAGCACCACTTTACGACGATATGAAGTCGCGCCAACACCGACCGGATCAAGCACAACCGGCGTCCCCGCAACATTTGCCGCACGTCCAGCAATTTTCATCGCTTCCACCAGCTCACCGTCCAGCGTTCCAATATTAATCACGAGCACATCCGCCATTTTCGCAAGTTCATCCATTTCCTCTTTCGCAGATGCCATAATCGGTGATGCTCCAATCGCAAGCAACCCGTTCGCCGAGTCATTCGCGACCACGATATTCGTAATATTATGTACCAACGGCCCTTTTTCTTGCACCTTTTCCAACGTCATAAAATCAAACATAATTCACACTCCCACGCCAATTTTGTTTTTTATAAGCCATATCAAAAAACGCCCATTCCATTTCCACACTAATTTGAAAAGCCTGCTTCATGAGAGCCAGTTCCCGCGCATTCGCCATACTCGCCGCCTGTTCCACCAACCGCTTCTGCTGCAACACCACTTTTTGATAATTTTCATCCACATAACTATCCAACAACTCTTGATAAAATGGCTCCGAACTCCGCGCCCCCTCGTACATTTTCCCCATATCCGCATAAATCGCATAACACGGCAAAAGCGCCGCAATCGTCACCCCAAAACTGCCAAAATCTGCCATCCGGTAAAGGTGAGAAGTATAATGATAAGCTGTTGGCGCCGGTTTGCGCTCGGAAAAATCACGTTCCGTTAGCCCAACTCGCGGATAAAACTGTTCGCGCATCAACAATTCCGACTGCTGAAGTCGCACCTGTACTTCCCTCATTTCCGCAGCAAGTTCCGCCGTCCCCGCCTGTTCCACACTTTTCTCAATCACCTTCTCAAAATGTGACAAGTAATAATCATCCTGGAGCAAATAATAGTAAAACGCCTCCTTCTCAAGTGTCCCATCCGCCAAACTCCGCACAAATGGATGTTGCAACGTTTCTTGCCATAAATCCCCTACTTCTTCTTGAAAACCGTGAACAAACATGCAAACTCCTCCTTTTGAACAATAAAAAAAGCGCCCACTGTCCCTTAGCATAAGCAAAGAAACAGCAGCCGCGATAAATTTTCCGGTCACTTTCACATTCACTTCCCTACGCTTGCACTAACAAACAGGTTCAAAGGGTCAGAAAGCATTACCTTCCTATCTCAGCCAGAATCGGCCCCCCTAGTTTTTCTTATTAAGTTGCGTTCATCATAACATAGAGTTTTACCGCTGTAAATCCCCAAATGTAATAAGCTCAAACCCATTTTCAAGAAGCCAATCCCGCACTCGGATGTCACAAATCGTCGCCAGTTCCCGGCACCGCATCAACGTGTAGGAAGAATTATCCAGCACAAATTGATCCAAAAAACCGACATCAAAATGCATCTCTGCAATTTCGTTTGGCGCCAGTTTTAATAATCCGAAATCATCGTTAAGGAAATTTTCAACCGAGACACCGCCGCTTGTGTATGGGAGTGCGCCCGATTCCAACAGTTTAGTGATTGGCAAATAACCTTCCTGATCTGGCCATTTCTTATCGCCACTGTATTTTAAAGTGGTGTGGATCCCGAACTCACGCGCAATATCAAAGAAAGCTTGATCAACCGTTTCATCACCAATTGAGTGGCAGTCGATATGCTCTGGATAGTGACCAGTTAGCGCTTTGAACCGTTCCATTTGAGCAATGGTTTCCGTGCGCACATCTTCGTATTGGAATTTCAGTTCTGGGTTGGCGCGGTAATATTTGGAACGATGGAATTCCCCGTTTTCGTCGACAAGTGATGGGATTTCCGCCGGGTCCGCGCATGGTTTTCCGAGTAAGAAGTTTGTGTGTTGCCCGATGAATAGGTCTGGGTGGTCTTTTGCGAGAGCGATTGCGTGCTCGGCAGTTTCTAGGTTCGGCATGAGTAAGGTAGATGTGGTGATGCCGGTTTTGTAGCTTTCGATGATGCCGTGGTTGATGGCTTTGGATAGACCGAAATCGTCTGCGTCGATGATTAGTTTTGGCATGGGTGGGCTCCTTTTTGGTAAGGTCTAGAATAATTAATCATCAATGTTTTCTATCCTCTATTTTTAATTTGTAGTTAATGTATGCAATCTCCTTAGATTTAACTAACTTTGTAGGATTGACTATCCGGATAATTTCACGTACATCAACTCTATATGTATACTCACTTTGATAGATTTCATTTGCATACGATGAATCTGACATAGATATCATAAAAGTCAACTCTCTAAATTTTCTATTATAAGTTAAAATATGGTCTATAAATCGTTCGTGTTCAAATTTATCCTTAGTATATAATTGTTGCCTGACTAAATTATTTTCAGGTAAATAGGGCGGATCAAAATATAAAAAAGCCTCATTGAAGCTTTCTTTGTTTGAAACGGTCTCTAAAAAGGTAATATAATCTAAATTAAAAAACTCAACATTTTGAATTAGCTTTGATATAGTTTTTGCGTTCTCTAAATTAAACAATATTTTTTCTTTTTTTCCAAACGGAACATTAAATTTATTGTTTGAATTTACCCTATATACTCCATTGAATCCAGATTTCATTAAAAACCAAAAAACAGCTGCCCGTTTATGTACTTTAATTCTTCGTTCGTTAAATTTTTTTCTCATTTCATAATAGTAGATCTCTTTTTCTGAAATATCCTCTAACTGGTTATATTGTTGACAAATATCAATAATAATTTGAAATAATTTTTCTTTTTCTGATTTTAAAATTTGGTAAAAGTTGATTAAATTCGAATTTATATCATTGACGTAGTACTTTTTATACATGTTTTGAGATAAAACATTTAATAATACCGTTCCAGATCCTAAGAAAGGCTCAACATATACAGCTTTTTCTTTATCAAAAGTAAGTAACATCTCATTCAACAACTTTTTTTTCGATCCTGTCCATCTTATCGGTGCCGTTATTACATTTTTCATTTCTTCTCTCCCATTCAAATGAATAGACTCTTTATCTAATAATTATCCTCATTATATATCTTAGCTATTCCTAATACAAATACTTTCTTATATTTATTTGAATATTAAATAATTAAATGCTAAAATCTAAGTATATTATAGATATAAATAAATTTCGGGGGCTGAGCATGAATGAATATTCACGAAAATTTAATTTCAGAAAACAAACTAGTAGCCATTAAACGGGAAAAAAAGAAAAAAGAGATCTTTAAAAATGTACCTTATTCTCTGAAAGAAGAGTATGAGAATGATGGATGGATCGTTGATAGAGAATTAAAATCTTTATTAAAAATGAAACGAGCTAAATCTCCTCAATTGCTTTTTAAAAATAAAGTTTGGCTTACATTTTGTAATTTAGGGTTTCATAAACTGAATAAAGACGAAAACTTTCATATGCCATATACGCCGGATCATTCTGTTACTCAGCGTTTTGATGTTTTTGCTGCAGATGATGAGACTGGTATATTTATCATTTGTGAATCAACAGAAGAACACAATAAACTTAGCGATTTTAACGAACGGCTTACATCAATAGGGGAGATAAGGGGTAAATTAATAGCTGAACTAAAAAAGAGTTTTCCTACGAAAAAAATTAAACCAAAATTCATTCTAGCTACTAAAAATTTTAATTTATCAACTTCAGATAAGGATTTATTATCAAAGTATTGTATCTATCATTTTGATGAAGATGCATTACAATACTATGAAGAACTATCTCAGCATATAGGTTTTGCAGCAAGATATCAGCTTTTAGGGAATCTTTTTGAAGGAGAAAAAATACAAGAGCTTGATAACATAACTACCGCAATTGAAGGTCAAATGGGCGGTCACACCTATTATTCTTTTTCAATTGAACCTGAAAAGCTTCTAAAACTTAGTTATGTTTTACATAGAAATAATGTGAATAAAGATTCTATGCCGGCTTACCAGCGGATTATAAAAAAAAGCAGATTAAACCAAGTCAAAGATTTTGTTAATAAAGGCGGGTTTTTTCCAAATTCAATTATAATTAATATTGATACTAAATCAAAAGGATTGACATTTGACCGTGCAAGTTTACAAGGACAAAATTCAATTAGCCGAATTGGTTTATTGCACCTACCTAAAAAATATAAGTCTTTATATATAATAGATGGCCAACATAGATTATATGGATATTCTGATTCAAAATTCAGCAAGACTAATTCCATACCTGTAGTGGCTTTTTTAGACCTAAAAAAAGCTGATCAGGTTAGATTGTTCATGGAAATTAATGAGAACCAAAAAGCTGTTTCTAAAAACCTCCAAAACACACTAAATTCTGACTTACTATGGGACTCCGCTGTATATAATGAACGAAGAAAAGCAGTAAATTTAAAAATTGCTCAACAACTCGGAGAGGATAGAAATTCAAGATTATTCGATCGAATTATTATTGGTGAAAATAATAAAACAGACACTTGTTGCATTACAATTGATACAGTAAAGAATGGAATTGATAAAAGTAATTTTTTATCTACTTTCTCTAAAAAGAACGAGCTAATAGAAAAAGGAACCTTCGACAAAGATGATAACGAATCTACTTATCAAATTCTCTATCCATTCTTGCTAATGTATTTAAATTATATTGCTGAACAATCTTCTAATGAATGGAATAAAGGAGATAATGATAATGGAATTCTATCAATTAATGTCGGAATTTACAGCTTAATAAAAATATCAAATGATATAATTAATTACTTGATTTCTAAAAATATTAGAATACATGATATTCCTTTAGATGATCTCTTGACAGAAATGAAATTATATTTAGAGCCTATTATTTTATTTTTAAACAACCTCGATTATAATGAAAAAAAGGAGCTTAGAACTTCTTATGGCGGTGGCGGAAAGACTAAGTACTGGCGAAAATTACAATGCGTAATTAACGATAAGTATCCTGATTTTTCACCACCTGGGTTACAAGAATACATAGAAAACGACAAAAAGATTTATAATCAGGAATCATTTAATATGATTAGGGACATTGAATCATTCTTTAAGATTGACTTCGAAAATAAATTAAAAGCTTTCTATGGTGAAAGATGGTTCATAGAGGGTGTCCCTAAAAGTGTTTATGATTCCGCTTCAAAATTAGCTATAGAAAAAACTTATACTAGCAAAGAAGGTAATGTCCAGGCGTGGGATTGTCTAAATTTAATTCATTACAGAGAAATCGCTATCCATGGAAGTAATTGGAAAAATCTTTTTGAAAAGAGCTATACTAAACCTGGTGAAGAAAAAATGAAAGGTGGAAAAAAAGATAAAACTAAATGGATTCAGAAACTTAGCACTATAAGAAATAAAAACTTTCATGAATATAGTGTTACAAAAGAAGACCACGATTTTCTTGTAACTTTAGAGCAATGGCTTTTAAAGAAGAACTTATAGTAAAAAAAGTATTCTAGAATTTTTCTAGAGTACTTTTTTACTATCTAAAACTTATCATTTTATTTTTAATCTCTCAAAAGCAGCTTCCAAAATCTCCACAGGTATCTCCGCAAACGCATCCCCAACCGAAACCTCAAACGCACAAACATCCGCCGATTTCTCCTGCAAATACCCCGAAATTCCAACGCCAGTTTCATCCTGAATCTTCGTCAAAATCGCCCCAACCTCATCAGCCGACTTCTCAAAATAAACATGAAACATATTAGAAACCGGCACTTCCGGCACAGTCTTCACGCCTGGACACGAATTAAAGCGCTCCGCCAGTCCTTTCGCCGCTTCAAAATATCCCGCCATTTTTCCAATCCGTTTTTCAAAATAATAATCCGCGGACAAAATATACGGATAGAGGCTAATCAAATCCCCACCATACCGCCGTTTCCAGATTTTCGCCTCTTGCACAAAATCATCATTCCCAGCTAAAATCGCCCCAGCAATCCCGCCAATCCCTTTGTAAAACGACACATACACACTATCAAAAAGCGCACAAATTTCTTCCGCAGACTTCTGATAAAACGGCGTGATTTCCCATAACCGCGCCCCGTCCAAATGCAACGAAATACCCTGTTCGCGGCAATACTCCGAAATCTCCTCAAGCTCTTCAAAAGAAGGCAACTGCCCACCAATTTCTCGTTGCGGAAGTTCGATAAGCACACTAGAAACTGGCTCGCGAAGGCTTTTAATATCGTCAATTGTCAAAAGCCGATTCGCCGTACCAAGTAATATTGGCGTGATTTGTTGCAATTCTTTTAGCCCATCTTGCTCGTGAATCTCCAAATGAGAGAGCGGATGATATGCCACGCGCCGATTTTCTTTCCGGTCAGCCCAAATCCTTAACGCAATTTGCTGAGCCATCGTACCACTTGGAAAAAATACCGCAGATTGTTTCCCGAGAATTTTCGCAATTTTTGTTTCAAAGTCTTCAATAACTGCGCCGTTTCCGTAAATATCGCTTTCTTGGTTAGAATCTATATTTTGAAGCGCTTCTGTCAAAACGCCTACATTGCGCGGACCATTCCCGCCTAGTTTATATGGTGTTTTTTGGTAGCTGTTTTTTAGTGTGTTTGTCATTTTGGTTCACTCCTTTTACGATATAATTGATTGGTTTTATTTCTAGGGTCTCATCGAATAAATTATCAATAATCTTCAGTTTTGGCACTGTATTATAATCATATACCCGATAAATTTTATAAAGCTCACCTTTTATTCTCGCAACATTTAATTCATTATCTGATAAATAAAATGGAGCATCTCTATTTCCAGTTGTTGTTTTAACTTCAATATAAATCTCTATTACTTCATTTGGCGCATCTGGATTTATGTCATAGGAAATAATATCATATCCATGCCCATCACCACTTTCAGCAACATGAGTGATTTTATCTGCATAAGATTTTGTAATAGTATTCTTCATTAACCTTTCTCTTTCATAATTAATTACCAAATACTCTCCTTGCAATCCTTTTTCTGTATTTCTAATAGCCTCTTTCGCATAATCTCTTTTGGTGATATAAGGTACTTTTTCTTCCTTAACTACCGAATTTCTTGAATGCGTTTCTTCTTTACCTAAAACTAATTTGCGCTTTTTTTCTATTTCAACGATTTTCTCTGATTTTGCTTTTTCGCTTAATTCATTGAAAGTTCCATTATTAATTATGAAATCAATTGTAGCTTCTATACCTTTTTTGTCATCCAACATTAAATGACCTTTTAATTCTTTAAAAACAGTGAGCATTTGCAACAAATCTTGTAATAATAAATCATTATCAGTTTCTCCCAAATCCTTAATATCATAATATTTACTATAAATATTACAAGATTCATAACCTTTCACAAGATTAGTATAACGAGATTTCTCCCGTCCGAGGTTAATTGGGGCAATTGTAAAACTATTTCCAGATTTTAACGTAGATAAATTTTCTTGCCAAAAACGAGCAATCTTCCCTAAAGATAATTTAGTATTTTTATAATTTTTATTTACATATGTATATCCTTGATTCAAAGATAAATAAACACCTTGGTAATCGTTTGTAAACAAATAAACTATATTAACTCCCTCTTGTACACTTGTGCTAATTTCTTTATCATGCACTGCTATCCAAGGGACATTTGCCCAACCGCCTGTACCAATGGATGCAGATATTTCATAATCCTCGCCTAAAAAGGTGGTTTCAAAGGCTGTTTTAACACCTTGTTTAAATTTTTTTGCGACTTCATTACCAGCCATTGGATAATTGGTTCTTTGCTCCCCATAGTTTTCTTTCATGTATTTTAATAATGCCACTAAGTTCATCACAAACATCCTTTTTATATAATGTATTTTCATCTTCTCATACATATTATACCTAAGAATGTAAGTTTGTTGTGAATTTAACTATAAAAGCAACTTTTTAACAAAAAAACTATCCTCCCGAGGAACCCTCGAAAGAATAGTCTTCACAAATAAATTTTTAAAAACAGGTGGTTACAACGGATCCCATTTCTTATAGTTTACTTTTTCTTATATGTTTCCTGAATCAAAATATTCTCTTTATCATCCACTTTTTTCAAAACTAAATTCTTACTCTCCAATTCCAAAGAAATCACATAATCTTTTTGTTCTTTGGTATCCACATGATATTCATCGTCTTTTTGCTCACTTTTCGTTATCTTGATATCATCCTGCGCCTCAAGCATTTTAAGGACTTCTTGTACGTAAGCTTTTTCACTTTCTGTTTCATAACCATACACTTTTTTACTAATTACCAGGCCATCACATTGATACTTATCGCCATCTTTTTGTTTCAATTTATAAGAATTTATTATGGAAACTTCATCATCTATAAATAATTCTTTTACATTCCCATCTGCATCTATATCCAGATCAACACTCATTTTACTTGCCAAACCCGTATCCTTCATATCCGACCCATCACTAGCACCTACACTAACTGATTCCAACTTCCATTTCCCTGTAAATTTACTACTAATAACTTCTTTATCATCAATAATTTTTTTGTTCTCAACAGGTTCTTTCCCACAACCTACCAATAAAAATAATGCACTTACTAAAATAATACCTATCCACTTTTTGCTCATCTTGATGCTCTCCTTTTTGTGTATAATTATCTGTAAATCTCATCTTAGTTCCTATGCTACAATAAACATTTTGCTTCACTTACACTTTTTACATTCAGCTTATATATCTTATTGTCTAATAAATATATCTTTACTAGATACTTTCTCTTTTTCGTAAACAGCTTCTTTAATTAATTTTTTGTCCGATAAATACATAAAGAACGCAAAGTCATGCATTTGTTCAGTTTCTATAACATATTTATTTCCCTTTTGTTCACTCAGCGTAATCTTAATAGTATCTAACCCTTTAAAAGTCTCCACTAATTCTTTCACGTACTGTTTTTCACTTGCTGTTTCATATTTATAAACTTCTTTAGACATCGTCGAGCCATCATTTTGATATTCATCACCACTTTTTGGCTTTATTTTATAAGTATAAGTCCTAGTACCGTTATCATATACTAGCACTTCTTTTATATTCCCCTTACTATCCATCTCGAATTCTCTAATATAATCATGAGTCTCTTCTCGATAACCCGTTCTATCATATTCACCAATACTAACCGTTTCCAATTCCCATTTCCCTGTAATATTACTACTAATAACTTCTTTATCATCAACTACTTTTTTGTTCTCAACAGGCTCTTTACCGCAACCTACCAATAAAAATAATGCACTTACTAAAATAATACCTATCCACTTTTTGCTCATCTTGATGCTCTCCTTTTGTGTAAAAATGATGAAGTACTACATTCGATCTCAATATAGCGACTTCTCTACAATCATATCCTAGTACTGAAAAAATGCCAACCCCAAATAAACCAATTTAAATCCCCTCTGTACACTTTGTTGACATCTTTATCATGTAGTAACCTATTGTCCTTTCCCACAGATACCGAAATTTATATTCATCACCTAAAACCGAAGCTGGTAATATTACTTTTACTTCTTCTTTAAACTTTTTTACCACTTTATTTTTTTTAATGAATAATTAGATTTCTGTTTTCTATAGTTTTCCTGCATGTATTTTAATAATGCCACTAAGTTCATTACAAACATCTTTTTTGTATAATGTATTTTTATCTTCTCTTACATATTATGTCTAAGAATGTAAGTTTGTTGTAAATTTAACTATAAAAGCAACTTTTTAACAAAAAAAACTACCCTCCTGAAAAATCCTCAAAAGAATAGTTTTATAGATAATATACTAAAATGAGTAGTTACAACAGACTTCCGATTACTACTTCTTATAATTTAATTTTTCTTATATGTTTCCTGAACCAAAATATTCTCTTCATCATCCACTTTTTTCAAAATTAAATTTTCACTTTCCAATTCCATAGAAAACTCATATTCTATTTCTACTTCAGTATCCAAATGATACTCATTTCCTTTTTGTTCACTTTTCATTATCTTGACATTATCCCGCTCTTCAAGCTTTTTATACACTTTAAGAGCCTTTTGCACGTTTTCTTTTTTGCTTTCTGTTTCATAATCATATACTCTTTTAGTAATTTTAGGACCAACAATTTCATATTCATTGCCAATTATTTTTTTTATTTTATAAGAATTAGTCAGGGAAAATTCATCATATACATACAGTTCTTTTACATTCCCATCTGCATCCACTTCCAGATCAAGACTCATCATATTTTCTTATCCATATTCGCCATACCTGTCCCATCACTAAGACCTACACTAACTGATTCCAACTTCCATTTCCCTGTAAATTTACTACTAACAACTTCTTTATCATCAACAATTTTTTTGTTCTCAACAGACATTTTGTTCTCAACAGACATTTTGTTCTCAACAGACATTTTGTTCTCAACTACTTCTTTACCGCAGCCTACCAATAAAAATAATGCACTTACTAAAATAATACCTATCCACTTTTTGCTCATCTAGTTGCTCTCCTTCTGTGTAAAAATGATGAAGTACTACATTCGATTTCAATATAGCGACTTCTCTACAATCATATCCTAGTACTGAAAAAATGCCAACCCCAATTAAACCAATTTCCACTTCCAAAGTGGCAAATAATAATTTCACCTCCCCCATTTTTCCAGCTATAGTAAAGACAAATCAAAAGGAGGTCTTTACGTGACAGATAGCAACGAACTAACAACAGAACTGGATTCCATGGCAATCATCTTACACGCCGGGAATGCGAAAAGTTGTGCTTTTGAGGCACTGAAAGAAGTAAAACAGCAAAACATCGAAGCTTTCACGCAGAAAATTACTGAAGCGAAGGACGAGATTAAACTAGCGCACCGAGCGCACGCGGAACTTTTACGAAAACTATCTTCGGAGAACCGAATGAGAGAGGTGGACTTACTGCTTGTTCATGCGGAGGGTCACTTGTCTTCTACGGATATTGCCGTGGAAATGATTCGGGAACTGGGAGAAATTTATCGAACTTTGCGAACAAAAAACCCTAGATCCCTGAAAATCTAGGGTTTTCTAATCCGATCAATTCCAAAAACAACAATCGGCAAATAATTAAAAAAGAAACTAATCCGCTGACAAAATCCAATTTTATCCAAAACCGACAAATCATTCACCGCAGGAATCCGCGCAAGCCCATAAACACCAGCAGAAAGTAAACTGACAATGAGTAATACTAGATAGACATTGCCGCGAGTTTTATCGCCAGTTTTCCGGTAAAGCATGACCAAAAACAACGGAAAAATCAAAAATCCCGCATAACCAAGCCCCGAGCCGATATTATGAACCCAAGTCGAAAACGTCCAACTCGCCTGCTCCGTATCAATACTAAACAACCCGGTAAAAATACAATCGCCAATCCCATACAAACCAATCGCAGAAGCAAGCATAATCGCCAAAGTCCGCGAAGTTTTAACAACGCTCTGATAAATCGCCGGTAACGCAAGCACAAACAACACCCCAGACACCACCGACCAAACCAAAAACGCCCCCCGAACCGGACTAGCCACATCCCCAAACACACTCATAACCTGCGTCATTTGGTTTAGTTCTGGGTAAAATATTCCGAGTATGTAAGGTGTTAGAAAATCACTTAGGACAGCGAGTAATAAAAAGTAAAAGCCGTATTTTTTTAGAAAGGTCATTTTTCACACTCCTAAAACTTAATTTTGTGTGGTCTTATGGATTAAAAATCTATTTAATTATTATAACTGATTTCCAAACAAATTGGTCAAAAATCCCCTTTTCCCGCCTCCAACAACTCCATAAAACACGCCAAATTCGGCGACATCCATCTTTTTTCGTGATAACTATAAATCGTTGCTATTTCCTGACTATCCAAAGGACTTGGGACCTTGCGTATCAGCCCTTTTCCAAGCTCCTCCTCAAACACAAAACTCGGAAAAACAGCAATACCTAAATTATTAATCACGCATCGTTTAATCGATTCAATACTCCCAGCTTCCATTCGGTGGTTAAGGGTGATATTCCGCTCTTTAATCATCGCTTCAAAATGTTTTTGATAAATACTATTCACATCGTTCGATAAAAAAGATACATCCAATTCTTTATTTTCATTAAAAAAATTTATAGACTCTACCTCTTTTTGAGCACTCGCAATTACAGAAATAGCGTGCGATCCCAATTTACTTTTCGTAATCTGATCACTTTTTTCACCAACATCATAATAAATGCCTAAATCAACCAAACCATTTTCAACCTCGTACGGAATTTCAAAGCAATTTAACGTTTTCAAATACAGTTTTACATTAGGAGCTTTTTCATGGAATTCCTTTAAAATGGTCTGCATTTGGTAGGTGAGTATACTTTCAGGGATGGCAATACGCAATTCACCTTTTAACTCCGCATTATTCGAATAGTTTTTCATAGTGTTGTATGTTTCAAGTATCTGATTCACAGAAGGCAACAAATCGTTACCCGCAGAGGTTAAAACCATTTTCCGACCAATTTTATCGAACAGTTTCACATGAAGCTCTTGTTCTAGTTGTTGAATTTGCGTAGTTACTGTCGATTGGGCGTAATTTAATTTCCGCGCAGCTTCTTGAAAACTACCCGCTTCTAAAATCGTTTTAAACGTCAGCAAATTTTTCAAATCCATTATCATTCCCCACTCTCTAATAGTTCAATAAAACCGAACCATACATTCGATTTTTCCCGTTATTCAGAACTGTATTTTTGATGTAGTATAAATTGTACTAAGAAATAAGTCAAATATTATTAGAAAGTTGGGTAACTAATGGAAATTAAACACTTTGCAAATAATCCTAAATACTTGGCAGAACTAGTCGACTTAATCAATTACTGCCAAAACATCGAAGCAAGCCTAGATATTAAAATGACTGAGCAAGCAGATATTTTTGAAATTGAAGATTATTATCAAAAAAAAGGCGGCCAATTTTGGATTGCCATACAAGATAATAAAGTTGTTGGTTCAATCGCACTGTTACCATTCGATAAAGAAACAGCTATTCTAAAAAAATTCTTCACTTATCCCGAATTCAGAGGAAATCCGGTGCGTCTTGGCCAGCAATTATTTGATGCTTTTTACGCGTTCTATACCGCGAATAATTTTTCACGGATTATTTTAGATACACCTGAAAATGAAAAACGCTCGCATTATTTTTATGAAAAACAAGGATTTCAGCAAATTACCCGAGATGCATTAGATATTGATTATCCTTTCCCTGATAGAAACTCGCGAATTTATGAAAAAATCGGATGAAATAATCCTTTCATCCGATTTGCTTCACTTATGATATGGCTCCCCCCGAACAATCCGAAACGCCCGATAAACCTGCTCCACCAGCACTAATCTCATCAACTGGTGCGGCAAAGTCAACCTCCCAAACGAAATCCGCTCATTACTCCGCTTCAACACCGCCTCACTAAGCCCCAGCGATCCACCAATCACAAACGTCACCTTACTCTTACCATAAGTCGCCAGCTTATCCAAATCCGCCGCAAATTCCTCACTTGACTTCATTTTCCCATCAATCGCCAGCGCTATCACATGGGCATCATCCGGAATCTTCGCTAAAATCCGCACACCCTCTTTATCCTTCACTTGTTTCATTTCCGCGTCACTCAATACTTCCGGCGCTTTTTCATCTGGAACCTCAACAATTGTCACTTTCGCATAGGCGCTCAGTCGTTTTAAATATTCCGCGATTCCTTGTACTAAATATTTTTCTTTCAGTTTTCCCACCGTTACAATTTGGATATTCATTTGTGCCACCCTCATCTTTATTAATACTTTTATCATACCTCAAATGACACTTACAACTCTACCAAAATTTATAATTCCAAACAAAAAACACTATTCCCGCGAAAGAATAGTGTTTTAAAATTATTTCATTTTATTGATTACTTGAATTAACCAATTTTCTCGTTCCATTGTTTCATTTTCATCGGCACCAATCACGTCCAAATAATTTTCAGTATTTGTAACGATAACAGGGGTAATTGCCTCATATCCCGCTTGCTTAATTTCCGCTAGATCAAATGTCAGCAGCAAATCTCCAGCCTTGACTTGATCGCCTTGTTTCACTTGAGGATGGAAATGAGCTCCGTTTAAATTAACCGTATCAATCCCTACGTGAATAAGCAATTCTACGCCTTCTTCTGACCGCAAACCAATCGCATGACCCGTTTTAAAGAAAGTAGCAACTTCTCCATTAAAAGGGGCGTAAATTTCTCCAACAGTCGGATTTACAGCCATCCCTTTTCCCATGATTTCTTCTGCAAATGTCGCATCTGGTACATCTTTTAAAGCAACTGTAGTTCCGATTACTGGGCTTAAAATGGTTGTGTGTTCAATAGAAGAAGCTTTGTTTTGTTTCTTCGCTGTTTCTTTTGTATTTTTAGATGGTGCATCTTCAAATTTCATCAAGAATGTTAAAACGATCGTGATGGTGATTGTAAGTATCATTCCAATAATTAGATAAACAAATTTTGGTCCCATAAATACTGGTAAACTCATTATTCCGGGCAGAACAAAGGCATTTCCTGTAACGCCAAAACCTGTCACAAATGCACCACCAATACCTGAACCAATTAAAGCAGCGATAAATGGTTTTTTCAGTTTCAAGTTAACCCCGTACATTGCTGGTTCGGTAATTCCTAAAAATCCTGCAATTGTAGACGATCCCGCGATAGCTTTTAAATCTTTGTTTTTTGTTTTCAAAAATACGGCTAATGCTGCTGCCGCTTGGCCCATGTTTGCCATTAAGAAAACTGGTAATAAATAGTCATGTCCGAGTACAGCGATATTTTGAATTGCGATTGGCATTAAGCCGTAGTGCATGCCAACAATAACGAGTAATGGTCTAGTTGCTCCAAGAAGTCCACCGGCGATAATACCACCATGTGCAAATAACCATGTCACGCCTTCTGCAAGCCAAATTCCTAAGTATGATCCAAGTGGTCCAATAACAATTAATTGAATTGGAATAATAAGCATTAATACAATAGTTGGTGTAAATACAATCCCCAAAGAATCCGGCATCCATCTATCTACCCAACGATAAACATAACTTAAAATCCAAACGGCTAAAATAATCGGAATAACAGTAGAACTATAATTGATAAAAGGAACTGGAAGACCAAACAAATCTAACCCAGTTGGGCCACCATTCGCAATGGCTTTCGCTCCTTCCATAATAATTGGGTACATCATTCCCCCAGCTACAGCGACTGCAATAAACTCATTCGTTTTGAAAATTCGCGCTGCTGAAACCGCCAAGAAAAACGGCAAGAAGTAAAATACACAGTCGGATATAATTTGCAGCATCGTTACAACACTACTAGTTGGCTCAACCCAGCCAAGTACAGTAACTAATCCTAAAAGCCCTTTTAACATTCCGGCTCCGGCAATCGCAGGAACTATTGGCGAGAATATTGTCGAAATCACTTCAAAGAAACGACCAATGAGATTTCCTTTTTTCTTTTCAACAGTTGTTTCTGAACTATCGCCTTGTTTGAAATCTCCAAGTTTTATTAATTCCTTATACACTTTAGAAACTTTATTTCCAATCACTACTTGAAATTGTCCGCTTTGAATTTGAACATTAATAACGCCTGGTAATTCTTCAATTTTCTCCTTATCCGCTAAATCGATTTTTTTCAAATGAAATCTAAGTCTTGTGTAGCAGTGCATGACTTCTGTAATGTTT
This sequence comes from Listeria cossartiae subsp. cossartiae, assembly GCF_014224155.1. Taxonomy (GTDB): domain Bacteria; phylum Bacillota; class Bacilli; order Lactobacillales; family Listeriaceae; genus Listeria; species Listeria cossartiae. The sequence goes on along the minus strand of NZ_JAASUI010000001.1, from coordinate 77,446 downwards.
TTTTCTCCACCAACAAGGGCGAGTATCTCTTTTGCTAGTTCTTGATTATTCATTGTTCTCCTCCAGTTCATTTGTAATAAAAAAGACCCAAATAAAAGATACAACGACTTCAAATTAAGTGTCTTATCTTTTATTTAGGTCACGCCTGCCGAACAGTAACGATCCTACAATAAATTATTTTGTTTTTTCTCTAGTAGTAACTCGGTGGATATGCAGTGCAAGGTATAGTACCTCGTCATGATTGACTGTCCAGCCCATTGTTTCTTCTAGTAATTTCTTCACTTTTAAGGCACATTCAAAAGCTTTTGGATATTTACTTTTTACTACATCATAAAGAATTGCTTCCTCCACCACATCTGATTCTTTTTTCATTTGTCGCAAAATGAAGTAACGCAAATGTGTAATTAAACGCGCATAATTTAATGAATCTTCATCTACTTGAATAAGGTAATGATAGTTAATAATATCTAAAATTTTCGCAACCAAAGTTGTCATTTCAAAAGCTTGTTCTACTTCTGCTGTGCCAAATCTGGCATTAACAAAATGCATCGCGATCGGCACAACTTCTTCTTTAGGCAATTCAATATTTGCGCTTTCCTTCATCCATGCGATAACAGATTCAGCAAACGCGACTTCTTCCGGATACATATGACGAATTTCCCATTTTAGCGGGTAATCAATTTGAATGCCTTCTTTTACCCGAGTGATTGCGAAATTTATATGATCAGCAAGCGGAATCAGTAAATTATCCGTAATATGCGGGCCAAGTTCCTGCTTACCGCTTTTCACCAAATGGCCGCACAGTTGAATAACCTCCAAAGGAACTTCGTCAAAAAAAGCATCCAATTTTCCTTCTGTCGCTTCATCATTCAACACAAATGTTTTTTCTACATTAGTTAAATCAACCAGGTCTCCTGGAAACTTTTGATAACCAATACCTTTTCCCATCAGAATTTTTTCTACTGTCGGATTTTCAATGACTAAAACAACATTATTATTAAAAACTTTTTTTATTATCATCTTTTATTCCTCTTCAATAGTTTAGTTTATATCTAGGAAAGTTAAGTTATGACAGGGTTTCTCCATTTGAAGTAATGACTTTTTGATACCAATAAAAACTTTGCTTTTTAATTCTACGCATCTCTTTTAAATCAAAGTTTTCTCGGTCAATATATACAAATCCATAGCGCTTATCCATGCCATTTCGACCACTGACAACATCCATAAAGCTCCACGAACAGTATCCAAGCACAGTTACACCATCATTAAATGCCAATTTCACTTGTTTTATGTGTTCTTTTAAATACATAATTCGGTAATCGTCATTTATAATATCTCCTGCTTCTAGTTTATCATATGCACCCATTCCATTTTCCGTAATTATTAAAGGCAAGTGATATCGTTCATGCAACTCTCTTAACGTCAAACGTAAGCCAACTGGATCAATTTCCCATCCCCAATCTGTCGCCGCAAGTTCTTCATTTTTTATTACTTGGAAAACGCCAGCCTCTGCTTCTGGTAATAAAGACTCTTTTTGATAGCCAATCGGAAATTCTTCTGTTGCCGGAAATGCCTTAACCGCCTCGGAAAAATAATAGTTCACACCAATCATCGTTGGCGGATTTTCTTTCATTAATTGCAAATCTCCCGCTTCTATTTCTGGCGTAAAGTCCCGGTCAAGCAAATATTGCCAAAATGGGGTACGATATTCACCATTACAATGTAAATCCAGTAAGTAATTATGTTTAACGAGCATCGCATCTTGGCTTGCAAGTACATCTTCTGGATTTGAGCTCGCTGGGTGAATCATGGAAAATGAAACTGCTGGCCCGATTTTTCCTTTTATGCAGAGTTCGTGGAATGTTTTAATCGTTGCAGCTGTTGCAAGGCACATATGGTGGTTTGCCTGATATCCAAGTTTCAACTGTTCCTGCTTCGTCTTCCCAGTAAGACCCAAACGACTTGGAATCCGCACTACATGGTCCTGTTCATTAATCGTCAGCCAATATTTCACGCGATCGCCGTAAGTTTTGAATAAAAATTCAGCATACGCGCGGTAATCTTCCACACTATTCCGCGATACCCAACCACCATATTCTTCTACTAACCCTTGTGGATAATCAAAGTGATAAATCGTCACAAGTGGCTCAATCCCATACTTACAAAGTTCATCAATTAAATCGTTATAAAAATCGACCCCCTTTTGATTAATGTCTCCCCGCCCACTAGGAAAAATTCGCGTCCAAGCGATAGAGAAACGATACACTTTAAGGCCTAACTCTGCCATTAAAGCCACGTCTTCCTTCATTCGATGATAATGATCCACCGCAATCGTAAAATCAGTTATTTCCGGGTTTTTCTCCATTACATCAATAACAGATAGCCCTTTCCCATCTTCCTGCCAAGCACCTTCCACTTGAAAAGAAGACGTCGAAGCTCCCCATAAAAAATCATTTGGGAATGCTTTATTTTTTTTGAATTCCATATGTACATGCCTCCTAGTCATTTTTTTGCACAAAAAAATGACCCGAAACTAGACAAAAGCTCACGAGATTTCTCTCGATAAGTTTCTATCCTATTCCGGGTCATGCCTGATCGAATCAGTAACAATCCTTTAATTAACCATTATGATACAAGATAAAGCGCTTTCTGTCAATGATGATTTTTCTTAGCCTATTTTACTACTTTTCATTTCGCTAAATCGGCAGAACTTCTAAATAGTTTTCTAACGCAAAAAAAGTTATTCCACAGGTTATCCCGTCCTTATACACAAGTTATCCCCAAAAACTATCCACATATCCACAGGGCGATTCTCTATTTTGTGTCCGAACGTATATTCTCCACAATATATATGATACGCTATTTTCACTATCCACAGCTTATCCACAAGTAAAAATGTCAGCAAAACATTCGAAAACCAAACTCCATCAAACAGCGAAACCTCTTCTCCTACAATCATCCCCACCATTTTAATTTCCGCGTAAAGTTATTTCCCTTGTCACATATTCGACTTATAAAAAGTAAAAATGTGGATAAATGGCTTTCTATCCACATTTTTCTTTTTTGACCTATATTTTCGCAAAAAATGCGTTTTTTTCAAAAATAAATCTGTGATTATTGATTAAATTATCAAAATTGTTCTTTTCCACAAGATATTCACGGCTTACACACAGGTTATCCACAGAAGTTATCCACATATCCACAAAACGTTCCTATATTTAGTAGCAGAATCCTTGTTCTCTACTATATCTATATCCGAAAAAAATCACTATCCACAAGTTTTCCACAGAAAAAAAGCCACCCTCTTTTTCAAGAGAATGGCTTTTCGTTATCATGTGGTTGTTTTTGCTGCTTCTAGTTTGATATCTGTGGATTGTTCTTTACCATCGCGGTAATATTTCACTTTGACTTTATCGCCAATTTTCACATCATTACCATAAAGGATTTTACGTAGTGTCATAGAGTTTGTTACTTTTTGGCCGTCTAGTTCAACAATAACATCATATTGTTTCAAGCCCGCTTTAGCTGCCGGGGAACCGGATACTACTTGTTGTACCATTGCACCATAATCTACGCTATCTGGTAATTTCAAAATACTTTTTTGTTGTGTTTCTGGAATTGTATCTACGTCACGTAAGGAAACACCTAGAGATGGGCGTTCTACTTCGCCATTTGTTTCTAGTTGTTCGATGATTGGCTCTACTGTGTTACTTGGAATCGCAAAGCTAATACCTTCTACGTTTTCCATCGAAATTTTCATTGAGTTGATACCAATTACTTGGCCTTCAATGTTAATTAAAGCTCCACCACTGTTACCTGGGTTGATTGCTGCATCTGTTTGGATAACATCAGCTTCCCAGTCTTCTGTTCCGTCGCCATTTGTATCAACTGGCACTGCACGGTTTAAGCCGGAAATAATACCTTGCGTTACAGAACCGGAAAATTCAGTTCCAAGTGGGCTACCAATTGCAATTGCTGGTTCGCCAAGTTTTAATGAATCAGAATCGCCGAATGCAGCTACTGTGCTGACATTTTTATCGTCAATTTCAAGGACAGCTAAATCGTTCCATTCGTCTGTTCCTAATAATTTCGCTTCTGATTTTTTACCATTTGTAAATGTTACTTCTAATTTATTTGCATCGGCTACAACGTGATTATTCGTTACGATGTATGCTTTACCGTTTGCTTTTTTATAAATGACACCGGATCCTGATGAAGCTTCTTGTTCGGAAGAGGTTGTTCCATCAAGGGAAGATGATGATTGGTAATTCAGTACGCTGACTACCGCATCTTGTACTTTATCCACTGCCTTGGTTACATCTGATGTTGTGTCTACAGAAACTTTTTCTACTTTAGTTGCTTTATTATTTGAATTGGAAGTTGTATCTGCATTGTCGCCATTATCCCAAGCTACGAAGAAAATAATAAGTCCGCCAATGATTACACCAATAAGTGCTGTTAAAAAGTAGCCAATAAAGTGTTTGCCGCGCTTCGGTGGCTGGCCATTCCCGTTACCACTTCCGCCGCCGTTGTTCACTCTATTAGGTGGGACTGCGCCGCCTCCAGTTGTACTCGTACGTCTTGGCCCTGGGGCTGGTCTAGCAGGTTCTGGTTCTTTGTTACTTGCTTCTTCAAAAAATGCATTTGTAGAACTTGCCTCGGCTGCATCTTCTGTTGCTCCGGCAAATTTCTCGCCCTCTGGGGTCACGCCTTCTACAATAGGGGGTTCTTGGACTGGTTGCGAGTTCTCCGGGGTATGTAAAGTCTCCTCGACCTCTCTTTTTGGCGTGCTTTCGTTCTCGCTGTTTTCATTTAAATTCTTTTCTTTCTCGTCCATGTCTTCCTTCCTCTCTGCAAATTTCGCATTTATATACTTCCATAGTAAACGCCAAATATGAAAAAACGATGAAAAAGCTTTAAAAAAATGGTGAAACTTAAATCGTAAAGATAGATGTGGCGTTATCAGGGTCGGTATCAAAGATTTCTACTTTGCCGCCAACATCAATTCCTTCTGAAATAAGGGTTTGTGTTACGCTCATTCTCGCTAGTTCTTTCATATTATTGTCTTTACTAAGGTGGCCTAAATAAATTCGTTTCGTCTGGTCGGTAATTACTTCGCTCATTGCAATTGCTGCATCTTCATTGCTCACGTGTCCTTCGTCGCCAAGAATTCTGCGTTTAACATTCCACGGATAGCGTCCCATTCGAAGCATTTCTACATCATGATTACTTTCAAAAAGATAAGCATCAGCCCCCGCAATATGCCCTTTCATCCGGTCGCTTACATATCCCGTGTCGGTTATCATTACAAATTTTTTATTCCCTTTATGAAATATGTAAAACATCGGCTCAATCGCGTCATGAGAGACACCAAAGGATTCTACTTGCATACTACCGAAAGATTTTACCGTTTCCATATCAAATTGGAACTTTTGATCAGAAGAGACTTCGCCAATCATGTTATCCATTGCTTTCCATGTTTTAGCATTCGCATAAATAGGGAGTTTGTATTTACGAGCAAGCACACCAAGCCCTTTAATGTGGTCTGAGTGTTCATGCGTAATTAAAATAGCGTCTAAATCATTCATATCACGACCAACTTGCGCGAATAGCCCTTCCATTTTCTTGCCACTCAACCCACAGTCAATCAGAATTTTTTGGTCTCCGGTTTCGACAAGCGTGGCATTACCTGAACTTCCGCTGGCTAATATACTAAATCGGATTTGATCCGTGTCTTTTTCGGTTAAAATTTTATTTGCGAACATTTTTTATCCCCCTAAAGGCTTATATACCTTTTATTGTAACGCTAATCCGGCAAAATTGCATGTCCCATCGTTTGAAAAAGCCAACCTAATTTTTCATGATAATTAGGTTGACTCTGTTTTTATTTCGCTTTTTGGCGACTGGATAATTCCGTGCCTGGTTCGGTGGTTGATTTATTTTCTGATTGGTTAATGACTTGTTCGTCTTTAGCATTCACGAGGACATAGTTCGTTTCGCCTGAATGTTTTACTTCAAAGCACCAAACTGGGAAGTAAACATTTCCAGACGGCAGCTGTACGGTCGTGTAGTAGCCGAATGTTGCGGAAACCACGTCGCTATCTTGCTTCAACTCGCCGTGCTGATAAACCGCTTCTAATGCATCTGTTGCGGACATTAAATTGGTTTTATCTTTTAAATCATCTTGCTTGGACATCCATGTTTGCTCATAGGAGATTACGCGGTCGTCGCGGTCTAAATAGAAAGTGATTTGGCCCGCTTCATCAAAGAGCACCATATTATTATTGATTAATTGGTTAAAAGTCAGCGTCCGGGCATCTTTATCATAATTCCAAAATTGGTAGGACTCGCCACGATAAACGCCAGATTCCATAAATTTTTGAAATTCTGGATTATTGCCTTTTTTGCCAGCTTTTACTGGATTTTGTAAGACAGAATAAATTTGTTTATTGTTGTCTTTCAGCGTAATCGCTTGTCCAGTAAGGTCGCTAACATCTTTTGGTGTAAAAGCCGCTCGCTCTGTCGTGAAAATAGAGCCACTCGTAGGTTTTGTCGATAAATCTGGATGGGAAATATTATCTGCTTTTAAGCGTTCTTCTAGCGTTTCATTTCCGAGTGTATCTGGATCATCCGATAGTTGTTTGTTGAAAAATATAACGGCCAAAAAGACATTTAAAATTAGGAGTGTCACAATAAAAATCATTTGAGTTTTACGCCAATCCATTTTTATTCACCCGCCTTTGCTGCATCTGCTTGGAAGATAAACCATTTGTCATGATACTTGTAAAGCCATGTCGGTTCTAAAGTGACAAGACGGTTCATACCAGAGGATTCACTTCTCGTCATGTGATAACCAGGAACGATATCTTCAACTTCTTCCGCATTTACGTTAGGATTTTGAGCAAGGGCGTTATAAACAGAGTAGGACGACTGCAGCGTCACTTCTTTTTTCTCTCCGGGAACGTCTGTATCTAGTCGGAAGAACGGTCTCATGTATTTATAAACTGCTTCCAGACCTTCTGTTACGGAAATATCCGCCATGCCATTTTCATTGTAAACTTGTAAATTATCAATGAATAAACTGAAATTGGTTGTCGCACTTTCGCCAGCATAACCTGTGAAATAATACGCCCCGTCTCCAGTCCAGCCAGCATGGTCATTCACAAAGTTAAAACTGTCTTGAATTAACCCAGCACGCTTCACACTGCTAAGATCTTCTGGGTTTGTGCGCTCTTGCGAAGGATTTACATATTCTAATACTTTATTATCTGTATCCATTTCAATGACACTTGAACCATCCGTATACGTATTCCCTTCACTTTTCACTGTGCCAGAGTCTTGGAATAATGCGGATGTGAATAAATTAATTTCCAGTGAGTCAATAATATATTTTTTGCGGTCTAATTTTGTTTTTTCCGTGCTTAAGAACAGATTGCGTTTGTTGGAAAGCAACTTGTCGTTTTGCGTCAGCTTACCTTCATTCTTTTTAACAATTTTTTCGATTTTATCAATGTCTTTATTTTGCAAAGAACTTTGGTAAATATTTTCTTGGTCATCATTTGCGAAATACACCGAATGTAGCCCTGTGTCTGTATTATTAATATCAAACACAATCCGGTTAAAGAAGGCAGATTCAAGCCCTTCTCCTTCGACTTGGAAAATTTGCGCGAAAATAGAGAACGGAATATCATTCGGGAAAATTATCTCGATAGTGCCATTTTTATGGATTAATTTCTCGTAATCTTCACTACTTTTTTTGTTAGCTAAAACGACTTCTGAAAAACTGAATGCTTTTCCTTGAGCCATTAGTTCATTTAATAAATCAGCATCTAAACTTTGGTAATTGTTGTCATTTGAATTAACGGCTAATTTGTATGGTTTGAAAACTTGTGAAGTGGTCATTGTTTTATCAATCGTTGTTTTTTCGATTTCCTTGACGTTGATGGCTTCGTAATCAGGTTGTCCCTTCCAAATAAAGTAGCTTAGGACGATACTGAGTACGACTAAAATGGTTAGTACAAATGAGCGAAATCCTGTTTTTTTCATCATTCCCAATCATCCTCCGGTAAGTCACTATATGGCAGGGTGAATTTAATTATGGTTCCTTTGGTCTTATTACGCTCGGCCCAAATTCGACCGCCATGTGCTTCGATTACTTCTCGAGCGATGGCAAGTCCTAACCCTGTTCCTCCCATTTCCCGCGAACGAGCTTTGTCTACGCGGAAGAATCGGTCGAATACATTTGCTAAATCTTCGTCTGGTACGCCTAAACCTTCATCGGCAATGCTCACTTCAATTTCATCTTCAAATTTTTTCAGATAGAACGAAATGCGACCGCCGTCTGGTGAATATTTGTTGGCGTTAGAAATAATATTATCGAGCACTTGCATTACTTTATCTTCATCAATTTCGATAATAACTGGCTCTCTTGGAATATGGCGTTTGAACATGATTGTTTCTTTTTTCATCATTTCAAAACGGTCAATAATATGGTTAAAGAAATCCGTAAAGTTCACGAAGCTTTTTTCGAGTTGTTCTCTGCCGCCGTCCATTCTGGAAAGCTTGAGCAGATCATTAACTAAGCGAATCATACGCTCTGTCTCATTTTGCGTTACTTCAAGGAAACGTGGGGCGATTTCTTTATCTTCCCATGCGCCGTCGCTTAATGCTTCTAAATAACTGTGCATACTTGTCAGTGGTGTTCTTAGTTCATGCGATACGTTGGATACGAAGTCGCGGCGTTCTTGGTCGACTTTTTCTTGATCAGTAATATCGTGAAGTACCGCGATTACGCCATTGTTAAAGCCTGTTTCTCTTTGGATAACGGAGAAATTAGCACGAAGCACGTAAGGTTTGTCGAGCGTACTGCGGTCCATCGTTAGCGAGCCATCTACTTCCATTAAATCTTCAAATTGATATGTGTCTCCGATGTCTAAAACATCAATAATGGAACGGCCATTAGCACTTTCATGTTTTACGCGAAGCATTTTTTCTGCTGGCGTATTGATAAGAATTACTTTACCACGGCGGTCTGTTGCGATTACGCCATCGGTCATATATGCGAGTACGGAGGAAAGTTTGCGCCGTTCCCCTTCTGTCATCGCTTGGGCTTCTTGAACTCGTTTCGTTAGCGTGTTGAAAGAATCCGCTAATTCACCAATTTCATCGACGCCATAAACTTTTACTTTGCGGCTATAATTCCCTCTTGCCATCGCATAAGCTTGGCGTTTCATTTCAACAATTGGCTTCGTGATGGTTCTTGATAGCAAGATTCCAAGCACCGCGGTAATAATCATCGCGATTAACGTACCGGTGATAAAAATATTCGTGATATCATCGACTTGTTTATAGACACTTTCGATATCGGCGACAAGATAAATAGCCCCTATCACTTTGCCTTTGTTTTTGATGGAGGATACGTTCACCCAGACACGGTTATTTTTATTCGATTCGTCTTTATAAATTTTGTCCTCAGAAGTTGTTCCAAGTGACAGCGTTCGTTTTACAAGGGGATCGTTGCTCTTTTGGCCAACAATACCTTGATTATTTAAATTAGATGTACCGAGAATTTTCCCTTTGTCATCCACAATTCTTACTTCGATTAAATTGCTACTTGCGCGCGAATAGTCGACTAAAAGTTCTCTAATATCATTTTGTAACTTGACTGAGTTATCGCTGTTTTTAATGATTTCTTCTCTAGCGTTATAATCCAGCAAGGTAATACTATTCGTAATAGAATCTTGAAAGTTTTTCTCCAGTTGTCCTTCCAGCTCACGAACAAAATACGCGCCAATTACTTGCATTGCAACGATAATTAGTAGCAAATACATAATAACTAACTTAAATTGTACGGACTGAAAAAATCTCATTTTATGCATAAGTCGTTCTACTCCTATTCGGGGTAATATATTTAAATTAGTATACCATATGTTGCAGGGTAGACGTATGGTTTTTCCTGTTAATTGGGTCGATTTGTTTATAAAAATAACGAGGAACTAAGCGGATATACCCAAAAAAAGTGGTCAACCAAGTTTTTTCAGTTTGGCGACCACTTCTCTTTATTTATTCTTGTTCTGGATTGCGTAAATAATAGCCAACTCCGCGTCTTGTTACTAACCACGCTGGGTGACTTGGGTTATCTTCAATTTTTTCACGTAAACGACGAACGGTAACATCAACTGTACGAACATCGCCGAAGTAGTCATAGCCCCAAACAGTTTGGAGTAAATGTTCCCGTGTCATTACTTGTCCCATATGTTTCGCTAAATAGTGTAGTAATTCGAATTCACGATGCGTAAGTTCGATTGTTTCTCCACGTTTAGAAGCAACATATGCGTCTGGATGAATAATCAAGGAACCAATTTCTAGTTCGCTATTTTCTTCTTCCTCGGCTGCGCTTGAACTTACTTGGCTGTGACGGCGCAAGTTGGCTTTCACACGAGCAATTAATTCACGGTTACTAAATGGTTTCGTTACATAATCATCGGCACCAAGTTCTAGTCCGATAACCTTATCAATTTCGGAGTCTTTCGCTGTTACCATAATTATTGGCATATCATATTTTTTACGAACTTCACGACATACTTCGATACCATCACGACCTGGAAGCATAATATCGAGTAAAATCAAATCTGGCTGAACTTCTTCTACAAGTTCTAACGCTTCATCGCCATCGTAGGCGCAGTATACATCAAAGCCTTCTTTATTTAGATTAAACTTAACTATATCCGCAATCGGTTTTTCGTCATCTACTACAAGAATTTTCTTTTCTGCCATTTTTTTACAGTCCTCTCATTCCTGGATTTCGCCGGCTTTAACCGGGACAGATATTTTTTATTTAATGCGTAAAAATCTCACTAAACACTTTAAATTCTGGCCTGCCTTCATAAAACAACATGCTAAGAATAGACTTACTAATCAATTATAACACATACAAGTAATTATCTGAATTATTACAAGCGATTTCCTTTCAAAATTAGTTATTCGCTTACTTTTGAGCCACTTTATCAAAAAGATGTAGTTTGGCAATCCGTGTCACTGCTTCTTCTAACCGATCTTCATCCATTAAAAGACCAACCCGCACATATCCTTCGCCAAACTCACCGAAGCCACTACCATCCGCAACCGCGACACTCACTTTTTCTAAAAGGTAATCCGCGAATTCGCTACTTGTAAAATCTTCCGGCACCGGCATCCAAGCAAAAAACGAGCCCGCTGGAGCAACTGCTTTCCATCCAATGGCGTTACAAGCGGAAATAAACGCATTTCTACGACTTTCATAGCGTGCCGTTAATTCTCTAACACACGTCTGATCACCTGTTAATGCTTCAATTGCAGCATCTTGAATCCCCGGGAAAAGACTAACATACATATGGTCTTGAATCAGATTGATTGCTTCGATGACTTCGCTATTTCCGACTGCAAAACCAACGCGCCACCCCGCCATATTATACGTTTTCGAAAGTGTATAAAGTTCAATCCCGACCTCTTTCGCTCCTTTCGTTTCTAAAAAACTAATGGGCTTCTCGCCGTCAAAACCGATACCTCCGTATGCAAAATCATGCGCAACAACGATATTGTGCTCTTTGGCAAAAGCGACTGTTTCTTCAAAGAAATCGGCCGTTGCTACCGCGCCAGTTGGGTTATTAGGGTAATTTAAATACATTAATTCTGCTTTTTTAGCGATATCTTCTGGAATTTTAGTGAAATCTGGTAAAAAATTATTTGCGGCAATTAGCGGCATTTTTTCAAATTGAACTTCGCCTAAAACTACGCCGGACAAATAATCGGGATAGCCCGGGTCCGGTAAAAGCATCACATCACCCGGATCCATTAAACACATCGGCAGCTCCACTAAGCCAGTTTTCGTGCCAAATAAAATCGCGACTTCTGTATTTGGATCGATGGTTACATTATATTCACGCGCATAAAAATCCGCAGCGGCTTGTTTTAGCTCATGCTTTCCGCGAAACAAAGAATATTTGTGGTTAAGTGGTTTTTCTGAAGCCGTTTTCATCGCTTCCACAATATGTTTGGGTGTTGGCTGGTCTGGGTTTCCTTGACCTAAGTTAATAACATCATGACCTTCTGCCACCTTTTTTCCAACTTTTTCTACAAGGCTAGAAAAAAACTGATCTGGTAAATTTTGCAAGCGTTTGGAAATTTTCATTTGACACCCGTCCTTTTCAAGTTTCATTGATTAAAATAGTAAAGTTTTCTGAAGTATTTGTCCAGTACGATTTTTTTAAAACTTAAAAAAGCATTGACAAATTAAGCTAATATGCGTATATTTTTAACTAACAGGTTTTTCTAAAATATTTTCTCTTATCGAGAGCGGCAGAGGGACTGGCCCGATGAAGCCCGGCAACCTAACTTTATTTAAGCGTAAAGTGAAGGTGCTAATTCCAGCAAAATGGTGTATTCCGTTTTGGTAGATAAGAGGAGCTGGATATGTTCGACTTTCCACTTCTCTATTCTAAAATAGAGAAGTTTTTTTATTGTTTACATGAATAAATCTGGATAATCACACAACATACTAGGGAGGAAAAAAAGATGAGAAAATTAACAAAAGGGTTAGGAATTTTACTTGCATCAAGTCTTGTTTTAGGATTAGCAGCGTGCGGAGGCGGTAGTGATGATAAAGCCTTAAGCACAGAAAAAATCACCATTGGAACAACTGCAGGACCTCACCAACAAATCGCTGAGGAAGTTCAAAAATTAGCGAAAAAAGACGGTCTTGAAATCAAAATCAAAACATTTGATGATTATAATACACCAAATACAGCTTTAAACGATGGTGACTTGGATGCAAATAATTACCAAACAATCCCATTTTTAGAGCAACAAAAGAAAGATAAAGGCTACAAATTAGACGTTGCATTCAAAACTGTAGCGTTCCCAATGGGTATTTACTCCAACGATATTAAAGACTTAAAAAATCTTAAAAAAGGCGACAAAATTGCCGTTCCAAACGATCCAAGTAACGAATACCGTGGTTTAAAACTATTTGAAGATGCTGGCATTATTAAATTAAAAGATGGCGTGGAAGAAAAAGCAACGAAAAAAGACATTGCTGAAAACCCGCTTGACCTTGAAATCGTTGAACTTGAAGCTTCTCAAATCCCTGCACAATTAGATGAAGTTGCAGCCGCAGCTATCAATACTAACTTTGCAATGGGCGCTGGACTTTCTATTAATAAAGATGCGATTTACCACGAACCTACAAAAGACAATCCATATCCAAACGTTTTCGTTGTTCGTAGTGCCAACAAAGACGATGAAGTCGTAAAAACATTAGAAAAATATTACCATTCAGATGAAGTAAAAGCATTTATTGAAAAAGAATTTAATGGGTCTGTAGTACCTGCATTCTAGGGAGTTGTTTTATTTTGATCGAATTACATCAAGTTTCAAAATCATTTAATGTAAATGGAAAAACCGTAGAAGCCGTCAAAAATGTTTCTATTACAGTCGAAAAAGGAGAAATTTTCGGTGTCGTTGGTTACAGTGGCGCCGGAAAAAGTACCCTCGTTCGTTGCATCAACTTGCTTGAACGTCCAGATGCTGGCCAAGTTGTCATTGATGGGAAGAACTTATCTACCCTATCAAGCAAAGAACTTCGTGTCGCACGCCGGAAAATCGGCATGATTTTCCAAGGATATAACCTACTGAAAACAGCAACTGTCTATGATAACATTGCCAAACCATTAAAATTAGAAGGCGTTCCAAAAGACGAAATCGAAACGCGCGTGAATAAATACTTGTCAATCGTTGGCTTAGAAGATAAACGAAACAACTATCCAAGCCAACTTTCTGGCGGTCAAAAACAACGTGTCGCGATTGCTCGTGCTCTTGCGCATGAACCAGAAATTCTGCTGAGCGATGAAGCAACAAGCGCCTTGGACCCTGAAACAACAGAAGCAATTTTGCAACTGTTACTTAAAATTAATGCGGAACTCGGCATTACGATTTTCTTAATTACACATGAACTTGATGTCATTCAACGTATTTGTGACCGGGTTGCTGTAATGGAAAATGGTCATTTAGTGGAACAAGGTACCGTTCTTGATATTTTCACCAAAGCAAAACACGCGACAACCAAGCGTTTTGTTGGATCAGAAGCTAGTTTCGATATCCCGCAAGATTTGCTTGAAAAATATGTCGCAACTGGGAAATTGGTTTCTCTTCATTTTATTGGGGACGAAGCGGATGAACCTGCTCTTGCTCTTGTATCACGCAAATTCGACGTTCTTCCAAGCATTTTAGCTGGCGGAATTGATCATTTGAAAAACGGAACACTTGGAAAACTACTCGTTCATTTAAAAGGGGACGAAGCGGAATATAGTAAAGCAATTGCTTATTTGAAAGAATCTGGAGTCGTTGTTGAGGAGGTCGAGTTACTATGAGTTTGTTTTTTGAAGAATGGGGACCGATACTTTGGCAAGGATTTCTGGAAACGCTGACGATGACTGGTATTACGCTTGTGATTTCACTCGCGATTGGTTTACCACTTGGCGTATTTTTAACATTAACGCGTAAAGGTGGTCAATCGGAAAATCTGATTGCTTATAGTATTTTAAACTGGGTCATTAATATTTTACGTTCACTGCCGTTTATCATTTTGTTATTCTTAATGATTCCGGTAACACGTTTTGTTGTTGGGACTACTATTGGGATTCAAGGTGTAATTATGCCGCTTGTTGTATTTACGGCACCTTACATCGCTCGTTTAATGGAGTCCGCCCTCTTGGAAGTGGACCGTGGTGTCGTTGAAGCCTACCAAGCAATGGGGATTTCCACACCGAAAATCATTTGGAGTGTGGTTATTCGCGAAGCTCGGTCTGGTATCGTTCTTGGTTTAACTATCGCAACAATCGGGCTAATCGGCGCAACTGCGATGGCTGGACTTGTTGGCGCTGGCGGACTTGGAACAATTGCTTACCAATATGGTTTCCAACGTTTTGAACCAACTGTCATGTATACAACCATCATCATTTTAATTATCATGGTTCAAGCACTACAATCATTCGGTAATTTCTTATCTAGACGTCTTAAAAAAGATTAACTCACTACTTAGAGCTTGGTGCACAGTGTTCCAATATGGACTCGTCACCAAGCTTGTGTTATTTTTAAAAGAAAAAGGGAGCGAAGAACATGTGGAAGTTGGCATTATGTCAAACCGATGTAGCTTTTAAATATCCAGATGCAAACTATGCGCGGATTGAAAAAGCCATCATCGAAGCTGCAAAAAATGGGGCCGATATCGCAGTTTTACCAGAAATGTGGAATACAGGTTACGCTTTAAACGAATTAGCTGGAGTTGCTGATTTAAATGGGGAAAGAACAAAAGAATTTTTAGCGAACCTTTCTGAAAAACACCAAATCGCAATTATTGGTGGCTCGGTGGCTGTCTCAGAAGGAAACAAATTTTCGAATACAATGTACGCTTTTGATAAATACGGTGGACTACTTTCTTCATATAAGAAGGTTCACTTATTCCAGCTTATGAATGAGCATTTGTATTTAGAAGCCGGAAATGATAAAAATTTATTCCGTTTGGATGGCGTTTCTTGCGCCGGTTTCATCTGTTATGATATTAGATTTCCAGAATGGATTCGCAAACATACTTCAGAAGGCTCAGAAGTTATTTTTGTTTCAGCACAGTGGCCAGCCGAGCGTGTTACTCAGTGGGAGCAACTTCTCATTGCACGCGCGATTGAAAACCAAGCTTTTGTCGTTGCTGTAAATCGAGTTGGCGATGATCCGAATAACCATTTCAACGGTCATTCGCTTGTGATTGACCCACTTGGAAACATTGTCGCTCATGGCGGTGAAGCAGAAGGAAATATTTATGCCGAAATCGACTTGAATTTAGTGGCGGAAACACGAGGAATTATCCCCGTTTTCACGGATAGACGCCCAGAATTATACTAAATACAAAAAGGGACAAAATACTATTTTGTCCCTTTTCTCATTAAATATACATATTTTCGGAAAAAAAGTGGCAATTTGGTCTAATTTGTGTGGATTTATTTTTGTTAATTTTGATATTATGTATTATAGTTAACGAAACAAGTAAAGGAGCTGCTAATTATGGATGCGCTATTTAATTATAAAGAGTTTATTCGACTTTCTCACGAAGGCAATATTAAATATGAAAAATTAAAAGTTCCAAAACATACAGACTTAGTAGATACTGCCACACAGCGAAATAATCATGTCTATTTAATTGTTGAGGGCTTCGTTTCTATTTCCATGAATCCACAACTAAATAGCATATACACCATCTTAGGCAAAGGCTCTTTTGTAAATTACTATAGTTTATTCCAAGGAAACGTAGATGACTTCTTGTTTACAACTAGCTCGCCTTGCACTATTTACAAATATTCTTTTAAAGATTTAGAGTACTTTCTTTCCATGTTCCCAGAGAATTTTGGGTTTCAGTTTTTCATTATGCGCGACCTGGCTCGCCACGCTTTTTTTAAAAGTCTTTTCGCTGAGACTAGTTCTTCCGACAAACTAGAGCTCTCCTTTTCTAATCTCTGCAAGCTACACGGAACGCCCTATGAAAAAGATAGCGTTATCCTCCCAAGAGAAATGCGAACTAGTACCATCGCGGCATATAGCAACCTATCAAAAAGTAGTTTTTACAAACAATTGACGCTTTTGAAAGAGCAAGGAAAGATTTGGAAAAAGGATAAAGAATGGGTTGTTAAAAATCAGGAATTGCATGATTATGTGAAAGTTAGGCAATTTGTTGATTAAAAAACGCTACCCTGTTTTAAGTTGTAGTCAGGAATTAGCTGTTTAGTTTTTATTTTATCTTTATAGAGGAGTTAAAAATGTTGTATAAGCTAGGAAATATTGAAGTTAATGTAGAACAATATAGAGCGGAGTTTGCTAAAAAACACTATTTACCTTTTATGAGGAACTGATGAATATGTCAGGTTGCACACTGTTAGAAGCTCGCAACTTCATTGATAAAGTAATAGCTGAAGAACAAATCAAAGTTCATTCTATGTCAAAAGAAATACAAGATTACTGTTTGACCGAACTTCAAGAGGATGGGTATTCGTGATTGTTATTATAAGATAGTGCGCTCAAAATTTAGACTTTTGAGTGCACTATCTTTTTTTATTTCTTTTTCAAACCAAAATTCGGCGGATAGTTTTTATTTGGATCAATATTATCCGCATTTTTGTATCGTTCATCCAGGTTGATATCTTTCCCCGTAATCCATGCGTATAAATTACAAATAACAACAGGTAGCGCACCTAAAAATATACTAGGTGACACAAGGCACGCGACAAACACACCAACTAGTGCTCCACCACGCAAGCCTTCATGCAATACGCCTCCCCACAAATCACTTAGCATCACGCCCACAACAATCCCTGCATATCCGTTCAATATAATCCCAGCTGCAGGAATGACGAAAAAACCTTTTGTATTCATTTTATCCTTCTTAAAAACAAAATAAAAAGTACATGATAATACCACCATCATACTCGTAGCTATCGAAAAATATAAAAACAAATAATTACTACCAAGTAAAGTAATAGAGGCCATCCACACAAAAAATATCGATGAAATTGCTATTAGACATGGTATCGAATGAAAATAAATACTATACTCTAACCCATATTTCCAAGGCTTTTTCGTGCGGAAAATGTACCCAATTCTTAGTAACATCCATACACAAATGGCAAGGAATGCAACGATTCTTATATTATTAAGCAGCTCGACCGATTCCGGAATGATTCTCTTATCTGGGTTGGGGACTAAATAAGTTAACAGCGTGAAAATTATCGCCACAACAACCATTCCTAATACAAGCCCCCTAAACCCTTTCATCGGGAATAAAAATGTCCGCTGATTTTTTTCATTTGTAGTAAAATTTCCGTTGATAGTTAACACTTCCGTTCTGTGGTTTTCGTGGTGGTTTCTTGGGTTTAATTGTAATCTTTTGAGTTGATAATGTAAATCCCATTTTAAAAGGGTTAGTCTGGTTTTCTTTAAAAAGTATCAAAACTACCAACTGTTTTTTCTTTTTTAAGAGAATAATTAAAGAAGAATATTCCCACAATAAGCCATATGGCATTAATAATTAAATTTATGCCTAAAAGACTTATATCCATTTTTCCAGAAACATACAAATTACTCGTAAAATCTACACCTGAAGTAAATGGAATGACATAAATAATTTTCGGTAGCCCTACGATAAGTGTATTGGAAAAAATAATTAAGGCACCTGCAAACAAATTGACGAAATTCCCTAAACTCTTCTCTTTGACAGCAAAGCCTCCGAATATCAAGCCCATTCCAAACATCCCCACAACAGATGGCAACAGGATAACGACCGATAAAAAAATAAACGGGATTTGCGACCAACTTATTTTATCAGCAAAAACGGAAATAATAACAACGCCAAAAAGGATTATGATTGTTTCTAAAACACTGATTAAAAGTAACAAAAATGACTGCACAGGATATGGTAAAATGCTTTGAACTTTGGTTTCAAATAAACCTACTTTGGCATCTGTACTAATCCAATTGGCTGTATTTGATAACGCCATATCAGAAAATGCCCAAAACATATAACCAATTAACAAAAGAATAGGCCCCTGAGCAGTTGAAGCCCCATAAAATTCAGTTATTGCACTGCTGTCATTTAGCATTAATATTGCCAGATACACACCCATAAACATGATTAATTCCGATACGAGATTCTTCTTATATTTAAATAGAATAAAAATATTTGCTTTCAGTGTCCCTATACAAGCATTAAGATAATCCATTTGACGAACCCTCCTCCCAATAAATTTCACCGTTTTTGCCAAAAATTATTCTCTCTATATGCGGCATATCCAAAAATCTTTTATCGTGAGAAATTAACACAATCTTTTTTTCTGGTCTTAAGCTCGCCAGAATTTCAGTAAATGCATAAAAACTCTCGTCGTCCAGCCCATTTGTAGGTTCATCCAGTAATAATAGCTGACAATTCGAGCATAAAGCCGATAGTATGAAAACCTTCTTTTTTTGACCAGTAGATAACTTTTCTGCTGATATCTCTAAAATATCTGTACAATTTAATTTTTCGCAGTATGCAGGAAGTTTATCTAAGACGTATTTTCTACTCGTACCTTTTAGTGAGGTTAAATATTCAATATTTTGTCTGCAGTTTAGCTTATAAAACATACCTCGCTCTGCATTTGATAAGTAGTATGTATTTCGCTTTGTCCATTTTGAAAAATTGGTGTGATTTGAAAGTGTTAATGTACCTTTATCAGGTAAAATAATTCCCGCTATCATTTTTGCTAATGTTGATTTACCTGAACCATTCATTCCTGTCATTAAAGTTATCTTAGAATTAAAATTAATCGTAATACTCAAATTATTTATTACAGTTTTATTATCATATTGCTTTTTCAGATTATGTATATTTAAACTAACATCTTCCAACGTATTACTCTCTCCTTTCGTGAAATAAGGTTAACTTATTTAATATTTTTCAGTTTTTTCGCACTATTCGACCGAGATTTAACCATCTTTTCCTTCTATTATATCATCAAAGCGTTTTCATTTTGTGAGCATTGTGTGAACCCCTCTGCAAAAAACTAGTCAAGAACCATCTTTTTTAGTGGATTTTCCTACTTTACTTTTTGATTATGTTCGTATTTATCAAAAAAAACCCTCCATCACAGAGGGCTCCTTTCACAACTCATACAAAACCACTTCACCCGCAGCAAGTGATTTCTGTACATCGATAATTCGTTGGTTGCTGGAACCGCGGAATGCTAGGTTTGGGTCGAAAAGTTTTTGTTCGAAGCGGCCGTCTACTAGGACATCTATTAAGGATAGAAGTTCTAGTTTGTCGGCGGTTTCTTGCATCATTTCGTCCCATGTGTAGCCTGTCCATGACCAAATGTCTTTTGTTTTGCCGTATGTCGCGCGGATTCGTTTTACGACGGATAGGCATATGGCGGTGTTTAAAAATGGTTCTCCGCCAAGTAACGTTAGACCTTGGACGCTTTCATGGCCGATGTCTTTTAGGATATCGTCTTCTAGTTCTTTAGTGTAAGGTTTGCCGTATTTAAATGATTGCGCGGCTTTGTTGTAGCAGCCTTCGCAGTGGAAAGGGCATCCAGATACATATAAACTGCACCGAACGCCCTCTCCATCGACAAAATTGAATGCTTTATAGTCAGCGATATACCCTCTGGATAATTCATTCGACTTCCATTCACACGGTTTTGGATTATTCACCTAGGTTCTCCATGTGTTTCACGCGATTGCTGATTTCTACGTGACGTCCATGAACCATTGGGCGTTTCATTGGGTTACCTAAATAGCCACAAGTACGTTTTACAACATCTGCTTTTTCAGGGTCAGTATTGCCACAGCTTGGGCATTTGAAGCCTTCTTCTGTTGGGACAAATTCGCCTTCAAAATCACATTCGTAACATTTATCGATTGGTGTATTTGTACCAAGATAAGCTACGCGATCATAAGAGTAATCCCATACAGCCTCAAGCGCTTTCGTGTTGTGAACCATTTTTGGATACTCACAGTAGTGAATAAATCCGCCTGAGCAAAATTCTGGATATTCTTTTTCAAAATCAATTTTTTCAAATGGTGTAATTTTTTTGCGAACATCGTAGTGGAAAGAGTTTTGGTAGTAGTCTTTATCCGTGATGTCTTTAATTACGCCATATTTTTCTTTGTCTAAACGGTTGAAACGGTCTGTTAGGCTTTCGCTTGGTGTCGAGTAGACGCTGAACCAATAGCCATATTCATCTTTCCAGTTGTCGGCATAGCCTTTGAGTTCTTTCAAGATATCAAGCGTGAAGTTTTTCGCTTCTGCATCGCCTTCCCATTCGCCACCGTAAAATACAGTCGCTGCTTCATAAAGACCGATATAGCCGATAGAAATAGTGGAGCGTTCTTTATTAAATAATTGATCGACACTTTCGCCGTCTTGTAGTCGTTTGCCAAATGCTCCATATTTATATAAAATTGGCGCATTTTCTGGACGTGCTTGGCGTACGCGGTTTAAACGGAAAAGCAGTGCATCTTTGACTGTTTTCATGCGTTCGTGGAAAATTTCCCAGAAACGATCTTTGTCGCCGCCACTTTGAATAGCAATACGTGGAATGTTAAGTGTTACAACACCAAGGTTGTTTCTTCCTGCGTTCACGTGTTCACCATTTTCGTTTTCCCAAGCTGGCAAGAAAGAACGGCAACCCATTGGCACTTTGAAATCGCCAGTTAAGCGAACAAGTGAGTCGTAATTAAGCACGTCTGGATACATCCGTTTGGAGGAGCATTCTAGCGCTAATTGTTTGATATCATAGTTTGGATCTGCTGCGTTTAAATTAGTTCCACGGCGAATCGAAAATACTAATTTCGGGAAAATGGCCGTGTGTTTATCTTTACCAACGCCGCCAATTCTTACTTTTAGGATAGCTTTTTGGATTTCGCGGGCAAACCAATCTTCACCAAGACCAAAGCCTAGTGTTACGAACGGTGTTTGGCCATTACTTGTATATAATGTGTTGATTTCGTATTCTAAGCTTTGCATGGCATCGTAAATATCTTTACGTGTTTTCTCTGCCGCATAGCCTTCTTGTTTTTCTGGAACGACCCATTCCATCGCATCTTTTTTATGTTTTTCAAAGTTCAAACGCGCATAAACGGATAAAACTTCATCAATGCGGTCAACCGAGCAGCCGCCGTACTGCGAACTAGCTACGTTTGCGATTATTTGAGCAATTTGCGCTGTAGCTGTTTGGATGGATTTTGGACTTTCTACGTTGGCGTTACCAATCGTAAATCCTTTTTTAAGCATTCCCTCGATGTCGATTAAACAACAGTTGGTCATCGCGTGGTATGGGCTGTAGTCTAAATCGTGAAAATGGATTTCTCCTTTTAAATGGGCGTTGGATACGTGTTTTGGCAGCATGTATTTTAATGCGTAACTTTTGGCTACGGCCCCTGCTGTTAAATCGCGTTGTGTGTTAAAGACAGTTGCGTCTTTGTTGGCATTTTCGTTTACTACTGTTTTGTCTTTTTGTAGTAATTTTTCTACGCTTTTGTGCATGTCTGTGATGTTTTCACGCTCATGGTCGCGGTCATGGCGG
Organism: Listeria cossartiae subsp. cossartiae; assembly: GCF_014224155.1. Lineage (GTDB taxonomy): Bacteria > Bacillota > Bacilli > Lactobacillales > Listeriaceae > Listeria > Listeria cossartiae. The sequence goes on along the minus strand of NZ_JAASUI010000001.1, from coordinate 55,307 downwards.
TACTCTATGTAAGCCCTCGCTACATCAGGATACGTCGATTTCATTAAAGTATTTTCGACGCAATGCTGGATTTCATCGATGGTCATATCTGCCTTGTTAGGTAATTCACTTACAACCTCAAGCAAAATCTCTTCTAAGAAAGTTTCGTCCTCTAAATTAATTGCTTTCATAGATGCTTCAACGGCATTACGAATTTTAATTAAATCAAAGTTTGCTTTGCGGCCATCCCTTTTTATTACCTTTTGTTCATTAAGTTGTTCCACGTACATGATAATCCCCCACTAACTATATATTGTGTCTGCTATAATAATATAACACAAGATAAAGTTTTTTTGTAATGATATCCGAGGATTTTTTGGAATTGGGACTAAAGAATTAAATGGCATGAAAAATCCTTCACATAAAAGGTCTTTTGTCCCTTTACTTCTTTTTATTTTTTTGGTAGTTATGCACTTTGCCCAACAGATGAATTTTTTCTTTGTGCAAATTGCCATAGTTTTTGTAAAGCGTTTTCATATACAATGAACACAAGTTAAAAAATAGAAAGAGGCGAAATAAGTTGGCACAATTATCACTAGAACATATTTATAAAATATATGATAACAAAGTAACTGCAGTTTCTGACTTTAATTTAGAAATCGATGACAAAGAATTCATCGTTTTTGTAGGTCCATCTGGTTGTGGTAAATCTACAACATTACGTATGATCGCTGGATTAGAAGAAATTTCTAAAGGCGAATTATCAATTGATGGCAAAGTAATGAATAATGTTGCACCGAAAGACCGCGACATCGCAATGGTTTTCCAAAACTACGCATTATATCCACATATGACTGTATATGATAATATGGCATTTGGTTTAAAACTTCGTAAAATGCCAAAAGACGAAATTAAAAAACGTGTGGAGCACGCAGCTGATATTCTTGGCTTAACAGAGTACTTAAAACGTAAACCGAGTGCACTTTCCGGTGGTCAACGTCAACGTGTTGCTTTAGGTCGTGCCATCGTTCGTGACGCTAAAGTCTTCCTAATGGATGAACCACTTTCCAACTTGGATGCAAAATTACGTGTGCAAATGCGTGCGGAAATCACAAAACTTCACCAACAATTAGATACGACAATGATCTACGTTACCCATGACCAAACAGAAGCAATGACAATGGCGACACGTATCGTTATCATGAAAGACGGCGTTATCCAACAAGTTGGTTCCCCAAAACAAGTGTATGATCACCCAGTGAATATGTTCGTAGCCGGCTTTATTGGTAGCCCAGCGATGAACTTCTTCAAAGGTCGTTTAGAAGGCGCTAACTTTATCGGTGATGACTTCACTATCGCTGTTCCAGAAGGTAAACTGAAACTTCTTAAAGACAGAGGATTCGACGGCAAAGATATCGTTTTCGGTATTCGTCCAGAAGATATCCATGATGAACCAATCGTTATTGAAGCAAACCCAGGTTATACGTTCAAAGCGACTACAGTTGTTGCCGAACTTACTGGTGCTGAATTTATGCTTCACAGCCGCGTTGGTGCACATGAATTCGTAGCTCGTGTTGATGCTCGTTCTGAACATCAACCAAACGAAGTACTAACTTTAGCATTCGAAATGTCTAAATCGCATTTCTTTGATCCAGAAACAGAAGATAACTTAACTGATTAATTTACTTATGAAAAAGCCGCCGAATCTGGTGGCTTTTTTTATACGCAGATAAAAATCATTGCATCATTCCCGATTCACACATGGTATACTTAGCTTATTAACTAAAAAGGATGATTTTATTTGACTGAAAAATATTTAATTTGTTCCGATATTGATGGCACGTTACTACGCCAAGATCAAACTGTATCCGAAAAAACGCGCGATTTAATCCAAACTTTAGAAAAAGATGGCCATATTTTCTCTATTTCTACAGGTCGGATGTATCCTTCTGCTCGTGAAGTTGGTTTTAAAGTCAGCAACTCGGGCCATGTTATCGCATCTAACGGCTCTTATGCGGCCATTCGCGATGAACAATTGCTTAAAACAACTTTAGAAACCACAGCAATCCGCTCCACTTACGAAATTATGAGCGATTTTGATTTGCCACTGTTTTTCTTCTCTACAAATGCACTTTTCTATACAAAAGAACCACCTGCTTTCTTCCGTGAACTTGCGGATAAAAGTCGCCTAGATACGGGCCATAAAAGTTTTTCGCTCGTTTCTATTAATGATAAAAGTGTTTTTGACGAAAATATGCATCAATTTTTAAACGCGATTGTTGTTGCTGAAAATGAGGCCGCTAAATTAACTGAGGTTCGCGCAGCTCTTAATGAAGCAAATGGTATCCGCGTACTCTCTTCTCACCATGATAATTTAGAAATACTTCCTGCTAATTCTGACAAAAAAACAGCTGTTGAAGCGCTTGGGAAGCATTATGGTATCCCGCGTGAACGAATTATTACGTTTGGTGATGGCGAAAATGATATTGGCATGCTACAATATGCTGGAACTGGTGTTGCGATGGCGAATGCAAGTGATAATGTCAAAGCAGCAGCTAGTCATCTTACTGACACGAATGAAGCAGATGGGGTTTACAAATTTCTAAAAGAATTCATTTCATAAGAGAAGGGGAAAAGGGATGAAAAAAGGGATTTTAAACATATTGTTGGTTTTTGCTTTAATTACGGGGATTTCGGTACCGGGTTCCATCCAAGCCGAAGCAGCTGCACCAACAATAAAAGTACATTTCATTGATGTTGGCCAGGGGGACGCCATTTACATCAAAGCGCCTAGTGGGGAAGATATCCTCATCGATGCTGGTAACAAAGGCAAAGGGAAAATTGTCGTTAACTATTTAAAGAAATTAAAAGTACAAGATATTGATATTATGATTGCCTCCCATTCAGACGCTGACAACATTGGCGGCTTACCAGAAGTCATGAATAGTATCAAAGTAAAAAGCCTTTACGCACCTAATTCTACTAATACAACAGCCGCATACAAAGATTTTGTAAATACGGCGAAAAAGAAAAAATTAGCGATTAAAACCGCCAAAGCTGGTGTAAAACTTCCCGTCAAAGGAGTAAATGCCCAGTTTGTAGGGCCTGTTAAAACATATGGAAAAACCGATCGCAACAATTGGAGCGCTGTTCTCCACGTCGCATATAAGAAAAACACCTTTCTTTTCACAGGAGATGCGCAAACCAAAGCAGAAACCGATATGATTAAAGCGAAGAAAACTTTACGAGCTGATGTGCTAAAAGTAAGTACACAAGGCTCCAAAACTGCGACTAGCCAAGCTTTTGTTAATGTCGTGAAACCAAAATACGCCATTATTAGTGTCGGCAAAAATGGCTACGGTCACCCCACTTCGCAAACAGTCAGCAGACTAACCAAAGCGAAAGCAAAAGTTTATCGGACAGATCGTAGTAAAACAATCGTTGTCACAGGTAACGGTAGCACGTATTCAATTGGGAAATAATTTCGATGTCCACATTCAAAAGGCCGATAATAAAGAGAAAACTTTATTATCGGCCTTTTTCAATAATGAGTAATGCTTAACCTTTTTCAAGCAAGAAATAGGCTAAATGTGGCAAAATTATTGCGGTTACATTGGCTTAAAACGGGTATTTTCATAAAAAAGAGATTCTGTCGTGGTCTGTTTTTAGTACTTAATAAGACTTTTACGGTGATACAATTAATTTATGTGAGCACAACTGAATCTGAAGGAGACGAAGCGAAAAAATGGCCTATCCATTTAATCACAAAGAGTTTGTTGCAATGATGGAGCAATACAATTTAAAATCCAACAGTATCACGATTCCTGAACACACCATTTTAAACGATTTAGTAACGGAAAATCAGGATTGTGTATATTTACTAAAATCCGGTTTATTGGCTGGATACATTGATTTCGATAATGATAAAATTTATTCTATATTCACAGCTAATTTTTTCATGGGATACTATACTATTTTCGAAAACACACCACTTCTATTTACTTATCAAACGTTAACAGAATGTGAAGTAATCATATATAAGAAGAAAGATATTGAATATTCATTATCTCTTTTCCCGGAAAATTTTGGTTTCCAGTATACTATCATGAGGACCATTGCAAAACATGGTTATTACAAATCGCTTATACAATATCGCGATAAAAAAGATCAATTAGCTTTTGTTTTTGAAATGCTTGTCAAACTCCTTGAAATCGAGGTAGAAAACGGCGTGGCATCACTACCGAAAGCAATTAGTACAACAGTCATTAAAAATTACTGTACTCTTTCCAAAGCATTCTTCTATTCACAACTGAAAGAATTAAAAGAAGCAGGGATTATTTCAAAAGTAAAATTACAATGGCGCGTTAATATGGACGCTCTATTAGAAAAAAATAATGCAGTAGATTAACAAAAAGGATGCAGCCTAATGAGCTACATCCTTCTTTTATTTAATAGCTAAAGCGAAAATGCTAACTTCTTGTTCTTTTCCACCATAACTAGCTTGTTTTGTTTCTTCTTTCGTGTAACCCAGATGTTCAAAAAATCCGCGACCTTTTTCATTCTCTGCTAAGACGCCTAACGCTAAAGAATCTGCCCCGCCGTCACTAGCCCACTCTTTGATCGTTTGGTGAAGCACTTTTCCAAGACCATTATGACGAGCATCTGGCGTTAAAAGGAGCAAGCCGATAAACCAGCGGCCTTTTCTTGGGTAATCGGAAACGATATCTACTAAGCCGATTGGTTTTTCATTTTCATCCAACACTGCTAGTACGAATTTATCGAATCTTGTTTTTCCGTCTGGAATTTCAGTGATAATTTTTAATGCATCATTTTTCGATGCGGGCTTATTTTGTTCAATTAGATAATAATCTTCGGATGCTGCGCAAACAGCTTCTGCAAGTTCTACATCTTTTTCATTTAAAAATTTCACATGATAATTACGTTTCATTATTTCACTCTTTTCTTTATCAAGTTTCCATGTCAATCATGCCATAAATTCCTTGTCGTTTCAATAGATAGCCGCAAATCTGTCTGAATTTATGCTATACTAGAATGAGTTTATGATGGAAAAGGAGCTAGTATATTGTATAAATTAATTGCGATTGATATTGATGGAACACTACTAACAGATGATCATAAGGTTACAGATGAAGTAAAAGAAGCCATTCGTCAAGCTAAATTAAAAGGTGTAAAAGTGGTTCTTTGTACTGGGCGTCCGCTTGTTGGCGTAGAAAATTATTTAACAGAACTTGAACTACGTGAGGAAGGCGATTACGTTATTAGTTTTAACGGCGCACTCGTTCAAGATACGTTTACCAAAGAAGTTATTTCTCACTTAACACTTGGTATCGAAGACTTAAAAGATATTTACGAAGTGAGCTTAAATAGCAATTTGCACATGCATTTCTTTGATGACAAAGCGCTTTATACGCCGAACCGTGAAATCGGCAAATACACGATTGTCGAAGCCTATCTTACTGGTAGCCAATTGATTTATAAAGAAATCGAAAACGTGCCGGAAGATTTTATTATGTCGAAAGCAATGTTTATTGAAGAAGCCCCAGAACTAGAAGCTGGTATTGCGAAAATGCCGGAATCTTTCCGTGAAAAATATCATCTAGTTCGTAGTACGCCTTTCTACTTGGAAATTCTAAATCGTGACGCTAGTAAAGGTAACGCGGTCAAAGAACTTTCCGAAAAACTTGGCATTAAGCAAAGCGAAGTTATCTGCATTGGCGACCAAGAAAATGACGTTACGATGCTTGAGTTTGCTGGACTTGGTATTGCGATGGGCAATGCTCCGGAAAGAATTAAGCAACTTTCTGACTATACGACTGCTTCGAACAATGACAGTGGCGTCGCAAAAGCGATTCAAAAATTCGTGCTCGATAAATAAAACAAAAACGCAGATTCCTTTCGAATCTGCGTTTTTTAACTATCTTTTTAAAAGAATATACTTTAAAATATATTAGTATAGTTTTTTAATAAAAATCGCTTTAATGGAGGTTATATTAAATGGAACATCAAAAACGTTCACCATTCCCGAAAGACTTCTTATGGGGTTCTGCATCTGCAGCTTATCAAATCGAAGGAGCATGGGACGCAGATGGTAAAGGTAAATCAGTTTGGGACGAATATGTCCGCATTCCTGGAACTACTTTCAAAGGTACAAATGGCGATGTCGCTGTTGACCATTATCACCGTTATAAAGAAGACGTAAAACTAATGGCAGACGCTGGCCTAAAAGCTTACCGTTTCTCCATCGCTTGGACTCGTATCTTCCCAAATGGTAAAGGCGAAGTAAATGAAGCTGGATTGAAATTTTATGATAACTTAATTGATGAGTTGCTTAAATATGACATCGAACCGCTTGTAACGCTTTATCACTGGGATATTCCGCAAGCATTATTTGATGAATACGGTGGCTGGGAATCTCGCCAAGTTATTGAAGATTTCACGAATTATTCCACAACGCTATTCAAACGTTACGGCGACCGCGTGAAATATTGGGTTTCCTTGAATGAGCAAAATATCTTTGTTGGTATGGGTTATGGTCAAGCGCTTCACCCGCCAAAAGTTAGCGATCCAAAAAGAATGTACGCAGTAAACCATATTGCGAACTTAGCTAATGCGAGTGTTATCAAAGCTTTCCACGAAATCGTTCCTGATGGAAAAATTGGACCAAGTTTTGCTTACACACCACATTATCCAATCGACACAGATCCTAAAAATGTTCAAGCTGCCGACGATGCAGAAGAATTAAATAGCTATTTCTGGATGGATATGTATGCTTTTGGTCGTTATCCGAAAGCTGTTTGGAAATATTTAGAAGAAAACGATATTGCGCCAGTTATTGAAGATGGCGATATGGAACTACTTGCGTCTGCAAAACCAGATTTCATGGGCGTGAACTACTATCAATCCGCAACAGTTGCTTACAACCCGCTTGATGGTGTTGGTCAAAACAACGAAATGAACTTCACTGGTAAAAAAGGCAGCACAAAAGAAACTGGTATCCCTGGCGTTTACAAAAAAATCGTTAATCCTTTCGTAAAAACAACGAACTGGGACTGGACAATCGATCCTAAAGGCTTACAAATTGCGCTTCGTCGTATTAACAGCCGCTATGCTTTACCAATTTTAATTACTGAAAATGGTTTAGGTGAATTTGATAAATTAGTGGATGGCGAAGTAAATGATGACTACCGTATTGACTATCTGAGCGCGCATGCAACTGCTATTCGCGATGCAATTAGTGATGGGGTTGATATGTTAGGATACTGCACTTGGAGCTTCACAGACCTTCTAAGCTGGTTAAACGGCTATCAAAAACGTTACGGTTTTGTTTATGTTGACCGTGATGTGGAAGATGATGCGCCAATGACGCGTATTCCGAAGAAAAGCTATTATTGGTATAAACAAGTGATTGAAACTAATGGAGCAGACCTGTAAAGTATGGCTGAATATCAAAATCAGCTAGCTAGAATCCAAGCAAAAATCACTACTTTAAAAGAAAAAGATGGCGATATGAATTTATTTGGTTCAGAAAGCCATGCCTATAAACTCAATCAACCTTTGTCTAATCAAACTATTACTGCGTTTGAAGATAAGCACCAAATAACTTTACCACAAGGTTATCGCGCATTTTTGGAACAGATTGGTGATGGTGGAATGGGTCCTTACTATGGTTTAGAAACTTTGGTCGACGGGCTTTGCGCTTCACTTGATTACAAGGATGAAAAGTATGGGGTGCAAACGCTAAGTAAACCTTTCCCCCATACAGATGACTGGATTGCACCTGGTTATAAAGAAGGAATGTCCGATGAAGCTTATGATGCTTGGCAAGAACTGTGCTTTTCTGATAAAGAAGTATTTGGACTTCTGCGCATTTCTAACTTCGGTTGTGGTGTATCGATTAACCTGGTTGTAAACGGCCCTTCTTACGGAGAAATTTGGGTGGATGATAGGAACAATGACAATGGCGTCTACCCTGATTTTTACTTTGGGAATGAAGAACGTTTAAACTTTCTGGAATGGTATGAATTATGGTTAGATAAATCGATTGAAGCAAGTGAATAAAACGAAAAACCGCTAAAAAAGTGCATATTCTTTTTTAGCGGTTTTTTTATACAATGTTCAAATATGATTGCTTTTTATTATTTAATAATTGGCATGCTATACTCCATTTATATTATAGAAAAGGAGTAGGATGACATGAAAAAATTTATTCTAGCAAGTCTTGCATGTACGACCTTGATTTGTTTTAGCCCTTTAGCTGAGCAAGTCGAAGTAAATGCTGCTACATCAGACATTACAACTGCCCCAGAAAAAAGCTTACAAGAAGCTCCTCCAGCCACGGTTGATCAAATTTTTCCAGATGATGCTCTAGCTTTTAAAGTCGCACAGGAATTAGGTGTTTCCGAGGATACGGTCGTCACCCAAGAACAACTAGATACTATTACCACAATGGTATATGTGGCGTTCGATGTGGAAGATTTAACAGGGATGGAATATTTACACAACTTAAAATTGGTAGATTTAAGCCAAAACAACATTAGCAACTTAGAGAATCTCGCTAATTTAACAGAATTAGAAGTTGTATCACTTAACTCCAACCAAATTACAGATATTACTCCGCTAATGAACTTACCTAAGTTAAATAACTTAGAACTAGGCGTTAACCAAATCTCCACCTTACCATCTTTCGAAAATTTAACTAATTTAAAAATATTAAATCTTAGTAGCAATCAACTAAATGATATTTCGGTGCTAAAAGATACTCCCCAATTAACCAATTTATCTATTTCAGCAAATAATGTATCAGACATCAGTGTCCTTTCAGCACTCGATAATCTCAAAGTTTTTTATGCCGAAAGCAATAAACTGACTTCTATTGAGTCATTAAGAAATAAAACAAAACTAGAATACTTTGATGCTAATTTTAATCAAATTAAAGATGTTACACCTCTCAGCACCATTCCAACAATTAAGTCAATACAAATAGAAGAAAATCAGATTAGTGATTTCAGCTCATTGGCAGGTCACAGCTTAGAATTGTTTGACGCCACTGGACAAAATATATACCTTCCAGACATCGCTCTTGGGGATTCCACTAATATTGTAATTAAAGATAACCTTGGAGTAACATTACACGATTGGGTTTGGTACACTCCAGGCACTTACCAAAATGATACACTTACTTGGGAAAATGTAGGCGATAATTCTGCTTACTTCTTAAATAATCAATATCCAACTTTCCCTTCTGTCACAGTCACTGTCTATCAAACAGTCACTCCTTAAATAATAAAAGCCTAGTTCTTTAAAATGAACTAGGCTTTTTTGCTTTCTTCTTCTCGTTTTAACAGCGAATTCGCCATCATTTGGAAGCAAAGAATTAAAATCATAAATACGATCAATGGTGATAAAATTATCCAGAATTGGTGATTGGCGAAAACGAATTTGGCGTTGGCGATTAGGCCAGATAATTCAGGGATAACTGGGTTCAGCATGCCATCATCGGCCCCCATGATTGCCCCGCCGATGAAAATGCCAAAGATAGCCAAATGCACGAACATCTGAAGTGTTTGAATGAGCTGCTCAATCCAAATCAAAATTAATTTGGACCAGATTTGTGGATTGATATGCTTGGTTAAAATCCAGCGAGCATTTCCGCCAAAAACGAGCGCGCTCAGGACGAATTCTTTTTTTAACACTTGGGAAATTTCACTGCTGATTCGGTTGGTTGTAATTGGCAGCACGATGACTATCATGATTAAAATTTGGAAGCTAATCCGCGTCAGTAGGCTTGTTTCGAAAATGCCGGAATAGCTGATGAATTCGTTGACCATGATAATAAATACGAGCAGCGATAGTGGCAGATAATGCATCCCGTCCGCTATGCTTTGAACGAAATTACGGGTTCGCGGCTTGCTAAAAAATGCGAGCGGCACTGCCAAAATGTAGCCAATCACGACACGTAGCGTTGCGATGATAACCGCGACGAGTAGCGTGTATTTGATGCCGACTAGTAATTGGTCGAGAATGGAGTTACCGGCTTGGTCGGTGCCTAGCCAGACTTGCGAATTGGGTTTGAATGGCGCCATATCGGTTACTCGTCCGGCTGAATCGCTAATAAATTTGAGCGAATGTATGGTATCTCCCATGAAACCATAGATCAGGCTTGCGATTAGTAAGCTACTAAGTGTGATCAGCGGAATGCTGAAAGATGGTCGTTTTAGGAGCTGCCCGGTCGTTACTACAATGTTTCGCCATTTGCTTTTAAGGTTTACTTTTTCCGTAAAGGTCTTCTGAAAACTGTTCCAATGTAGCGGGATTCGGGTAACGTTTGCGCTCTCGGTGGTTTTTCCGTGGCTAATCCATAGGTCCAGTAGTGCATAAAAGAAGTAAAATGGGGTGAAAACAAGTGCTAATACTAGGAAAATATTTAATGGGCTAAATCCAGCTAGCAAATAGTAGAGCACGCCTTCGATGCCGAACAAAAATTCTACAACGAGGTAGGCGCTTAGGATAAACCAAACGATGGTTTTTGATTGGTAGAACAGACTTTGCATCATGTTTGGTGTGGCGTGGCGCAGTAAAATTGCTCTGTCGGCCAAACCTTTTCCGCGTGCTAATTGGATGTAATCGGCCTGCCATTCAGTTTTCATAAGGAGCATCATCATTTTATAAAAGAGCACGGTTGGAATGATGGATAAGCAGACGACTGGAGCGGCGTATATTTGCTCGCCGTTTAAGCTGTAAAAATTCAAGGTGAACACGCCGGTTTGTTGGTATATGTAGACGACGGCCATTTGAATAAGGAAAATAAAAGAAAAGTCCGGGAATGCTTGAAGGATTGATAAAAATCCGTCTAACCCGCGGCGCAACCACTTAGGCCCGCGGAATGTTGCCAGGACTAAAAGATAGGCGATAATTAGCGAAATAAGTAAGCTAGCTACGATAATTTTCATCGAATAGAAATAAGGTCCGGTGATAAAATCTACTAAGGACACGTGGAAAACTTCGGCGGCTCCTTGGTAGCTGATTTCCCATTTTGTTGGGTGTAAAATGGCAGAGAAAATAGACTTGAGCGCCTCGAAATACGTGCTTGACGACCAGGATGTCACTTTGCTAAATATCGCGGGAACACAGCTGATTAAAATAATTCCTAAAATGCCTAATAAATAATGTAGAAAAATTTTGACAATTCTTTTCATATGTATTATTTCTCGCTCTCTCTTATTTATAAATCTAGGACACACCTCTAATGAGATATGCCCGAGATTCTAGTTATTTCAAGTCTAAATGACCAATTTCATTTAATTTTGTTAGCGAAAATTCGCCGTTTTGGTATTCTACGATGCTAATGCTTGTATTCAAGATTTTTGGTGCTTCTTTGCGGTGATTTTCAATGGTTCCACCTTGTAGCAAATATAATAATAGCGTTAGCGACATTCCGTGAGAAACGACTAATATGTTCCCGCTTGGATTTTCAGCGATGATTTTGTCAACGCCTTGAAGTAGTCGTTCTGCAAGCTCATAGTAAGTCTCGCCGCCATTTACTTCTGCTTTGTAGGTTTCTGGGCTATGAAGGATTTTCGCACGTTCTTCCGGGTGTTTTTCGTCAATTTCCATGACCGTAACGCCTTCCCACGTTCCAAAACCCATTTCTTTTAGTTCTTCAAGCGGTTGAATTTCGATTTCGCGGTCGCCGAGAATGTAAGCCGCAGTATCTTGTGTGCGTTTACTTGTGCTCGTATAAACGGCATCAATTTGTGTATCTTTCAAGACTTCGCCGACTGCTTTTGCGCCGTCAATTCCTTCTGCAACTAGTGGAGAATCGCCCCAACCTTGCATTTGTCCAGTCATGTTCCACTCTGTTTTACCATGTCTTACAAAATAAATCGTACGTAAACCTTCTGCCAAAATTCTGCCTCCTAATTACACATTCTTCTAAAATTGTATCATGAATAGGCATATTTTCAAGGTTTTCTTATTTATTTGTCAGTATCAAGTGGTTTTAAATGCGCTAAAATATCTTCGCGACGCTCTTCCAAATGTGGCGGCAAATCAACATACGTGCCATGCTCTTTCGTGAAATCGGTTTGGAATCCTGGTTCGTCAGTTGCGAGTTCAATTAGGATGCCATTGCTTTCGCGGAAATAAAGGGAATGAAAATAGAACCGATCCACGTAGCCGGAATTTTTATAGCCAAGGTCTTGTATCATCTCTGTCCAGCCAATCAAATCACCATCTGTTGGTACGCGGAACGCCACATGGTGAATGCCGCCTGCGCCAAGGTTGCCTTGCTCTAAATCAGGTCGCGACTCCACGTGAACTTCGCCGCCAAGCCCGACATCGCCAGTTTTAAAAACAGTTAATAGTTTATCATCTTCTTCATATGCGCCAATTCGTTCAAAGCCTAAAACTTTTGTTAATAGGCGATCGGTTTTCTCTTTTTTGAAAACGGAGAAACGCACTGGGCCAAGTCCGCGAATCGCGTATTCTGCTGGAACTGGGCTATCCTCCCAAGGGGAAACCGAGGTTGTTTGCGTGCTTGTTTCATCGGAAATAAGGTTGACCGGCAAGCCATCGGTGTCTTTTAAGCGAATAATTTTGCGCCCGAATTGGTCGATTGGTTTGCTATGGAAAATGCGATGCTCATCGAGTCTTTTATCCCAATAACGCAAAGCTTCATCGTTTGGCACGCGTAAACTAAGCTGCGAAATCGCATTGCGTGATGGATGATTTTTAGCCATGTTTGGTACTTCAAAGAAAGTTAGCGCTGTCCCCGGCGAGCCAATTTCGTCGCCGTAATATAAGTGATACGTATATGGATCGTCTTGGTTAACCGATTTTTTCACTAATCGTAATCCCATTATTTTTGTATAAAAGTCAAAGTTTGCTCGTGCATTCGCTGTAAAAATAGATACGTGATGAATTCCCGTTAATTTCATAAATAATCACTCTCCTAATTTTTTTAATAGCTTGAGTAGTTCTTTTTGCTCGTCTCTTGTTAATTTATCAAATTGCTCTTGCTGGAATGCTTCTTGCTTTGGCACGTTTTCGCGGTAACACGCCTGGCCTTTTTCTGTGAGGGCAATATGTTTTTCGCGCCCCGCCTTCGTCCGTGTAATATAACCTAATTGCTCTAATTTTGCGAGGAGTTGGGTAACATTTCCCTTCGTTACAACTAATTTTTCGGCAAGTTGTTGCTGCGTAATCTCGTTGTCTAAACCAATCTGGGCAATGCAATCAAACTGCGCCGTTGAAATCCCTACAGCTCGCAAGTTTTGATTGGTCAGCTTCATATTTCGATTATAAAAACGACTAAACCGAAACCAAAGCAAAACCCCTAGCCGTTCTTCTTTTCTCACCATGCTCTTCCCCTCCTCTTAATATTATTAGTTTAGTACTAAACTAAATTAAATGCAAGAAAAAAGTCTAGCATCTGTTTACAAACAAATACTAGACTTTTAGTTAATTGCGGATTTTATGAAGCGAAACAATCCCTGTACCAAAAAGAAGTATTCCCATGATAATAGCTAGGTCGCTTCGGCTATCACCTGTTTTTGGTAATAAAATATTGACATTATTCGTGGCCTGAGCCTGTCCCTCAGCATTTTTGGTAGTATCACCTGGCGTCTCTTTGTCAGGATCATCAGGCGGATTTTCCGAGTGCTCATTCAAGCTAAATTGAGCATATAACGTAAGATCGTTGGCCGGCATTTTGTCAGTAGCAAAATCCCATTCAGTTCCACCAGTTTTTGCGTCATACCATCCTGTAAATGTGTAGCCGTCTTTTTCCGGCGCTGTCGGTTCGGTTAATAACGTGTATGCGCCTACCGTCTCTTTCGTTGTTACTCCATCGACATCAAAAATCACAGTATACATCTCTAAAGGTTGTTTTACTACACCACTAAAAGTTTCTGTAGCACTACCAATCGTTACCTCTTGCGAAAAAGTATAGCTCACTTCGCTAACATAATTAGCTAGATTCCAAGTAACGTTAGGATTATCATAGGTTCCATTATCACTTATTACCAGTGGTGCAACAATTTCTTGCTTATTATTTTTCACGTTGTTAGGGATAACGATATTGCTTTGATATGGCAGTGGCTTATTAGTTATTTGTTGACCGGATAAATACATACGTGTCAAATTCGTTAAATTCGCTATCGGTGTTAAATCACTTATTTGATTATTATGCAAACCAACATAGCCTAAATTAGTCAAATTAGCAAGTGGACTTATATCGCTTATTTGATTATTTTCTATACCGATACCGTCTAAATTCGTTAAGTTTGTCAGTGCGCCTATATCACTTATTTGGTTATAACCCAAACTCAAGCTAGTTAGATTCGTTAAATTGGCAACTGGACTGATATCACTTATTTGATTATCTGTAAACCATACCATGTTTAGCTTACTTAGAGCAGACACGGCGCTTATATCACTTATTTGATTATAAGCTAAGTTTAAGTGAACTAAATTTGTTAAATTTCCTAAAGCACTTATATCCGTTATCTTATTATCGTGCAAATCTAAATATGTTAGATTCGTTAAGTTTTTCAAAACACTTGTATCAACTATATTGTTAGCGTACATTTCTAAGTCTGTTAATTTTGTTAAATCTTTTAAATCACTGATATCACTTACTTCAGCCTTACTTATATTTAATTTTGTTAAATTTGTCAAATACTGAATTCCCTCGATGGATTCTATTGGTAAGTAAGTTTCCAATTGAGTCAAAGCATCTAATTCGCTCTGGGAAACAAGGTCTGTAACACTCGCTTTTCCAAGTTTAGTCTCCATTACTAAAGCCATTTGAGGGTCAGGAAACACTTCATTAATCGGTGTCGGTTGTGCAAGACTCGCTGCTTTGGCATCAATTTCCGGACTCATACCCAGCCACAAACTAATCCCTAAAGCTATCGTTAATGTCGCGCCAACACGAACTAGTAAAGTTTTTATCTTCATTGTATTCTCCTAACTGTAAATTAATTTACATCTTTCTCGCATTCCAAATTAATATTAACACAGGGGAGCTTGCATTTTTCGTCCCAAAAAAGACTTTTTTGCGTGTTATCGTCTTTAAAAGTGTCGATTTTTTGTCATTTTAGCTTTTTTATAAGAACTCTACGGCAATTCGTTTATACACGTCTACCATCTCTAAATAATTCTCTACGGAAACATTTTCATTTACTTGATGAGGCGTCTCATTTCCAGGGCCAAAAATAATTACTGGAAATGCTTTTTTAGCTTTGGTGAATTCTGCTGCATCCGTTGTTCCAGAAATACCAAGTAATGGGATTTCTTCTTTAATAATGTCGCCAGCTACACGTTTAGCAACATTTACTAGCTCTGAATTTTTATCGCTAAATACTGGTTGTTTATCGTAGTCAAAAATTAGCTCTAGTTTCACATTATCCTGTTTATTTAGCTCATTGATAATCTTCACTAGCACTTGTTTCACAGTTTCATTACCCATTTCTGGAATCGAGCGAATATTCCCTTGCAGTTGCGCTTTTTCAGGAATACTATTTACTTGATTTCCACCATCAATCACGGTGACATTATGAATAAAATCGCCTAATATTTCGTTTGTCTCATCGACTGATTTCGCAAATTTTTCTACTTCATTATAAAATAGTAGCAAATTATCAATCGCATTCACGCCGTACTCCGGCATCGAGCTATGGGCATTTTTCCCAGTAGATTTAACGGTGTAATTAATCGATCCTTTATGTGCATATACAATCTGATGTCCGCTTGGTTCACCAATAATCAAGCCGTCTAAATCATCCGCATATCCTTTTTGCGTTAGTTGTTCTGCCCCAAGTTCACCGACTTCTTCACCAACTGTAGCTAATAATCTGATTTTACCATTCAGCATTTGTTTTTCTTCTTGAAGTTCAATCATCGCAATAACCATCGCTGCTAAACCCGATTTCATGTCAGTGGCGCCGCGTCCGTATATTTTCCCGTCATGCTCCGTCGCTTCAAAAGGCGGGAATTTCCACTTAGACTCATCGCCCGCATCCACCACATCCATATGCCCTGAAAATGCTAAAATCTTCCCATCACCAGAACCAATTTCACTAACCAAGCTGGCTCTGTCCACGTCATACTGCACCTTTTCAGATTCAATCCCGTATTCACGTAACAACTTCTGCAAATAGTTCGCAACCTGCTCTTCATGTCCATTAGTCGAATTAATATTTACCATATCTTTTAAAATTTGAAGCTTTTTTTGTCGGTCCATATTTCACGCCCTCTTTCTATGAATTCCATCCTATGTTTTCCCTTTATGCAAAAAGGCAAACTAATTCCCTCGCTTTGTTCATAATAAAAAATGGCTCAGCTCAGGGGCTAAACCATTTTTCAAAGTTTATTTTGTTTGATGTTTTTTGCGAAATACAACTAAGCCGATGCCGATAAGAAATGCTCCAACGAAAATTGGAAGCAACGTATTTTCATCTCCGGTTGTTGGAAGTGAGGTATTGTCGCCTGAAATGTTAGGATTCGATGTGCCGTTACCATTTCCAGTTGGCCCACCAGTATTTGGCTCATCATTTTTCGTAAATTGGGCGTATAACGTTATATTTTCTGCCGGCATTTTACCAGTAGCAAAATCCCATTTCGTTCCGCCAGTTTTTGCATCGTACCAACCTTTGAACGTGTAGCCTTCTTTCGTCGGTGCGGTTGGTTCATTTAGTAATGCCTGATACGTTACTTTTTCAGTGGTAGTTTTTCCATCGATATTAAACGTGGTGGTGTAGCTATTGATAGTGAACTGGGCATACAATGTAATATCCTCAGCTGGCATTTTATCTGTCGCAAAATCCCATTTAGTCCCGCCAGTTTTTGCATCATACCAGCCAGTGAACGTATAACCTTCTTTTGTCGGTGCGGTTGGTTCTTTAATTAATTCATTGGCGCCAACTATTACGCTCGTTTGCTTGCCGTCAACATCAAAAACGGCCGTGAATGCTTCTGTTAATGGTTGGGTAACTGCGCCGCTGAAAGGAACGGTTACATTTTTGAAAGTGACTGGTTGATTAAATGTATAGCTGACATTATTAATAAAACTATCCAAGTTCCATGTTAAATTCGGACTTGCATAAGTTCCATTATTACTTATAGTAGCTGGTGCAATAGGCGCGCCAGAAGGACCTTTTACCGCATTAGGTACGACTAGATTATTTTGATAAAGTACGGGCGCGCTTGTTATTGTTTGATTCGTTAAAGTGATGTTAAATAAGTTTGGGATATTCGCAAGCGGGCTGACATCACTTATCTGGTTGTCTTTCAAATGAGCTTCTATTAAGTTAGGTAAACTAGCGAGAGGTGAAATATCACTTATTTTGTTGTCCCCCGCATTTAAGGTTGTTAGTTTGGATAAGTTCGCAAGCGGCGTTAAGTCACTCACTTGGGTGTATCCGAACGATAAATATTGTAAATTCGATAAGCCAGCGAGTGGGCTTATATCCGTTATTTGGTTAAGATCCAGATATAGCACTTGTAAATTGGTTAGATCAGCAAGTGGAGTTACATCTGTAATTTGTGTAGAAATAAGGTCCAGCGTTTTTATACTTTTTAATCCAGCAATCAAGCTCACATCTTTTAGCGGATTTCCAGATAATTCGAGCTCAGTGATATTGGTTAAATTTTCAATTGGGCTTAAATCTGTTATTTGATTATCTTTTAGTTCTAATTCTGACAAATTATTTAAGTATTGCATACCTTCTATTGTCGTTACTCCCGCAGTCACTGCTGATAGACGAGTGATTCCATCTAAATCACTTTGCGAAACAGCATCCGTCACATTAGATTTCCCAACAAGTGTTTTTACATCATTGGCAATAACAGGATCTGGGAAAATTTCATTGATTGGTGTTGGCTGTGTAATGCTTTCCGCTTGTACCTCCGCACCTTGACTTGTAGTTATATAGAGGCTAATTCCTAGAATAGCTGCTACCATTAAAACAATTTTGAATATCGCATTCGATTGTTTTTCCATAATCCCTCTCCTTAAAATTTAATTAAGCGCTATTTTAGAACCTTTTAACTAGTAGATACCCTGTTTTTAGTCTATTTAACAAAAAAATTTGGCTCCTATAAAAAATAGAAACCAAATCTACTTCGTTTAAAGGTTACTTGTGTTTTTTCGTAAAAATACTAATGCGCTTCCGAGGAATAATGTCCCTATCAAAACAGGAATCATGCTCGAATTATCGCTTGTTTTTGGAAGTTTAGCATTTTCACTATGACTAGCTGCAATTGTTGTGCTGGCTTTGTCATTTTTATCATCTTTTCCGGGTGTGATTATAATCGAATCTGAGCTAGCATTCTTAGTAAATCTAGCATATAAAGTCATATTCTCGGCTGGCATTTTACCAGTTGAAAAATCCCATTCATTTCCACCAGTTTTTGCGTCATACCATCCTGTAAATGTGTAACCTTCTTTGGTTGGAGTAGCTGGGGCTTGAAGCAAGGCTTGGTAGTTCACTTGTTGGCTAGTTACTTTTCCATCTACATCAAAATTTGCTGTGTAGCTGTTTATCGTGAAGTGCGCATATAAGGTCATATCCTCACTTGGCATTTTATCTACTGCGAAATCCCATTCATTCCCGCCAGTTTTCGCATCATACCAGCCATCAAAAGTATATCCTTGTTCTGCCGGCGCGGTCGGTTCCGCAATTAATGAATTAACCGCTACCTTTTCCGTTGTTGTCACTCCATTAATATCAAAAGTAGCGACATACGCATCCGTAATCGGTTGAACTACTGTCCCCGCAAAAGTAACCTTTCCTTTATCACCAAGAGTAACCTGTTGATTAAAATCATAACTCACTTCGCTTGTATAACTAGCTAAATTCCAAGTAATATTCGGGCTAGCGAATGTACCATTATTACTAATCGTCGTTGGCGGTACTACTTCTCCAAATACATTTTTCAAAATATCAGGTGCAACTAAATTAGATTGATATAGAACTGGGTCTGCGGTTATTTGTTGTTTATCTATCTTCAATGTTGTTAGTTCCATCATATTACTTAATGAACTTGCATCACTTATTTGATTTTCTCGTAAATCTAAATAATTTAAATTCGTTAGCTTAGCAAGTGGGGTTACATCTTTTATTTGATTGATAGATAATTGTAAAAATGTAAGCTGAGTCAAGCCTGAAAGTGGCGTTAAATCAATAATTTCATTATTCCCTAAATATAAAGAGTCTAAGTTAGTAAGGTGAGCAATCGGCGTAATATTAGTAATTTGATTGGATGATAAACCTGACATGTTCAGCTGAGTTAAATATTGTATGCCTTCTATTGAACTTATTCCTTTACCGTCTGCATCAAGCCTAGTTATCTGATTCAGATCCGCTTGCGTAACAACATCATCCGCACTGGCTTTTCCAAGCTCCGTCTTCACCACTTCCGCTAATGCCGAATCCGTGAAGATTTTGTTAATCGGCGTCGGCTCGGCAATACTCTCTGCCTGAACTTCCACCCCCTGACTCATATTAACCCATAAACTAATACCCAAGATAGCTGTTACTACAAATAAAATGCGTAGTAACGAAGATTGGTTTCTTTTCATTTTATCGTCTCCTTAAAATTTACAATTCATCCTTAACTACGCCTTGAATTTTATGCTATCTGGGTTGTTTCGGCGTGTAAAATATCACTAATATTTGATGAATTATTAGAATTATAACAGAATCTGCTCTCTGTTTTTTCTCGCACAGGACCCTAATTAACTGAATATGTGACAATAAGTTGAACTTTGTTATTCGGAGGTTGAAGGATTGGTTTCTTGTGGGAATTTGTAAAAAAACGGCTAAGCAACATTATTTGCTGCTTAGCCGTTTTTCCGCCCAACGATTGAACCAATATAAAACTTGCGATAAATATATTAATAAAATGGTTAATGAAATAAATAGTAACAACATACCGTAACTACTTTTTACAATGGATAGTTGTATTAATAGACAGATTGGTAAAATTGCCAAAAAATCTAAAACCATAATTAGATAGTATCTTTTTCTTACCCCTTCCTCTAAACCGGCCATTTTATCAATAAATGGTTTGCTTCCAAAAACGAATAGTACTAAAACTGCAAGCGTAATCAAGGTAATAGCGCTTGGAATTACCTCCATTGCTATCTCCCAATATAAATGTTTTTGGAGAACTTCATCAATATAATTAGAAGTATATTGATAACTTGGCCCATGTACTTCTAAATAGCTTAACAACTCTAATGGTCGTTTGGTAGATGTTTTAATAAAAATATTACCAATCCAAGGGGAGTCCATGTTTGATACGATATTATTTAACTTCTCTACGCTATTATTATCTACTTTAACTGTTCCATATTGTTGCATTTCATCTGAAAATGACATTGCTGCTACTGGAGAATTTACTATTCCAACAATTTTATACAGAGTACCATTGATATCTATTTGCTTACCAATCACATTTTTATTGTCTGTATCAATATGATAAAACTTGTCTAATTGCTTTATTGACGGAGCAATTTCATTTTTATTATCTTTAGGCAAACGTCCTTTGATTAAGTTACTTTTAGCAACAACAAAGGCAGATTCATAATTGGGAGAACTTGAAATTATTTCTGGAAGTGCTAATACTTCCATCTTTGAAAAGTCCTCTGCTAATTCATTTAAATAATTTTGATCTACTACATATAGTTGCTCTACATACGGTTGCCCGCTTAGTTCTATCAGTTCATTCGGTGTGAGATAATTCGATTCTTGAAATTTTTCTTTAATTTCTTTTTCTGTCATTACTGCATCAAAGTAGGATGCATGTTTTTCAAACACATCAAGGAGCTCCATGCTATAATCGCTCATTGGTTTTTCTGCCGCAGGATCAAGTCTATAAATATTTTTTGCAATCGAAAAAGTAAGACATGTTGATAATAAAACAATAACAATCAACATCACTAAATGGAATTTTGATTTTAATTGTACTTTCATTCCTATGTCGCCTCTCTATGCTGTATTATAAGTTCTTTCGCCGAATTATAGCATAGCGTAGCAACTGATACAACAGTATTTTAGGAATAAAACGAATATTTTCTAATTGTTCTAAAATTTGTAAACTAGTTAAATTTTTTGATTTAAAAACAGCCCCGCCAAAGCGGGACTGCAATCTACCTATTAAACTAAATCTTCACCATTTGTTTCAATTACTTTTTTATACCAGAAGAATGAATCTTTGCGGGAGCGTTCTAATGTTCCTTTGCCCCAGTC
Source organism: Listeria cossartiae subsp. cossartiae (assembly GCF_014224155.1). Classification (GTDB taxonomy): domain Bacteria; phylum Bacillota; class Bacilli; order Lactobacillales; family Listeriaceae; genus Listeria; species Listeria cossartiae. The sequence continues at coordinate 34,053 of NZ_JAASUI010000001.1, read as the reverse complement.
GTCTTGGTCTACGTAGATAAAGCCGTAGCGTTTGGACATTTCGCTTGTGGAGGCACTTACTAGGTCGATAGGGCCCCAGCTTGTGTAACCAATTAAATCTACGCCATCAGCAATTGCTTCTTTCATTTGTTCGATGTGTTTGCGTAAGTAGTCAATGCGGTAATCGTCATGGATTTTGCCGTCTTCTTCTACTGTATCATAAGCACCTAAGCCATTTTCCACGATGAAAAGTGGTAATTCGTAGCGGCTGTATAGATCATTTAGTGTCCAGCGTAAGCCTTTAGGGTCAATTTGCCAACCCCAATCGGACGACTCCAAGTATTCGTTTTTCACGCCGCCCATTAAGTTCCCAGCAGAGCGGTCGCCTTCTGGGCTAGCTGTTGCGGACAGGGACATGTAGTAGCTAAATGAGATGAAATCAACTGTGTGTGCTTTCAAGATTTCGTCGTCGCCAACTTCTTTTACGATGTGAATGTCGTTTTCTTGGAAGAAGCGGTTCATGTAGCTTGGATATTCACCGCGAGCATGAACGTCTGTGAAAAATAGGTTTTGTTGGTTTTCGTATTGTGCTTTTAAGATGTCGTCTGGATTGTTAGTCGCAGGGTATGTCGCCATACGAGCTAGCATACAGCCAACTTGTGATCCTGGAATAATTTCATGCGCTAATTTTGTTGCAAGCGCACTGGCTACGAATTGATGATGTCCTGCTTGGTAAGAAAGCTCAAGCGGGTTTTTCGCGTCTTCTAAAAGTACGCCACCACCAGTGTATGCGCTAAGTGAAATAACATTGATTTCGTTAAAAGTTAACCAATATTTTACTTTGTTTTTATAACGTTTGAAAACTGTTTCCGCGTAGTTCGTGAAAAATCCGATAACGCGACGATCAGCCCAGCCGTTATATTTTAAAGTAAGGTTCAGTGGTGTTTCATAGTGAGAAAGCGTTACAAGTGGCTCAATGTCATATTTTAATAATTCATCAAACACTTTATCATAAAATTCAAGCCCTTTTTCATTTGGCTCTTTGTCATCACCGTTCGGGAAAATACGTGCCCAGTTTAGTGATAGGCGGAATGTTTTAAAGCCCATTTCGGCAAATAATGCGATGTCTTCTTTATAGTGGTGATAAAAATCAACGCCATCACGTTTAGGGAATCTTCCTTCTACTTTCCCTGCAATAATTGCTTCGATTTCTGCTTTAGATACGTCTAGTGCGTGGTCTCTCGTGCGTTCTTCTTTCGGAATGAATTTGACCATATCTGCTGTGGAAAGGCCTTTACCATCTACATCGTAAGCGCCTTCAACTTGGTTCGCAGCAGTTGCTCCACCCCATAAAAATCCTTTTGGAAATTGTTTTTTCACTTCAGTCATTTCGTTCGCCCCTTCCGGCTAATTTCTTCTACTTTTTTAGTTTACTTTGTGTAATGCATTACAGGTCAAGTAGAAACTTTATTTAATAATAAAAGGGCTTCAGGAACATCGGCTAGGTCCCAAACTGGGATAACAAATGGCGGTGCGACAAGGGGCTGGCGCTCATCTTGAAGGCAGACTTCTGGATTTTGCAGCCAAATCGCATGGATACCCGCACGATTTGCGCCAATAATATCACTTTCAAATGTATTTCCGACCATTACTGCTTCTGTTTTATCAATTTGAAGTTCGTTTAGTGTGAAATCAAAAATAGTTTTGTCTGGCTTTTCCATTTTTCCTGGTTGGAGTTCGGAATTGGAGGCGTAAATGAAGTCAAAATAATCGATGATGCCAAAATTGGTTAGAACGCGTTTAATTACTTCCGTGTCACTAGTTGCGGTATTGCTTAGAATGGCTTGTTTAAATCCAAGTTGTTTTACTTTTTCAAGCGTTTCTTTGGCATCTTTGCGCAGCACTACTTCGGGATAAGTATCGAGAGGGTGATGGTCGTATCTTGTGTTTGGTATAGTGTTTAATGTTTCGCCCATGTCCCAAATAACATGTGTAATCAAATCACTTCACTCCTTTTACATGAGTATAACAAAAAAAGCCAAGTGTACGCGAACGGCACACTTGGCTTTGTAAGATTAAATATTTGTGATTTCGTCAGTTACTTCAGCTGTTTCCTTGATAACTTCGGATTTCAGTTTGCGGTAACGACCAATACCTGTACCAGCTGGAACAAGTTTACCTAGGATAACATTTTCTTTCAGTCCTAGAAGTTCGTCACGTTTTCCTTTGATTGCAGCATCTGTCAAGACACGAGTTGTTTCTTGGAATGATGCAGCAGACAAGAAGGAATCAGTTTCAAGGGAAGCTTTTGTAATCCCTAGAAGAACTGGACGACCTGTTGCTGGTTGACTACCACTTAAGATAGCATCGCGGTTGGCTTCAGTAAACGTATGAATATCCATTAATGTACCTGGTAAAATGTTTGTATCACCAGTATCCATTACGCGGATTTTACGTAACATTTGACGAACCATTACTTCAACGTGTTTATCGCCAATTTCTACCCCTTGCATACGGTAAACTTTTTGTACTTCTGCAAGTAGATATTCTTGAACGGATAATACGTCACGAACACGAATCAAGGCTTTAGGATCCACAGAACCTTCAGTTAGAGCTTCCCCACGTTCTACGATAGTTCCTTCTTCTACACGCAAGCGAGCAGTGTAAGGAATGTTGTAAGAACGGCGGTCATCTGTACCTTGGATAGTGATTTCTTGTTGACGATCACGACCTTCTTCGATAGAAACAACTTCACCACCAACTTCAGTGATGATAGCTTGCCCTTTCGGATTACGTGCTTCAAAGATTTCTTGAATACGTGGAAGACCTTGCGTGATATCGTCTCCGGCAACCCCACCTGTATGGAAAGTACGCATAGTAAGCTGAGTTCCTGGTTCCCCGATAGATTGGGCAGCGATGATACCAACTGCTTCTCCAACTTCGACTTCTGTACCAGTTGCCAAGTTTTTACCATAACATTTTTTACATACGCCGTGTTTTGTATTACATGTGAATGCAGAACGGATAGTTACTTCTTCAATGCCAGCGTCAACGATTTGAGTGGCAATTGCTTCTGTAATTAAGTCGTTTTCACGTGCAATAACTTCTTTTGTTTCTGGGTGACGAATTGTTTTACGAGAATAACGACCTTCCAGACGTTCTTCAAGTGGTTCGATGATTTCAGTACCTTCACGGATAGCCTTAATTGTAAGACCGCGGTCAGTGCCACAATCGTCTTCACGAATGATAACATCTTGAGCCACGTCAACAAGACGACGAGTAAGGTAACCGGAATCGGCTGTTTTAAGGGCTGTATCGGTAAGACCTTTACGCGCACCATGGGTAGAAATGAAGTACTCTAAGACCGTTAAACCTTCACGGAAGTTAGATGTAATCGGCAATTCTACGATACGTCCGGATGGGTCAGCCATCAGTCCACGCATACCAGCAAGCTGTGTAAAGTTGGAGATGTTACCACGAGCTCCGGAATCTTGCATCATGAAGATTGGATTTAAGCGGTCCAAACTCAAGATCAGTTTTCCTTGGATTTCGTCTTTGGCAGCATTCCATACACCGATAACGCGTTCGTATCTTTCATCATCTGTAATCAGACCACGACGGAATGATTTAGTGATTTTTTCAACAGTATCATGTGCTTTTTCAAGAATTTCATGTTTTTCTTCAAGTGTTAAGATATCCGCAATACCTACTGTCATGCCGGCCTTAGTCGAGATTTTGAAACCAAGATCTTTCATACGGTCAAGCATTTTTGAAGTTTCGGTAATATGGAATTTCTTGAAGACTTCCGCGATAATGTTACCGAGGATTTTCTTCTTGAATGGATCAATTAGTTCTTGTGCAGCAATATGCGCGCGAACATCAGTTGTTGTATCAACGAAATATTTAGCTGGTGTTTCGATTTCTAAGTTGAATTTCGTTGGTTCATTAATATAAGGGAACGATTTTGGTAAGATTGTGTTGAAAATCAGTTTACCAACAGTCGTAATTAATAATTGGTTGCGTTGTTCGTCAGTGAAACGTTCATTTGGAATCGAACCAGCAAATACAGCAATACGAGAATGTAAGTGTACATAGCCGTTTTGATACGCAAGTTGCGCTTCATTGATATCTTTGAAGATAGTACCTTCGCCGACAGCATTTTCACGTTCTAAAGTAAGGTAGTAGTTACCTAGCACCATATCTTGGGAAGGTGTTACAACTGGTTTACCATCTTTAGGGTTCAAAATGTTTTGAGCTGCAAGCATTAAAATACGTGCTTCTGCTTGTGCTTCTGCGGATAAAGGAACGTGAACCGCCATTTGGTCACCATCAAAGTCAGCGTTGTAAGCTGTACATACAAGAGGGTGAAGACGGATTGCGCGACCTTCAACTAGCGTTGGTTCAAATGCTTGAATACCAAGTCTGTGAAGCGTAGGCGCCCGGTTAAGTAATACCGGATGTTCACGGATAACTTCTTCTAATACGTCCCAGATTTCTGGAGCCATACGTTCGATTTTACGTTTAGCACTCTTAATATTATGTGCTAAGCCGCGTCCAACTAGTTCTTTCATAACAAATGGTTTGAATAATTCAAGTGCCATTTCTTTTGGAAGACCACATTGGTACATTTTTAAGTTAGGTCCAACTACGATAACGGAACGACCAGAATAATCGACACGTTTACCTAGTAAGTTTTGACGGAAACGACCTTGTTTCCCTTTAAGCATATGAGAAAGGGATTTAAGCGGACGGTTACCTGGACCTGTTACTGGACGACCACGACGACCGTTGTCAATTAAAGCATCGACAGCTTCTTGTAGCATCCGTTTTTCATTTTGCACGATAATGTTTGGTGCACCTAAATCAAGAAGGCGTTTCAAACGGTTGTTCCGGTTGATTACCCGACGATATAAGTCATTCAAATCACTTGTTGCAAAACGGCCACCTTCAAGTTGTACCATTGGACGAATTTCTGGTGGGATAACTGGTAGCACGTCAAGTACCATCCAGCTTGGGTTGTTGCCGGAATTACGAAAAGCTTCCATAACTTCCAAACGACGAATCGCACGAGTACGACGTTGACCTTGTGCAGATTTTAGTTCTTCTTTTAAATCATTTGTTTCTTTTTCTAAGTCGATATCGGCTAAGATTTTTTTGATAGCTTCTGCGCCCATACCAGCTGAGAAACCTTTACCATATTTTTCGCGATAAACGCGGTATTCACGTTCAGATAAAAGTTGTTTCTTTTCAAGTGGAGTATCGCCTGGTTCTGTAACCACGTAAGATGCAAAGTAGATAATTTCTTCTAATGCACGTGGAGACATATCCATAACAAGACCCATACGGCTTGGAATTCCTTTGAAGTACCAGATGTGAGAAACAGGAGCTGCGAGTTCAATATGGCCCATACGTTCACGACGGACTTTTGATTTCGTTACTTCTACTCCACAACGGTCACAAACTACGCCTTTATAGCGAACACGTTTGTATTTACCACAAGAACATTCCCAGTCTTTCATTGGTCCAAAAATTCTTTCACAGAATAAGCCGTCACGTTCAGGTTTAAGCGTTCTGTAGTTGATGGTTTCAGGTTTTTTTACTTCACCGTGAGACCATGAACGAATTTTATCTGGAGATGCCAGACCGATTTTCATATACTCAAAATTATTAACATCTAACAAGTGCCCAACCTCCTAAATTAGTTTGGAGCATTCGCTTTTAGGAAGTGCTTGGGATTCCCGCACACTTCCTCGACTTTTCAGGTAAAGTCTTAGCGATCGCTTAATTTTATATTTTGCAAAAAACAAATCATTGTTTCTTATTGTTTTGGAGTCTCAATTATCGAACCGAATTACTCAGTCTTTTCAGCGGCTGCATTTTCCGGTTGTACGATATTGAAGGCATCATTTTGATTAGTAAAGTCGTCATCATCCATGTCACGCATCTCGATTTCTTCTTCGTCTGCGGAAAGCATTTTAACGTCCATTCCAAGACTTTGAAGCTCTTTGATGAGTACTTTGAAGGATTCTGGCACACCAGGTTCTGGAACGCTTTCGCCTTTAACAATCGCTTCGTAAGTTTTCACACGACCAACCACGTCATCGGATTTAATCGTTAGGATTTCTTGAAGTGTATAAGCGGCACCATATGCTTCTAGTGCCCATACTTCCATTTCACCAAAACGTTGTCCACCAAATTGTGCTTTACCACCAAGCGGTTGTTGCGTTACTAGAGAGTAAGGTCCAGTTGAACGCGCATGAAGTTTATCATCAACCATGTGGGCAAGTTTGATCATGTACATTACGCCGACAGAGATACGGTTATCGAATGCTTCACCAGAACGTCCGTCATAAAGAATTGTTTTCGCATCGCGGGCCATACCGGCTTCTTCCACTGTGCTCCAAACGTCTTCTTCATTCGCACCATCAAATACTGGTGTTGCAACGTGAATTCCTAAAGCACGAGCAGCCATACCTAAGTGTAGCTCAAGTACTTGTCCGATATTCATACGAGATGGTACCCCTAGTGGGTTAAGCATGATATCAACAGGTGTTCCGTCTGGCATAAATGGCATATCTTCTTCAGGTAAAATACGGGAGATAACCCCTTTGTTACCATGACGTCCGGCCATTTTATCGCCTTCGTGGATTTTACGTTTTTGTACAATATAAACACGTACTAATTGGTTTACACCAGGTGGTAGTTCGTCGCCTGCTTCACGTGTAAAGATCTTCACGTCAAGCACGATTCCGCCGCCGCCATGAGGTACACGTAAGGACGTATCACGAACTTCACGTGCTTTTTCACCAAAGATAGCGTGTAATAAACGTTCTTCTGCAGTTAATTCAGTAACTCCTTTTGGTGTTACTTTACCAACTAGAAGGTCGTTGTCTTTTACTTCAGCACCAACACGGATAATTCCACGTTCGTCAAGGTCACGTAAAGCGTCTTCCCCAACATTTGGAATATCACGAGTCATTTCTTCAGGTCCGAGTTTTGTATCACGAGCTTCTGATTCGAATTCTTCAATATGAATCGAAGTATAAACGTCATCTTTTACAAGACGTTCACTCATGATGATCGCATCCTCGTAGTTATAACCATCCCAAGTCATGAACGCAACTAGTACGTTACGACCAAGTGCAAGTTCACCGGAATCCATAGATGGACCGTTACCAAGGATTTCTCCTTTAACAACGCGGTCTCCTTCTGCTACGTTTGGACGTTGGTTATAACAAGTACCTTGGTTAGAACGAACAAATTTACGTAAAGTATATTTATCAATTCCGCCAGTTACTTCTTTGCCATCCACTAGAGATACACGACGAACCCAGATTTCGCGAGCTTCAACGTGTTCTACAATACCGTCATGTTTGGCAGTTACAGCAGCACCAGAGTCTTTTGCAGATACGTGTTCCATACCTGTTCCAACAAATGGAGCTTCAGGGTGCATAAGAGGAACTGCTTGACGTTGCATGTTCGCTCCCATTAGCGCACGGTTACTATCATCGTTTTCAAGGAACGGAATACATGCTGTCGCAACAGATACAACCTGTTTAGGCGATACATCCATGTAGTCAATACGTTCTTTTTCTACCGCTAAGTTTTCTGAACGGAAACGAGCCATAACTTCTTCTTCTGTGAAAGTACCTTGTTCGTCTAATTTCGAGTTCGCTTGCGCTACTACGTAATTATCCTCTTCATCCGCAGTTAGATAATCAATCTTATCTGTAACACGGTTTGTTTCAGGATCTACGCGGCGGTAAGGTGTTTCGATAAAGCCGAATTTATTTACTTTTGCGAAAGAAGAAAGGGAGTTGATCAAACCAATGTTTGGTCCCTCTGGCGTTTCAATCGGACACATACGACCATAGTGAGAGTAATGCACGTCACGTACTTCATAACCAGCACGTTCACGCGTCAAACCACCAGGTCCAAGCGCTGAAAGACGACGTTTATGCGTAAGTTCGCCAAGTGGATTTGTTTGATCCATGAACTGAGATAACTGCGAGCTACCAAAGAATTCTTTGATAGATGCAACTACTGGGCGAATATTAATCAATTGTTGTGGTGTAATTGTAGTCATATCTTGAATAGACATACGCTCACGAACCACACGTTCCATACGAGATAAACCGATACGGAATTGGTTTTGTAAAAGTTCACCAACAGAACGAAGACGACGATTACCTAGGTGATCGATGTCATCTGTATCGCCAACACCATGTAGCAAGTTAAAGAAGTAGCTAATGGATGAAATAATATCAGAAGGCGTGATGTGTTTTACGTTTTCTTCAATATACGCGTTACCAATGATGTTGATTTCTTTTTCGTCATCATTTGGTGCGTAGATTTTAATAGATTGAACGAGTACGCTATCTTCCATAACTCCATCAGTTGGACGAAGTGTGCGGAAACCTACACCGTTTTCTAAGTTAGGAATGATTTGATCTAAATTACGACGATCCAAAATGTCACCTTTAGAAGCGATAATTTCACCAGTTTCTGGATCCACTAAAGTTTCTGCTAATGTTTGGTTGAATAGACGGTTTTTCAGATGTAATTTTTTGTTGATTTTATAACGTCCAACGCTTGCAAGATCATAGCGTTTTGGATCAAAGAAACGAGAAACTAGTAAGCTTCTAGCGTTATCAACTGTTGGGGGTTCACCCGGACGTAATCTTTCGTAAATTTCTAAAAGTGCTTTTTCAGCATTGTCAGTGTTGTCTTTTTCAAGCGTGTTGCGCAAGTAGTCATTGTCACCGATTAAGTCAATAATTTCTTGATCGGAACCAAAGCCTAGTGCACGAAGTAAAACAGTTACTGGTAATTTACGTGTACGGTCAATACGAACGTGTACAACGTCTTTAGCATCTGTTTCATACTCAAGCCAAGCCCCACGGTTAGGGATAACAGTAGAACCAAAGCCTTTTTTACCATTTTTGTCTAGTTTTCCATTGAAGTAAACACCTGGAGAACGAACTAATTGGGAAACGATAACACGTTCTGCCCCATTAATAATGAACGTACCCATTTCAGTCATTAGTGGGAAATCACCCATAAATACTTCTTGGTCTTTTACTTCGCCGGTTTCTTTGTTGATTAGGCGCAACTTCACGCGTAGTGGAGCCGCATAGTTTGCATCACGGTTCTTAGATTCTTCTACCGAATATTTCGGCTCTCCAAGATCGTAATCAATGAATTCTAAAGATAAATTACCCGCAAAATCCTCAATTGGCGAAATATCGCGGAACATCTCACGTAGCCCTTCATCTAAGAACCATTGGTAAGAAGCTGTTTGAATCTCAATTAAGTTTGGTAATTCAAGTACTTCACTGATTCGCGCAAAACTTCTACGCGTACGATGCCGTCCATATTTTACATCATGTCCTGAATGTCCTGACAAACTATTCACCCCTCAAATTAATTAAAAAATTTATAAGCACACCGACTTCACTTTTAGGCACAAAAACAGTGGAACCCCCCGCACCCGATGTTTAAGTTAAATCGTTCAAAAGCAAGTACTTCCATACTCCTTCATCAGCCTTAAACATCGTTCATCAAAAGTTTCCTGCTACCTCGTGTACATCTGATTCGCATAGTCGCAATCAGATAAAACCTAGTTGGAAATCAAGTGGAACTTCAAAAAGAAAAAATTGCTGCTTTAGACAAAAAGAAAGCGGATTTCATCATATATTTCTGAAAACCACATCCATGTTTATTTATAGCACCAAAAACCGCGCAAACGCTTCATTTTTTGTCATATTTTGAAATAAAATGCAGCGCAAAAAAACGGTATAGATTCTTTTGGCATTATACTATAATACAACATCTCTATGCCTATGTCAAATATTTTTCTAGAAAAAGAAGAAGCGACATGTTATAATATTTGCCGCTTCTTTTTCCTTATGCTTTGAAATTGTATAAAGGTTTGATTATCTCTTGGATTTCCATCGTATCTCCTACATCAGCAAGCAATTGTTTGGCTGATTTATAGGCTTTTGGCGCTTCATCAATTGTTTTTTTCGAAACCGAGGTTGTCCAGACATCTTTCATCGCCGCCTGATAACTTTCCAAACTGATTTGCGCTTTTGCTTTGGAGCGGCTTAGCATTCTTCCCGCCCCGTGCGGCGCCGAGTAATTCCAATCTGCATTTCCTTTCCCAGTTGCAAGGATGCTACCATCGCGCATATTAAGCGGAACGATGATTTGTTCCCCAAGCTGAGCAGACGTCGCTCCTTTTCGAAGCATGTTGTTTTCGATATCGATGTAATTATGCACACAATCAAACGCAGATACGACTGCTTTATCCCACTTCATCGCTTTTAAAATTATTTGCGCCATGACATAGCGGTTACGCGCTGCAAATTTTTGGGCGATTTCCATATCATTTAAATAATGTTTTAAATCCATGCCAGTCACATAAGATAAATCGTAATCCAATTTTACTTGTTCGCGCTCGCCGTTCAATTGGTCAGCCATTTCTAAGTCGCCATGTTTTTTTGCATCCGTTGCACCCAATTTTAACTCTTTGCGTAACTTATCTAATTTTTTATACGCTACTTCTTGGTGATACTCGGCGATTTCTTTGCCAAGCACCCGGCTCCCACTATGGATTACAAGATAAATCCCATCCGAACCTTGGTTTATCTCAATAAAATGATTTCCGCCACCAAGCGTCCCAACACTTCTCGCTGCCCAGCCATAGTTAATCGGCGCAATCACACCATCTAAGTCAAAATCATCAATCGGCTTATCGTGCGTCTTGCTCCCCGATGGCACTCGTTCGCGAATGACTTTATCCAGCTTATCAAAATCCATTTTTAATTTGCCAGGCTTCAATTTCACTACGTACAAACCGCAGCCAATGTCCACTCCAACCAAATTCGGTACGATTTTATCTTGAATCGTCATTGTCGTCCCAATTACACAGCCTTTGCCGCCGTGCGTATCCGGCATTATCCGAATCTTACTATCTTTCGCAAACGGCTGGTTGCATAATGTAATAATTTGCCCAATCGTATTATCGTCCACATTATCCGTAAAAACTTTTGCTTCGTTATATTGTCCTTTTAATGTTAGCATTTCTATTCCTCATTTTCTGTTTAATAGAGAAACGAAAACCCATTCCTCTTCCTAGCTAGTTAAATTACTCAGTTCTCCCTCTGTCATTCGACTCACTTCTTTCCCGTTTAATTTTTCGTATAAAAAAAAGCCCCTCAATCAAGAAAGATTGAAGGACGTGATTTTTAACGAACGATACCTTGAAAAGACGCGGGGGCGATATGCGCGAGCGTTAAAGAACTACCTATTATCTTTAATCTTGATTGGTTGTTTTTTTCTAGTTTTTTGCTCAGTTTAAGCATATCCCTCAGTCCTTTCTTAGTAAAATGTAGTTCTATATTAACACGTTTCCGTGCTTCGTACAACTTAGTTTTTAACGCTTTTGAAAATGAAATAGCCTTTATCTTTTGCGACTGTTTCAACATTACCGAAAACTTCTTCCATTTTCTTTTCAGCGGACGGACCGCCTTGTTTCTTTTGAATAACGATCCACAGTTCTCCGTTTTCTTGCAAGTGATCGAATGCGCCTTCTAAAATCGCATGAACAACCTTCTTACCTGCACGAATCGGCGGATTACTAATAATCGCTTGGTAGTCCGTAGCAGTTACGTTGTCATAAACCGAACTTTCATATATATGCGTATTCGTAATTTTATTTAACTCGGCATTTTCTTTTGCGAGTTCTAGCGCGCGCAAATTAACATCCACCATTTCAATTTGGCTCTCCGGGAATTCTTTCGCCACGGTTAAGCCCATCGGACCATAACCACAACCAACATCTAAAATTTTCCCCGTCTTCACTTCTAACTCAAACGACTCAATTAGCAATTTCGAACCGAAATCAACCGTATTTTTAGAAAATACGCCATTATCACTTGTAAAATTCATATTAAAACCTTTTAACATCACTTGCCAGGTTTTACGGTTATGTTTAATCGTTTCATCATTTGTGTAGTAATGATTATTCGTCACGAACCGCACCTTCCTTTCATATCTCTAGCTATTTTAGCATAAAACGCCCCTCTAAAGTAGCTCTAATACATATAAAAAAAACAGACTCTTAATAACCAAGAGCCTGTTTCCACCCGAATTATGATTCTTTCTTCTTAAATCCTTGCGCTTCAAATTGTTCTACTGTTTGTTTTAGGCTAACATTTTTAGGATCAGTAGTTCCACCAAGCAAGGAACCAACGGAATCTTTATCCGCTTTGTATAAATCAACTGACATTGTTAATTCAAGCGCTTCATCTGTGAATTTCGTTTCAAGAGAAGCTCCTTTGCTATCTTTGTACGCAGAGTATTGAGACGCAACTTGTTCTTCTAATTGTTTCTTCATAGCATCGTCCAATTTAACGCCAGCTTCTAATCCAAGGGCAGAAAATGGGTAAATCATTTTTTGGTCAACTTTTCTTAAATTATCACCAACATGTGAAAATGTCGCCTCTAACTTAGCACCACTCAAATCCGCCACGTAAGTTACTGTTTCCACTTTTTCTTCTTTTTTCTCGCTTGCCTTTTCGCTTGAACCACTTCCACAAGCAGTTACAAGTAAAGCTAACACTAAAATACTAATAATACTTAAAAACTTTTTCATCTAATTGTTGTTCTCCCTTTTTGTTTAGTTTTTTAGTTGATATTTGTTTAATAAGCTAGATGAATCCATTTTCAAATCCACATATGCCGCAACGCCTTCGCTATACCAGTTTGTTTCTAAACCTTCTTCTCCATTTAAATAACTAACTAAGTACTCATCCCAGTCAGCAAAATGAAGTGCCGCAGCGTCCCATAATTCTCCTAGGAAGCCCCACGCTTGTTCTTCACTGATCAAATCTAAAGAAAAACAAACACGTACAATATAACCTAAACGATCCACATCGAACGCGCCATATGTTTTAACTTTATTAGCAGCCGCTACGAGAGCAGTTGCATCATGCCCCTTTTTGTTAGCAGCCTTAGTGACGATACGAGCAACTTTATTAGTTGTATGCGCCGCAACCATACCGGAATAATTATTTGCTTCAATCCAGTTAGTAATGACTTCAACCGCAGAATAGCTATCATTAATCCCAAACATCGGCAGCCAATATTTCATGACTTTAGCGCCTTGCTTCTTCGGATAATACAGTTTTAGCATTTTATTCGAGCCTGTTAATCTAGTTTCTACATTATGCTTACATTCTGTAGTGAACGCTCCGATACAAAGTAAACGCTCTTTATCTGCTGGAAACATATTGAATTGTTGATATTCTTCTGGTACAACGACTTTTTTTCGACCAAACATTTATTTTTACCACCTTTTCCGTAATCTTTTATGCCATTTAATTCTACACCTTGTAGTTTTAAAAGTCAACTACACAAATAAAAAAAGACCTCCCTCAATAACTGAGAGAAGTCTATTTCTTTTGTTCAAAGGTAATCCCTTTTTCCTTTTCCAACGTAAATATTTCTGCTTGGAACGCACTAAAAAACACCCCAACTGCGCATAACACCATAAGAAACATCAGGAAAATCACCTTGCCACTTTTTGCCTTAGTTCGGTAATTTGCGATAAAACTGAGTCTTTCTTTCAACGCTTTTGTATTTTCATGCAACGAAACAGCCACGTACGACTCTTTGTAGTTCCCGGATTTTGCGAGCGAAGAAAGCAGCGTATCGCCATAACCAATATGTTTACTTTCTGGCAGAGCCGCCAAAACCGCTTCATCACAAGCCAGCTCACGATCCTTTTGAATCCGTTTATTCATCAGATATATCAACGGATTAAACCAGTACACACAAGCGAAGAGTTGCATGCCCCAAACATAATACATATCTTTCCGCTTACAATGAACCAACTCATGCCTAAAAATATAATGCAATTCCTCTTCCGAAAACGATTTATCTGGTATAACTATGACATTTTTCATCAATCCCAAGAAAATCGGCGACGAAATAAGCGGATTTATCATTAATTCAACTGGTCTTTTAACGCCAAGTTCATCAATGATTCCAGCTAATAAATCAAGTTGTACCAAATCATCTACTTTTCGCGCACCCGAAAAAACATATTTTTTAAAATTCCGATATGAGGCTACTCGATAAATAAAAAGAACCAAGAATCCCAAAAGCCAAACCAACCACAAATAATCCAACACTGTTACCCAAAAACTCATTTTAAAATCTCGCTGTAAAACAACCCCATTTTGGTCCATCACAATAGAAGTAACGCCATCAAATCCCGTTTTATTCCTCCACATAAACTCACTATCTTTCGCGGCTAGATAGAAGAAGAACGAAAAAGGGACTGTCAAAAAGAAGAAAACGGTCAGCCATGAATAATAAATTTTAGCCTTACTTAAATACCGATTGAGTATTTTTCCAAATATCCAGACGAGCGGTATTAAAACAACCGATGTTAACGCCATCGATAAGATTATCTTAAGTAGTTCATTCATCTGATGATTTCGCCCTTTTCCAAAATTGTTGTAAGTCTTCTAGTTCGTCCGGAGAAATTAAATCATTTTGCACTAAATTGGTAATTAGACCTTTGACGTCGCCTTCATAAATATCTTCTACAAAAGTTTCCGTCTGTTGTTCTAAATACTCATTTTCACTCAGAAGTGCATAATATTCATTTTTGCGACCAACTTTTGCCACTCGGAGTAGTTTTTTCTCCACTAATCTAGTTAAAAATGTAAGAATCGTGTTTTTCTTCCATAAAAAATCTCTTTCACTTAGTTTCTCGGCAACGTCTGCATACTGAACCGCTCTCCCGTATTCCCAAATGATTTTCATAACTTCTAGTTCAGATTTTGATATAGCTTTAATCGACATATTTAACCCTCCAGGAAACTAATTCACTTACTAATACTAGCATGTAATAGCAATAAAAAAAAGCCTTCTGAAAGACTAATCACACTCTTTTGTATTCGTTTTTACATTTTAATAAAAAAAGACCTTAGATAACTAGTATCTAAGGTCTTCAAGTTAATTACTTAACTTCTACGTTAGCGCCAACTTCTTCAAGTTTAGCTTTGATTTCTTCAGCTTCGTCTTTAGCAACGCCTTCTTTAAGAGCTTTAGGAGCGTTGTCAACTAATTCTTTAGCTTCTTTTAAGCCAAGACCAGTGATTTCACGAACCACTTTGATTACTTTGATTTTAGAATCTCCAGCAGAAGCTAGTTCTACAGTGAATTCAGTTTGCTCAGCAGCACCGCCACCAGCAGCAGCTACAGCTACAGGAGCAGCAGCAGTTACGCCAAATTCTTCTTCGATTGCTTTTACTAAATCGTTAAGTTCTAATACAGATGCTTCTTTTACGGAAGCAATGATTTCTTCAATGTTTAAAGCCATTTTGAAATTCCTCCAATAATATAATTTTTTCGGATTTAACCGAGATTTGTTTGTAGGGTTTCCCCTGGGTAGAACAGATTATGCTTCTTGTCCTTCTTTTTGGTCAGCAACAGCTTTAGTAGCGATAGCAAGACCGCGAACTGGAGCTTGAAGTACGTTGCAAAGCATAGATAGCAATCCTTCGCGTGATGGAAGTGTTGCAAGTGCTTTAATTTCTTCAAGAGAAGCAACTTTCCCTTCAATAACACCGGCTTTGATTTCTAGTGCTTCATGATCTTTAGCGAAATCGTTAAGGATTTTCGCAGGCGCAACTACGTCTTCATTACTGAATGCGATTGCGTTAGGACCAGTTAGAGCTCCTTCTAAACCTTCATAACCGTTAGCTTCAACAGCACGGCGAGTTAGTGAGTTTTTGTAAACTTTAAACTCAATACCAGCATCACGCAATTGTTTACGTAGATCAGTGATTTCGCCAACGTTTAAGCCGCGGTAATCAACAATTACTGTAGACGCACTAGCTGATAATTTTGTTTTAATTTCTTCTACTGCACTTTGTTTAGCTTCAAGAACTTTACTCATTTTTCCACCTCCGTCCAACAATTAAATCTAATTAAACAGACACAAGTTCCGTTTGATCAGCAACAAAAAACCTCTGACACCGTAGACGTCAGAGGTTTTTGTAAAATGCACGCGGACGCACACTTCAAAAGAAATCCCTCGGGTGGCAAAATTTAAGCGATAAACGCACCAACTGTCTACGGTAAGGATATTTGATTGTTTCAACTAGCCTATCTTATCAAAATAGAAGAGACTGGTCAAGTTAAATTTTATAAGCTAGCTGGGTCAACTTGGATTCCAGGTCCGAAAGTAGTAGTTACAGAAAGATTTTTCACGTAAGTACCTTTCGCAGCAGCAGGTTTTGCTTTTTGTAGAACGTCATTCACAGTACGGAAGTTTTCTACTAGTTTAGCAGCATCAAAAGATACTTTACCGATTGCAGCGTGGACATTACCAGCTTTATCAACACGGTATTCTACTTTACCAGCTTTAATTTCGTTAACTGCTTTAGTTACGTCCATAGTTACTGTACCAGTTTTAGGGTTTGGCATTAAACCTTTTGGTCCAAGGACACGGCCTAATTTACCAACTTCACCCATCATGTCAGGTGTAGCAACGATAACGTCAAAGTCAAACCAACCTTGGTTGATTTTTTCAACGAATTCAGATTCACCAACGTAATCAGCTCCAGCAGCCTCAGCTTCTTTAGCTTTTTCACCTTTTGCGAATACTAATACGCGTTGAGTTTTACCAGTACCGTTTGGTAATACAACAGCACCGCGGATTTGTTGGTCCGCTTTTTTAGGGTCAACGCCAAGACGGAATGCTACTTCAACAGTTGCATCGAATTTAGCGAAGTCAATTTTTTTAGCAAGTTCAACTGCTTCTTCTGCAGTGTAAACTTTATTTGCATCAATTTGTTTTAAAGCATCTTGATACTTTTTGCCTTTTTTAGCCATTTCTTTTCCTCCTTAATTGTCAAATTGTGAAACACACGATTAGTCTTGGATAGTGATACCCATAGAACGTGCAGTACCTTCAACCATTAGCATTGCAGATTCAACATTTGCAGCGTTAAGGTCTGGCATTTTTGTTTCAGCAATTTCCTGTACTTGAGCGCGAGTTACAGATGCAACTTTTGTTTTGTTTGGTTCACCGGATCCTTTTTCCACTTTAGCTGCTTTTTTAAGTAATACAGCTGCTGGTGGAGTTTTAGTGATGAACGTAAACGAACGGTCTTCAAATACAGTGATCACAACAGGAATAATAAGACCAGCTTGATCGGCTGTGCGAGCATTAAACTCTTTACAGAATCCCATGATGTTTACGCCAGCTTGACCTAATGCAGGTCCAACTGGAGGTGCAGGATTTGCTTTACCTGCTGGAATTTGAAGTTTAACTTCTTTAATCACTTTTTTTGCCACGAGACATACCTCCTTAAGTCCGTGATGTGGTTGACTGGGGCTGATATTTCCCCTCCCACGTTAAAACATACGTCAAAAACGTACTTATATATGATACCATTTTAAATGTGTAGTTGCAAGATTTTTTATGAATTTACTTTAAATTGCATCGCTTCTTTATCGAAGTAAACATTTTTATTTTCGCGCCATAAGTTCAAATAGGCCGTGTAGCCAATTGCCGCTTTATCAAGCCATGCCGGATTTACCATTTTTAGTAATTGTAAAGTTTTTTCAAAAGCGATTTTCCGGGTGTCTGTTTCTAAAATATTATCGTCGTGCTGCGTATCTTCCTTGCGATGACGCAATTCAAATTCCATTCCCATGTACCAACAAATATGCAAGAAAACCTCGTATTTAAATTCTTCAAAGTTTGTTGTTTTAAATTCACTGTTACGTTTGCCCCGTTCATAACCATAGAGCATATAGCCATCTTGTTCGTTATAATCCATGCAAAGCTCGCCGCAACCTGGACCATCACCTAGAAATAAAGGGAAATCGAGCTCTAAAAAATCGGCTTCTCGTTTAAAATCCAGATAAACCTGTTTCGCTTTGTCCATTTTGTCGCCTCCTAACAAAACAACCTCCACAAATAAATGTAGAGGTTGTAAGTTTTAAAGTTTTTCGATTTGGTTGAAATCCACTTCGACTGGCGTTTCACGTCCGAACATGTTAACCATGACTTTCGCTTTACCTTTGTCGTTGTCCATTTCATCCACTTTACCAGAGAAGTCTGCGAATGGTCCTTCTTTGACCATAACTGTTTCGCCGATTTCGAAGTCAGCTTCTGCACGTTTTTCAACCATGCCCATGCTTTTAAGAATACGGTCTGCTTCTTCTGGAAGTAATGGTGTTGGTTTTGATCCAGAACCTGCTGAACCAACGAACCCTGTAACACCTGGAGTATTACGAACTACGTACCAAGAATCATCTGTCATAACGATTTCTACTAATACATAACCAGGGAAAACTTTACGTTTGATTGTTTTTGTTTTGCCGTTTTTCACTTCTGTTTCTTCTTCTTCCGGTACGATAACGCGGAAGATTTTATCTGACATGCCCATTGATTCTACACGTTTTTCTAAGTTTGCTTTGACTTTATTTTCATAACCGGAGTAAGTATGAACTACATACCAATTTTTTTCCATTGTTTAGTTGGCAGCATCCTATTTTGCCGCCATCCTCCTTTTAGTATAATCCAAAATAAAAAACCCGAAAGTTGTACGGGTTTTGTCTCAAGTAATAGTATATCATTATCTTTGTAAAATTCCTAGCACTACACGATAAGTTTAATAATTTGTTCGATACCGAAATCAATTAACATAAAGAATAGAGCAAATAAAACTACTGTAATAACTACTGTTACTGTGTATGTTAAAAGTTCTTTTCTAGTTGGCCACGTAACTTTGTGCATTTCGGATGAAACATTCCGAAAGAATCTTGCTATTGCAGACATACCAAAACCTCCATATCGTCTATTTTGTTTCTCGATGTAATGTATGTTTATTGCAGTGTCGGCAGAATTTCTTCACTTCTAAGCGAGTTTCTTTCTGCGTCCCGCTAACATTGACCGTATAGTTTCTTGAACCACACTCAGAACAAGCGAGGGATGTTTTCTTCTTCATAAATTATCTCAACTCCGCAATCATTAAATATGCCATGCCAAAAAATAGGCACATTTCATCCATATAAATATAACATTTGGCTCCTAGCTAGTCAATTGTTTTTTCATTCTAGCTGTTTCATCATTTTCTTTTTGACGCGTTGTAGGGCATTATCGATTGCTTTCTCTTTTTTGTTGAAGAAAAGCGCCATTTCTTGATAGCTCTTACCTTCTAAATATTGTTTTAAAACTTCTTTTTCAAATTCGCTTGTGACTTGTTCTAGTTGGCGTGCTACATGCGTTAAATCTTCATTTTTGATTAAAAAGTCTTCTGGCGTTTCAGCTGCTTTTTCGGAAATAACATCTAGCAAAGTCCAGTCCACATCATCCTCAGCCATTGGCGTATCAAGCGAAACCGAATTATTAAGCGGAATATTCTTCTGTCTTGACGCCCGTTTGACCGCTGAAAGAAGCTGCCTGTTAATGCACATTTCTGCAAATGATCGAAAAGAAGCTTCTTTGGCTTTATCATAATCCCGAATTGCTTTGAAAAGACCAATCATCGCTTCTTGGATTAAATCATCTCGCTCCGCACCTTGCAGAAAATATTGAGTTGATTTCCAGTAAATAATCGACTGATACTTACTGAAAAAATATTCTAGCGCTTCTGTATCACCGCTTCTCGCTAGTTCGAGCATCGCAAGTTCTTCTTGATTCACTGAATTATCCACTAGGCTAATCGGCTCCTTTACGACAGGATTTCTTCTATGGTTGCTCCATTATACATAGTCAGAAACATACCGTCAATCCCTTACTCCTCGCCTCTTCTCCACTTTTCGAGCTGTGAAATAACATCCGAATCCAGATTAAGGTTAGATTTTGGCATTTCTTCCTGAATTCGCTTGATTTTCTGACCGATTTGTTTGCTCATTTCTTGAATTTCAAAAAGTAGTTCTCGGGAAGAAATCCGTAACGCGCCTTGGCCAAAAATAGCCCACTGTTCTGTATAATCAGAGGTCGCTACCATAATTTGCGTTCGGACATTTTTCCACTCAATCGCTTTTTGTTCAATGTACTCATCTGCCGTTTCATCCTCATGTGTAAAAACAACTTCGACTTGATATTTCTTGCTTTTCCGCTTCACACCGCGAACAAACTGCGCATCAAAAACGACCACCACTCGATATCCTGTATAACTTTGATATTCCGCCATCCATTCAACCAGCTTATCTCGCGCCGCTTCCAAATCACGATCTTTCAAAAAACTCAATTCCGGCCAAGCCCCAATCACATTATATCCATCAACAAGCAGAATTTGTTCCATCTTTATTTCTCCAGAGGGAAACGTTTCCGATAAACTTCATAAAGTAACAAACTAGCTGCAACAGACGCATTAAGTGATGTAACTTTTCCACGCATTGGTAAATGAACAAGAAAATCGCATTTTTCACGAACTAAACGGCTCATTCCGAAACCTTCACTGCCAATAACAATCGCAAGTGGCATATCCACATCCATCGTCCGGTAATCGCTACTACCTTTCGCATCTGTCCCGAAAATCCATAATCCACGTTTTTGCAATTCTTCCATTGTCCGCACCATATTCGTCACGCGAACTACTGGCACATATTCCATCGCACCTGTACTAGCTTTTGCAACAGTTTGCGTCAACCCTACTGAGCGGCGTTTCGGAATAATAATCCCATGCGCACCAACAGAATCAGCCGTACGCATAATCGAACCTAAGTTATGCGGATCTTCTAGTTCATCTAAAATAATGAAAAATGGCATCTCTTCTTTTGCTTCAGCCGCTGCGAATAAATCGTCGAGTTCCGCATATTGATATGCCGCCACTTGAGCCGCAACCCCTTGATGTGCGCCACTTACCACTTTTTCAATTTTTTGTTTTGGCACAAATTGGACTTGGATTTTACGTTCTTTCGCCAAGGTTAATACTTGTTTTAAAACACCTTTTTGCGAACCTTCTTGTACGTATATTTTATGGATATCTCGATCGGATCTTAACACTTCAAGGACGGGGTTTCTCCCGCCAATCCACTCTTGCTCATTTTCTTGTTCCATTAGTTGTTTTCCACTCCTTTTTCTACTATTTCAAGCGCCTTTTCCATCCATTCTTGCAGTCGGTCCATTTCACCCGCTAAGTAAAGGTAACCAAGCACCGCTTCAAAAGAGGTAGACATGCTATATGTTCCCGGGTCTGTATTTTTAGGAACTGTATACGACTTCGCATTCCGACCACGCTTGGCAATTCGGTCTTCTTCCTCTGTCAAAAAACCTTCTGCGATCATAGCTTTCAGCGCCACAGCTTGCCCTTTTGCAGAAACGAATTTTGTCGCTGTCTTATGCAATTGGTTCGGTTTGGTTTTTCCTGCTGCAAGTAAATGTTCACGGATAAATTTTTCGTACACCGCATCACCCATGTAAGCAAGCGCGAGGCCATTCAGTTGTTTGTATTCTTTCACTTCTGCCATGATTTACCCCCGTCTAAACCGCGTGCCTTGCGCAGTGTCTTCCAAAATAATATTTTTTTCTTTTAAAATGTCTCGAATTTCATCAGCTCGTGCAAAATTGCGTTCATTTCGCGCTTGCAGACGTTCTTCAATTAACGCCTCTACTTCGCTATCATCCAGCGAATCGGTTTGCGTATTTTCTAATTTCAAGCCTAATACTTCCGCGAATAAACGCATCATACTTAAAAATTCGCGCAAAACATTGATAGAAACTGTTTCTTTCGCAAGGTAAATATTGGCACGTTTTGCAAGTTCGTGGAAAGTGGTAATCGCATTCGCTGTATTAAAATCATCATCCATATCATCTTCAAAAGCTTGTTTTAATTCGGTCAGTTGTTCTAACCACTCGTCCTCATGCGCCTCTTCCACATATTCGCCGTCATCCGTTTGAATGCGGTGGTCAATATTTTGATACGCAATCATTAAACGCTCCAAACCATTTTTCGCATCTTCTAAAATGGCATCATTCAGCGTAATTGGCTTCCGGTAATGCACAGATAGCATGAAGAATCGAATCACATTTGGATCGTTATCTTTCAGCACATCATGAAGCGTAATAAAATTCCCAAGCGATTTGGACATTTTTTCCCCATCAATATTTAAAAAGGCATTATGCATCCAGTAGTTCGCGAACGTTTTCCCTGTTGCCGCTTCAGATTGAGCAATCTCATCCTCATGGTGAGGGAATACTAAATCTTGCCCGCCTGCATGAATATCAATCGTCTCACCAAGATATTTTTTCGCCAGCGCCGAGCATTCAATATGCCAACCCGGACGACCATTCCCAAACGGACTTTCCCAGAAAATTTCACCCGGTTTAGCCGCTTTCCAAAGTGTGAAATCAAGTTCATCTTGCTTGCGCTCATTATATTCAACCCGCGCCCCGTGTTGCAATTCCGATAATTCTTGCCCAGACAGTTTGCCGTAATCTTTGAATTTCTTCGTCCGGAAATACACATCGCCAGCCGACTCATACGCATACCCTTTTTCGATTAGCGTACTGATCATTTGAATAATTTCATCCATATTTTCCGTCACGCGTGGATTCACAGTCGCTTTCGCCACATTCAGCTGATCCACATCATCAAAATAAGCGCCAATAAAGCGATCCGCCACTTCCGGAACCGTCAATTTCAGCTCATTCGCCGCACGAATCAATTTATCATCCACATCCGTAAAATTAGACACGAACTTCACATCATAGCCACGGTACGTAAAATAACGACGAACTGTATCAAAGACGATGATCGGTCGCGCATTTCCGATATGAATGTAATTGTAAACAGTTGGCCCACAAACATACATTTTCACTTCGCCATCTTTGAGCGGTTTAAAAGGCTCTTTCTCTCGTTTTAACGTATTAAAAATTTGTATCGACAATCAGATCTACTCCTTTTCCTTTAAAAGTTTTTCTACTATATTTTCTAATTCCGCAATTCGTAACGTTAATTCGTCCATTTTCGGGACCGCATGCCCTACCGTACGACCATTCAACCGAACAACTTTAGCCGGAATTCCGACAACCGTTGCACCAGGTGGCACGTCTTTTAAAACGACAGCTCCCGCACCAATACGCGCATCTGCTCCAATTTCTACAGGCCCAAGCACTTTCGCTCCTGCTGAAACGAGCGCCCCGTCACCAACAGTTGGATGGCGTTTCCCGCAGTCTTTCCCAGTTCCCCCAAGCGTAACCCCGTGGAATATCGTTACATCATCGCCAATTTCTGCCGTTTCTCCAATAACAATTCCTGCACCATGATCAATAAAAAGCCTTCTACCAATAGTTGCGCCTGGATGAATCTCTATATTAGTCAAAAAACGAGCAGTCTGCGATAATACTTTTCCCAACAAAACCATTTTGTGACGATAAAAAAAGTTCGCCACCCGATGCCACCAAAGTGCGTGTAATCCTGGATTTGTTAAAAAAGCATCAAAAAAACTCTTCGTCGCAGGGTCATTCTTTATAATTGTTGTAATATCTTCTTTTAAGCGAGTTGGCATTTTGTTGCCTCCTTATTCAAGTTTGTACATTTTTTATTGGAACCTAAACCAACAAAAAAAGCCCCTCCGATACAGAGACGCTTTGCGCGGTTCCACTCTGACTTGAGCATTGCTAATTGTAGCAGCTACTCCAACTCTAGGGGTGGGGATAACGACCCACATTTCGTCTAGTGATACTAAAATTTCCCACTAGAATTCAGGGAGGCATTTCAGGAGTGTTCAGCTAAGTCGCTTCCAGCCATGGCGACTCTCTCTAAAAGCTTAGAATTCCGTACTTCTTCCCATCAGCACTTTTTCCGTATATTTAGTTCTATTATAACAGCAATAAAATTCCTTGCAACTGAAATATATCAAAATAAAAAAGCACCCCGCAAATAGCCGAGATGCTTTCCCTTTAAATTAATTGTTTTTCAACCATGTATCCAAACGATTAAGCACTTTTTCAAGGCCAAGAACCTCAATTGCAAGTGGTAATTCCGGACCATGCATTTCACCAGTTGTCACAATACGAATTGGCATAAACAAACCTTTTCCTTTTACGCCAGTTTCTTTTTGGACACGCTTGATTGCAGCTTTAACTTCCGCAGCTTCAAGAACTTCTAATGCTTCTAGTTCTTTTTTGAAGGCCGAAATAACAGTTGGTACAGTTTCTTCCGCAAGAACAGCTGTCTCTTCTTCATCAAACGTAATCGACTCAGCATCCGCAAAGAACATTTCTGAAAGTGGCACAATTTCCGCACCGTAGCTCATTTGTTCATGATAAAGTGACACTAATTTGTGCACCCAATCAAGTTCTGCTTGATCTAACTCAGCAGATACAACACCAGCTTTTTGTAAATGAGGTAAAGAAAGCTCTACGACATCATTTAACGGTAATTTTTTCACATATTGGTTATTCACCCAAGTCAATTTAACATTATCGAATAATGCAGGCGATTTAGATAAACGCTTCGGATCAAACATCTTAATGAACTCTTCTTTGGAGAAAATTTCTTCTTCCCCTTCTGGAGACCAACCAAGCATAGCGATAAAGTTAAATAAAGCTTCTGGCAAGTAACCTAAATCACGATATTGTTCGATAAATTGAATAATCGAGCCATCACGTTTACTTAGTTTACGTCTACTTTCATTCACAATCAGCGTCATGTGACCGAAAATTGGTGGTTCCCAACCAAATGCATTATAAATCATTATTTGTTTCGGCGTATTCGAAATATGGTCATCTCCACGAAGAACATGCGAGATTTCCATCAAATGGTCATCCACGGCTACCGCAAAGTTATACGTCGGAATTCCGTCTTTTTTCGCAATAACAAAATCACCAATACCATTTGATTCAAACGAAACATCATCTTTTACCATATCGTTAAAAGTAATTGTTTCATTCGCTGGCACTTTGAAACGAATGCTCGGTTTAAAGCCTTGCGCTTCTTTTTCCGCTTGTTGTTCTTTTGTTAAATGACGACATTTCCCGCTATAACGAGGCATTTCACCATTTGCTTTTTGTTTTTCACGTTCTGCATCTAATTCTTCTTCTGTACAATAACATTTATATGCCAAACCTTTATCCAAAAGTTCTTGAATTAGTGGCTCATAAATAGATTGACGTTCGGATTGACGGTAAGGTCCGTATTTCCCAGGAACATCAACGCCTTCATCCCAGTCCATACCAAGCCATTTCAAGTTGGTCATTTGACTTTCTTCGCCGTCAGCTATGTTACGTTTAGCATCCGTATCTTCAATTCTAATGATAAAATCTCCATCATTATGTCTTGCAAATAAATAGTTAAATAAGGCAGTACGCGCATTCCCAATATGCAAAAATCCAGTTGGACTTGGCGCATAACGCACACGTACTCGTTTTGTTTCACTCACAATTATTCACTCCTTCAATTATTTTTCAAGTAAGACAACCGCTAGACTTGCGATTCCCTCTTCTCTACCAGTAAATCCTAATTTCTCTGTTGTCGTTGCTTTTACATTCACTTGAGTCGGATTCGCATGTAGCAACTCCGCAATTCTCTGCTTCATTAACTCTACATGCGGCGCCATTTTAGGCTTTTCAGCAATGATAGTAGCGTCTAAATTCCCAAGATGAAAACCATCCGCCTCTACCTTCCGCCAAATTTCAGTAAGTAACTCCGCTGAGTCCGCATCTTTAAAAGCCATATCTGTGTCTGGGAAAAAATGGCCAATGTCTCCTGCCCCAATCGCCCCGATAATAGCATCAGTTATAGCATGAAGTAGCACATCTGCATCGCTGTGGCCCAGCAAACCTTTTTCATAAGGAATTTTAATCCCGCCGATAATCAGCTCTCGGTTATAGGCAAGTTTATGTACATCATAACCTTGACCAATTCTAATCATTTGCTTTCCCTCCAAGTTCTCCCAAAATCGCCTTCGCAAGTGGCATATCCTCAGGAGTTGTCAGCTTAATATTATAATAGCTTCCTTGGACAATAGCAACCGGACACGGAATTCGCTCCACCAAACTAGCTTCATCCGTCCCTAGAAATTGTTCTTTTCGTGCAAGCTGATGCGCCTTTTGTAAAATATGCAGTTCAAAGGCTTGCGGTGTTTGAATTTGCCAAAGATTTTCACGATCAACTGTTTCTTGAACAACATCATTCACAACTCGCTTCACCGTATCTTTCACTTTCACCGCACAAATTGCAGCTTTGTTTTGCTTCACACCGACCAGCAATCGATCAATAATATCAACCGTAACAAATGGCCTAGCCCCATCATGCACCAGCACGACACTCTCTGTTCCACAACGTTCAAGACCTGCCGCTACGCTATATTGGCGCTCGCTTCCACCTTTCACGATTACAACTCGCTGTTCAGCAACATTTAGCTGACTCATTAATTTTTTTACATACTTTCTTTCCTCTTCTTGACACACAACAATCACTTTGGAACAACGATTATCCGCTAAAAAAGGACGCAAGGCATGAATAAAAATTGGTTCGCCAACTAGTTCTAGCCACATCTTATTTTTCTCGGCATTCATACGTTTTCCTTGACCTGCCGCTAAAAAAACCAACTCATAATTCATGCTTATTTCTCCCTTCCAATCAGGATGGCTTAGCAAAAATCATTCTTCCTGCTGATGTTTGAAGCACACTTGTTACTTCGACTTGGATTGTTTCATTAATAAATTTACGACCGTCTTCTACAACAATCATCGTTCCATCATCTAAATACGCAACGCCTTGATTATGCTCTTTGCCATCTTTCACCATAAGAACAGTCATTTTTTCACCCGGTAAAACAACAGGTTTCACAGCGTTAGCCAAATCATTAATATTTAAAACTGGTACATTCTGGAATTCACATACTTTATTTAAATTATAATCATTAGTGACAACAATCCCGCCCATTACTTTAGCAAGTTTTACAAGTTTGCTATCAACTTCTGGCGTGTCTTCAAAATCACCTTCATACATTTCCACTTGAATAGCGTCCTCTTTTTGGATTCGATTCAAAATATCTAATCCACGACGACCTCTTGTTCGTTTAAGTGTATCAGACGAATCCGCAATATGCTGCAGTTCAGCTAATACAAATAGCGGAATGACAACCGTTCCATCTAAAAATCCAGTAGTTAAAATATCTGCAATACGACCATCGATAATAACACTCGTATCCAAAATTTTATACGTTTTCTTAGATTTTTCTTCCGTTTGCTCTTCTTCCGGTGTTTTCTTCCTAGCATTTCTGTTATTGACAAAATTCCCAAATTCATTGCGACGACTAATTCCAATTCGGAACCCTAAATAACCCAGCACTAACGTTAAAATAACTGGTACTACAGAATTTAAAAGCGGAATATTCGTTTGACTTAGTGCATTGCTCGCAAAAAATGCAATGACTAAACCTACAAACAAACCAAGTCCCCCATAAACAAGGGTAGCAATAGCAATTTTAGCTAACTTTTCCTCTAACCAATTAAGTGCGGCTTCTACATATTTCACCGCCCAAAAAGTAATAAGATAAAATATAAGTGCACCAATCAGAGCATCAGTATAAGGATTATTAATTAGCAAAATGTGTCCTATTCCAAGTTTCACCCAAAGTGTTGGCAGTGAAAAGACTCCCGTTGTCCCACCAAGAATTAAAAAACACACTCGAATTACCCATGTAAGCATTTAGTTTCCTCCTTTCCCATTTTTCATTTATATATAATCGGGCTATTACCAATATACATATAGCACTATTTTACACTATTAAAAGACTATACCGCAAATAGTACTCACGGAATCCCGCAAGTATTTATTTTCAGTTCGGTAAAGCTTTCTTCAAAGCCTCTCCGATTGTTTCCACCCCAACAACTTGTACATCTTTTGGTATCTTCCAAGTTCCCTCATTATTTTTAGGAATGAAAATTCGTTTAAAGCCAAGTTTTGCAGCTTCTTGCACGCGTTGCTCAATTCTTGCCACACGTCGAATTTCACCAGTAAGTCCGAGTTCTCCAATAAAACAGTCCGTGCTTTTCGTTGGCTTGTCACGATAGCTTGATGCAACACTCACCGCAACTGCCAAGTCCACTGCTGGCTCATCCAATTTCACGCCACCAGCCGCTTTCAAATAAGCATCTTGATTTTGTAACATTAAGCCTACTCGTTTTTCTAAAACAGCCATAATTAGCGACACTTTATTATAGTCGATTCCAGTCGCCATTCGTTTAGCATTCCCAAACATTGTCGGTGAAACTAGCGCCTGAATTTCCACCAGAACCGGACGCGTCCCTTCCATTGAGGCTACAACCGTTGACCCTGATGCACCTTCAAGACGCTCTTCCAAGAAAACTTCGGATGGATTAGCAACTTCGACAAGTCCAACATCCCGCATTTCAAAAATACCCATTTCGTTCGTTGATCCAAAACGGTTTTTCACTGCACGCAAAATCCGGTAAGCATGATGACGCTCCCCTTCAAAATAAAGCACAGTATCTACCATATGTTCGAGCAAACGCGGTCCCGCAATCGCTCCTTCTTTAGTTACATGTCCTACAATAAAGATAGCAATATTTTGCATTTTAGCAATTCGCATCAATGCCGCTGTACATTCTCTAACTTGCGAAACGCTCCCCGCCGCACTCGTAACATCCGGATGATAAACCGTTTGAATAGAGTCGATAACTACAAAATCAGGCTTCACAAAATCAATCGTTTCCTGAACAGCTTCTAAATTAGTTTCGGCATAAACATATAAATTATCCCCGGAAACTTGCAATCGTTCTGCCCGTAATTTTGTTTGCTTAATAGATTCTTCTCCAGAAATATATAATACTTTTTTATTTGTAAGCGTAAGTTGCGCTGACACTTGCAGTAATAAGGTTGACTTCCCGATACCAGGGTCCCCTCCAACGAGTACCATAGATCCCGGAACTACACCGCCACCTAAAACGCGATTCAATTCTGGCATATTTGTTTCAACACGTTTTTCTACTTCACTTGCTATCTGTGTAATCGGAGTCGCTTTCGAAGGCTCTCCTGTATGATTAAAAGCTGAGCGCGATTTCTTCGATGGTTCTAAAGCTTCCACCATCTGATTCCACTCATTACAATTCGGACATTTGCCCATCCATTTTGCCGATTCATACCCACATGCCTGACACACAAATTTGGTCGTCCTTTTTGCTTTAGCCATTTTTCACATCCCTCCATGCATATGCTTCATTTTACCACAGATCATCTGTTCGCGTTAACCCTTTTCGCCAAATTCGTTTTTTCAGCCCTAATCCTCCATTTTGCATAAAAAACCTTCCTTAAAATTAGATTAAGGAAGGCTTTTCACTTATTTTGCTTTTACTTTTTTGGCAGTCGGTTTCTTTTTAGGAGCAGCTTTTTTTCTAACTTCTAATTTTCCATCCTTCACACCAATTTCAACGTAATCGCCTACTTTAATGTTGCCACGAAGCAATTCCTCAGAAAGCATATCTTCCACTTCTTTTTGAATAGCTCGTTTCAAAGGACGCGCTCCGTATTCTGGATCATAGCCGTCTTTGGCAATTTTAGCTTTCGCGCCTTCTGTTAATTTCACATGAATATCGCGCTCAGCCAATCGTTTCGTTAATTGAGAAGTTAATAGCGTAACAATTTGTTTCAATTCTTTTTCTTTTAGTGAGTGGAATACAATTGTTTCGTCAATCCGGTTAATAAATTCTGGACGGAAAGCTTGTTTTAAGTCTTGTAAAACGCGGTGTTCCATTGCTTTATGATCTTTAATCGGATCCACCACGTTAAAGCCCATTGATTTATCTTGTTTCATTTCTTGAGCCCCAATATTGGAAGTCATAATGATAACTGTATTTCTAAAATCAACTACTCGCCCTTTAGAATCAGTTAAACGCCCATCATCTAGCACTTGCAGCAACATATTAAATACATCCGGATGCGCCTTTTCAATTTCATCTAAAAGGACTACTGAATAAGGTTTTTGACGAACTTTTTCAGTCAGTTGCCCACCTTCTTCATATCCAACATAACCAGGAGGAGCCCCTACTAAACGAGCAGTCGAGAATTTCTCCATATACTCGGACATATCAATCCGAATCATCGAATCCTCATCGCCAAACATCGACTCAGCAAGCGCACGTGCAAGTTCTGTTTTCCCAACCCCAGTAGGTCCAAGGAAAATAAAGGAACCAATCGGACGTTTCGGATCTTTAAGCCCTGCACGAGCTCGGCGAACAGCTAGCGACACGGCCTTAACAGCTGCATCTTGTCCAATAACACGCTCATGTAACAGTTTTTCCATATTTAGAAGTTTATTCGTCTCAGTTTCCGCAAGTTTCGCAACTGGAATCCCAGTCCAACTCGCAACCACTTCAGCGACAATATCTTCCGTTACTTCACTATGATCAAGTCCTTGTTTCTCTTGCCAATTCGCTTTTGTTTCTTCTAAAGATTTTTTAAGTTTTTGCTCTTTATCACGTAATGACGCTGCTTTTTCAAACTCTTGTCCTTGAACAGCCGCATCTTTTTCTTTTTTCAAATCAGATAAATTATTTTCCATTTCTTTTACATTTTTTGGTGTTGTAAAAGATTTCAAACGTACTTTAGAACCAGCCTCGTCAATAACATCAATCGCTTTATCTGGCAAGAAACGGTCTGAAATATAACGATCAGATAACCGCACAGCTGCTTCAAGCGCCTCATCTGTAATAGCGACACGATGATGCGCTTCATAACGATCACGCAAACCATGCAAAATTTGAACAGACTCTTCAACAGATGGTTCATCCACTTTAATCGGTTGGAAACGTCTTTCTAGTGCAGCATCTTTTTCAATGTATTTACGGTATTCATCCAGCGTCGTTGCCCCAATACATTGCAACTCACCACGAGCTAGCGGTGGCTTCAAGATATTCGATGCATCAATCGCACCTTCCGCCCCACCAGCGCCAATTAAAGTATGCAACTCATCAATAAATAGAATAACATTCCCAGCTTGGCGAATTTCATCCATTACTTTTTTCAAACGGTCTTCAAATTCACCGCGATATTTTGTTCCTGCTACAACAGTCCCCATATCAAGCGTCATCACACGTTTCCCGCGTAAAGTCTCAGGCACTTCATTACGAACAATTTGTTGCGCTAAGCCCTCCGCAATCGCCGTTTTACCAACACCAGGTTCCCCGATGAGAACTGGGTTATTTTTCGTCCGGCGACTAAGCACCTCAATCACACGTTGGATTTCTTTAGAACGGCCAATAACCGGATCCAAATTATCTTCCCGAGCAATAACGGTTAAATCGCGAGCCAAACTATCTAAAGTAGGCGTTGCTTGCGTATTTGTTTGACGCCCAGCACCAGTAGCCTCTCCGCCACCAAGCAACTGTAAAACTTGCTGACGAGCTTTATTCAAACTAATTCCAAGGTTACTTAAAACGCGCGCCGCAACTCCTTCGCCTTCACGAATAAGCCCAAGTAAAATATGTTCTGTCCCAACGTAAGTATGCCCTAATTTACGAGCCTCATCCATCGAAAGTTCAATCACTTTTTTCGCGCGAGGTGTATATTGAATCGTTGTCACAGCTTTTTCACCATGACCAATTAAACCTTCCACTTCTTGCTGCACTTTTTCCGAACTAATCCCAAGTTCATAAAGAGCTTTCGCCGCAATCCCTTCGCCTTCTCTTACAAGACCTAATAAAATATGTTCTGTTCCTAAATTACTATGATTCAAACGCATCGCCTCTTCTTGTGACAACGCGAGTACTTTCTGAGCTCTTTGCGTAAAACGTCCAAACATCATTGTTGTTTCCTCCTTATCGTAAGCCTCATCATTTATCGCCCAAAATCTCGCGAATCACTTTGGCCCGTATTACTTTCTCTTCTAATTCATCCATATCGCGCCCTGCTTCTCTTCTCAAAAAAGCTGGTTGCGAAAATAGTACCAATTCATTCATTTTTTGGCGAGAAATATGCTCGAAAAACCCTAATTCTACACCAAGTCGTATATCCGATATAGCATCCGCCGCTTCCTTCATAGAAATAATTCGGCAATTCATCAATAACCCATATGACCTAAAAACTCTATCCTCAAGTGCAATATGAAATTTTTGCTTCAAAGTAGTTCTAGCAACACGTTCTTGCATGATAATCTGTTCCATGACTTGCGTTAAATCTTCCACAATTTCCGTTTCGGTTTTACCTAAAGTCACTTGATTCGAAACCTGAAAAATATTACTTGCAGGCATGCTACCTTCCCCGTATATACCTCTTACCACAAAACCTAGACTCCTAATCGCTTCAATCACACTTTTAATCCTTTTCGTTGTCACGAGCCCCGGCAAATGCACCATCACAGAAGCCCTCATCCCAGTCCCAATATTCGTCACACAACTCGTCAAATATCCAAACTGCCTATCAAAAGCATAAGTCAACTTCTCTTCCACATAACCATCAATTTGCAGCGCAGCCTCTAAAGCATCAAACAACCGCAATCCCGGCGTCATACACTGTATCCGCAAATGATCTTCCTCATTCAACATAATACTAACATTCTCTTCCTCATTTAAAAGAACCGCACCATATTCACTCTTGTTCATCATATATGGACTAACCAAATGCTTCTCCACCAAAAGCGCCTTTTCCAATAAAGAAATCTGATTCATTTTAAATAAAGTAAAATTATCATCAAAAACGGCTGCAATAGTATCAACAATTTCTTCCTTCTGCTCATAAATCGGAAAATGTTCATCCTTCAAGTTCCTAGCAAGCCTAATCCGTGAACTCAGAACAACATCATCGTCATCACCAGCATTCTCTAACCAAGAACTAAGACGAGGTTCAAATACATTCATTTATCCTCACCCCCAGCTTTCAAAGCCCGAATTTGATCACGAACAACCGCCGCCTCTTCAAACTCCTCATTTTTAACTAATTGTCCTAACTGCTCTTGCAAGCGACTAATCTCATTTTGAACACCCTCAGCTCGCTCAACCACAGCCGGTACTTTACCAACATGTTTTGTGTAACCATTCTGAACTCGCCCAATAATCGGCACCAACTGCTCCTCAAAAGCCGAATAACATTCCGAACATCCCACTCGATTCGTTTGTAAGAACTCTTCAAAACTAAGCTGACAATTCCCGCAAACAACCTTTTTCTGCGCATTTTCTTCTTTTTGCAATAACGTCAAAAAATCAAGTGCAACCTCACTAAAAGTATCCATCGCTTTAACTAAATCTTTTTCCGAAGAAAGTGCTTCCGTAGCTGCACAATCCTCACATAAATACAATGATTCCACTTTCCCAGACTCATTGAATTGTTGTAAAGCAATAACAGCCTTATTTTCCCCACATCTTTGACAAATCATCGTCATCACACCCTAATCATATTTCAAAGCAACCAACATCGCCTCTAAAATTCTACTCCTCAAAATATCCCTATCTGGTAAAGGTAAAATTAACACTTCACGGTCTAATGCCGCAACCATTAATCTCGCTTCTTTCTTCGTTATAACTTCCTCTTCAAGCAGTCTCAAAATAACATCCTCAGAAAATGATTGAGAGACCTTTTTATCATGAACCATTGATATAATTGCTTCTAACAATTGAAGCTTATCATTCATCTTCACTTTAATAATCCGAATATATCCGCCACCACCACGTTTACTCTCAACGATATAACCTCGTTCCATTGTAAACCTAGTATTTATTACATAGTTAATTTGCGAAGGCACACATTCAAACTTATCCGCAATTTCACTTCTTTTAATTTCCACTGCTTCACTAGACTCCAAGACTTGCTTCAAATAAGCTTCTATAATATCAGAAATATTTTTCATTATAAGGAATCTCCTTTCTATTTTTTACAAATCACTGACTTTGACTATTTTTGACTTTAATTATACTAGATATCCCTACCTATTAGCAATTTATTTATCTTTTTATAAACAAAAAAAGCCCTAAATAATTAGGACTTTTTCGAATTGCCCGGCAGCGACCTACTCTCGCAGGGGGAAGCCCCCAACTACCATTGGCGCGGAGAAGCTTAACTACCGTGTTCG